>NZ_CAKKLX010000021.1 GCF_918698155.1 Roseomonas sp. CECT 9278
GCCCTGGCGCGTGCCGGCCGGACGGCCCCGCAGCGGCGTCGCGTGGCGCGCGCCGGCGCGGCCATCGGGCGCCCCGCGCCGCGCCGCGTCGCGCAATCCGGCGCCAAGACCGGCCAGCAGGTTCTCGGGCAGCACGGCGCGCGCAGCCTCCAGCACGCGATCCTCGAGCGGCGCATCGGTGCTTTCGCCCTTGGGCGCGTCCTCGGCATCGCCCTGTTCGGGCGGTGGCGGTTCCTCCGCCGGCGGGGTCTCGGCCTCCGGCACGCGGGTCGCGCGCGGTGCCAGCACCAGGCGGGCCGCGAGGGCGGCATCCTCGGCCAGCACGGTGTCGCGCCCGGCCAGCGCCGCCGCGGCAATGGCGACGCGCTGCGCCAGCATCGGCGCGCGCAGCGAGGCAATGCCGAGCGCCACCGCCGCGCCGCACAGCGCCTGCGTCACCTCCGGCGGCACGGCCACGGACGGCAGCAGCGCGCGTGCCTGAGCGATGTCGGGCAGCGCAGCGCCCGGCGTCGGCGGCAAGGGCGCGATATGGAAGGCGAGACGATCGCGCAGCGCCGCGGCGACCCCCTCATCCTCGATGCCCTCGTCCAGCGCGACCAGGCCGAAGCGGGCCGGCAGGCGCCGCGCCAGCCCATCGCGTTCCAGCACGACCTCGCGCGCATCGATCACCGCGGCGATGCGCGCGGCCATGCCGGGTTCGGCGCGTTCCGCCATTGCCAGCAGCAGCACCCCGCCATCGGTGTCGGCCAGCACGCCGCGTTCGGCGACAGGCCGCCCGGATGCGAGGGTCGCCGCCAGGTCCAGCCCGCCAAGCAGCCGCGAATCCGGCACCGAGGCCGGCATCCGCCGCCAGGCGCAGCCCTGCGGGAGCGCGGCGCGCAGCAGCGCAAGCCAGCCATCGCGCTCCGGCCCGGGCGCGGCACGCAGGACGGCGCCGCCGAGGCCCACGGGATCGACCGCCAGCAGCAACGCCGCGGCGTGCTGGTCTGCCACCACCGCCGGATCCGGCGCCGCGCGCGGCGAAGCGCGCCCGTCGCCGGCGCCGCTCACGGCCCGAAGATCTCCTGGACCGCACGCTCGACGCGGGTGGAGGAGGAGGTCTCGTCCAGCGGATTGCGCCGCAGGCGATGGCGCAGCGCCGGGCTCGCGACAGCGCGCAGTTCGGCATCGCCGACCACGGGGCGGCCTTCCAGCGCGGCATGGGCGCGCGCGGCGCGGATCAGCGTGAGCTCCCCGCGCAGCCCATCCGTCCCGAGCGCGATGCACAGCTGCGCGGCGCGTTCGAGCGCCGCATCCGGCACCTCGATGGCGCCGACCAGCGCCCGCGCGGCCAGGATGCGACGGCGCAGCTTCGCCTGTTCCTTCTCCCACGCCGCGCAGAAGGCCGCGTGGTCGCGTTCGTAGGAATCGCGCCGGCGGATCACCTCGATGCGGGTCGGCAGGTCCATCGGCGTGCGGACCTCGACGCACAGGCCGAAGCGATCGAGCAATTGCGGGCGCAGTTCGCCTTCTTCCGGATTGCCGGACCCCACCAGCACGAAGCGCGCGGGGTGGCGGATCGAGATGCCTTCCCGCTCCACCAGGTTCTCGCCGGAGGCCGCGACATCGAGCAGCAGGTCGACCAGGTGGTCCTCGAGCAGGTTGACCTCGTCGATATAGAGGAAGCCGCGATGCGCGCGCGCGAGCAGCCCGGGCTCGAAGGCCTTCACGCCCTCGGCCAGCGCGCGCTCGATGTCGAGCGCGCCGGCCACGCGGTCCTCGGTGGCGCCGAGGGGCAGGTCGACCACCGGCACCGGCGTGTCGATCGCGCGCAGGCGGCCGCGCGCGCGGCAGGCATCGCACAGCGCGGCGGCGTCGGCGGGATCGCAGCCGAAGCGGCAGCCCTCGACCGCCTTCATGGCCGGCAGCAATGCCGCCAGTGCGCGCACCGCCGTGGACTTGCCGGTGCCGCGGTCGCCCAGCACCAGCACGCCGCCGATGCTGCCATCGACGGCGGCGATCAGCAGCGCGCGCAGCATCTCCTCCTGCGCCACGATCGCGGCGAAGGGATAGGGTGCGCGGGCGGCGGGGGCGGCACGCGGCGCCTTGGCGCGGGCCGACACGGCGGCCGCGCCGCGCCCCCGGCCGTGATCGCCGGGAAGCGAATCCATCAGGCGGCGCGCCGCAGGCTGAACCGCGCCCAGACATCCTCGAGCGACGCGACCAGGTGGTCCATGTCGGCGTCGCTGTGCACCGGGGATGGCGTGATGCGCAGCCGCTCCGTGCCGCGCGGCACGGTCGGGTAGTTGATCGGCTGCACATAGACGCCGTGCTCGTCGAGCAGCAGGTCCGAGATGTTCTTGCAGATCACCGGGTCGTAGACCATCACCGGCACGATGTGGCTGTCATTCTGCAGGTGCGGCACGCCCACCGCATCAAGCCGGCGGCGCAGGGTGGCGGCGCGTTCGTGCAGCCTTTCGCGTTCCGCCGTGCTGGCGCGCAGGTGCTCGATGGCGGCGCGCGCCCCGGCGGCGACGGCCGGCGGCAGCGCGGTCGAGAAGATGAAGCCCGAGGCAAAGGACCGCACGAAGTCGCACATCGCATGCGTGCCGGCGATGTAGCCGCCGATCACGCCGAAGGCCTTGGCCAGCGTGCCCTCGATGACGGTCAGGCGATGCGCGGCGCCGTCGCGTTCGGTGACACCGCCACCCGTCGCGCCGTACAGACCCACGCCGTGCACCTCGTCGCAATAGGTCATGGCGCCGAATTCCTCGGCGACGTCGCAGATGGCGTGGATCGGCGCGATGTCGCCATCCATGGAATAGACGCTTTCGAAGGCCACCAGCTTCGGCGCCTTGGGGTCGAGCTCCGACAGCACGCGGCGCAGGTCGGTCACGTCGTTGTGGCGGAACAGGCGGCGCTCGGCGCGGGAATGGCGCATGCCCTCGATCATCGAGGCATGGTTCATCTCGTCGGACACGATCACGCAGCCCGGCATGCGCGAGGCCAGCGTCGACAGCGACGCCCAGTTCGACATGTAGCCGGAGTTGAACAGCAACGCGGCCTCGGTGCCGTGCAGCGCGGCGAGCTCGCGTTCCAGCAGCACATGCGCGTGGTTGGTGCCGGAGATGTTGCGCGTGCCGCCGGCGCCGGCGCCGTAGCGGTCCAGCGCCTCGTGCATCGCCGCCAGGACCTTCGGGTGCTGCCCCATCCCGAGGTAGTCGTTCGAGCACCAGACGGTCACTTCGCGCGTCTTGCCGGCATCGTGGCGGATGGCGCGGGGGAAGGCGCCGGCCTGGCGCTCGATGTCGGCAAACACGCGGTAGCGGCCTTCGCGCCGGAGACCGTCGAGCTGCGCGCGGAAATAGGCTTCGTAGTTCATGGCGTCACCCCCCGGGTGCTCTGTTGCGCCTTGGTTGTCCAGCATGCGCGACGGCGCGGCGCGATGCCATATCGGTGCGGGCTGCGGCCCGGAATGTCGTGCACGCGGCTCATGCCGCGGCCGGCCTCAGGCAGGCCAGCAGCGCCGCGCGCAGGCGCATCAGGTCGCCGGTGGCGCCGACCGCGACCACCCGCGGCGCGGCATTGGCGCCCTGCGTGACGGAGGCGACGCGCGCGCGCCCTTCGGTCATGTCGAACTGCACCCAGCCCGAGGGCGAGCGCAGCGTGCCGCGCAGGCTCTCGACCGGGCCATAGGCACCGTCCGCGACATCGCTCAGCAGGCGGCCCAGGCGGTCGGCGTCGCAGGGCGCCGACAGGCCGGATTCCCACGCCGCCATGCGCGGTGCCGGGCGGCCCGCGGCCTCCCGCCGATCCATCGCCCAGCGCCACAGGCGTTCGATCGGCAGCGGCATCATCAGGAACCAGTGCTCCAGCACCGCCAGCGCCGCCAGCGTGCCGAGCAGGCTGGCCGCGGTGACATCGAACGGCGTGGCACCCGCCGTGAAGGCATGATGGAACAGCCAGGCGCAGAACAGCGTCGCGGCCATGACCGAGACCGGGAACAGCAGGTTCATCGACCGGTGCCGGAAGTAGGATCCGATGTAGCGCAGGTGGTCGGGCAGGAAGACTTCCCCGGTGTTTCGCGCACCCAGGAAGATGTTGATCTTGGTCGACTGCCGCATCACCCACAGGATCGCGAAGGTCCAGGCCGCCACCTGGTTCGCCGCACCCCAGGACAGCGCCACGATCGCCGCCGCGCCGCCGATGATGGCCAGTTCGTGCCACAGGATCACGCCGATCGCCGCCAGCACGCGCCGCGCGCCCGACAGCCCCGGTGGGCAGGGCGTGCGCACCGGCCCGGTGATCACGCCGGTCAGGAAGGACAATTCGATCCAGCCCCAGACCGCGAGCCCGCAGAGGAAGCCGAGATAGGCGCCCGCCACCGTCGCCTCGTCGCGCAGGCCCCAGATGCCGACCAGCGCGGCCATGAGGAAGGCGGTCGCGAAGGCCATCGACCGGCGGAAGGTCTCGCGCCGCAACCCGTCCAGCAGCAGGATCAGCCCGGTGCTGAACCACCAGGCGAAGATCGTGACCAGGACCGGGATGCCGATGGCGGCCATGTGGCGCGCGTCCTCCCTGCCCTACCAGGCCGGCGCCAGGCGGGCGTCGGCGGGCAGGTCGTGCCGGCGTGGCCGCCGCAGCAGGGCGCGCAGGAAGGTCACACCCGCCGCCACGGTCATGCCGGCGCGCTTGACGGTGCCGACGACACCGCCCCGCGCCTTCGCCGCGGCCATCGATTCCGCCAGGACGCGCAGCCGTTCCATGTCCCGCAGGAAACCCGGATGGTCGATGTCGAGCGTGGCGGGGAAGACCTGGCGGCAGATCTCCTCGCTGATGCGGAAGACCCGCATGTCGTAGTCGGTCGGCGTCATGCCGAGCGCCTTGTGGAATTCCGGCCGGGCATGGTCGCGCACGTACATCGTGGCGAAGACCGCGAGCTGGAAGAAGCGGCACCACCAGACATTGCCGCCGCTGACCAGCGACGGGTTGGCGCGCATCAGCAGGGCGAAGGCCTCGCCGTGGCGGAACTCGTCGTTGCACCACTTCTCGAACCACTGGAAGATCGGGTGGAAGCGCAGCTCGGGGTGCTTCTCGAACTGCCGGAAGATCGTGATGTAGCGGGCGTAGCCGATCTTCTCGCTGAGATAGGTCGCATAGAAGATGAACTTCGGCTGGAAGTAGTGGTACTTCTTGGACCGGGTGAGGAAGCCGAGGTCCACGCCGACGCCGATGTCCTTCAGGCTGTCGTTGATGAAGCCGGCATGGCGGCTTTCATCGCGGGCCATCACGGCGAACAGCTCCTTGATGTCGGGGTTCGTGACGCGCTTCTTGATCTCGGCATAGAGCACGCAGCCCGAGAATTCGGCGGTGACGCTGCTGACCAGGAATTCGACCAGCTCCTTCTGCAGCCCTTCGGGAAGGCTGCTCAGGTCGAACCTGTCGAAATCCTCGTTGCGGACGAAATGCCCCTTGTTCGGGTCGGCGCGGAACTCGTCCATCAGCCGGTCCCACTGCGCGCGCAGCGGCTCGACATCGACCTTGTCCATGGCGGCGAAATCGGTGGTGTAGAAGCGCGGGCTCAGCACCGTCTCGGTCAGCGCCATGCGCGTCGCGGCGGCGGAGGATCCCTGCTTGGTTCCGAGCGGCAGCTCATCGGCCGCGCCGAGCACGAGGGCCTCCATCACGCGGCTTCCTTCGGCTCGAAGCCGCAGTGGTACAGCTCGGTCAGTTCGAAGATCGCCACCCACTGCGTCCAGAACCGCGTCAGCGGGCCGGCGCGATAGACGGTGGCGCGCGTCTCGAAGGTCATCTTCTCGCCGAAGGCCACGCGGTCGGGCGTGCCGTGCACCACCACGCGATCACCCGGGCGCAGGTCGACGCCCTCGGGCACCGCATAGGCGTGGAAGCTGTCGAAGCTGCGTTCGATCTCGACGGTGCAGGGAACCTCCAGCGTCGAGGGTCCGCCCAGCCAGCGCGGCCAGCCATTGCCTTTCGTCGTCATGTTCTATTTCTCCCCGATGGGCAGGAGGCGCGCGGCGGCGTCCACCTGCGTCTGGCCGAAGGCCAGCAGATCCAGACGCCGGCCTGTCGCCGTGTCGTCCAGCGTAAGCCGCCCGTCGCTCCAGGCAACCAGGCGGAAGGGCGCCTCGGGCCCGATGTCGCGCAGGCGGCGATCGCGTGCCAGGCCGCGCAGCGTGCCGCGCAGGAAGCCGTCCTCGCCCGGCGCCAGCAGCAGCACGTCGCGCCCGGTGGCGGAATCGGTCAGGACCACCGCGCCATCGCCGCGATCGGTGGCGACGAAGCTGCGTTCGCTGCGCACCACGGCGGCGCTGTCGGGCCCGCGCACGGACGGCAGGGGCGCGACCGTCAGCCCCACCGCCGCCAGGATGGCGACGCCCATGCCGAGCAACGGGCCCTTGCCGAAAACATCATGGCGCATGGTGCGGGACATGGGGCGGCTTCCTTGTAAGACTAGGCCATGGCCTCGGCGCCGGCACGCGCGGCAGCCCGCGGCGCAGCGGCAATCGGCGAGACCGGCATCGAGGCCGCGGCGGCCAGTGCGCGACCTAGGATCTGCGCCGCGGCCTCCGCATCCGGCAATGCGCGCAGCATGGGTTCGGGCCGCGTGACGCGCCACGGGCGGCAATGCGGCCACAGCGCGATCCAGGACGCGCGCTGCCTGCCCGCCAGCCGCAGCACCAGGTCCCCGCTGCCATCCGCACGGCGCGACAGCGCGGCGCGGTCGATCATCGCGAAGGGCAGGTTGATGGTGACCGGCAGCGCCACGCCCACGCGCATCACGACGCGGCGGCTGGTGATCGAATACACCGCGCCGCGCGCCGCCATCCAGGCATAGGCCATCAGGAAGGCGATCGGCATGGCGCCGATCGCCATCATCACGCCGGCCGCGGCCAGCATGTCGAACAGATTGCCGCCCGCCGTCGCGACCGATGCAGCCTGCCAACCGGCGACCAGCGCGAAATACGCCGCGATGGCACGCACGTGCAGCGCCCCGCGCGCCAGGCCGCGCCAGCCGGGGCGGCCCTGCCACAGCAGCGTCTCGCCATCCGGCAGGCGCTCCGGCAGGCCGGGCACGGGCTCGAAGCCGTGCTCGGTGACCGTCGGGTGCGTCGGGGCGGCGCTCACAGGCAAGGCTCGCTGCGCTCGGGCGTGGCGTGCAGATGGCCACCGCCGAAATAGCCGCCGATCATGTCTTCCTCGAGCAGGGTGACCTGTTCGGGCAGCCTGGTCCGCGGCGCCGCGGCCAGCTGCGCGGCGGTCACCGACACCACGCGCACATCGCCGTCATCATTGATGGTCGCGAGGAACATCGGCACCAGCACGCGATGGCGGCCGACGGCCTCCACCTCGAGGTAGCGCAGGACGAATTCCGACCGGTCGACCCAGAGATCGACCACCGTGCCCGCCAGCTCGCCATCCAGCGTCGTGACGCTGCGCCCGATCGGGTTGGGGTCCTCGGCCGCCACGTGCCAGCCGGGGGCGGCGCGCAGCGGAACGATCTTGGGCAGGTTGTCGTCGTAGGCAAGGTCCGGCACGTCGGGCCGCATGGCATAGGAGGCCGCGCCGACGCCATCGCGCATCGCATCGCCGATCGGCGTGATGGGCGTGCCGTTGTACGGATCCTCGATCACCAGCGCGGAGATGTCGCGCTCGGGCTGCGCGCCCTGGGTGACGGTCGCGCCCGGCGGATGATGCAGGCGGAACACCTTGGGCGCCGGCGTCTCGCCGAAGCCGTGGATGGGGCCGAAATTCGGCCGGTCCGAACGGTCCGGGACCAGTGGGTAGCCCTCCCGCTTGTTCTCGCGATGCAGGTAGTAGATGAGCCCCGCGAAGAACGCGAAGAACACATACAGCGACAGCGCCGCGAGGTCGAGAAACACCGGGGTGGGTGGTGGCGTGGGCATGCTGGCCTCCGCTTCGTTCAGGGTCGGACGGATGCCGGATCGGCGGCGCCGGTCCGGGTGGTGAGGGTCGGCCGCACGCGGGCCACGAGGGGCCCGACCGCGGCGATGGTGGCGAACAACAGCGCGATCTCGATCGCATAGACCGTGACGTAGCCGGTGACCGGGCCTTCCAGGTTCGCACCCAGCAGGCCGCGTTCCGCCAGCGCCGAGACGCCATCGCGCAGCACTCCGCCCAGGGCGATGGCCGCGCCGCCGCAGGTGGCCTGCACCGCGCCCCACAAGCCGAGCGCCAGGCCGGTGCGTTCCGGCGGCGCCGCGCGCATGCAGGCGGTCAGCGTGGCATGGGCGAAGAAGCCCGCGCCCAGGCCGATGCAGGCGGTGCCCGCGGCGAACAGGAAGGTCGACCCCGTCGCGCCGGCGAAGATCACCAGGGCGAAGCCGCCCACGCCGGTCAGCGCGCCATAGCCGCAGATGCGATAGGGATCCTGCCCGCCCGACAGCCAGCGCGCCGCCAGGATGAAGCCGATCATGCCGCCGCCCGCCATCAGCGCGGTGAGCCCCGTGGTCGCGCCGACGCCCAGGCCCAGCACCTGGCCACCATAGGGTTCCAGCAGCACGTCCTGCATCGCGAAGCCCGCGGTGCCGAAGCCGATCATCACCAGGCGCCGATGCCACGGGCCGGTGCGGCACAGGGCGTGGAAGCTCTCGATGAAGCCGGGCTCGTTCTTCTGCAGGCCGGTGGTGCGCGAGGGGTCCAGCGCCTCCTGCTTCCACACCGCGACGAAGTTCAGCACCAGCGTCGCGGCCGCCACGCCCTGGATCAGCTGGATCAGCCGCAGTTGGCTGAATTCCGCCAGCAGCAGGCCGAAGGTGATCGCCGCCAGCACCATGCCGGCCAGCAGCATCATCGACAGCAGCGCGACCACGTTGGGCTGCGCGCGTTCCGGCACCAGGTCGGTGGCCAGCGCCAGGCCGACCGTCTGCGTCGTGTGCAGCCCCGCCCCCACCATCAGGAAGGCGATCGCCGCGCAGACATGCGCCACCCACGGGTCGGCCCAGGTGTCGCCCGACAGGATGATGAGCGCGAAGGGCATCATCGCCAGCCCGCCGAACTGGATGACGCTGCCCAGCCAGAAATACGGCACCCGCCGCCAGCCCAGCACCGAGCGATAGGTGTCCGACCGGAAGCCGATCAGCGCCCGCAGCGGCGCGAAGACCAGCGGCAGCGCCACCATCGTCGCCACCAGCCCGGCCGAGACGCCGAGCTCGACGATCATCACCCGGTTCAGCGTGCCGATCAGCAGCACCATCGACATGCCGCAGGAGATCTGGAACAGCGACAGCCGGAACAGGCGCGACCACGGCAGATCGCCGGTATGCTCGTCGGCGAAGGGCAGCAGGTCGTGGCCGACCTTCGTCCAGACACGCGCGATACGGGCATTCAGGCCGGTCATCGCGCCGCCAGCTCCATCGCCTGGGAGGTGTAGAAGCCGCTGGCGATGCGCCTGGTCTGGCGCGGCGCGAAGCCGGCCAGGGCGCGTTCGCCCTGGATCAGCCGGCGCAGCGCGGCCTCGGCCACCGGCTCGATCGCCGGCGCGCGGTCGCCGCGCGGGAAGATGCGCCCGACCGTGTGCATCGCCGCCAGCAGCGGCGTGCGCGGCGCGAAGGTGAACAGCATCGACCCGCGGGTGCGCGCCGCCAGGCCCGCCAGCGCCCGCACCGCATCCGGCGCGCGGTAATGGATCAGGCTGTCCATCGCGACGACATGGTCGAAGTCACCCAGATACGGGTCGAGCATGTCGCCGACCTCGAAGCGGATGGCACCCGCCGCCGTGCCGGCGCGTTCGCGCGCCACCTGAATGAGCGAGCGCGAGACATCGATCGCCACCACCTGCGCACCGCGATGCGCCGCTTCCACCGCCAGCGCCCCGGTGCCGCAGCCGGCATCGAGCAGCCGCAGCCCGCGCATGTCGTCGGGCAGCCAGGACAGCAGCGTGGCGCGCATCGCATCGCGCCCCGCACGCACCGTCGCGCGGATGCCCGAGACCGGGGCGTCCGATGTGAGCCGCTTCCAGGTCTCGGACGCGGTGCGATCGAAATAGGTCTCGATCTGGGTCCGCCGGGCCTGCCAGGTGCTGCCGCTCATCTCAGTCGAATCCCAGCAGGTCGAAGATGTCGCGATCCTTGAGCGGTTCCGCCTCCAGCGGATCCACACCGGCCCAGAGCGATTCCGCGAGCCGGATGTATTCCGCCTGCACCGCCGCCATCTCGGGCGTCGCCTCCATCTCGAACAGGGTCGCCTTCTTCAGCCGCGACCGGCGGATCGCATCGAGGTCGGGGAAATGCGCCAGGGTCTTCATCCCGGTCGCCTTGTTGAACTTCTCGACCTGGTCGGTGGCGGCGGAGCGGTTGACGATCACACCCCCCAGCCGCACCGGGTAGTTCTTCGACTTCGCCTTGATGGCGGCGACGATGCGGTTCATCGCGAAGATGCTGTCGAAGTCGTTCGCCGCCACCACGATGCCGCGGTCGGCATGCAGCAGGGGGGATGCGAAGCCGCCGCAGACCACGTCGCCCAGCACGTCGAAGATCACCACGTCGGTCTCGTCGAGCAGGTGGTGCTCCTTCAGCAGCTTCACCGTCTGGCCGACCACGTAGCCGCCGCAGCCCGTGCCCGCGGGCGGGCCGCCGGCCTCGACGCAGAGCACGCCGTTGTAGCCCTCGAAGACGAAATCCTCGGTGCGGAGTTCCTCGCTGTGGAAGTCGACCGTTTCCAGCACGTCGATCACCGTCGGGATCAGGCGCTTGGTCAGCGTGAAGGTGGAATCATGCTTGGGGTCGCAGCCGATCTGCAGGACACGCCGGCCGATCTTGGAGAAGGCCACCGCCAGGTTCGAGGACGTGGTGGACTTGCCGATCCCGCCCTTGCCGTACACCGCGAACACCTTCGCCGTGCCGACCGCGGCCATGGTGTCCATGTGCACCTGCACGCTGCCGGCGCCATCGCCGCGGCGGCTCGACAGCGTCTGGATCGGCGGCGGGTTCATCACGACGGTCATGCAGGAACCCCTTCGGAAATGCCTTCGATGCGGTCTTCCAGTTCCTCGCCCGCGCGCCGCAGCGCATCGAGGACATCGGCACTGGGCTGCCAGTAGCGGCGCTCATGCGCCTCCAGCAGCCGGTTCGCGATGCGCGCCGCGCCGGTCGGGTTCAAGTCCGCCAGGCGCCGGCGCATCTGTTCGTCCAGCATGTAGGTCTGCGCCAGGTGCTGGTAGACCCAGGGGGCGACCTGCCCCGTGGTGGCCGACCAGCCGAGCGTGTTCGTCACCTGCGCCTCGATCGTGCGCACGCCCTCGTGGCCATGCTGCAGCAGCGGCTCGAACCATTTTGGGTTGAGCGCGCGGGTGCGGGTCTCGAGCGCGACCTGCTCGGCGACCGTGCGCACCTTGCCCTCGCCGCGCGTCTGGTCGCCGACATAGACCGCCGCGTCGCGGCCGCGGGCGGTGCGCACCGCGCGGCTGATGCCGCCCAGCGTGTCGAAGTAGTGATCGACCGTGGTGATGCCGAGTTCCACGGAGTCGAGGTTCTGGTACGTCACCTCGACGGTGCCGAGCATGTGGTGCAGCACCGCGTCCTGGCGCACCGGCCGGCCGGCCACGCCATACGCGAAGCCCTTGCGCCTCTGCCAGGCGTCGCCGAGTTCATCCTCGTCCTGCCAGCAGCCCTGGTCGAGCAGGTGGTTGACATTGGCGCCATAGGCGCCGTCCGCATTGCCGAACACCCGCAGCGCCGCCTGCTCCATCGTGCCGCCATGCTGCGCGATGAAGGCCAGCGCGTGCTTGCGGACGAAGTTCATCGCCGGCGGCTCGTCCGCCTCGGCGGCCATCAGCGCGGCCTCGGCCAGCAGCTTCGTCTGCATCGGCAGCAGGTCGCGGAAGATGCCCGAGAGCGTCACCATCGCATCGATGCGCGGGCGCCCCAGGCGTTCCAGCGGCACCAGCTGCGCGCCCGCCAGGCGGCCATAGCTGTCGTGTCGCGGCTCGGCGCCCATCAGCCACAGCGCCTGGGCGATCGGCCCGCCCTCGGTCTTCAGGTTGTCGGTGCCCCAGAGCACGATCGCGACCGTCTCGGGCAGCGCGCCGCTGTCCTGGACATGGCGGGCCAACAGGCGCTCGGCCTGCTGCGCGCCATCCTGCACCGCGAAGGCAGAGGGAATGCGGAACGGGTCGAAGCCGTGCAGGTTGCGCCCGGTCGGCAGCACATCGGTGTTGCGCAGCAGGTCGCCGCCAGGTGCGGGGCGGATGAAGCCGCCATCCAGCGCGTGCAGGATGGCCGGTGTCTCGTGGTCGTGCGCCAGCAGCGCATCCAGTTCGGCGCGCCGCGCCGGGTCGGTCACGCCGGCGGCGTCGAGCATCTGCGCCCGCGCCTGGGCATCCGGCGGCACGCCCACGATGTGCAGCCCCTGCGGGATCAGCGCGTATTCCAGTTCGAGCAACGCGCCGCCCAGCGCGCCGATCTGCGCCGCCGCGGTGTCGCCCCAGACCGGCTCCGCGGTCGCGAGATCCACCTGCGACGCCTGCGCCTGGATCAGCCCCGCGAGCGCGGCGCGCGTGCCGTGGTCGGTCTCCGGGGCCAGCCCGCGCCAGCGATCGAGCGACGCCTTCAGGTCGAGCAGCCCGCGGTACAGCCCGGCATGCGCCACCGGCGGCGTCAGGTAGGACACCAGCGTCGCCGCCGCGCGCCGCTTCGCCAGCGCCCCCTCGGACGGGTTGTTGGACGCGTACAGGTTGACGTTGGGCAGGTCGCCGATCAACCGGTCCGGCCAGCACTCGCCGGACACGCCGGTCTGCTTGCCCGGCATGAATTCCAGCGCGCCGTGCATGCCGTAATGCAGCACGGCATGGGCGCCGAAATCCTCGCGCATCCAGCGATAGAAGGCGGAGAAGGCATGCGTCGGCGCGAAGCCGCGCTCGAACAGCAGGCGCATCGGGTCGCCTTCCCAGCCGAAGGCCGGCTGGATGCCGATGAACACATTGCCGAGCCGCAGCCCGTGCACGAGGATCGACGTGCCATCGGTCTGCACCCGGCCAGGTGCGGGACCCCAGGTCTTCTCGATCTCGGCCAGGTGCGGCTCGCGGCGCACGTGGTCGTCGGCCGGGATGCGCGCCTCGACATTGCAGGGCGCGCCGTAGCGCGCGGCATTGCCCTCGAGCACCACGCGGCGCAGCGCCGCGACATCCTGCGGCACGTCCAGCGTGTAGCCGGCGGCCTTCATCGCGCCCAGCGTCCGGTGCAGCGATTCGAACACCGAAAGGTAGGCCGCGGTGCCGGTCGCCCCGGCATTGGGCGGGAAGTTGAACAGCACGATCGCCACGCGCCGCGCCGCGCGTTCGGTGCGCCGCAGCTCGACCAGCTTCGCCACGCGCGCCGCCAGCATCCCCACGCGCTCGGCATGGGGCGCCATGTCGCCGCGCCCCTCGCCTGCCACGCCGGCGCGGCCGCCGAAGGTGATCGGCGCGATGGCGCCGTCCAGTTCCGGGATCGCCACCATCATGGTGGCCTCGACCGGCGTCAGGCCCCGCGCATCGGCCTGCCATTGCGCGATGGTCTGGAATTCCAGCGGATGCGCCGCGAGGTAGGGCACATCCAACCGCGCCAGGATCGTCTCGGCGGCATGCGCGTCGTTGTAGGCTGGGCCGCCGACCAGCGAGAACCCGGTCAGCGACACCACGGCATCGACCGTGGCGCGGCCGTCCTTCAGGAAGAACTGCTCGATCGCCGGGCGCTGGTCCAGTCCGCTGGCGAAGGCCGGCACCACGCGCAGCCCCCGCGCCTCAAGCGCGGCGATCACTGCGTCGTAATGCGCGGCATTGTCGGCCAGCAGGTAGGACCGCATCACCAGCAGCCCGACGGTGCCGGCGCGGCCCTCGCGCGGCAGCGCGTCCAGCCGCTCCACGATGCGGCCCTTCGCGCGCGGGTGGTACAGCCCGACATCCGGGTAGTGCAGCGGCGCCGCCACCTTCAGCGATCCCGCCAGCACCGCGCGCGGACCGGTCGCGTAGCGGTTCACCAGCAGGCGCAGCATGTTGCCGAGGTTCTCCTCGGTGCCCGCCAGCCAGTATTGCAGGCCGAGGAAATAGGCCCGCACGTCCTGCGCCGTGCCGGGAATGAAGCGCAGCAGCTTCGGCAATTCGCGCAGCATCCGCATCTGCCCGGCACCGGAGGAGGCATTGCCCTTCCCCTTCGCCCCGCGCAGCCGCTTCAGCAGCCCCAGGATGCCGCGCGCTTCCGCCGACATGTCGAAGCGGCCGAGCCTGGTCAGCTTCACCACCTCGCCGGCCGACAGGCAGCACAGCATCGCGTCGCAATCCGGCCGGCGCGCCGCGAGCGCCGGCAGCACGGCGCGGATGTGCTCGTCGAGGAACAGCATGGTCGCGATGATGATGTCGCCCTGCGCGATGTCGGCGCGGCAGGCGGCCAGGGCGACCTCGTTGCTCGCCCAGTCCTCCGCCGCATGCACCACGAAGCGCAGGCCGGGGATCTCGCGCTTCAGCGCCGCGGCCGCACGATCGGCGGCGCGCGCCAGGTGGCTGTCCATCGTGACCAGCACGATTCGCACCGGCGCGGCGTGGGACGCGGCCCGCATGGGCGCGCGCTCAGCGGGAGAAATGCGCTTTTGCATCATACAGCGTCTCGAGGGTGATGGTCGCCAGGCCACGTTCGCGGGCGAAGGTCTCGGTGTTGCGACGGGCCTTGCCGCGCACGAAGAACGGGATCTTCTTCAGCTCGCTCTCGGCTTCCGCGGCCCAGGCGGCGGGGCCGGCGGCCACCGGCGCGGGTGCGGGTGCGGGCGCATGACCCAGATGCGAAGGCGCCGCACCGTCGCCGAATTCGAAATCCTCGCGGAACATGCCGAGCAGATGTTCCTCCAGCCCCATCATCAGCGGATGCACCCAGGTGTCGAAGATGACGTTCGCACCCTCGAAGCCCATCTGCGGCGAATAGCGCGCGGGGAAATCCTGCACATGCACCGGCGCCGAGATGACCGCGCAGGGAATGCCGAGCCGCTTGGCGATGTGGCGCTCCATCTGCGTGCCGAGCACCAGCTCCGGCCGCAGCGCCGCGATGGCTTCCTCGACCTTCAGGTAGTCGTCGGTGACCAGCGCCTCGATGCCATGGGCCTTGGCCGCCTCGCGGACCTCGCGGGCATATTCGCGGGTGTAGGTGCCCAGGCCCACCACGGCGAAGCCGAGCTCCTCCGCTGCGATGCGCGCGGCGGCCACGGCATGCGTCGCATCGCCGAAGACGAAGACGCGCTTGCCCGTGAGATAGGTGCTGTCGACCGACCGCGAGTACCACGGCAGGCGTGACGCCGCCTCGGCGAGCAGCCCGCTGGCATCCACGCCCACCAGCCCGGCCACTTCCGCGATGAAGTCGCGGGTCGCGCCCACGCCGATCGGCACGATCTTCGTCGCCGGGATGCCGTGCTGGCGTTGCAGGAAGGCCGCCGCGGCGCCGGCCGTCTCGGGATACAGCACGACATTCACATCGGCCGCGCCGAGCTGCGCGAGGTCCGCCGGCGACGCGCCCATCGGCGCCACCACGTTCACCGCGATACCGAGCCGCCCGAGCAGCCGCGTCACCTCGGCCACGTCGTCGCGATGGCGGAAGCCCAGCGCCGTCGGCCCCAGGATGTTGGCGCGCGGCGCCGCACCCTCGGCGCGTGGCAGCCGCGGCCCGGCGCAGGCGCGCACCAGGCGGTAGAAGGTCTCCGCCGCGCCCCAGTTTTCCTTCTTCTGGTAGGATGGCAGTTCCAACGGCACCACCGGCACCGGCAGCCCCAGCGTCTTGGCCAGCCCGCCCGGATCGTCCTGGATCAGTTCCGCCGTGCAGGACGCGCCCACCAGCATCGCCTGCGGCTTGAAGCGCGCATAGGCATCGCGCGCCGCCTCCATGAACAGTTCCGCCGTATCGCCACCGAGGTCGCGCGCCTGGAAGGAGGTGTAGGTCACCGGCGGGCGCTTGGAGCGCCGCTCGATCATGGTGAACAGCAGGTCGGCATAGGTGTCGCCCTGCGGGGCGTGCAGCACGTAGTGCACGCCCTCCATGGCGGTGGCGATGCGCATCGCCCCGACATGCGGCGGCCCCTCATAGGTCCAGACCGCGAGTTCCATGGCGCTACACCATCAGCCTGGCGCGGCGCACCAGCGGCCGTGCGAACAGTTCCGCCAGGTCGCCCGCCTGCTCGAAGCCCTGGATCGGCGTGAAGACCAGTTCGATCGCCCATTTGGTGGTGAGGCCCTCGGCCTCCAGCGGATTCGCGAGGCCCAGGCCGCAGACGGTGAGGTCCGGCTGTGCCGCGCGGCAGCGGTCGAGCTGCCGGTCCACATGCTGGCCCTCCGACAGCATCGTGCCGGCCGGCAGCAGCGCCAGCTCCTCGGCCAGGTGCTGGCGGTGCAGGTAGGGCGTGCCGACCTCGGTCAGCACCATGCCGCATTCGCGCGCCAGGAAGCGCGCCAGCGGGATCTCGAGCTGCGAGTCGGGAAAGAAGAAGATCGACTTGCCCGCAAGGCGTTCGGCGCGTTGGGAGATGGCGGCGCGGGCGCGCGCCTGGCCTGGCGCGACCACCGCATCGAAGGTCGCGTCATCGACACCCCAGGCGCGCGCGGCCGCGCGCAGCCAGGCGGTGGTGCCCTCGGCGCCCAACGGAAACGGGGCGGCGAGTCGCTGCGCGCCGCGGGCTTCCAGCAGGCGCGCCGTCTCGGCCAGGAAGGGCTGCGCCAGCAGCATGCGGGTCCCCTCGCCCACCGCCGGCAACTCGGCGGCGCGGCGCGAGGGCAGGAAGCGCACCGGCCCGACGCCCAGCGCCGCGAACAGGCGCAGGAACTGGTCCTCGACCACCTCGGCCAGCGCGCCCACCACCAGCAGGGAGCGCGCGGAACCGGGCTCGGCCGGCATCTCGGGCACCAGGGCCGCGAGGCAGGCATCCTCGCCCTGGGTGAAGGTCGTCTCGATCCCGCTGCCCGAATAGTTCAGCACCCGCACCGCGGGGCTGAACTGCTTCGACAGCCGCTGCGCCGCGCGCGAGAGATCCAGCTTGATGACTTCCGACGGGCAGGACCCCACCAGGAACAGCATGCGGATATCGGGGCGGCGTTCGATCAGGCGCGTCACCACGCGATCCAGCTCGTCATTGGCGTCGGACATGCCGGCCAGGTCGCGCTCGTCGATGATGGCGGTGGCGAAGCGCGGCTCGGCGAAGATCATCACGCCGGCGGCCGACTGCAGCAGGTGGGCGCAGGTGCGGCTGCCGACCACCAGGAAAAAGGCGTCCTGGATCTTGCGGTGCAGCCAGATGATGCCGGTCAGGCCGCAGAAGACCTCGCGATGGCCGCGCTCGCGCAGGACAGGCGCCTCGCCGCAGCCCGGCCCTGCGGCGAGGCCATCCATCAGGCGGCTCCCGGCGCCACGCCGTGGCCGTCGCGCCAGCGTGCCTCGTCGCGCCGCGCCGCCTGCAGCGCCTCGTCGCGCCGTGCGGCGCGCAGCTTCATCAGGAACTGCGCCGCGTTGAACACGTAGGCGGCATAGGCCGCCAGCGCGAGCATCATCTGCGCCCGGCCGTCGCCGATGCCCGCCAGCACCACCCACAGATACGCGGTGTGCAGCGCCAGCACGACCATGCTGAACACGTCCTCCCAGAAGAAGGCCGGGGCGAACAGCCAGCGGCCGAACACCTCCTTCTCCCAGATCGATCCGGTGACCATGATGGCGTAGAGCAGGCAGGTCTTGGCGACCACCGACCAGGTCGCCGCCGCCAGCCCCTCGCCGGTCAGCAGGAAGCGCAGCACCAGCCCGAGGCTCACGAGGAACACGGCGAACTGCACCGGCGCGAGGATGCCCTGCACCAGCGTCCAGCCGGAATGGTCCCGCCGCACCCGTTCCTCGGGCGTATAGAGCGGCCGATGGTCGGCCCCGGCCCGTGCCTTGCGGCCCGCTGTCGCGCCCCAAGGTGAGCAATCGAGAGCATCGAACAGCCCGGCACTACGCCTGGATGTTTGCATTTCTTGACATCCTTGCGCACGGATCGTGGGCTTGGTGGGTGGCGCCGCGGCGTCCGTCATGGACCCGCGCGCCGGGGGAGGAAGTCCGTGGGGTTGCGTTTCGCCTGCCGCATCGTCTCACTCGCCCCTCCCGCCCAGTGGTGCTGGTTGACTGAAGGCTAGGTGGCGTCGACGAGAAGTGTCAAGCGTGATTGACGTATTGATCGCTTGACACTTCGCGGCGCGGAGATTGTAGTCGGCGACAGGAGAGTCCAATGGTGGGCAAGCCCATGCCGGGTCAGGAGCGCAATACCGATGCGGAATCCGTCGGCACGGAGAACGAGCGCGAACCGCGCGAGGCCTCCCGCCCGGCGGCGCGCTCGGCGTCGCCCATCCCCCGGCGTCGCAACCGCGTCGCGACGCTGGCCCGGACGCTCGAGACCGACATCATTCCGCGCCTGCTGATGGCGCATCGCCGCAATGTCGCCGCCGCCTATATCGACAGCAGCCCGTCGGACATGGTCGGCATGGACGATGTCGGCGCGCTCACCGGCCTTGCCATGCAGGCCGACCTGCCGGGCGCGCTCGCCTACCTCGAGGCGCTGCGCGGCCGCGGCATGTCGCTCGAACGCCTCTACCTCGAGCTGCTGGCGCCGGTCGCGCGTCGCCTCGGCCTGATGTGGGAGGAGGACGAATGCGACTTCACCGCCGTGACGATCGGCCTGTCCTGCCTGCACCAGGTGGTGCGCGAATACAGCCCCGCCTTCGTGCAGCGCGCCCCGCGCGCCGAGCCTGACCGCCGCGTGCTGCTCGCCCCCACCCCCGGCGAACAGCACAGCTTCGGCATCCTGGTGGTCGAGCAGTTCTTCCGCGGCGCCGGCTGGGATGTCTGGTCGGGCGCCGGCGTGGAACGCAACGAGATCATCGAGGCGGCGCAGCGCGTCTGGTTCGGCGTGGCGGGCTTCTCGCTGGCCTGCGAGGACCACCTGAGCAACCTCGCGATGCTGATCCGCGATGTCCGCCGCGCCTCGCGCAATGCGGGCCTTGGGGTCCTGGTGGGCGGGCCGCTGTTCGTCGACCGGCCCGACCTGGTGGCGCTGGTGGGCGCGGATGCCACGGCGGTCGATGGGCGCGACGCCACGCTCCAGGCGGAGACCATGCTGGCCCTGCTGGGCCGCGACGCATGACCCCGCCGCCTCGCCGCGCACCCACGGCGCCACCCCCGCGGGCCGGACTCGGCCTGCCATTTCAGCGACTGTCGCACCCGGTGCTAGAAGGGGACGGATACAGCAGGCAAAGGCGGTACAGCCGGTGAAGGCCTTCAGCACGCCCCGCAAGTCGCTCGGCGACCTCGATGCGGATGCCGCCGCCGCGCTGATCAGCGCGGCAGCGGACATCGCGCTCATCCTCGACGAGAAGGGGATCGTCCGCGACGTCGCCTTCAGCAACGAGGAACTGTCGCGCGAATTCGCCGCGCATGGCAGCTGGCTCGGCCAGCCCTGGATCGACACCGTGGCGCGCGACAGCCGCCCCAAGGTCGAGGAACTGACGCGCCACGGCGCGGCAGCCGAGCACGGCAGCCGCTGGCGCCATGTGAACCAGGTGTCGGGCGACGGCGCCTGCGTGCCGATCCTCTATTCCGCGGCGCCGGTGGGCAAGGCGGGGCGGATCGTCATCTTCGGGCGGGACCTGCGCCCGGTCTCCCGCCTGCAGCAGCGCCTGGTCGAGGTGCAGCAATCCATGGAGCGCGACTATTCGCGCCTGCGCCAGGCCGAGACGCGCTACCGCCTGCTGTTCCAGATGTCGCCCGATCCGGTGCTGGTGCTGGACGGCACCACGCTGCGCGTGACCGAGGCCAATCCCACCGCCATCAAGCTGTTCGGCAAGGGCGAGCGGCGCGCCGTCGGGCGCAGCGTGACCGACGCCTTCGCGCCCGAGTCGCGCAATGCGGTGCAGGCGCTGCTCGCCTCCGTGCGCGCCGCCGGCCGCGCCGACGACGTGCAGGTCCGCCTGGCCGAGGACGGCGCCGAGGTGACGCTGGCCGCCTCCACCTTCCGCCAGGAAGGCACGCTGCTGTTCCTGGTGCGGGTCGCGCTGCCCGACCAGGCGGTGGTCGCGATGCCGGCGATCAAGACCAAGATGCTGAAGCTGATCGAAGGCGCGCCGGATGCCTTCGTGGTGGTCGGCACCGATGGGCGGATCATCACCGCCAACGCCGCCTTCCTGGAGATGGTCGAGGTCCCGGGCGAGGAACAGGCGCGCGGCGAATTGCTGGAACGCTGGCTCGGCAACCAGGATGTCGAGGCCGAGGTGCTGTTCGGCCACCTGCGCAACCGCGGCACGGTGCGGCTCTATGCCTCGGTCCTGCGCGGCGAACACGGTTCGCGCACCGAGGTCGAGATCTCCGCCGTCACCGTGATGAACGGCGGCAAGCCGGTCTTCGGCTTCACCATGCGCGATGTCGGCGCGCGCGTGCGCGCCACCGTCGCCGCCGGCCCGCGGCCGACCCGGTCGGTCGAACAGCTCACCGAACTGATCGGCCGCGTGCCGCTGAAGGACCTGGTGCGCGAGGCGACCGACGCGATCGAGCGGCTGTGCATCGAGGCCGCGCTCGAATTGTCGGGCGACAACCGCGCCTCGGCGGCCGAGATGCTCGGCCTGTCGCGGCAGTCGCTGTACGTGAAGCTGCGCCGCTACGGACTCGGCGACCTCGGCGCCGAGCCGGGCGAACAGGCCTAGGGGCGCGATGTCGGGCCGCGCCGATCCCGCGATCGCCCCGGCACGGCTGCCGCGCGGCCACCCCGCCCCGGGCGTGGTGCTGGAACTGCTGAAGCCGATCACCTGGTTCCCGCCCATGTGGGCCTTCATGTGCGGCGCGGTGTCCTCCGGCGCGTCGCTCGGCGCCACCTGGCACCTGGCGCTGGCCGGCATCATCCTGGCCGGCCCGCTGGTCTGCGGCATGAGCCAGGCGGTGAACGACTGGTTCGACCGCGAGGTGGATGCCATCAACGAGCCGCACCGGCCGATTCCCTCGGGCCGGATGCCCGGGCGATGGGGCCTGTATGTCGCCATTGCCTGGACCGGCGTGTCGCTGGGCTGGGGTGCCATGCTCGGCCTGTGGGGGTTCGTCGCGACGCTGCTGGGCGTGGCGCTGGCCTGGGCCTATTCGGCGCCGCCGCTGCGGCTGAAGGCGAATGGCTGGTGGGGCAACCTGGCCTGCGGCCTGGCCTATGAGAGCCTGCCCTGGATCACCGCGGCCGCGGTGCTGTCCGCCGCCGCGCCGGGTCCGCTCGTGCTCGCGATCGCGACGCTCTATGGCCTCGCCGCGCATGGCATCATGACGCTGAACGACTTCAAGGCGATCGAGGGCGACCGCCGCAGCGGCGTGCGGTCGCTGCCGGTGCAGCTCGGCGCCGAGCGCGCCGCGCGCGTCGCCTGCTGGTGCATGGGCGTGCCGCAGCTCGCGGTGATCGCGCTGCTGCTGGCGATGGGCGCGCCGGTCCATGCCGCCATCGTCGCGCTGCTGCTGGCCGGCCAGGGCTGGGCCATGGCGCGGATGCTGCGCGATCCGAAGGCGCTGGCACCGTGGTACAATGGCACCGGCGTGCTGATGTTCGTGCTCGGCATGCTGACCTGCGGCTTCGCGCTGCGCGCGGCGGCGGTGCCGTGATGCCCGCGCCGCTCGGCTGGCCCGGGATCCTGCGGCTGGGGCTGGTGCAGACGGCGCTGGGCGCCATCGTGGTGCTCACCACCTCGGCGCTGAACCGCGTGATGGTGGTGGAACTGGCGCTGCCGGCGACCCTGCCGGGGCTGCTGGTGGGCATCCACTACGCGCTGCAGATGCTGCGGCCGCGCTGGGGCTACGGGTCGGACATGGGGGGGCGCCGGACGCCCTGGATCCTCGGCGGCACGGCGGTGCTGGGCCTTGGCGGCGTGCTGGCGGCGGCGGCGACGGCGCTGATGGGCAGCGCGCTGCTGCCGGGGGTGGCGCTGGCGGTGCTGGCCTTCGCGATGATCGGGCTGGGCGTCGGCGCGGCGGGCACCTCCCTGCTGGTGCTGCTGGCGTTGCGGGTCGACGAATCGCGGCGCGCCGCGGCGGCCTCGATCGTCTGGATCATGATGATCGCGGGCTTCATCCTGACCACCGCGATCGCCGGGCGGCTGCTCGATCCCTTCTCGCCGGAGCGGCTGGTGGCGGTCTCCGCCGGCGTGTCGGCGATCGCCTTCCTGCTGGCGCTGGCCGGCGTGCTGGGCATCGAGGGTCCATCGCCCATGCGCGCGCCGGCCGAAGCGGCGGCCAGGCCGCCCTTCCGCCGCGCCCTGGCCGAGGTCTGGGCGGAACCGCAGGCGCGGCGCTTCACCGTCTTCGTCTTCCTCTCGATGCTCGCCTACAGCGCGCAGGACCTGATCCTGGAACCCTTCGCCGGCGCCGTCTTCGGCCGCACACTGGGGGAGAGCACGCAGCTTTCGTCGTTGCAGAACGGCGGCACGCTGGCGGGCATGGTGCTGGTGGCGCTGGCCGGCTCGGCCTTTGGCGGGCGATTCGCATCGACGCTGCGCGGCTGGATGGTCGGCGGCTGCATCCTGGCCGCGGCGGCGCTGATCACCCTGGCCGCCGGCCCGTCGGTCGGGGCGGCCTTCCCGCTCGCGACGGTCTTCTGCGTGCTCGGCCTGGGCAACGGGATATTTGCCGCGGCGGCCATTGCCTCGATGATGCAGATGGTCGGCGAAGGGCGCGAACGGCGCGAGGGCACGCGCATGGGCATCTGGGGCGCCGCCCAGGCGGTCGCCTTCGGGACCGGCGGGTTGATCGGCGCCGCGGCGGTCGACCTCGCGCGCCTGCTGCTGGGCGCGCCGCACGCTGCCTATTCCGTGGTGTTCGCCATCGACGCGGCGATCTTCATCGCCGCCGCCGTGCTTGCCACCCGCATCGCCCGGCCGCGGCCCGCGGCGGGCCTTCACCGCATGATCACCGCCCAATGATGCCGGAGAGCGCCATGGACACGCAGCAACGCTTCGATGTGGTGGTGGTGGGCGGCGGTCCGTCCGGGGCCATCGCCGCCGAGGACCTGGCCCGCGCCGGGCGGCGCGTCGCGCTGCTCGACCGCGCCGGGCGCATCAAGCCCTGCGGTGGTGCGATCCCGCCGCGCCTGGTGCGCGACTTCGCCATCCCCGACCACATCATCTGCGCGCGGGTGAACAGCGCGCGGATGATCGCGCCCTCGGCCAAGACCGTCGACATGCCGATCGACGGCAATGGCTACGTCGCCATGGTGGACCGCGAGCATTTCGACGAATACCTGCGCGCGCGCGCCGCCCATGAAGGCGCCGAACGCTTCACCGGCACCTTCGAATCGATCGAGCGCGACGCCGATGGCAACCCGGTCGTGGTGTTCGAGGACAAGGACGGTGCCGAGCACCGCCTGCCCACCCGCCTGGTGATCGGCGCCGATGGCGCGCGGTCGAAGGTGGCGAAGCAGGAAGTGCCGGCCGCGGCGAAAATTCCCTTCGTGTTCGCCTATCACGAGATCATCGAGGCGCCCGCGCCATCGGACGCCTACGACCCGAAGCGCTGCGACGTGTTCTACCAGGGCCGGCATTCGCCCGATTTCTATTCCTGGGTCTTCCCGCACGGGAACACCGCCAGCATCGGCACGGGGTCGGCCCAGAAGGGCTTCGCGCTGCGCGCCTCGATCGCCGAATTGCGCAAGGCCACCGGCCTCGATACCGCCCGCACGCTTCGCCACGAAGGCGCGCCCATCCCGATGAAGCCGGCGAAGCGCTGGGACAATGGGCGCGACGTGCTGCTGGCCGGCGATGCCGCCGGCGTCGTCGCCCCCGCCTCCGGCGAAGGGATCTACTACGCCATGCTGGGCGGGCGCCTGGCGGCCGAGGCCTGCGACGCCTGCCTGGCGACCGGCGACGCCCGCGCCCTGAAGCTGGCGCGCAAGCGCTTCATGAAGGGCCATGGCACGGTCTTCATGGTGCTCGGGATCATGCAGTACTTCTGGTACTCGTCCGAGAAGCGCCGCGAGAAGTTCGTCAAGATCTGCGCCGACAAGGACGTCCAGCGCCTGACGTGGGAATCCTACATGAACAAGGAACTGACGCGGCGCGACCCGATGGCGCATGTGCGGATCTTCTTCAAGGACCTGGCGCACCTGTTCGGGTTCGCACGGGCATGAGCGAGATCGCCGAACGCCCGATCGCGCCGCTGCGCATCGGCACCCGCGCCTCGCCGCTCGCGCTGTGGCAGGCGCGGCACTTCCTGTCGCGCATCGGCGGCTTCTGCCCGATGCTCCAGGGCGCCTCCAACTTCGAGGAAACCGCGCTGTCCACCGCCGGCGACCGCATCCAGGACCGCCGCCTGGCCGAGATCGGGGGCAAGGGCCTGTTTGCCAAGGAAATCCACGAGGCGCTGCTCGATGGCCGCGTGGATTTCGCGGTGCATTCCCTCAAGGACCTCGAGACCGAGTTGCCGCCGGGCATCGTCCTCGCCTGCCTGCTCAAGCGCGAGGATGCGCGCGACGCGATCGTGCTGGGCCCCGCCTGCGGCGATCCGACACGCGACGACCCGCTGGCCTGCCTGCCGCATGGCGCGCTGGTCGGCACGGCGTCCGTCCGCCGGCAGTCGCAGCTGCTGCATGCGCGCCCGGACCTGCGCGTCGAGACCATCCGCGGCAATGTCCAGACCCGCCTGCGCCGCCTGCGCGAGGGCGAGTTCCACGCCACCATGCTGGCCTTCGCCGGGCTCAAGCGGCTCGGCCTCGAAGCCGAGGCCGGCGTGGTGCTGGATGCCGAGGACATGGTCCCCGCCGCCGGCCAGGGGATCGTCGGCATCACCGTGCGGGCGCAGGACATCGCGCTGCGCGAATTGCTCGCCGCCATCGAGGACCCGGTCGCGCGCGCCGTCGCCACCGCCGAACGCGCGCTGCTCGCGGCGCTGGATGGGTCGTGCCGCACGCCGATCGGCGGCCATGCCCGCGTGCTGATGGATGGGCAGCTTTACCTGACCGGGCTGATCGCCCGCGCGGATGGCAGCTTCCTGCTGCGCCGGCGCGTCAGCGGCGCCGTCGCGGATGCCGAGCGGATCGGGCGCGAGCTCGGCGACAGCCTGCGCCGCGACAGCCCCGCGGATATCCTGTCCTGACAGCCTGGCCCGAAGGCCGCCGCGCGACGGCCTTCGGCGCCGGCGCGCTCAGCCGAAGCCGCGCGCGTACTGCGCGACCGGACGACGGCGCGGCGCATAGGTCTCGGCCACGCTGTCCTCGCGCCGCCGGCTGACCTCGTCGGCCATCACGCGCTGCAGCACGCGCAGCCGCGCATCATCCAGCGTCGCCACCCACAGCCGGGTGAAGGATGCGTCATGCACGGGGTCGAGCACCATGCGCGGGATGTCGATCTCGGCCGCCAGGCGCTCGACCTCGGCGGCGGCGCCGGGGCTGACGCCGGCCAGCGCGCGCAGCCGGCGCGGGTCGGTCACCAGGGTGGCGACGAAGGCGTCCATCTCGCCGCGGGCGCGTTCCAGGGCCTCGATGTCCTCGGCCGACTCGGCGCGGCGCAACAGGGATTTCAGCCGATCATAGGCGATGCGGTAGCTGCTCCCGTTCATGGCGCCCTCCGTGACCGACAGGTTCCTTGAACAGTCCGACCTGTCATGATGAGTTTACACCCGTCACGACGGCGCGCCACCCGAAAGCGTGTCAGCGTGGAAGTTCGGCGGCCGCGCCGCGCAACCGCCCTGCCAGGTCCCACCCATGCGCGACCAGCGCACCCACCAGCGCCGCCGCGATCAGCCAGGTATCGCCGCCGGTCAGCGCGAAGCGCAGCGCGAGCACCAGGAACGCGCCGGGCAGCAGCAGCGCAGCCACGGCACGCGGCGCCGGCCCCCGCCCCGTCGCGCGGCGCCACGCGACCAGGGCCACGGCCTCGATCACCAGGCAGGCCATGATGACATCCGCGACACCTCCGCTGCGCACCAGGGCTTCCATGCCGCACCGATTCCCTTCCATGGCCGCGGTTTCGCCTTGCCAGAATGGCAAAGGAGATTAATTGGCTGAAGCCGGTGAGTTGAGTCACAAGCCGACGCGCCTGCAACCTTCGATGCCGGCGCGTGTTCACCTTCGGGAGGGAGTTACGCATGCGTCGATTGATGATGACGATGACCGTGGCGACGATGGCCCTGGTGCCAGGCATCGCGTCCGCACAGTCGGGCGATGCCGCCGCGGGCCAGCGCGTGTTCAACCAGTGCCGTGCCTGCCACACCCCGGACCAGGGCGGGCGCAATGGCGTCGGCCCGAACCTGTGGGGCATCGTCGGTCGTCGCGCCGCGTCGATCGAAGGGTTCCGCTATTCGGCCAACATGCGCACGCTGGGCGAAGGCGGGCATACCTGGACCACCGACAACCTGAACGCCTACATCACCAACCCGAAGGCCGTCGCGCCGCAGGGCAGCATGTCGTACCCCGGGCTGCGCAACGCCGAACAGCTGGCGAACCTGATCGCCTACCTCGAGACGCTGAAGTAGCGAACGCGCGGGCGGCGGTTCAGGCCGCCGCCCGCCGCGCCCGATACGCCGCCAAGGTGCCGGCATGCATCAGCCGGCCCGGCAGCGGCCGGCCGATGATCCGTTCCGCCATGCGCGCGGCATGCACCAGCGCCTCCAGATCCACGCCGGTCTCGATGCCCATCTCGTGGCACAGGAAGACCATGTCTTCCGTGCAGATATTGCCCGCGCCCTTGGCATCGCCATGGCCGGCGAAGGGGCATCCGCCCAGGCCGGCCACCGAGCTGTCGAAATGCGTCACGCCCATCTCCAGCGCCGCCAGCACATTGGCGGGGCCGAGGCCGCGCGTGTCGTGCAGGTGCAGCCCGACCTCGGCCTCCGGCACGGCATCGCGCAACAGCCCCACCGCGCGGCGGATTGCCTGCGGATTGGCCCAGCCCATGGTGTCGGCCAGGTACAGCCGGGGGGCGGCCATGCCGCGCGCACGGCAGGTGGTCCAGGCCCAGGCCAATTCGCCGACCGCGCGCGCCGGGTCCACCGGCCCCTCGAAATTGCAGCCGAAGGCGGCCATCACCAGCGCGCGCTCCATCGGCACGCCATCGGCGGCGTAGCGATCCAGCCAGCCATCGACGCGCGCGCGCATCTGCGCCGCGGTGCAGTTGTTGTTGCGAAGTGCGAAGGCATCCGACGCATACAGCGCGATGCGCCCGGTGATGTGCACGCCCTTCGCCGCGCGTGCGCGCTCGTAGCCGCGTTCGTTCAGCCACACGGCATCGTAGCGCACGCCGGGGGCGCGCTGGATGGCTTCGAACAGCGCCTCGGAATCCGCCATCTGCGGCACCGCCTTGGGCGAGACGAAGGACGCCACCTGGATCTCGTCGAGCCCGGTCAGCGACAGCGCATCGACCAGCGCGGCGCGCTGTTCCAGCGGGAAAGTCCCGCGCTCGATCTGGAAGCCCTCGCGCGGGCCTTCCTCGTGGAAATGAACGCGCTTCGGCAGGTCGGACATGGCGGTTCCTCCCGTCCCGCATGGCCCGGGCGTTGACACCCGGGCATCCGCGCAGGGACGTTGTGGCCCGACGCTAGAACTGCGACCGACGCCCCGCCAGAGGGCACCGCCCGGAGGACGCCCGATGCACCGCCCCCTCACCCGCCGCGCCGCGATCGCCGCGGCGGCCGCCCTGCCCGTCGCGGCACGCGCGCAGACCGCGGAACCCGCCTGGCCGGCGCGCCCGATCCGCTTCATCGTCGCCTTCCCGGCAGGCTCCGGCACGGATGTCACCACGCGCCTGTTCGCCGACCCGATCGGCGCGGAGCTCGGCCAGCCCGTGGTGGTGGACAATCGTGGCGGGGCGAATGGCTTCATCGCCTCCGAGGCGGTCGCGCGCGCGCGCCCCGATGGCACCACCTTCCTGTGGACCGCCAATACCACGCATGGGTCGAACCCGGCGCTGTTCCGCCGCCTGCCCTATGATCCCGTGGCGGATTTCGCGCCTGTCGCGGTGATCGGCGTGGGCGTGCTGCTGGTGGTGGTCAACAACGACCTGCCGGTGCGCTCCATGCAGGACCTGGTCGCCTATGCGCGCGCCAATCCGGGGCGGCTGAACTTCGCCTCGGGCTCCGCTTCCTCGCGCGTGGCGGGCGAGATGTTCAAGGCGCAGGCCGGCATCGACATGGTGAACGTGACGTATCGGTCGAATCCGCTCGGCATCACCGATGTCATCTCCGGCGTGGCGCAGGTGATGTTCGTCGATGCCACGACCTCGGCGCCCCATGCGCGCGAGGGCCGGGTGCGCGCGATCGGCGTCACCAGCCGCCAGCGCTTCGCCGTGCTGCCGGATGTCCCGACCGTCGAGGAACAGGGCTTCCCCGGCTACGAGATGCTGTCCTGGAACGCGGTCTATGCGCCGGCCGGCACGCCCGCGCCGATCGTGGCGCGCATGAACGGACTGATCAACGACATCATGGCGCGCCCGGGCGTGCGCGACCGCCTGACCGCCAACGGCATGGTGCTGCGCCCCGGCTCGCCGCAGGACCTCGCGACCTTCCAGGCGGCCGAGATCGACAAGTGGAAGCGCCTGGTCGCCGCCGCGGGGATCGAACTGCAATGACCGCGGCCGTGCTGGACGGGCTGCGCGTGGTCGAGCTCGGCCAGGTGCTGGCCGGGCCTTTCGCGGGCGCCATCTTCGCCGACCTGGGCGCGGAGGTGATCAAGGTGGAGAAGCCCGATGGCGGCGACGATGCGCGCCAGATGGGCCCCGCCTTCCGCCATGGCGATGCGCTCACCTTCCACGAATTCAACCGCGGCAAGAAGTCGGTCACGCTCGACCTGAAGTCGGCGGCCGGCGTCGCGGCGCTGCACCGGCTGCTCGAAGGCGCCGACATCCTGCTGCACAATCTGCGCCCCGGCGTCGCCGAGACGCTGGGCATCGGCCCGGAGGCGGTGACCGCGCGCCACCCGCGGCTGATCTATTGCGCCATGGCGGCCTTCGGCCATGTCGGCCCGGAGCGCCTGCGCCCGGGCTACGAGCCGCTGCTGCAGGCCTTCGGCGGGCTGTCCTCGATCACCGGCGAACCCGATGGGCCGCCGGTGCGCATGGGCGCGTCGGTGGTCGACCAGGGCACCGGGATGTGGACGGTGCTCGGCGCGCTGGCCATGCTGGAACGCCGGCATCGCACCGGGCGCGGCGGGGTGGTGAACACCTCATTGCTCGAGACCGCGGTGATGTGGGCGGGGCAGAAGATCGACGGCTACGTCAATACCGGCAGCGTGCCGCCACGCCATGCCTCCGGCCATCCGAACCTGGTGCCCTACCAGGCCTTCGACGCGGCGGATGCGCCGATCCTGGTGTGCTGCGGCAATGACCGGCTGTTCACGCGCTTCGCGGCCGAGCTCGGCCATGCGGAATGGCCGAACGACCCGCGCTTCGCCACCAACCGCGCGCGGCTGACCCACCAGGGCGAGCTGCTGCCGATGATCGCGGCGATCATGCGCGAGGCACCGCGCGCGGCGTGGCTCGCGCGCCTGCAACGCATCGGCGTGCCCTGCGCGCCGGTCAACGCCATTCCCGAGGTGCTGGCCGAACCGCAGGTGCAGGCCATGGGCATGGTGAACCAGGTGCCGGGCGAGGATTTCTCCCTGGTGTCGATGCCGCTGTCCTTCGATGGCGAGCGGCCGCGCATGCAGGGCGGCGCGCCGCGCCTGGGCGCCGACAACGCGCTGGTGGCGGAGTAGCGCGCCCAAAGCCCGTTTGAGAATGCGCCGATCGGCGCATCCTGCGGTCCGACACCGGCATTCTCGAACGGCCGCTCAGGCGCGCATCAGCAATTCCGGCCCCAGCGCATCCATCGTGTTCACCCCGACCAGCGCCAGGTCGCGATGGATTTCCTCGGCCAGCAGGTCGATCGCGCGCTCGACCCCGGCCTGCCCGCGCACCGCCGCCGCACACAGCATCGGCCGCCCCACGAAGACGAAATCCGCCCCCAGCGCATAGGCCTTCATCACGTCGGTGCCGCGGCGAATGCCGCCGTCGTAGATCACCGGCAGCCCGCCCGCGATCTTGACGATCTCCGGCAACATGCGCAGGCCAGACACCGCGCCATCCAACTGCCGCCCGCCATGGTTCGATACCATGAACCCGTCCACGCCCATCTCCTTCGCGCGCACCACGTCGTCGGGATGCAGCACGCCCTTGATCAGCAGCTTGCCCGGGAAGCGCTTGCGGATCAGTTCCAGGTGCGGCCAGGACAGCCCGTCGCGCGCCCCGAAGGCGCGTTCTAGGTCGCGCGAGAGGATCGGCGGGCCGCGCCCGGCGTCCATATTCTCGAAATGCGGCATGCCGTGGTTCTGCAGCGTCTTGAACCAGGTGCCGAAGGCCCAGGCCGGATGCGTCGCCCCCTGCCAGAACAGCTTGAAGGTCGGCTTCAGCGGAATCGTATAGCCGTTGCGGATGTTGTTCTCGCGGTTGGACGAGACCTGCACGTCCACCGTCAGCACGAAGGTCTTGAACCCCGCCGCGATGACGCGGTCGACCAGCGGCTCGATCCGCGCGGGCTCGCCCGGCAGGTAGGCCTGGTACCAGGCGTCAGGGTTCGCCTTCGCGACGTCCTCCATCCTGATCAGCGAGGATGCCGACAGGATGTAGGGAATGTTCTTCGCGCGCGCCGCCTGCGCCAGCGCGATGTCGCCGCGATAGGCCAGCAGCGCGGCCGAGCCCATCGGCGGGATGCCGAAGGGCGCGTCGTAGTCCCGCCCGAACAGGCTGACCTTCGTATGGCGCGCGCGCGCGTCGGTCAGGCAGCGCGGGATGAAGCCCCATTCGGCGAAGGCGCGGCGGTTGTCGTTGAGCGACCAGTCCGTCTCGACGCCGCCGGCCATGTAGCCATGCAGCATGCGCGGCAGGTGCTTCTGCGCCGCCACCTCGAAATCATGCAGCGACAGGAAGCCCTGCAGGCTCGGCGGCACCGGCGGTGCCGCGCGCTTCTGGGACAGGGTCTCGGCGGCGACGGGCGCGCGGGATTGCGCGGGGCCTTCGGCGTTCATTGTCTTGGATCACCCGGAATTGCGACGCTTCGATGATGCCGGGGTTGCGGGCGGCAGGCCAGGGGTGGGGGCGCATGGGGGGTGTGCGCGGGGGTGGAATGTTGTCCCTTGCGCGAAATGTAGCCTGGACTACATGATGCGGTCGAAGCCGCCCCGGGAGACCGCCCGCCATGATCCAGCCCCTTGCCCGCCGCGCCCTGTTCACGGCCTCGCTCGTTGGCATCGCCGCCCCTGCCCTGGCCCAGCCGGCCCGCCCCAAGCGCGTGGTCGCCACCTTCACCGTGCTGGCCGACATGGCGCAGAACGTCGCCGGCACGGCGGTGCTGGTCGAGAGCCTCACGCGGCCCGGCGCCGAGATCCATGACTACGAACCGACGCCGCTCGACGTGGTGCGCGCCCAGGCGGCAGACCTGGTGCTGTGGAACGGCCTGGGGCTGGAACGCTGGTTCGAACGCTTCTTCGCCCGCGTGAACGGCGTGCGCGACGCGGTGCTGACCCTGGGCATCACGCCGGTGGGCATCGGCGAGGGCCCCTATGCCAACCAGCCCAACCCGCATGCCTGGATGTCGCCCACCCTGGCGCTGATCTATGTCGAGAACATCCGCCGCGCGCTGACCGCCATCGAACCGCACCACGAAGCCGCCTTCCAGGCGAACGCACACGCCTATGCCGCGCAGATCCGCGCGGTGGATGCGCGGCTGCGCGAACGCCTGGCGACCATTCCCGCCGAACGCCGCGTGCTCGCGACCTGCGAGGGCGCCTTCAGCTACCTCACGCGCGACTACGGCATGCGCGAGGCCTATCTCTGGCCGATCAATTCCGAGGATGAGGGCTCGCCCCGCCAGGTGCGCGCGCTGATCGACACGGTGCGGCGCGCCCGCGTGCCCGCGGTGTTCTGCGAATCCACGGTGAACGACCGCCCGATGCGCCAGGTGGCGCGCGAGACCGGCGCACGCTTCGGCGGCGTGCTGCATGTCGACAGCCTGACTGGCCCGGACGGCGCCGCGCCCACCTACCTCAAGCTGCTGGAAGCCAACGCCGAGACGATCCTGCGCGGCCTCGCCGCCGCGCCGGCCGCGCGCTGATGCTCGCCCAGCCCATCAGCCTCGCGGTCGACAACATCTCAGTCGCCTATCCCAATGGCCACCTGGCATTGAAGGAGGCCGGCTTCCGGCTCGATGCCGGCACCATCTGCGGGCTGGTGGGCATCAACGGCTCCGGCAAGTCCACCATGTTCAAGTCGATCATGGGGCTGGTGCGCCCGGGCCAGGGCCGCGTGCTGGTGGCGGGCGGGCCGGTGGAAGCGGCGCTGAAGCGCAACCTGGTGGCCTATGTGCCGCAGGCCGAGGAGGTGGACTGGACCTTCCCGGTGAGCGTGCGCGACGTGGTGATGATGGGCCGCTACGGCCACATGAACCTGCTGCGCATCCCCCGCGCGGCGGACCGGGCCGAGGTGCAGGCGGCGCTCGAACGTGTCGGCATGGCGGATCTCGCGGACCGGCAGATCGGCGAACTCTCGGGCGGGCAGCGCAAGCGCGTGTTCCTGGCGCGTGCGCTGGCGCAGGGCGGCCAGTTGCTGCTGCTGGACGAACCCTTCACCGGCGTCGATGTCACCACCGAGGAAGCGATCATCGCCCTGCTCAAGGCGCTGCGCGACGAGGGGCGGATCATCCTGGTCTCGACCCACAACCTGGGGTCCGTGCCGACCTTCTGCGACCAGGTGGTGCTGGTGAACCGCACCGTGCTGGCCGCCGGGCCCACCGCCGAGGTCTTCACCGGCCCCAACCTGCTGCGCGCCTTCGGCGGTGCGCTGCGCCAGCACTCCCTGCCCGGCGCCACCCCCCTGCCCGCCGATGCGGTGGTGGTGCTCTCGGACGATGAACGCCCGCTGGTCATGGCACCGGACGGCCAGGTGATCGGCCGGCTCGAACGGGACATCTGACGGTGTTCGACGAACTGCTCATCCCCTTCCAGTACGACTACATGCTGCGCGCCATGGGCATCAGCGCGCTGGTCGGCGCGGTGGCCGGGCTGCTGTCCTGCTACGTGGTGCTGAAGGGCTGGTCGCTGATGGGCGATGCGCTGTCGCACGCCATCGTGCCCGGCGTGGTGGTGGCCTGGTTGGCCGGGCTGCCCTTCGCGGCCGGCGCCTTCGCCTCGGGCATGCTGGCGGCGCTGGTGATGGCCTGGCTGCGCGACCGCACGCCGATCCGCGAGGACGCGGTGATCGGCGTGGTCTTCACCGGCTTCTTCGGGCTCGGCCTGTTCCTGATGTCGATCTACCCGTCGAATGTGCGGCTGCGGACCATCGTGTTCGGCAATGTGCTCGGCATCGCCGACGAGGACATCGTGCAGATGGCGATCATCGCCGTGGTGGTGCTGGGCGCGCTGGCGCTGCGCGGGCGGGACCTGATGCTGTCGCTGTTCGACCCGACGCAGCTGGTGGTGGCCGGCGGCAGCCCGGCGCGCATGCGGATCCTGCTGCTGGTGCTGCTGGCCGCGACCGCGGTGGCGGGCCTCCAGGCAGTCGGCGCGGTGCTGGTGATCGGCATGCTGGTGACGCCGGGGGCGACCGCCTACCTGCTGACCGACAGCTTCGGGCGGATGGCGGGCCTCGCCGCGGGGATCGGCGCCGGCACCGGGCTGCTCGGCGCCTATGCCAGCTATTTCCTGGATGGCAGCACGGGGGGCAGCATCGTGGCGCTGCAGGCGGCGCTGTTCGTGGTGGTGCTGGTGCTGGCGCCGAAGCACGGCATCCTGGCCAGCCGCCGGGCCGCGAAGGTGGCCGCCGCATGAATGCGCTGCTGGCCCCCTGGACGCACGGCTTCATGGTCGATGCGCTGGTGGTCGGGCTGATGGTGGCGGTGCTCGCCGCCATCCTGTCCTGCTTCGTGGTGCTGAAGGGCTGGTCGCTGATGGGCGATGCGGTCAGCCACGCCATCCTGCCGGGCGTCGTGATCGCCTACCTGGTCGGTGCGCCGCTGGTGATCGGCGCCTTCGTCGCGGGCTTCGGCTGCGCGCTGGCCTCCGGCGCCATCCGCGCCACCAGCCGCATCAAGGAGGACGCGGCGATGGGCGTGGTGTTCTCCGGCATGTTCGCGGTCGGGCTGATCCTGCTGACCCAGGTGCGCTCCAACGTGCATCTGTCGCATGTGCTGTTCGGCAGCATCCTCGGCATCGAGGACGAGGATTTCTGGCAGACGCTCGCCATCGCCGGCGGCGGGCTGCTGATCCTGGCGCTGCGCGGGCGGGACCTGGTGCTGTTCTGCTTCGACCCCGGCCAGGCGCGCATCGCCGGGCTGAAAGTGGGCCGGCTGCGGCTGTTGCTGCTGGCGGTGCTGGCCGCCAGCATCGTCGCCGGCGTGCAGGCGGTGGGCGTGATCCTGGTGGTGGCGCTGCTGATCACCCCCGGCGCCATCGGGCTGCTGCTGGCCGACCGCTTCGGGCGCATGGTGTGGGTGGCGGTGGCGGCGGCCTGCCTGGCGACGGTGGCGGGCATCCAGGTCAGCTTCATGCTGGATGCCTCGACCGCGGGGTCGATCGTGCTGGCGCTGAGCGTGCTGTTCATCGCGGCGCTGCTGGTCTCGCCGCGGCACGGGTTGCTGCGCCGGCGCCCGCGCGCGCCCTGGTGATCGCCCCGGGGCGGCGCCGGGATCACGTGCCGCCGGCGGCACCTGGACCTTGCGCCGCCGGCGGCACCTGGACCTTGCGCCGCCGGCGGCGACCCTCCCCCGCCCCCCAGGATGCGGCGACGAAGTGATGCCGCGGCTACAGATTCACTTTCGCCGTCCCGCATGCTAGGCACGCCCCATGTCCGACCACGACACCGCCCCGCCGGACGAGGCCGCCCGCCACGCCTCCGCCCGCACCGCCCGGGCCTCGGCGCTCGCGCAGGACTATGTCGAGATCATCGCCGACCTGCTGTCTCGCGAGGGCGAGGCCCGCCCGACCGACATCGCCCGCCGCCTGGGCGTCACCCATGCCACCGCCATCAAGACCATCGGCCGCCTCAAGCGCGACGGCCTGGCGCATTCGAAACCCTATCGCGGCGTGTTTCTCACCGAGGAAGGCCACGACCTGGCGCGGCGCGTGCGCGCGCGCCACATCACGGTCGTCGCCTTCCTCGCCGCGATCGGCGTGCCGCCCCAGGTGGCCGAGGCCGATGCCGAGGGCATCGAACATCACGTCAGCGACGAAACGCTCGCCGCCTTCGAACGCTTCCTCGCGAAGGCCTGAATACCTTCATCGCGGCGCCATATTCGCGCTGCCAGACTGGCCGCACCCCAGGAGAGCCCGCATGCGCACCACCCTCGCCGCCGCCATCCTCGCCACCGCCCTGCCGATCGCGGCGCAGGCGCAGGACCGCCCGCAGATCTTCCCGACGCGCGACGTGGCGGTGACCTACCGCGTCGCCGGCCAGGGCCAGCAGGCGGAACTCACCATGCAATGGGCCGCCGCCAACCGCATGATGCGCATGAACATGCCCGGCGGCGTCGGCTACATCGTCGCCGACCACCAGAACCAGCGCGGCTTCATGGTGATGGAAGCCATGCGGACCATCATGGACGTGCCGATGGCCCAGGCCGCCGGCATGCAGCGCGACCTCGAGAACGCGCAATTCACCCGCGGCGGCACCGAGAAGATCGCCGGCACCGACTGCACCGTCTGGCGCTACCAGGGCCCGCAGCAATCGGGCGAGGCCTGCATCACCGCCGATGGCGTGATGCTGCGCGCGCAGGGCTCGGCGCAGGGCCAGCAGGGGCGGATGGAGGCGACGCGCATCGCCTATGGCCCGCAGGATGCCGCGCAGTTCCGCCGCCCGCAGGGCTACCAGACCATGCAGATGCCCCAGGGCATGCCCGCCCCGGGCGCGCGCTGAGGCCAGGCGCGGCCAGGGCAACCCCCTTCCCCCCGGCCGCGCCGCACGCCACATCCGGCTGATGAACCGTCGCCCCCTCCTCCTCGCGCCGTTCCTGCTGGCCTCGCCGGCGCTTGCGCAGCGCGCGGCCGCGCCGCCGGCCGCCGCGCTGGCCGACCGCGACCGCGCCGACCTCGCACGGGTCGAGGCCTACCTGAATGCGCTCGGCACGCTGCGCGCGCGCTTCCTGCAGATCGCGCAGAACGGCGCCGCGGCCGAGGGCACCGCCTGGATCTGGCGGCCGGGCCGCATGCGGTTCGAATACGACCCGCCGGAACCGCTGCTGCTGGTGGCCGATGGCGGCCAGTTCCTGATGTACGATCGCGAATTGCGCGCCCCCACCACGCTGCTGGTCAGCCGCACGCCGCTCGGCATCCTGCTGCGGCGCGAGGTGCGGCTGTCGGGCGACGTGACCGTGACCGCGATGGAACGCAGCGGCGGCTTCCTGCGGGTGACCATGTTCCGCACCGCCGAGCCCAACGAGGGTCGGCTCACGCTGGTGTTCAACCCCGACCCGATCGAACTCCGCCAATGGGCGGTGACCGACGCGCAGGGGCGCGAGACGCGCGTGACGCTGTCGCGAATCGAGACCGGCCTGCGCTTCCCCGCCGGGCTGTTCCAGTTCAATGACCCGCGCTTCTTCGAACCGGGCGGCTTCGGGCTGCCGCAAGGGGGCTGACGCCCGGTTTCCGGGCGCCGCGGCCGGTGCGATGCATGGCATCCGTGCAACGCATGGCGCGCATTCACGAAAAACCCACAGGACGCCTTGATCCTGACACGGCGTCGCGGAAGTGTAGTGATCCATGAGACCTCTCGTTGGCATCTCCTGCTGTCAGAAAGCCTTCGGCATCTTCGGGACACCGAACCATGCCGCGTCGGACACCTATATCCGCGTGGTGCGCGGCCCGGCGCACGGCACGCCCGTGCTGCTGCCCGCCGCCGGGGAGGACCTCTCCGGCGAATTGCTGCCGCACCTCGATGGGCTGATCCTCACCGGCAGCCGGTCCAACGTGTGGCCCGGCTTCTATGACGGTCCTGCCCATGCCGAGGGCACGCCCGAGGACCGCTACCGCGACGACACCACCCTGCCGCTGATCCGCGCCGCGATCGACCAGGGCGTGCCGCTGCTGGCGATCTGCCGCGGCATGCAGGAGCTCAACGTCGCGCTGGGCGGCAGCCTCGACCAGCGAATCCAGGACCTGCCGGGGCGGATGGACCACTCCACCCCGTCCGACCAGCCGATCCCGAAGGTGCGCACCGGCAAGGCGCATGCCGTGCGGATCGAACGCGACGGCGCGCTGGCGCAGGCGGTCACACCCGCCGCGCGCCTGGCCGGGCGGCTGTCGGTGAATTCGCTGCACAACCAGGGCGTGCAGCGCCTCGCCCCCCGCCTGGTCGCCGAGGCCTGGGCGCCGGACGGCACGATCGAGGCGGTGCGCGTGGACAGCGCCCGCGGCTTCGCGCTGGGCGTGCAATGGCACCCCGAATACGACTGGGAACGCGACGCCGACAGCCGCGCCATCTTCGACGCCTTCGGCCGCGCCTGCGCCGCGCATCGTGCCGCGCGCTGCACCCAGGCAGGGCTGGCCCAGGCCGCGGAATAGCCGCCGGCCGGGTGACCGGCGTCACCCGAAAGACATCATTTGCGTTTTGATTTTGCAGGATAAAGCGGCTAGGGTTCACCGGCTGGGTTCAACCAACCCGGTGGACGATCCCCGGTATCCCCTGCCGGCTCGCCCGACTATTCCGATCGGAAGAAAATACCGCGCCCGGTCACCCCCCTGACCGGGCGCACCTTTTTCTGCCCCCGCCGTGCGATCCCGGCCGATCTTCACATGGCGTCTCAACGCCGTGGGTGGCTTCCGGCCCCGCCGCCGGGGCTGTATAGGACAGGCTCCCATCCCATCCCGGAGCCTCGCCCGCATGGTCGCCTACGTGTTCGCCCCGCCGCCGGTCGCCGCCATCCCCGTCAAGGGCAGCGATGCCATGTTCCCGGTCCGGCGCATCTTCTGCGTGGGCCGCAACTATGCCGAGCATGCCATCGAGATGGGCTCCGACCCGACCCGCGAACCCCCCTTCTACTTCGCGAAGCCGGCCGATGCGGTGGTCATCAATGGCGCCGACATGCCCTACCCGACCGTCACCAAGTCGCTGCACCACGAAATGGAACTGGTCGTGGCCATCGGCACGGGCGGGAAGAACATCGCGGTGGGCGACGCGCTGAAGCATGTCTGGGGCTATTGCTGCGGCCTGGACATGACCCGCCGCGACATCCAGAACGAAGCCAAGAAGACCGGCCGCCCCTGGGACATGGGCAAGGGCTTCGACCAGTCCGCCCCCATGGGCGCGCTGGTGCCGGCCGCCGGCATCGACCCGTCGAAGGGCAAGATCGAACTGAAGGTGAACGGCAAGGTCACCCAGACCTCCGACCTGTCGAAGCTGATCTGGTCGGTGCCGGAAGTCATCGCGAACCTGTCCGAGCTGGTCGAACTCGCGCCGGGCGACCTGATCATGACCGGCACGCCCGAGGGCGTGGCCGCCGTGGTCCGCGGCGACGTGCTGGAAGGCATCGTCGAAGGCGTGGGCGAGGTGAAGACGAAGATCGTCTGATGGCCCGCAAGGCCGCCGCCGGGGGCGGCACGCTGCGCATCGCCACATGGAACATCAACAGCGTGCGGCTGCGGCTGCCGCTGTTGAAGGACCTCGTGGCCGCGCTGGCGCCGGATGTGCTGTGCCTGCAGGAAACCAAGTGCCCGGACGAATTCTTCCCGCATGAGGGGGCAGCCGCACTTGGCTTCACGCATCGGCTGGTGCGCGGCATGAAGGGCTACAACGGCGTCGCCGTCCTGTCGAAGCGCCCGATCCTGGCGCGGGATGGCGACCCCGACTGGTGTTCGCGCGGCGATTGCCGGCACCTCGGCGCCACCATCGACGCGCCCGGCGGGCCGATCGAGCTGCACAATTTCTATGTCCCCGCCGGCGGCGACATCGCCGACCGCGAGGCCAACCCGAAATTCGGCCACAAGATGGACTTCGTTGCGGAAGCCACCGCGTGGTCCAAGGCGCGCCCGGCGCAGCGCGCGGTGCTGGTGGGCGACCTCAACATCGCGCCGCTCGAACATGATGTGTGGTCGCACAAGCAATTGCTGGCCGTGGTGTCGCACACGCCGGCCGAGGTCGCCGCCCTGACCGCCTGGCAGCAGGCCGGCGGCTGGCACGATGCGCTGCGCCACTTCGTCCCGGCCGACCAGAAGCTGTATACTTGGTGGTCCTACCGCGCGCGCGATTGGCGCGCGGCCGATCGCGGGCGCCGGCTCGACCATGTCTGGGTCAGCCCCGACCTCGCGGGCAGCCTGAAGCAGCACATTGTCCTGAAGGACGCGCGCGACTGGTCGCAGGCCTCGGACCACGTCCCGGTGATGGTGGAGATCGCGGCATGAGCGGACCCGTGACCGGCCGTCGTGCCGCCCTGCTGGCGATGCTGGCGGCGCTGTCGGCCTGCGCCGCGCCGCCGCCCCCTGCCCCGGTGGTCACCGCCGATCCCGACCCCGACCCGGAAACGGTCTATACCCCCGGCCCGATCGCCTGGGACAGCCTGACCGAGGAGCACAAGCGCCGCGCCCGCCAGGGCCTGACCCGCCTGGGCGAGGACGTGCCCGACGACGCGACGCTGCAGGCGCGCTGGATGATCATGCCGCCGGCGCAGCAGCGCTACATGATCCGCCGCCCGCCGCCGCCGCCGCCACGGGTCGTCCCGCGCGGCCGCGCGGCACCGGCGCGCGGCGCAGCGCCCGCCCGCCGGGGTGCTCCCCCCCCGCCCCCACGCCGCGCCCCGCCCCCACGGCGGTAACGCACCGCCTGGCCGAGCGCCCCGGTGGTCGGCACATGATGCGCGCCGGCGGCAGCCGCGAAGGGCTCGCGGCGCATCGCCGGAGCACGCCCGTCGCCGCCATGCAACCGGACAAGGGCGGCGCGCCCCGCGTGACGACCTGCGCGGCGCGGCGGGGTCGCGCCGCCATCGTTCAGGCCTGCGCCATCCCGATCCGCCCAAGCCCCGGCAGCTTCACCGCCGGCCGCCGCAGGTCGATCCCGGCCACGCCGCCGAGAATATTAACCTCGATCCGCTCGACCCAGCCGAGGGTGACGCCGGCATAGCCACCCAGCGTCAGCCGCAGCCCGGTTCCCGACGCCGTGCGGCGCAGCCACCATCCGTCATGCGGGTAGTCCTTGCCGATCGCATTCGGCGGCAGCACGGCCTGTGCCTCGGGCACCGCCTCCAGCACGGCGGCGACGAAGGTGTTGGAATTGGGCCCCGGCCAGACGCGGTAGTCGCCACGCTCGCGCCAACGATACGCCTCGACCGCCGCCTGCATGCGCGGGATCAGCGCCGCCGCGGCATCGCCATCGGCCGCGAAGACCACCTGCGGGTCGCGGCCGAACCAGCGGCCATCCGGCACGAAGCCGTTGACGCGGATGGGTTCGCCCCAGGCGGTGTAGTCCCAGCGCGTGTAGTCGCGGGCACCCTCCGGCTTCACCACGATCCAGCTGTGTACCGCGACGACACCGCGCCAGCGCACCGTCGGCGCGGCAAACACCCGCACGATCGCGCCGGCGTGGCGGTCGGCCGGCGGCAGGTGGCCGATCGATGACCGGTCCGCCGCCGCCCAGGCCGCGCCGATGCCCGCGCGCTGGTACAGCGCCGCGGCGATGCCGATCGGCACCAGCCAGACGATGACGAACAGGATCAGCACGCGGCGGGCGACCTTCATGGGCCTTCCTGATCTGTGGCGCGGCCGGGCCGGGACAAGGCCGCCGCGCCTGCGCCCCTTTCGCGGCCGCGCCGGCGCCCCCAATTTCCAGGCATCCAATGCGGGACACCGATGCATGACCGACACCCCCGACTATACCCCGCCCAAGGTCTGGACGTGGAACAAGGCCAATGGCGGCCGCTTCGCCAACATCAACCGCCCCATCGCCGGCCCCACGCATGACAAGGACCTGCCGGTCGGCCGCCACCCGCTGCAGCTCTATTCGCTCGGCACGCCCAACGGCGTGAAGATCACCATCATGCTGGAGGAGCTGCTCGCGCTCGGTCACGCCGGCGCCGAATACGATGCCTGGCTGATCCGCATCGGCGAGGGCGACCAGTTCGGCTCGGGCTTCGTCGCGGCCAACCCGAATTCCAAGATCCCCGCGCTGGTCGATCGCAGCGGCCCGACCCCGATCCGCGTCTTCGAATCGGGGGCGATCCTGGTGTACCTGGCGGAGAAGTTCGGAGCCTTCCTGCCGGCCGAGTCCGCCGCACGCGCCGAGACGCTGTCCTGGCTGTTCTGGCAGATGGGCTCCGCGCCGTATCTGGGCGGTGGCTTCGGGCACTTCTACGCCTATGCGCCGTTCAAGATGGAATACCCGATCGACCGCTTCGCGATGGAGGTGAAGCGGCAGCTCGACGTGCTCGACCGCCGCCTGGCCGAGAACGCCTTCATCGCGGGGCCGGACTACACCATCGCCGACATGGCGATCTGGCCCTGGTATGGCGGGCTGGCCAAGGGCTGGCTGTACGGCGCGGCGGAGTTCCTGGACGTCGCCGCCTACCGCCACGTGCAACGATGGGCGGAGGCGATCGGCGAACGCCCCGCGGTGCGGCGCGGACGCATGGTCAACCGCGTGCAGGGCGAGGCGTCGAGCCAGCTGCACGAACGCCATGACGCGAGCGACTTCGAGACCCGCACGCAGGACAAGCTGAAGGCGGCTGAATGAGGCTGGCGGGGCCGGGGTTTTAACCCTCGGTCAACCGGCGGCCTTCACCATCACGGCGCGCGCCCCTGGCGGCGCTTTGGTGGCAGGAGGCCCCTCGATGACGACCCTTCCCTCGCTGGCCGCGCTGCGGCCGGCCGCAGCGGGTATTTCGACCGCCACGGCGGCCACGGACCGGCCGCTGGCCTATGCCTTCGACGAGACCTGCTCGATCCTGGTCGGCTGGCAGCGGCGCGACGGCGTGCTGCGCATGCTGTCGCCGACGCGCGCGGTGGTGGGCGGCGTGGCGGGACTGCGCGCGGGCGACAGCTTGCGCCTCGTGCTCTATCGCGACGAGGTGGTGGTGCGGGACTGCCGCGTGACCGGCACGACGCTGCAGGGGGTCGAACTGTCGACCATGGGCGGCGTGGATGCGCGGGAGGGGGCGCTGCAGTAGGGGGTGAAACTGGCGGAGGGAGTGCGCCCGGTTACAAGCGGTCTCTGAGCGTCAACGCCGATGGTTCGGTCACCCCAGGGTGTGGACCAAAGAGAGGTCCCTCACGCCAGTAGATCAGCGAAAGCGCTCCTCGACTTCATCCACATCGAAATACCCCTCGCGCTCGCTTGCGGCCGAAAGCCATGTCTTCGCTTCAGCGCGGAACCGGCTCGGATCTCCGCCAGCATCGGCCCAGGCCAGAAAGAGTTCTCCTGCGAACGGATAGGTCGGGTTCTCCACTAACCATTGGGCGACCCGATGCTCCCAGCGAAGCGGATGGAGACCTGACCCCAGGAGAGCTTTCAGCACCAGACAGGCGCGGCCCCTATGAACAAAGTTTTCCAGCCACTGTTCCGCATGTAACAGAATCCAGTCTTTAGGACCGATCACGGAAACGACCCTCGCAATCAGGAAGGCGCTTCTCACGTCACTCACATGCTGATCCAAAAATCTGTGGGCAGCCCCGATAGCCGCTTGTCCCATTGGAGTACCCGGATCACAACCATAAGGCGCCTGAAGAATATATTCGATACTTGGACAATCCTTAATTCCGAATTCCACTTGCTGCACTATCACCGCCGCGCGTTCCGGTGTTGTTCCAATGGCTGCTGTCAAGAACGGTTCGAGGATCCTGAACTTAGAAAGTAGGACGGGGAACTGACTGTCTTCTCCGTTAGCCTGGAACCAAGTCTTCAAGGGCTCAAAGACCTTCTTCGGATCAAGACCCACTGTATGCCACAAATTGAATACATAACTTGCTTTTGGATGCTTGGCGTTAGCGCCAAGCCATGCTTGCATCTCATCACGGAAGAACCCTTCGTCCCCCGGCGCGGCATTACACCATGATTCGAAAGCGAAGCGGACATGTTCGTTCAGCGGGTCTTCGGCGATGATACCCCGCAAGATTTCGCGCACCTTCACCGGGTCTCCGCCCCAGTTTAGCCAGTAACGACACAGATCGCGCCGATTATGCGAAGGTCCTTCTGTAGTAATAAGAGACCATAGGTCTGATTCGAACTGGGCGAACACATATCCGGATTTGCTAAGATTCCGGAACAGATAGCAGCACTCAATAAGCGGCCGCTGACGTTCCGGCAATCCCAGCCATTGGCACGCAAATCCAGCTATGCGCACGTCTGGCGCAGGGCGGGCGCGGATCAGAACATTGAGGAGATGCACCGCGGGATAAGTTCGAACATGGTGTCCAAGCCAAGCGTCAATCAAGTCGAGGCTCTTCTCGTCGTAGCCGCTGGTCTCGGCCAAGGTTTGCAGGCATTTGGCGGCAAAGGCTTCTTCTCCAAACAAGTCACACCAGTCGCGCAAATAACCCAAGATCTCCGCGCTCACGGCCAGCGACGACCGGTTATCGATCCCGTGGCGCCCCTCCTCCTTTAGCGCCGCGAACCAAGCGTGCAGCACGAAACCAGCCCGGGGCATTGCGCCGCGCCGATCGAGCCAAGTCAAAACGAAAGAGCCGACCCAGGTCGTGTCGCCGACGTTGAGCAGATAGGATTCGATCAGATATGATGCGTCACGACTATGAACCGTTTGGCTGATTAGCCACCGGGCGGTGGTGGCTAAGGCCTTCGGGTCATAGGCCAAAAGGTTTGCTAAGATTTGCGGATCCGATGTCGTCGCAGCTTGCGAAATAAGGGCGTCGAACCGCGGGGAGCAGAACTGATTGGCCGTTGGGGCCGGGTACCACACAAGATATGCCGCCGTTTCCGCCAAAAAGGCGTGTGCATGTGGACCGCCCTCAAGCCCTTCGAAGAGGCTCGTGACAGTCTCAATCAACTGAGGGATCAGATGCCTCTCGACCATTGCGCAGCGCAGGATATCGACGGCGCTCTGGCGGATGACATCCGCGTACTTGCTCTCTAAGCGCAGCAGCACAGCGACTGGGTCAATCTCTTGAAACCTGTCGTGTCCTGCGAGCCGGTTCACAACGTAAAGAGCGCGCCTTAAGTACTGCTTATCGATCGCTGTTGAGAGAATATCGGCCAGTCTACTTGAAACCTTCACTGACCCGAAAAGATACTCGGCCACCAGCGCATCGGCGAGTGTGTCATGCAGTGCGACGAACTGGCTACCCTCCTGCTCGACCCACAGGTCGTCATTCAGCGCTCTAAATACGTGTCCGCGGGTGCCGCTCGGATCATGCAGAACGGCGGCCTCCTCATTCTCGGCGATGGGCAGCGCAAGTGCGATCTCGGCCATGCGCCGCTTGGTGTTGGATCCGAACCGATCGAGACCATTGATCCGGGCGCCGGCCCAGCGCGCGAAATCCGCGTTGTTGAGCGTAAGGCCAAATTGCCGCTCGAAAGCATCGAGATTGTAGGTCTTCATGTATCCCGCGAAAGCCGCGAGGAAGGGCATGCCGCGGCTCATCTCGACTAGAGCGGGATTCTCTTCTAGGCCAAGATGCCGCAGGATTTTTGCGACAAGCCATTGATCGTAACTAATCAGCGCTCCGCCCGACGCACGCCCCAGACTATACTGCAACGGATCGAGATCGCGGAACATAAATCGAACCGTAGCAGATCCGCTCGACCTGCTACACAAAATTAGCGTAGTCCGGACCTTGAGAGATTCCTGCAGTTCCTCGCAGAAGTACCGTAGAGAATGTGCAGTCTTGAAGTTCTCTGCATAATCCAGAAGCATCACCAGATGCTGAACACCTTGCTCTGCCTCCAGAAAACTCCTTAGCCGCGCGAAATCCGAGGCCTGGTCAATCTGCAGCGCAAGATCAGACCCGCAGTCGAGGCAAAGCCTACGTGCCAACCGAGTCTTGCCGAAACCGCCCGGCCCGTCAATTAGGATGGCAAGCGGGCTGCTGGCCGTCTGGATCTTCTGTATGATTGCGCGCTCGGACAAGACGTGACCAACTTCTCCGACTTCGTCCAGATAATCATCACGCGAGAAGTAAGGAAGACCGTCGTCGTACAGAAACCGCTGGAAGCCGCGAGCTGCCGCAACGGGAAAGCGCAAGTCCAGAAAGCCCAGCATCCCTAGAGTTCTGCGGAAGCTCGCGTCCGGGTCCCCATGAGACCGGTCGCCTCGAAGCTCCGGCACAGCAACCGCCGAGGCAAGCACGGGAACGCTGGCGCCGGCTAAGCCCGGCGCGGTCGCTGCAGCCGATACCGGCGCGCCAGAGCCTTCTCCATCGGTGGACGTGAGAACCGGATCTACCCCAGCCTCGATGGATCCCAGCGCGCCAAGGCCTTCTCCATCGGCGGACAGGCTCCTCAACCCATCCAGAAACGTCTCCGCCGTGCGCTTCCAGGTGCAGCCAAGACAACTAATGAGTTGCTGCTTCAGCAACTTGGCGTCGCGCTTTCGTTCAGGCAACCTCCCAGCAATTGACTGATAGGCTGCGGCCACGTCCCTAAGGTCTTCCGGATGAAAGCGCTCGCTTTCGGCGCGCGCGCCTCGGATATCCAGCTTCACTACGCCACCGACGCCTAAGCCGCCAAGGGTGTCGTAAATTAACCGGAACAATCCACTTTGCTCGCTCAGGATGAGCGGCACCTCGAAGGCTATCGCTTCCCACCCTGTCAGCCCGAACCCTTCGTGCAACGAAAGCATCAGCGCAAGATTGGCCTGACGGAGCCGTTCGAACGTCACTTTGCGTTCCTGTTCGAAGCTCAGGCCGAAAAAGCGAACATCGCGGTCGGCGTATTCCTTCGCGAGGGCCCTTAACTCTGCCTCCTCAGATGCATCGTCGGCGGAAAGGCCGAGGACTGCGATCTCTGGGTTGTTGGCAAGGGCCGGCGGATTCCCACTATTAGCTTTCGCCGTCCTCACAGCCGCGCCAAAGGCCGCGACTGCTAGCCTGCCCTGCTTGATCCGGTCATCTGCCCGGTCCATCCGCCCGAAGGTAAGGGCCTCCAGCACATCGTTGCGGGAAGAGTTTGGCCTCGCTTCCGGCGGGAAACCGGGTACCAGTTGAGTGCAGGCTCGCCCTGTCATCCGTTCGCAGGAGTCCTTGAGCAGCGGGCCAACTGCGAATAGCGCACTTCGCTTGGCGGCGTTGAACAAGTCCCGTTGCCGATTTGCCTTTGTATCCGCGACTTGTGAATTGCCAGACTTCTGACTCTGGTATTCGCGGAACGCCATGTGGTGGATCAGCGCCGATGTACCACTGAACCTCTGCGCCGCTTCGATGGCAATCGCCCCACTCGTGACGTCGTGCCCCACCCAGCACGTGCTCGCGGTATCGATGCCCTCTTTCGCGAAAGCCTCCGCGACGATTGCTAACCACTTTGGGTCGAATGTGTCGCCATCCTGGTCGATGGATATCAGCGTGACGTTGTGCGGCTCAGAGTCTGCTCTGTCTGCCAGACCAGCAGTCAGCACGACGCAGATAACGGCGCCAGGCGCGCCGAGAAGCTCCGCCAGCCCCACCGCGAAGTCCCGGTTGAAGGCGTTGATGCCCCCGTGCTTTGGCCCCCAAGCGGTCGCGAAAAGGACGATTTTCATCCGGCAACTTCACCCATAAGTGCAGTATTATGGGGCGACTTGGTTGTGGCAACTCCAAGCACTCGTTGCCGCGCTAATCTCCCCCGCATCATTTTCGCCCAGTCACGGCACTCGCCGCTTCACGACCCCCACCGACAGCGTCGCCGCTGCGAGATCGAACGTCGCCGCAGAGATATTCCGCGCCATCACACGCACCGTGTTGTTCGACCAGACCGCCGCATCGAGCTCAATAAAACGAGTCGAAGCGACCAGCGACGCCGTTGTCAGATCGCCCGCCCGCGCCCCGTTCACCGGGACGTCAATCAGCGACGTCGCCCCGGCAGCCTTTGCTCACCTTGGAGTTAAGGTCCACTTGCGTTTGCGAAGCTGCGGGTTGTAGGTCCCGGTCGTTCGCAAAGAAACATGCCGGTGCCAACAGGTAGAGCCTCATGGACCCGATCGCAGCCAACCGCCTGAACTGGGACGACCGCGCGGACATCCACCTGCGCAACAGCACTGGCTTCTACGGCATCGATGCTGTGCGCGCGGGCGACAAGCGGCTCGATCCCATCGTCGATGGCGAACTCGGCGATGTCGCTGGGCTGCGCGTAGCACATCTGCAGTGCCATTTTGGGCTCGACACCATGCGCTTGGCCCGGCGCGGCGCTATCGCCACCGGGCTCGATTTCTCACCCCGCGCCATCGCCGGCGCACTAGCGCTGGCGGCGGAGCTTGGCGTGTCGGTGCGCTTCGTGGAGGGCGATGTGCATCACGCAGCCACGCTGCTCGATGGCCCCTTCGATCTAGTCTATGTGACCTGGGGGGCGCTTTGCTGGTTGCCGGACATGATGCGCTGGGCCGGCGTGGTTGCCACGCTGCTGACACCGGGCGGCGCGCTGTACCTGGCGGATTCACACCCGGCGATGAACGCGCTGGAGCAGCAGGGCGAACGGCTGGTGCTTGCGCGCCCCTGGCAAGTGCCCATCGAGGCGCCGTTCAGCTACAATGACCCCACCACCTACACCGGCGCGCCGGACTTGCTGACGCATACACAGACCTACGAATGGGCGCACTCTTTCAGCACCATTCTCGGTGCGCTCTTGGCGGCCGGCTTCCATCTCGATTTCCTCCACGAGCATGAGACGCTGCCGTGGTCCGCCTTTCCGATGATGGAGCCCGCCGGCGGGGGGATGTTCCGACTGCCCACGTCGATGCCGGCTATGCCGCTCGCCTTTTCGCTGCGCGCGACGCTCCGCTTATCAGCGGGTTCCGGTAAAGGCGCAACGATTGCAAGTCGATCGGCCCGTCAAGGCCCTTGATGATGCCGCCCGCTCCCACCTCAGAAAGCAATAACCTGATCGCACCCTTCGCTTGGCTTCGCACGGCAACAGAGCGAATGGTCGTGGGCCAGCCACAGACAGAGCCCCCGACGATGACCAGCCAAGACACCAACCAGCAGCGCAGCCTCGACACCTTCCTCGCCCGCAAGGCCGAGTTCGACGCCCTGCTCGCCGAATTGCAGCAAGCCAGCGCGGATCACTTCGGCGCCGACCCAGACGCGGTGCTCTGGGGTCAAGCCGCCTGGCTGACCGACGCCAGCCGCCGGCTGCGCGACATCACCGACCAGCATTTCCACCGCGGCGAATACGCCGCCTGACGCGGCGCTGCCCCGCGTCGCCCTGCCCGGCTGCGGCCCGGCCGGGCTCGGGCTGGTAGCACCCGGATCCTCGGGTGCGGACCAGGAGCCCGACAATGACAAAGCTTTCCGACACCCAGCGCGTGATCCTCAGCCGCGCCGCCCAGCACGACGCGCTGCTGGCCACCCCGCCCGCCAAGCTGCCTGCCGCCGCGCGCCAGGCCGTGCTGCGCAGCATGATCAGCAAGGGCTTGCTGGAGGAGGTGCCGGCGCCGCGCGAGGCCATCACCCTGGGCTGGCGACAGGACGAGGATGGGGCCTGGATTGCCCTGCGCATCACCGCCGAGGGGCTGGCGGCTATCGGCCTGGGGCCGGAGAACGCGACCCAGGGCGCAGACGATCCGCAGGAGCCCGCCCTTCTGCCCACAGCGCGCCAGGGAGACTCACTGGCAGCGTTTCCGCCCGCCCTGCCCTACGGCGGCGGCGAGGCACCGGAGGGGTCTCAGCGCCCGCCTGTGGGTCAACGCGGGCCTATCGGCCGCGCCGCCGCCCTGCGCATGGCCGCCGTGACGGTCCTGGCTGCGTGGGAGGCTCCCGAGCGGGACGGGCTCAACGATGCCGTGGCAGCCCTGCGCGCGGCCCTGGCAGCCACCCCGCGGGCCGACCGCGCCGCCCGCCCGCCGCGCGACCCGGCCGCCCCGCGCCAGCCCCGCACCGGCACCAAGCAGGAGCGCGTCCTTGCCCTGCTGCGCCGCGACGAGGGCACCGCCATCGCCGAGATCATCGACGCGACCGGCTGGCAGCAGCATACCGTCCGCGGCTTCCTCGCCGGGCTCAAGCGCAAGGGCGTGACGGTGGAGGTGCTGGAGCGGGTGCGCCAGGTCGGGCCGAACAAGCAGGGCGCCAAGGGCTCCTACTCGATCTACCGCATCGCCGAGGCCGGCTGATGCGCAAAGGCGCACAGGCACCCCGCCTGGCGGTCGGGCTCATCCGGGTCTCGACCGCCGAGCAGGGCAACAGCGGGCTGGGCCTGGAGGCCCAGCAGGCCAGCATCCGCTCCTTCGTCGCCGCGCAGGGCTGGACCATGGTGGCGGGGTTCTCCGACATCGCCTCGGGCAAGGACGATCGGCGGCCTGGGTTCCAGGCTGCGCTGGCCCGGTGCCGGCAGCTTGGCGCCGTACTAGTCGCCGCGCGATTGGATCGCATCACCCGCCGCGCCCACACCCTGTCGCAGCTGCTGGAGGACGGCATCTCGATCCGGGCGGCCGACATGCCGGGTGCTGATGACCTGATGCTGCGGATCTATGCCGCCATGGCGCAGAAGGAGCGCGAGCTGATCAGCGAGCGGACCAGGGCGGCTCTGGCGGCGGCCAAGGCGCGGGGAACGGCGCTGGGCGGGGATCGGGGCTACCGGCCCGCCATGGGTCCGGACGCCGCCGCGGCGGCACGGGCGCGGCGGGAGGCCGCGGAACGTGCGGCGCACCGGCTCGGGCTGGAACTGGACCGCCTGCGCGCGGAGGGCATCACGGGCCACGCGGCATTGGCGCGCGCCCTGAACACCCGCGCCGTGCCTACGCCGCGGGGCAGCGGTGCCTGGACCCACACGACGGTCGCCCGTCTCATTGCGCGGGTCGCAATGTAGCCGAGCAAGCTCGCGGTGCACGACCAGGTCTCAGACGCCCAGAGCTGTCGCGCCCGTCAGAAAGGGCGATCATCCCAGCGCGACGAGCATCTTCATCACCTTTCCATCGCGGCAACACACCCCTGCAGCCGAGCAAACGCCCGGGCCTCGGATCCGCCGCCCCAAGAGACAAACGCATCTCGCGCCGCTGCCTCGACCCGATCGCGCGTAATGCGCGGGCGCGCTGAGTCACGAGTCCCCGGAAAGACGAGCACATGAGCCCGCGGGACGACGTACTCCGAACGCACCTGCAGATAATTCGCGGGCTCGCCCGTGCGGCGCAGCAGCGCGCCGTTCAACGCAATCGAGCCCTCACCCAACCGATCCGTCGGGCCAGTGTCACCGGCGACAGCGAACACCGGCGCGGTAAGCCCGGGCCGCCAAGCAACGACCGCGTCGCCAACGCGGACACCGCGCTGCGTGAAGCCGTTCGAACCGCCCTGGAGCACGAGCGCTGGCACCGCGAGGGCGTCCACATAGCGGTCGATGCTGCACGTATCGCCCGCGCGCGGGTCGGCGAGTGCCGTAGACGAGACGAGGTACCGTCGCCCGCCCTGCTCGATCTCGGGGCAGACCCGGCCATCGCTGCGGCGCGGAATCACGCTCGCGGAAAGCCGCGATTGTGCCAGGAGATTTGCTGGCCAGCCCTCGTCCCGAGCCTGTCGCAGCACCCGGAAGCGCTCCGCGAGTGCTGATGCAGAGAGCCCCTGGCAGTACCCGGCCATTGCATTGCAAACATTGTTGAGGGCGAAGATTCGGCCGCCAGGGTCGTCCACCGAGTACGAGCGCCGTGTCCCATCGGTGTTGACGTTCAGCCGTGCCCCGAAAATGAGCGGTCCCGCTGCGGGGTTCTGTGACTGTCCCCACACCGGCTCACGCCCCGTTGCCGTATTCGCGTCCGTTGCTGTGAAGGCCAGACGCATGCCGCACGCCGCGTCGTCGGTCGCGACGATGGGCGCAGGTGCTGGGGCTGGGGCTGGGGCTGGTGCATTGGCTTGAGCGCCCACGGTGGCGTCTGCGGGAGGCGGAGTGCACGCGGTGAGAGCGAAGGCCGCGAGCAACGTCATCGTGGTTGCGATTGGCAGCAGGCGCATATCCCCTCCCAAGCTAGGATCGCTCGACGCTGAGCATACCGCCTTTCGATACCGCAACGACAAGGGATTTGCTCGCCCCGTTCACCACCGACCAACGGTCGTTGCTCGGTGTTGAACAGATGCGATGCAGGCGCCGGTCAGCCGACGTCCTTCGGCGCGTAGGTCTCCAGCCACTCCTTCTCCGACATGCGCGGCTGGACGTTGATCACGTACCGCTGCTGGACATCACCGTTCACCGTCGCCTCGATCTCCTGCTTCTCCGTCCAGCGGCCCCGCGCCTTCATCCAGAAAATGGCTGCCGCCACGTTGTTCTTCTGCGTCGCCATCACGAACAGCGCCTTCGCCACCTTGCTGGTCGCCTCCATCTCCGCGAGTTCCAACTCGTCCCGCAGCTTCGCCATCATCGCCGCTTCATCGACCCCGAGATGCAGCGCGATGTGCCGGCGCGACACCCCAAGCCCCGCCATCGCCCGCGCCGTCCGGCGCTGCTCCTCCGTCAGCTGGATCAGCTCAGCGTCCACCGGCGGAGTCCTTCCGACCGCCTTCGCGCCGGTCCAGGCCGCCGGCGGCGATGCGCATCAGCTGTTCGTCGGTTAGGTCTTCGGCACGCGTCACACCGGTGATGACCTGGATGGGCTTCAATTCACGATCGAGGCGCCGGATCTCCGCTCGCAATTCCTCGTCGCTCATCTGGCTGATGTCATACACCACCGGCTTCACCTCGATCCTCTCGCGCCAGCCCGCCCTCGCCCTCATCCAGAAGATTGCCGCCGCGACGTTCTTGCCCTGGGTGGCCATCTGGAACAGCGACTGCGCAACCTTGGCGTTCGCCTCCGTCACGCCGCGGTCCAGCTCCTCGCGGAAGTGCTTGCGCAGCGTCTTGGCGTCGATGCCCAGGAAGGTCGCGATGTCCTCCTGCGGGATGCCGAACCCCGCCATGGTCTTCACCGTGCGCCGCTGGTCCGGGGTCGGGTCATACCGGCGCATGGCTGGCCTCCGTGGGGCTGCTGGGCGCGCCGCTGCCCGGGCCAGGGGACAGGCCGCTGAAAGAGGCGCCGTCCCCCTCCCGCACGGCGTCCTGGCCCGTGAAGGCCTCCCACCGCGCTATGGCGACGTCCACATAGGCCGGGGAGAGCTCGATGGCATGGCACGCCCGGCCGGTCATCTCCGCCGCGATGATGGTGGTGCCGGAGCCGCTGAACGGCTCGTACACCGCCTGCCCGGGCGAGGAGTTGTTCTCGATCGGCCGGCGCATGCACTCGACCGGCTTCTGGGTGCCGTGGACGGTCTCAGCATCCTCGCTGCGACCGGCGATCTGCCACAGCGTCGTCTGCTTGCGATCGCCCGACCAATGGCCCTGGCCCCGCACCGCATACCATGCCGGTTCATGCTGCCAGTGATAGTGGCCCCGGCCGAGCACCAGCCGATCCTTCGCCCAGATGATCTGCGCGCGGATGTCGAAGCCGCAGGCAACGAGACTCTCCGCCACGGTGGTGGCGTGCAGCGCGCCGTGCCAGACGTAGGCGACCTCGCCCGGGAACAGCGCCCAGGCCTCCCGCCAGTCGGCGCGGTCGTCGTTCTCCACCTTGCCGGTGCGGCGGGTGGACCCCAGGCCGGCCCGGTTGCGCCAGTCCGGATCGTACTGCACGCCATAGGGCGGATCGGTGACCATCAGGTGCGGCCGCACGCCGGCGAGCACGGCTGCCACGACAGCGGGGTCGGTGCAGTCCCCGCAGACCAGGCGGTGGCGGCCCAGCCGCCAGACATCGCCCAGCCGGGTGACGGGCGTCTCCGGCAGAGGGGGGATGTCGTCGGGATCGGTCAGGCCCGTTGTCGGCTCGGCGAGGAACCCCGCGATCTCGTCCGCGCCGAACCCGGTCAGTTCCAGGTCGAAGCCCAGGCCCTGCAGCTCGGCCAATTCCAGCCGCAGCAGGTCCTCATCCCAGCCGGCATTCAACGCCAGCTTGTTGTCGGCGAGGATGTACGCCTTGCGCTGCGCCGGCGTCAGGTGCGCCAGCTCGATCACCGGCACCTCGTCCATGCCCAGCTTGCGCGCGGCCAGCACGCGGCCGTGGCCCGCGATGATGCCGTTGTCGCCGTCGGTCAGCACCGGGTTGGTAAATCCGAACTCGCGGATCGACGCCGCGATCTGCGCGACCTGCGCGTCGGAGTGCGTGCGCGCGTTGCGGGCATACGGAATTAGGTCGCGTGTTCTGACTCTTTTGTAGCCAGGGAAGTCTGCGTGCGTCGCGCCTGTCGCCGGCATCCTCAACCCTCCAGCGGGAGTGGTGTCGGGCAGGTCGCCGCGACGACCATTTAATACCGGATCGGGATTCCTCGGCACAATCGACCGCAATTGCTCGGCGCTACGCTGCACTACGATCGGCGCAGATTTCTTTCAGATGCTACTGCCGACGCTGGTCAGCAGGTCGAGAAACTCATCTCGCCTCGCCAACCTATGGAGCGAGCCGGATTTCCATGTCCGGCTCCTCCCCATAGGGGAGGGATTCCGGAAATCCGGAAATGCGGCGGAAATCCGCGGTTTTTTGGCGTTTCCGGACGCGTGGAAATCACATCGACTGGAAACGGCTTAAGGTCTTGAACTGCCTTCCCTTTTCCCCTTTCCACGCGATCGCATTTCCAATGGAAATCCGGAAACCGGAAACGATGAAACGGCATCTACAGCCCTCGACTGCTGCGATACCGCTCCAGCGCCTCCTTCCGAGACCCCTTGAACAGCGGCACGTTGATGCCGGTTGCCAAAGGCCCGTCCGGCAGGTCCAGAAACCTGGTCGAGGCCTGCGTATCAGCCGTGCGCGTCTTCACCAGCATTTGTCGGTCGAGGGCCAGGGTACCAATCGCCTCCAGGCGATGCCTGCTCATGCTCGCGAGCGGTTCCGGGAAATCGGCCCTGCCATTGAACAGGCCGGCGGCGCCCGTATGCGAGAACGGAAGTCCGGCGGCCGCGCAATCGGCGCATGTTTCCACCAGTAGCTTGAGCAGTTGCTCCTCCGTCGGCCCCTGCGACGCCAGACGGTTGGTCACATCGAGGAAGTTGCCCGAGGGGCTTCGTGCAAAGAGGCGGCGCATGCCAATCGGCGCGCCGGCGTGGTTCGCCTTCACCAGGTTACCCCACACCAGCGTCTCGGCCGGCTCGTCGACCTCCTTACCGAGCCGCTCCGCCTCTTCCACCGTGGGCTTCCACAACGCGTACGCAAACCGGCTGTTGGCAATCCAGGCGCCGCTGCCGCGCATCGTGGGGTTCTCGAGATCCACGCCTTTCGCGACGTGCCCGATCAGGATGATCGTGCAGCCGTGCCGCGCCGCGACGGCGCGCAGCTGGCGCATCAGCATCTTCACGAAGCTGGCGTCGTTCTCGTCGCCGTTCAGGAAGTCGCCCGCGGGATCGAGGACCAGGAGGCGCACCGGCCTGCCCGTTATCGCCGCGATGCTCCGCAACAGGCGGTCGAGGCCATGCTTGGCGAGCTCGGTCAGCATGGCGGCGCGGCCATCGGGCATCACCAGCGCCGGGTCAAAGTTCGGCAGGTCAACCGCGGGGATGACGTAGCACGGTGCATCGCGACGGCGATTCTCAGGATCCAGCGACGCGATGCGGCGATGGATCTCCGCGGTGTCGTCCTCCAGGGTCAGAAACACGCTGGCGCCAGCCGCCTCCAGCGGCACGTGGCCACCCAGGATCGAGAACGCGCCCAGCGCCGCCTCTCCGTATCTGCCGCGGAGGGCCACCAGCAGACACAGCGCGAGACCGACGAGCGACTTCCCGATGCCACCGGCGCCGAACATCACGCCGAGTTTTCCCAGCGGGATGGTCGGCGACACCAGGAACTCCTGCCGCGGCGGTTCCCCTGCCGTCATCTCATCCAGGCGAAACCTGCCAATCGACTGCTCGCCGAACATGTCGGCCTGCGCGGCCTTTGCCGCCTCGGCGTCGAGCTCGTCGCGGGCGGTGCTGACGGCGCGGGGAATATCGTCGAAGCGCGCCTGCCAGCGTAGCAGATGGTGCACTCCGTCCTTGATGTTGCGGATTGCCTCCGGCACCGAGTTCATGAACCCGCGCAGGGTGAGGACGGCCTGGGCATCTGCCATGCCGCCCTTCAGATACCGCATCGCAAGCGCGGTGATCGGCGCGTGGTAGTCCGCGCCGGTCAAGATGGCTGTGACCAGTTCCGTGGTGTCCCGCGTCTCGCCCTCGCCAGGCTCGTCAGGCTCCGCCTTGCCGGCGTCACCCTGCTGCTGGCGGTGGACCGACCACGCATCGCGAAGCAGCTGATCGGCCTCATCGAGATCGAGTTCGGCCTCGGTTTCCGAGACAATTCGAACAAGGCGCGGGGCGCCCTTGCGGTGCCAAGACCCCGGCCAGCGCATGGGATGCACCATCGGCGTGCTGGTGCCATCCGCGCCGACCAAGGCCTTCGCCATGGCACGGCACGCCTTCAGCGTGGCGTGAGACGCTGCATCGCGGGTCGGCTCCGTCAGGCGCCAGTGCAGGTGCAGCTTGGGCTCCAGGACACCGACTGCGTCGGGCCATTCGCCGCCGCTCGCCACGATGATGGTCGCCGGACCGAGCAGCGCCTCGAGCTTCTGCCGCGCCTCGCTCGGGCGCTGATCGCATTCGACGCTGAGCGCCAGCCCGTTCTGCAGATCATCCTCTTTGGCGCCATCACCGTTCGAGAACGTCGCGATGGGCGGGGCGAAGACGATTGGCCGGCGCTGCCGTGCTGCGCGGGTGGCGAGGCTGGTAGCAGCAGACACCAGAAGCCGGACATCGTCTGACAGCCTATGCGTCTCGATGCCATACACTTGGTTGGCGTCGTCATAGAACGCGCGCAGCGAGACGAAGGTGCCCTCATCGGCATGGCGGAAAAGCGCATCGACGAAGCGCGTGATCTGGTCGCGGTCGGCAAGCAAGGGTGCGTCCGCGTTCATCGTGACGGATCGCCTGGTTCAAGCGCGGCGGCTTGACCGCACTCGGCGCGCCGTCGCCGCGCTATGGCCTCCAGCAGTGCCAGACCGAGTGTGCCGACAGCTGCGCTGTAATTGCGCGGCGAGCCGCTCGGCTGGACGGTCTCAGTGTCGTCCCAGCGCCGTATGAACTGCGGATTGCGGTCCGGATCGGACATCGCGGCGGCTGCGGCGGGGTGCATCACTCCGCGCCCCGCAGCTGCTTAACCTCGAAGGCCTCGATGTCCTCCAGGCGGTACACCACCCGGCCGCCAATCTTGAGGTATCGGGGCCCGTGCCGAAGCCAGCGCCAGCGTTCCAGTGTGCGCGGGCTGATGTTCCAGCGGCGAGCAAGATCGTTCTGGCCCAGCCTCTCGCTGCGTTTCGAAGGCTGACAACGGCTCGTATCCATGCGCGGCACCTCGCGGCTTGCAGTGGTGCCGCGCAGGTAGGCTGGTCGATTGGTCGTAAACCCCCAGGCCTATTGGTTTTTTGGTCGCTTGCTCAATCGACCAATCGACCAGATGGAACGCCGCAGAATTCCGCCATTCTGACGCTGCTGGGTCGAGCCACTGGTTTATTGGTCGCTTGCTCGCGGACCGCCTTTTTCGACCAGAAGTCGATCGTAGATTTCTGGGAGATGCCCACGCACTGTCTCCTCCTTCGGAAATCCTCCTGCGGCGCTCATGGCCGCCCTCCCGACCCGTTTGGTGAGGGTGCGCGCGAGCCACAGCCAACTCTCAGGGCGCGCAGGAGCCCCGTTGGGAAACACACCATCCCAGTGCCTCCGAAGCGCGTCTTCAATGATGCCGGCGACAGGCTTGCGCCCGCCTTTGCGCACCACGACGGGGGGCGCCGAGGGTGGGACAGCGTGGGCTTCCGTCACTGTCCGCTCGCACGTCGCGCTATCCGGCACGGCCGCGTCGGAGAGGCGATCGACATCTCTTCCGCTGCCCTCCGCTGCTGCTCCATAGGTCGCGACAACCGCGACGTACCGCGCGTCATCGACGCTTATCGCTTCGCGGCGGAAGTCGAACAAATAATCGGCAGCCCAAACGCCGGGCAGGCTGACCTGCACCGTTGTTCTTTGCGGCCGCGTCATGACGCCGCGAAGGTGAAACTCCCCGCTGACGAGGCGCGCTCGAAAGTCTGTCTCCAGCGCTGTCCAAGCGGCGATCAGGGCGGCGAAACTCGGTGGCCCAACCGACCAGCCGTTCTTGGCGGGTTTCGCGAGATCTGCTGGATCGGAGAGGATCGGATGGGCGGGGAACGAGGCAAGCACGTCCCTTGTGTATCGCCGCTCGCTTCGACAGACCTCACCGAGCAATGCAGGGGCCGTCCACTCGCGCAGCGCCGCGCCCAGCGAAATGGGCCCGCGCGCGGTTCTCACCCTACCGAGCCGCGCGGCCACCAGCGGTGCCAGCATTCGCCGCTGGACCACGACGTCTTCATAAGCATCCTCTCCGACGACGACGGTGCCGCGGTAGGGAAGGTAAAGCAGCTCACGCGCCCAAGCTGCGAGCAGCGGCTCAGCGTCACTTCGGGCTATGGGCTTCAGCATCCTTCCCCACAGCACGATGTCGCCGGCGGCCACACTGGCGTTGAATCCGACGAACAGCTTTTGCCAGGCGCGCTCAAGCGCTCGAATTGTCGGATTGGTGACGCTCGACCGAGCCGACGTTCCACGTGCCCGGTATTGCGCAATCTCCGCAACCCATTCCTGCAGCAACTGAACACGCTGCTGCGGTGCGAAAGGCGCCTCGGCCGCATTCAATGCTTCCACCAGCGCCGGATCGGACCAGGTCGTGATGGCTTCTGCCAAGGGCAGCGCCGGCCGGGGCGAATCGACTTCCATGACCGCAACAATATCAGACCCGGACTGGGCGCTATCGAGAGTCTCGTCGCATGCCACTGAATGCGTCAGGGACGAATGCTCCGCTCCGCCAACTCCCGCCCCACCTGCGCGAGATCTGCGACATCCTCGCCCGCGGCCTGGTGCGGCTGCGCAGCCGCACTGCCGACGAGTTCGACCGCGACAGGCGGACCGGCGGAGAGAGTTCGCTACACTTCACCGCCCACCAGAGCGTGTGTGCGAACCGGCCCAACCGGAGATCCGCATGACCCGCCGACCGAACCCCGCCGTTGCCACCGGCCACGTGGCGCGCACCGTGGCGGCCATTCCGCCCGCCGACGTGCTGGGGCGCCTGGCCGCCCTGAAGACTGCCCCCACGGCGGACCTCAAGCAGCAGTGGCGTGAACTGTTCGTCGCCGAGCCGCCGCCCTACAACCGGCGCTTCCTGGAAAGCCGGCTCGCTTACCGCATCCAAGAGCTCGCCTATGGCGGCCTGAAGCCCGAGACGATCCAGCGCCTCGAGGCGCTGGGCGAGCAGCTTGACGGCGGCAACCCCGTCCTGCGGCGCATCCGCGGCGACGACAAGCCGATCACCGGCACGCGCCTCATCCGCGAGTATCAAGGCGTCGAGCACAGCGTGACGGTCCTGCACGACGGCTACGAATATCAGGGCCGTCCCTACCAGTCGCTCTCCTCCATCGCACGCGCCATCACCGGCACGCGCTGGAATGGTTGGCTGTTCTTTGGCCTGAAGAACCGGAGGGCCGCGGCATGAAGCGCAAACCCGCCGCCGATGCCGCGATGCCGGCCACGGTCAGGAAGATCCGCGCCGCGGTGTACACGCGCAAGTCGAGCGAGGAAGGGCTCGACATGGAGTTCAACTCCCTCGATGCCCAGCGCGAGGCCTGCGAAGCTTACATCACCAGCCAGCGGTCGGAAGGATGGGTGCTGATCCGCGATCGCTACGACGATGGCGGTGTGTCCGGCGGCACGCTGGAACGGCCGGCGCTGCGGCGGCTCCTGGCGGACATTGAGCGCGGCCTCATCGACGTGGTGGTGGTCTACAAGATCGACCGGCTGTCGCGCGCACTGATGGATTTCGCCAAGCTGGTGGAGGTGTTCGACGCGAACAGCGTGACCTTTGTCTCTGTCACGCAGTCGTTCAACACGACCACCAGCATGGGGCGGCTGACGCTGAACATCCTCCTCAGCTTCGCGCAGTTCGAGCGGGAGGTCATTGGCGAGCGCATCCGCGACAAGGTGGCTGCGTCTCGGGCGCGCGGGATCTGGATGGGCGGCTTCGTGCCTCTCGGCTACGACGCGCGCGATCGCAAGCTGGTGGTAAACGACGCCGAGGCGGCGCTGGTGCGCCGCATCTTCGAGGGGTTCGTGGAAACAGAATCCGGCACGAAGCTGGTGCAGAAGCTGCGCGCCGAGGGCGCCACCACGAAGCGCGGCCGCGCCTTCACCAAGAGCGACGTTTACCGGGTGCTGAGCAACCGGACCTATCTCGGCGAGGCGATGCACAAGGGGAAGTCGCATCCCGGCGAGCATGCCGCCATCGTGCCGCGGGCGATGTGGGACGCGGCGCACGCCCTGCTGGCGATCAGCCCGAAGACACGCGCCAACCGCACCCGCTGCCAGACGCCTTCGCTGCTGCGCGGGCTGATCTTCGGCAGCGACGGCCGCGCGATGTCGCCCACCCACGCGCGCGGGCGCCACGGCCAGCAGTATCGCTACTATGTCAGTCAGTCCGTGCTGAAGGGCAGCGCCGCGGACGGGCCGGCCATCGCGCGTATTTCCGCCGCGGAGATCGAGGGCGCCGTCATCGCGCAGGTTCGGGGGCTGCTGCGCCAGCCGGAGGTGGTGTTGGGCGCCTGGCGCGCGGCGCGGGCCTCGGCGCCGGATATGACGGAGGATGAGGCGCGGCTGGCGCTGGAGCGGCTCGACCCGCTGTGGGAGGAGCTCTTCCCTGCCGAGCAGGCACGGATCATCCGCCTCCTGGTCGACCGGGTGGACATCGGGGCGGGCGGCGCTGACGTGCGGCTGAAGCTGGAGGGACTGGCCAGCCTGGCGCGGGACCTTGCAACGCCACCCGCCGAAGCAGCGAGGGCCGCAGCGTGACCGGCACCGCGCAAATGCTGACCGTGCGGGTGCCGCTGGCGGTCCGGAAGCAGCGGGGCGGGCGGAAGCTGGTGCTGACGCCGGGCGGCATGGCGCCCCGCGGCGCCTCGGCCGCCGACACCACCCTGGTGAAGGCGGTGGCCCGGGCGTTCCGGTGGCGGCGGATGCTGGAGACTGGGCGCTTCGGCACGATCAACGAGTTGGCCGCGGCGGAGAAGATCAACTCGTCCTATGTCTCGCGCATGCTGCGGCTGACGCTGCTGGCGCCGGGCATCGTCGAGGCGATCCTGGACGGGCGGCAGCCCGAGGGCATGACCCTGCCGGGGCTGATGGAGCCGTTTCCGGTGGAGTGGGCGAGCCAGCGATTAAACATCGAAGGAAGAACAACAGCCTAGAGACCTGCCAGGGGGTCGATATCATTGCCGGAGGAAGGAAACGCATCACGAACAAGCGCCGCATGCAGGCAAGCCGCATAAAATATCGCCAGCCATAAAAAGGAAGGATTGATTTTCCGATCCTGGCGTCCTAGATAATCTCCATCAGGACGGAGGCTGGGCATGGCTAGGACACGACACATCGGGCGGCGAATGTCCCAGCGCGGGATCAAGCAGGCGCTCGTCGACCTCACCCTTCAATTTGGAGAGGATGCGCAGGACAAATGCGTCCTCGGGCGGCGGGGGCTCATGCAGCTCATCGATGAGCTCCGCGATCTGCAGCGCACTGCCATGCAGGCGCTCGATAAGGGGGGCGTCATAGTCGTGCAGGCGGACGGCGCCCTGATCACCGCATACGACGTCGACTCCTTTGACCGCGGCCGCATCCATGCACGCTGATCACCAGCTCGCCTCGCCGTCGGGGCAGATGGAGCTGATCCGGACCTTCCAGCACGAGCTGCAGCGCGCCGCAGCCGAGAGTGGTCAGGATCTAGCGTCACTTGTTTTGACCGTGGCGCAGATGCGCGTTGCGGCGCGCCTGCTTCCTGTGTCTGGCCCGAATGGCATGGGCTTCCTCGACATGGAGAGGGAGCTGACGGCCCCCGACTGGCAAGCGATGCTGGACCGTTTGCCTGCCGCATGGCCCCAGGCTTGGCGAGCGCCGGGGGCGACATTTTCACCGGTATCCCAACCTCTTCCGCCAGGTCACCTCGAGCGACTTAGGCGCCTCGCGCTCGCCACGCATGTCAAGAAGGGGGAGGCGGCAGATGCGGTGTCGCCGATGCGCGGCTGGATTCGGCGCGCCCTCCTGGCCGCCAGTGGCGACCGGGCCCTGTCCGCCTCCATTGCCAGCTTCGAGCTTTGCCAGCTCATCGCAACGGCGATCGACCCCACCGAAGCGCAACACGTCTATTGCGCCTATGGGATGACGGCCATCGTCGCTACGCACATCGCCGAGATCCGATGCGTCCAGGTCACCCTCGATGTTGAGGAGGGCTGGCTTGCAGGCATCTGCGCATGCATCGCTGTCGCCGATGATCTGCCGCTGATCGTCCGGGAACGCGACCCCTTAACCGAGCCAGCAAACGTAGATCAGGAGCTGTTCGCGGAACAGGAAAGCTATGATGCCGCGATCGTTTTCCCGCCCGTTGGCATGCGAAGCCGCGGCGAAGATTACCGAAGCCTCGGCACCAACCTCCCGCAGCCCGGCGTGGCAGAGGGGCAGTACGTGGCGCTGGCGCTGGCACGCGGCCGCCGCGCCGCTGTGTGCCTTCTCCCGACTGGTTTCCTCTTTCGCACGACCAAAGCGGATCAGGCGTTCAAGGAGCAGGCCATTCGGCTCTTCGGCCTGGACGCGGTCATTAGCCTGCCGAGGGACGCGTTCCCCTCGTCGTCGTTGATCCAGGTCGCAATGCTTGTTTTCCGCCCGAAGGCCAAAGTCCATCCGTGGATGCGCCAGCAGCAGCGCGTCCTCATGGTCGACGGGCGACCGGAGCGGGAGCGGGATAAGTCGCGGCCATCCACGATCGGTCGCTTTTCCACCATTCGGGACCTCGCTGACATCCTGCAGCACCACACTGAGACCGATTTCTCCGTACTGGCTTCTGCCGACGAGATCGCCGGGCACGACTTCAATCTCTCCGTCGAGCGCTACGTGCTCGATTCACAGGCCCGCCGCATGCGTGACCTTCTGGCAAACGCCGAAGCTGTGCCGCTCGAAGACGTGGCGGAGATCAGCCGTCCGCAGGCGCTGCTGGTAGGCCGCGATCGCGCCGGCCGCGAAAGCCGCGAAACAGATGTCGCGGACAGAAGCGACGGCGTGCTGCTTGAAGTCGGGGTCGGCGACATCGACGACGCCGGCGTGGTGCGCATGCCGACGACGTCGGTTCCGGCCAGCGATGAACTTCTCCAGCGCACCAGGCGCGCGAGACTGGAGCCCGGCGATGTGCTGATCGTCATCAAGGGCAGCGTCGGAAAGGTCGGCTTCGTGCGCGACATCCCCGATGGTCCCGCCTGGCTTGCCAGCCAGAGCTTCGCCATCCTGCGGCTTCGTCGACGTGGACCAATCATCGACCCGGCCATCCTGTTCCGCTTCCTTTCGTCCTCCATGGGCCAGGTGACGGTGCAGAGCCTCAAGGTCGGCTCGGTGATCTCCGGACTGCAGATGGCAGACCTGCGACGCCTTCCGGTGCTGGTGCCATCCGCCGAGGCGCAGGGCGCCATCGCAGCGCAGATGAGTGCGATCTTCGACATGCAGGAAAAGATCCAGGAGATGCGCCAACAGCTGATTCAACGACAGAAGACGATTTGGCCCGAGATGGACGCGGCCACTCCAGAAAACGCGATTTACTCGGGAGGTGCATAACCGTGCTCAAGCTCACCATGGAAAAATTCAGCGATCGGTATGCAGTGGGATACGAGAGTCCTATAAACGGCCTAATTCATTGCGAGATGGCGGCATGAACATCAACGGCTTCATTTGGAGCATCGCGGATGACGTGCTCCATCATGTTTACGACCGCACCAAGTATCGCGACATCATCCTGCCGATGACGGTCATCCGGCGTTTGGACGCGGTGCTCGAACCCACCCGCGCCGCCGTCCTGGCACGAAAGGCAGAGCTCGACGCAGCCGGCGTTCCGGAAGCCGCACAGGGTCCCGCACTCGATCGTGCGGCCGGTCAAGCTTTCCACAATCGCTCGCCCTTCACCCTGCGCCAGCTTCTGGCCCGACCCAACCCCGAGACACAGAAGGCCGACTTCGAGGCCTATCTGGACGGCTTCTCCGAAAACGTCCGGGAAGTCCTCGCGCGCTTCAAGTTTCGCGAGGAGCTCGGGCGGCTTGCCGAGCATAATCGCCTTCATGCGTTGATCGAGAAATTCTGCGATGAGCGGATCAATCTCGCCCCAACGCCCGTCCGAGACGATCAGGGCCGAGTGCGTCTGCCCGGCCTCGATAACCACACCATGGGCACGATCTTCGAGGAGCTGCTCCGTCGCTTCAACGAAGATTACAACCAGGGTGCCGGTGAACAGTTCACGCCACGCGACATCGTGGAGATGATGGCGGAGCTGGTGTTCCGCCCCGCCAAGGATCGCATCGGCGACGGCACCTATCTTCTCTATGATGACGCCTGCGGCACCGGTGGCATGTTGACGGTCGGCGAAGCCAAGCTGCGCGAGCTCGCCCGCAAGGAGGGGAAGAAGACTGAAATCCACCTCTATGGCCAAGAACTGAACCCCGAGACCTACGCCATCTGTAAGGCCGACCTTCTGCTGAAAGGCGAGGGCGAAGAGGCCCGCAACATCGCCTTCGGCTCGACCCTGTCCGCCGATGTCCACGGCCGAAACGGGCTGAAGTTCGACTTCATGATGGCCAATCCCCCGTTCGGGACAACCTGGAAGATCGACCTTGCGGACATGGGCGGCAAGGCCGCCGCGAACGATCCCCGCTTTGTGGTCGAACATGAGGGGCTGGCCAACGAAGACGATCGGCTGCGCCTGTTGCCGCGCGTGTCGGACGGCCAACTCCTCTTCCTCGTCAACAAGCTGTCCAAGATGAAGGACACCCCACTCGGATCGCGCATTGCCGACGTTCACAACGGATCGGCCCTGTTCACCGGCGAGGCCGGTTCAGGCGAGAGCAATGTCCGCCGCTGGATCATCGAGAACGACTGGCTCGAGGCGATCGTCGCCTTGCCGCTCAACATTTTCTACAACACCGGCATCGCCACCTATGTCTGGGTATTGAGTAACCGCAAGGCTGAGGCCCGTAAGGGCAAGGTTCAACTTATCGACGCGACCAAGTGGTTCCGACCGCTCCGTCGGAATCTCGGCAAGCGCAATTGCGAGATGACCGCCGAGCACATCCAAGCCGTGCTCGATGCGTATGAGACGATGGAGACGAGCGACACATCGATCGTGCTGCCCAACTCGTCCTTCGGATACTGGAAAATCGTCGTCGAGCGCCCACTGCGGCTTCGCTCGCGCTTCACGCGGGAGGCGGTGGACGCCCTACGCTTCCAGAGCGGGCACCGCGCCTTGCGCGAGGCGCTGCATGCCGAGTTCGGCGATGCGCTTTTTGACGATTTCCCCAGCGTCGCGGAGCGGCTGAAGGCGCATCTTGACCCGCCTGAGCCGGAAGGCGAGGAGGCCGCCGAGGGTGAGGAAGAGGCGAGCGCGGACGGCGAGGACGCAGCTGCCGAGACCGAGGACGCCACGCCGAAGCTGCCGCGCAAGACCATCAAGAAGCTACTCGACGCTGGCACCTGGGCACGTGATCGTCGCCTGCACCGCACTGCGGAGCGGCTGATGGCACTTATTGGCCAGGCCGAGCATGACGATTTTGCCGCGTTCGAAGCGAAGCTTGCCGCTGTGATCAAGGCAGAAAAGCTCGCGCTGAAGCCCGCTGAGGCGCGGCTGATCGCGCGGGCGATGAGCTGGCGTGCCGCAGATGCCAAGCCAATCGTCAAATCGGTGTCGAAGAAGGCCGCTGATCCGCGCGGCGGGCTCTTCGCGGTCAGCATGAAAGGCAAGCCGGCGGTGGTAGCCTACGAGCCGGACAAGGCGCTGTCGGATACCGAGATCGTGGCGTTCGACGAGGCCGGCGGGATCGAGGCGTTTTTCGAGCGCGAGGTGCTGCCCCATGCGCCTGACGCCTGGATCGACCGTGACAAGACGAAGATCGGCTACGAAATCTCGTTTGCACGGCACTTCTATAAGCCGAAGCCTCCGCGCCCGCTCGCCGAGATCAAGGCCGAGATCGACGCGTTGGAACGCCAGACTCAGGCACTTCTCGACGTCGTGCTAGTCGAGGCTGAGGCATGAGCACGGCGCTGAGGCCATACTCCCAGTATCGGGACAGTGGCGTCGACTGGCTTCCGCGGGTGCCGACGCACTGGGAGGTGGTGCGTAACAGACGCCTTTTTGCCGAGCGCAACGAGACAGGCTTTCCCGATCTGCCCATTCTGGAAGTCTCACTGCGAACGGGAGTTCGCGTTCGTGACATGGAGGGCGGACGCAAGCAGCAGATGGCAGACCGCGCCAAATACAAGCGCGCGGCCCAAGGCGATATCGCCTACAACATCATGCGGATGTGGCAGGGCGCCGTCGGCATTGCGCCCTGCGACGGGTTGATCAGTCCCGCCTATGTCGTCGCCAAGCCATTCGATGGCGTCGAGTCGCGTTTTTACGCGTATTTGTTCCGTACATCCGCCTATATGCGCGAAGTAGATTTCGCCTCGCGCGGGATCGTGCCGGATCGCAACCGGCTCTATTGGCAGTATTTCAAGCCCTTGCTGTCGCCCGCGCCGCCGCCCGAAGAGCAGCGGAGGATCGCGGATTTCCTCGACGACTACACTGCCCAGGTCCAGCGCCTCATCGCCGCCAAGCGTCGCACGATTGCCGCGTTGGTCGAACGCAAGCAGGCAATCCTGACCGAGTTGCTTCGCGGCGGCATGGACGAGGCGGCCACCGTGTCAGGCGACTTGCCTTGGATCGACCAACACCCGGTCGAATGGCGCGTGAATCGCCTCAAACCCTTTGTCGACAACATCACTGAGTTGGGCTCGGCTCCGGCTGGGTCGGCGTCTGTCATCACACTCGACCGAGTCGAGAGTTGGTCCGGGCGGGTTATCGACGGCTCGCCCATGACCAGCGAGACGTTCACCGGCAAAATCTTCCAACAAGACGACGTACTGTTCGGCAAGCTTCGCCCCTATTTGGCCAAAGTGACGCGGGTGGCCGAGGCTGGACTTGCGGGAACAGAGTTCCTCGTTCTTCGTGCCAAATTGGATATCTTTCGACCGCGCTTTCTTGAACAGTTGCTCCGATCAAAACCGTTCATCGACTACGTCGCTAGTCAGAGCGTCGGCGCAAAGATGCCAAGGACTGAATGGGAAGCTATTGCATCTGTGCCGGTGGCTATTCCGCCCCTCGCTGAGCAGGATCGGCTTTACGATCAATTCGCCAGAGCCTCTGGTGACCTTGATGAAGCAATCGCGAAAGAGCGCAGCCAGATTAACCTCATCCACGAATACCGCGACAGCCTGATTGCCGCAGTGGTGACGGGGCGGGTCGACGTTCGCGAAGTCGTCGTGCCCGTCGTCGAGACCGACAACCTTGCCGACGACGCGGCTTCAGCCGACGAAGAAATGGAGGATGCGCTTGATGCGGTCGACTGACGTAAGTGAGGGCGGGCTGGAGGCGCTGATTGTCGCCGCACTGACCGGCACGGCGGTGCCTATCGTGCACGCAAGGCCCGACGTCACGGACGGGCGGGCACCCTCTGCTGCCCTTGATTGCTATATCGAAGGCCATCGCGACGACTACGACCGCGTCCACGCGCTCGATCTCGTCCAGCTGATCGCCTTCCTTCGCGCTACCCAGCCCGAGTTGGTCGGCACGCTTTCGCTGGACTCCGACGGCCCCCAACGCCGCGGCTTTCTCGCCCGGATCCGCGACGAGATCACCAATCGCGGTGTCATCGACGTGCTCCGCTCCGGCATCCGCCATGGCGCGCACGCAGTGACGCTCTATTTCCCTCTTCCTTCACCCGGCAACTCACAGGCCGAGACGCGCTTCGCCGCAAATCGCTTCTCTGTCACTCAACAACTTGGCTACTCGCTGGATACCGCGCGACGCGCGCTCGACCTGGGCCTCTTCATCAACGGCGTGCCGCTCGCCACCTTCGAGCTGAAGAACAGCTTGACCGGCCAGTCCGTCGCCCACGCTGAGGCGCAGTACAAGACGGACCGTGACCCCAGGGAGCTCATTTTCCGTTCCGGCCGTTGCGCGGTTCACTTCGCGGTCGATGACCGCGAGGTGCGGATGTGCAGCCACCTCGCCGGCCAGAAAAGCTGGTTCCTGCCGTTCAATCGCGGATGGAACGACGGCGCTGGAAACCCGCCCAATCCCGGGGGCATCAAGACCGATTACCTTTGGCGCCAGGTGCTGGCCAAGCGCAGTCTCGCCGATATCATCGAGAACTTCGCTGGGATCATCGAGGAGCGGGACGCTCGCGGGCGGGTCACCGCACGTACGCCGATTTTTCCTCGCTACCACCAGCTCGATGTCGTTCGGTCGCTTTGCGCTAACGCCACCGAACACGGCCCAGGCAGGCGCTACTTGATCCAGCATTCTGCCGGCTCCGGCAAATCCAACTCCATTGCTTGGACTGTGCACAAGCTTGTCGGGCTGGAGCGCGCAGGCGCGTCGGTTTTTGACACTGTCATCGTGGTGACGGACCGAAAGGTGCTCGACAAGAACCTGAAGGATACGATCGGTGGCTTTGCGCAGACCGCTCGGTTGATGGGTCACGCGGAAAGGTCCGGCGACCTGCGCACCTTCATCGAGAGCGGCAAGAAGATCGTCATTTCGACGCTGCAGATGTTCCCATTTATCCTCGACGATATCGGCAGCACACATCGCGGTCGCCGCTTCGCCATCGTGATCGATGAGGCACATTCCAGCCAGGGCGGGCGAGCGGCCGGGGCACTGAACACGGCGCTTGGCAGCAGCGCTGCGGACGACGAGTTGACGACCGAGGACCGCATCCTCGCCATCATCGAGGGGCGCCGTATGCTGGACAACGCCAGCTACTTCGCCTTCACGGCGACGCCGAAAAACAAGACCCTCGAGCTGTTCGGCGAGCGCTATGAAGAGGACGGGGTGGTGAAGCACCGTCCCTTCCATCTCTATTCGATGAAGCAGGCCATCGAGGAGGGGTTCATCCTCGATGTGCTGAAACACTACACGCCTGTATCGAGCTATTACCGCCTCGCCAAGACGGCAGCTGACGATCCGTTAGTCGACGTGTCCCGTACACTGAAAGCGCTGCGCCACTACGTCGAAGGGCACGACCACGCGGTCGCCACGAAGGCTGGAATTGTTGTTGATCATTTCCTCGATCAGGTGATTGCGCGCCGCAAGGTCGGCGGCGAAGCACGCGCAATGATGGCCGCGGACGGCATCGAGCGGGCAATCGAATACTGGCGGGCGATCAACGCAGCGCTTGCGAAGCGAGGCTCACCCTATAAGGCGATCATCGCATTTTCGGGAAGCGTCGATGACGCAGGCGAGCAGCGCACAGAGGCGTGGTTCAACGGATTTCCGAGCAGCGATCTGGAGGACAAATTCGACGCCGACCCCTACCGATTCCTGGTCGTCGCGGACAAGTATCTAACCGGGTTTGATCAGCCCAAACTGTTCGCGATGTACATCGACAAGACGCTTGCCGGCGTCAAAGCCGTGCAGGCTTTGTCACGGCTCAACCGTGCTCGGCCGGGGAAGACAGAGCCGGTCGTGCTGGACTTCCGCAACGATACCACCGTCATCGAAGCAGCGTTTTCGGACTTTTACCGAACGACAATCCTCTCGGGCGAGACGGATCCGAACAAGCTCCACGACCTGAAACGAGGGCTCGACGAAGCCGGTGTCTACACTGACGCCGACGTCGAGGGCTTGGTCTCATTGTTCCTGGATGCGGCGCCTCGCGACCAGATCGACCCCATTCTGGATGCGTGTTCGGTACGGTACGAGGAACTCTCGGAAGACGATCAGATTGCGTTCAAGGGCGCGGCCAAGGCGTTCGTTCGGACCTACGCGTTCTTGGGTGCAATCCTCAGGTATGCTGTTCCCGAGTGGGAAAAATCGTCGACCTTCCTCACCCTGCTGATCCCCAAGTTGCCCAGTCCTACGAGTAGTGAGACGCCCGTTGACGTGATCGAAGCCGTCGACATGGACAGCTACCGGGTGGAGGTCGGGGCGGGCATGGAGATCGCGTTGGCAGACGCCGACGCGGAGATCGAGCCTGTGCCCGCGGGCGCGGCCGGAGGCCGCCAAGAGCCGGATGTCGACCAACTCAGCAGCGTGATCCGGGACTTCAACGAACGCTTCGGCGCCATTGAGTTTCGGGACCAGGATCGTGTCACCCGCTTCCTGTTCGAGGAGTTGCCGCAGAAGATTAGCGCCAACGGACGAGTGCAAAATGCATTGCGGAACAGTGACAACCAGAATGCGCGTATAGAGCACGACCGAGCAGTGGATGACGAGCTACTCGGCAGCCTCGCTGATCACACTGACTTGTATGCACTGTACAATACGGACAAAGCATTCAAGGCGTGGCTGCAGGAACGACTGTTCACCGCTGCAAAGCTGGGGCAGAATCCGGCGCCGCCCGAAGCATGACTGTCACTGTCCGGGTCCTGTTCGACCAACCGCAGCACGAGATAGCCTCGCTGCTGCGAGACCGACTTACCCGCTGTCGGTCGGCTTCCCTGGTTGCGGGCTTCATGACCTCAGCGGGAATCGAGGCCATCGCTGCTCCCCTTCATGGGGCCCCAGGCAAGCTTTCTGCGCTGGTCATCGGTGCTGGCACCTATCAGGCCTTCCAAGCTTTTGACGGCCTGCTGGATGCGGGGGTGCCACCAGATCGGCTTCATGTGCATCTTGGGTTCAGTGGACCCAGCGGTGGGAAGGACAATCCATTCCACCGCTACCGCCCCATGCTGCACAGCAAGGTTTATCTGATGGAGATGGCTGACGGCACGGCGTCGGCGTTCGTTGGCTCCCACAATCTGACTGGCTTTGCTCTGCTCGGTTTGAACGGCGAGGCCGGGGTGTTGATCGACGGCGCCGCCGATGAACCGGAATTCGTTGCGCTCCGCCGCCATATCGCCGAGTGCGTTTCCCAGGCCACCGCGTACGATCGCGATTTGAAGGAAGCCTATGCTTGGTGGACTACACAGTACGTCGATGGTCTTAAGGTCGAGATTGGACGCCCGCCCGCCGATGCGGAGAACAAGCAGACGATCGTTGTCCTCGCAGCCCGCGCACTGGGGCCACTTCCGACGATTGGTAATGTTATTTACTTTGAAATGTCGAAGGCACTCATGGAGTTCAACTCCCTTCGACCCGAGGTGCACATCTACGTCTTTGACCCGTTACCCGCTACGCCGGCTGCGGCACTGCTCCAACTTGACTCTGCAAAAGCCAAGCTCGTCTGCGGGATCGACGGGCTACAGATGGAGCGCGGTGGCGTTGAGCTCCTTGCAGATTTCCATATCGACAATCGCAGGCAGCCTGATCTCAAGCCCGCGACGCGGCCGTTTCGTCCAAGGCCGGCGCCTGGAATGCAGCAGGTCAGCGTTCGTGTCCAAGGCACTATCCCCGGGGCATTTGAGTATCTGTTCGACCGAGGCAAAGCGGATTGGGCGCCAGTTTATGACGATGCTCTGGTCCCTTTACGCAGCGACGGGGGGCAGGAAGTCACTGTGCCAGCTGATCTCTTGCCGCGGGTAGGGCAGCGGTGGCTGCGCGTCCAGGGGCTCCAGCGTGTCGGCCCCGCCGCACAGGAGGCAAACCAGTTGGTGTTGTGGGACGCTGACCCTTCATCAGGATCGTTCATTGTGTTTTCGTGGCGCCGCCGCCGCGGCGGTCAGCGGGGTACTGAACGCGCAGGGACCGGCCGGCCGCCGGGGGACTGAAACGATGGCGATGCCTGATTACCAATCCCTCATGCTGCCGGTTCTCGAGATCGGCGCGAAGGGTGAGTCCTCGGTTCCTTTGGCAGCCGACGAGATTGGACAGCGCTTTGGTCTCACCGCCGAAGAACGCGAGCAAATGCTCCCCAGCGGAAAGCAGCGGATCCTGCACAACCGGCTGCACTGGGCCAAATTTTATCTGACCAAGGCAGGTTTGCTCGAAAGCCCAAAGCGGGGCCGCTTTGTGATTACCGATGCGGGCAGAAAAGTGCTCGCCAGCCCGCCGCCAGAACTCAATACGAAATACCTACTGGCAATCCCGGCCTTCCGCGACTTCTACCGCGGCGAGGAGGAAGCCGGTGCCGCCCATCCGGTCATGGAGGTGGAGCCACCGGTCGCGACACCCGAAGAAGTCGTTGACGCTGCCCATAAAGCCCTTCAGGCGGCACTGCGCGATGAACTCTTGGGAAGAATCCTGCAGAATAGCCCTGCCTTCTTTGAGCAATTGATCGTCGAACTTCTGGTGGCCATGGGCTACGGGGGATCGCGTCTGAATGCTGCGGAGCAGCTCGGCAAGTCCGGTGATGGCGGCGTCGATGGCGTGATCAATGAGGACGTCCTCGGCCTCGATCGGGTCTATGTGCAGGCCAAGCGGCACGCGCCTGGCAGCACCATCGGGCGGCCGGAGATCCAGGCATTTACCGGTAGCCTCGTCGGCCTCGGCGCCTCGAAGGGGGTCTTTGTGACGACCTCCGCGTTCTCGGCCCAGGCCATCGACTTCGCATCGAGGATCCCGCAGCGCGTGGTGCTGATCAACGGGAAGCGCTTAACCGAACTGATGGTCGAGCACGGTGTCGGGGTGCGAATCAGCCGAACCGTTGAGTTCAAGCGTCTCGACGAAGATTTTTTCTCGGAGGAGGAGTGATCCGCCCGACCGGCCGTACCGAAGTGTTCGCTCTCGCAGTACGGATTTCGGGCAAGTGGGGTTCGAACCACGGCAAGCGCCGAGCGCGCTGAAACCGGCCATTTACCTAGGTTTTTGAGTTCCGTACTAAATCGGCCAAGTCAGGAGGTCCGGAGAGAATTGACCTCCGGAGAGCGATTTTCCGCCGTCTCCGCGTCCTGCCAGTCAACAGGTCCGCCCCGAAAACCCCAGGAAACCTGCCACTCAGCGCGGCGGTCGGTCAGGCGGAGAGTACGGCTCGTATTAGAACTGGCGGAGGGGATGGGATTCGAACCCACGATAGGACTTGACATCCTATAACGGTTTAGCAAACCGCCGCCTTCGGCCACTCGGCCACCCCTCCGCAGGAGTGGAAAGTCTCACGGCGTTGCAGGTGGCGCTTCTACCGGCCCAGCCGCGCAGCGTCAAACAGTGTCGCGCAACGTCAAACAGTGCCGCGCAGCGGCAAGCGGGCGCCGCGCACCGTCAAGCGGTGCGCGCGGCGCCCGCCGCCATGCGCCCGCACCAGGTCAGGACAGCGCGATCTCCATCCCGCGCTTCACCGCCGGGCGCGCCATCAGCGCATCGTACCAGCGCGCCACGTTCGGATAGTCCGTCAGCGCCTTGCCCTGCGTCGGCAGATGCCGCTCCGCCCGCCAGGCCCAGCCCAGGATGGCGAAGTCGGCGATCGACGGCTCGCCCGCCGTCGCCACGAAGTCCCGCCCCGCCAGCCGCTTGTCGAGCACGCCATACAGCCGCAGCGTCTCCTTGCCATAGCGGTTCAGGCCATACTCGCGCGCCGGCCCCTCGGGCTGCATCATGAAGTGATGCACCTGGCCGGGCATCGGCCCGAAGCCGCCCATCTGCCAGTTCAGCCATTCATAGACCGGCACGCGCGCGCGCAGGTCGGCGGGCAGGAAGCGACCGGTCTTCTCGGCCAGGTACAGCAGGATCGCGCCGCTCTCGAACACCGTGATCGGCTGGCCGCCCGGCCCATCGGGGTCGATGATCGCGGGGATCCGGTTGTTCGGGCTGAAGGCCAGGAAATCCGGGTTGAACTGCTCGTCCTTCGAGATGTTCACGGTCCTGACCGTGTACGGGAGGCCCATCTCCTCCAACGCCACGCTGATCTTGCGCCCGTTGGGCGTGTTCCAGGTCCACAATTCGATGGCCATGCGGTGATGTCCTTGCACGAAGCGATGCATCGGCATCGCATGGCGCAGCACCTGCGTCCACCTACCCTGCCGGCGCCGCCCGCCAGGCCTTCAGCAGCCCGTGCGCCACCGCCAGCAGCGCCGGCCCCACGAACAGCCCCAGGAAGCCGAAGGCGATCAGGCCGCCGAACACGCCAAGGATGATCAGCCCCAACGGCATCGCGCTGCCGCGCTGGATCAGCAGCGGCCGCACGATGTTGTCGCTGCCCGACACCGGCAGGATCCCCCACAGCAGCATGAAGATCGCCCACCCGGTCTGCCCCTCGGTGTAAAGCCAGGCCGCCGCGCCCACCCAGGTCACGACGATCAGCGGCCCCAGCACCTGGCTGATCGAGAACACCATGGTCAGGAAGCCCAGCACCGCGGCCCCCGGCACGCCGGCGATCGCCAGCCCGACCCCCATCAGCACCGCCTGCAGGATGGCGGTGCCCACCACGCCCCAGGCGACGCCGCGCACCGCACCGCCCGCGGCCTCGACGGAGTCCACGCCGGTCTGCCCGCCCAGCCGCCCGGCGATGTCGCGCAGTTGCGCGACCAGGCTGTCGCCGCCGGTCCAGAACATCGCCGCCACCAGAAGCGCGAGCAGCACCTGCACCAGGCTGCCGGCCGCCGCCTGGCCGATCTCGACCAGGTAGCGTGCGATCTGCCCGGAATACGGCGCCACCAGCGTGTTGATGTCGCCCTGCACGCCGTGCAGGCGGGTCCAGAGCCCGGCGGCGCGATCGCCCACCATCGGCAGGTCGGTGATCCAGGCCGGCGCGGTCTCGGGCAGGTTCTCGATCATCAGGCGCGCCCGCACGGCGACCACGCCGATCTGGTCGGCCAGGCCCGGCGCCATCATCAGCAGCGGCAGCGCCACGGCCAGCACCAGCACGATCAGCAGCGCCGCGGCGGCGACCCCGGGCCGCAGGCCGCGCGCCACCAGCCAGGCCCGCGCCGGCCAGGTGCCGATCGCGATGAAGGCGCCGAAGGCCACCGCCATGGCGAAGGGCTCCAGCACCCGGAACACGCCATACAGCAGCAGGCCAAGCAGGATCAGCACGGCCGCGCGTTCCGCCAGGCGAACGGTCTCGGCATAGCCGCGGTCGGGCGCCGGCCCGGTCGATTCGGTGTCCATGGTGCTCCCCGCACTCGCGGCGCGCAGCGAAGCACGCCGGGGAGTGCGGGGGGAAGCGGCCGGTCAGCCCAGCTTCTGCTTCAGCACGTCATTGACCACGGCCGGGTTTCCCTTGCCCTGCATGGCCCGCATGGTCTGGCCGACAAAGAAGCCGAACAGCTTGTCCTTGCCCGACCGGTATTCCGCGACCTTGTCGGCATTGGCCGCCAGCACGCCGTCGATCACCGCCTCGATCGCGCCGGTGTCCGTCACCTGCTTCAGCCCGCGTTCCTCGACGATCACGCCCGGCGCGCGGCCGGTCTCGACCATCGCCTCGAAGACCTCCTTCGCCAGCTTCCCCGACAGCGTATTGTCCGCCATCAGGTCCAGCAGCGCGCCGAGATCCGCGGCAGACACCGGCGGTTCGACAATCGAGGTCTTGGTGCGGTTGATGGCGGCGAACAGGTCGCCCATCACCCAGTTGGCCGCCTGCTTGGCGTCGCGGCCCTTGGCCACCGCCTCGTAGTAGGCGGCGGTTTCCTTCTCCAGCGTCAGCACATGCGCGTCGTACGGCGTGACGCCATAGTCGTTCACGTAGCGCGCGCGGCGCTGGTCGGGCAGTTCCGGCAGCGCGGCCTTGAGCTGGTCCACCCAGGACTGCTCGATCACCAGCGGCGGCAGGTCGGGGTCGGGGAAGTAGCGGTAGTCATGCGCGTCCTCCTTCGACCGCATCGACCGCGTGATGCCGCGCGAGGTGTCGAACAGCCGCGTCTCCTGGCGCACCTCGTTGCCCGATTCCCAGACCTCGATCTGACGGCGCGCCTCGGCCTCGACCGCCTGCATGACGAAGCGGATGGAGTTGACGTTCTTCACCTCGCAGCGCGTGCGGAAGCCCTCGCCGGCGCGGCGGACGGACACGTTCACGTCGGCGCGCATGGACCCCTCCTCCATGTTGCCGTCGCAGGTGCCGAGGTAGCGCAGGATCTGCCGAAGCTTGGTCAGGTACGCGCCGGCTTCCTCGGGGGAGCGCATGTCGGGTTCCGACACGATCTCCATCAGCGCGACGCCCGACCGGTTCAGGTCGATGAAGGACTTGGCCGGGTGCTGGTCATGCAGCGACTTCCCCGCATCCTGTTCCAGATGCAGCCGCGTGATGCCGATGACCTTCGTGCTGCCATCCGCCAGCGCGACCTCGACCTGCCCGGTGCCCACGATCGGATGCGCGAACTGGCTGATCTGGTAGCCCTGCGGCAGGTCCGCGTAGAAGTAGTTCTTGCGGTCGAAGCGCGACCACAAGTTCACCTGCGCGTTCAGCCCCAGCCCCGTGCGGACCGCCTGCGCGACACACTCGCGATTGATCACCGGCAGCATGCCCGGGAAGCCGGCATCGACGAAGGACACCTGGCTGTTGGGCGGCGCGCCGAATTCGGTGGCCGCGCCGGAGAAAAGCTTGGCGTTGGAGACGACCTGCGCGTGGACCTCCAGGCCGATGACCAACTCCCAGGGGCCGGTCTCGCCTTCGATGATGTAGCTCATGCCCCGGCCCTCATGCTGGGAAGCGCCTTGAAATCAGCAGCGCGTTCGATCGCCGCACCGACGGCGAACACCGTCTCCTCATCGAAGGGCCGCCCGATCACCTGCAAGCCCAGCGGCAGCCCCTGCCCGTCCAGCCCCGCCGGCACCGCGAGGCCCGGCAGCCCCGCCAGGTTCGCCGTCACGGTGAACACGTCGTTCAGGTACATCTTGATCGGGTCGTCGGAATTCTCGCCCTCGGCAAACGCCGCGGAAGGCGTCGCCGGCGTCACGATGGCATCCACACCCGCGAAGGCGCTGGTAAAATCCCGCGCGATCAGCGCCCGCACCTTCTGCGCCTTCAGGTAATAGGCATCGTAGTAGCCGGCCGACAGCACATAGGTGCCGATCATGATGCGCCGGCGCACCTCCTGCCCGAAGCCCGCCTCGCGCGTGCGTTCGTACAGGTCGCGCAGGTCGGAATCCTTCTCCGCGACCCGCATCCCGAAGCGCACGCCGTCATAGCGCGCCAGGTTCGACGACGCCTCGGCCGGTGCCACGATGTAATAGGTCGGCAGCGCATATTTCGTGTGCGGCAGCGTGATATCCACGATCTCCGCCCCGGCCTCCCGCAGCCAATCGAGGCCCTGGCGCCACAGCTTCTCGATCTCCGGCGGCATGCCCTCCAGCCGGTATTCCTTCGGCACGCCGATCCGCAGCCCCTTCACCGAACGCCCGCAGGCCTTCGCGAAATCCGGCACCGGCCTGTCCGCGCTGGTCGAATCCTTCGGATCGAACCCGGCCATCGACCGCAGCAGGATCGCGCAATCCTCGACCGTGCGGGCAAACGGCCCCGCCTGGTCGAGCGATGACGCAAACGCCACGATGCCCCAGCGCGAGCACCGCCCATAGGTCGGCTTGATCCCCGCGATGCCGCAGAAAGCGGCCGGCTGCCGGATCGACCCGCCGGTATCCGTGCCGGTCGCGCCCAGCGCCATGCGTGCGGCCACCGCCGCCGCCGACCCGCCCGACGATCCGCCCGGCACCAGCCGCAGATCCGGGTCGTTGCGCCGCGACCACGGGTTCACCACGCCGCCGTAAGCAGACGTCAGGTTCGACGACCCCATCGCGAATTCATCGAGGTTCGCCTTGCCCAGGAACACCGCCCCGTCGCGCTTGAGCTGCGCCGACACCGTGCTCTCATAGGGCGGGATGAACCCTTCCAGGATGCGCGACCCGGCCGTGGTCTGCACGCCCTCGGTGCAGAACAGGTCCTTGATGGCAAGCGGGATGCCCTCCAGCGGCCCGGCCTCGCCGCGCTTGCGCCTGGCATCCGAAGCGCGCGCCGCCGCCATCGCCGCCTCCGGCGTGGTGGTGATGAAGGCGTTGATCCGCGGGTTCAGCGCCTGCACCGCATCGACATGCGCACGCGTCAGTTCCTCGGCGCTGATGGCACCTTCGTCCAGCGCGGCGATCGCGCCCGCCAGGGTGAAATCGGTCGGATGCATCACTCAACCACCTTCGGCACGCCGAAATACTCGCCCTCGCGGTCGGGGGCATTGGCCAACACCTTCGCGGCCTGCGCCCCGTCGGTCACCACGTCGTCGCGCAGCGGCATCGCGGCGATGCCCTCGGGCGTGCCGCCGGCCATCGGTTCCACGCCATCCGTATCGACCGCCTGCAATTGCTCGATCCAGCCCAGGATGCCGTTCAGTTCGCCCTGCACGCGGGCGACCTCCTCCTCCGGCAGGCGGATGCGGGCAAGGGCGGCGACGCGCCGCACGGTGGCGGTATCGAGGGACATGCGGGTCTTCCAGGGAAGCGGGGCGCGGACCATAAGGCCGCGCATGGCCATCATCAACCTGAACGACCTGCGCGCCGGGCTGGGGCGCGACCAGCGCCTGGTCGGCCTCGACCCCGGGGCGAAGGTGATCGGCGTGGCGCTGTCGGATGTCACGCTCATGCTGGCAAGCCCCTATGGCGCGATCAAGCGGGGCAAGCTGTCGGTGAACGCCGCCGAGGTCGCCGCCATCGCCCGCAAGGAAGGTGCCGCCGGCATCGTGGTCGGCCTGCCGCTGTCCATGGACGGCAGCATGGGCCCGGCAGCGCAGGCGGCGAAGGACTGGGCGCGCTCGCTCAGCGAGGCGACCGGCCTCGACGTCGCGCTGTTCGACGAACGCCTTTCGTCCGCCGCGGTGAACCGCATGCTGGTGGCCGAGGCCGACCTGACCCGGGCCAAGCGCGCCGTGGCGGTGGATCGCGCCGCGGCGGCCTACATGCTGCAGGCCGCGCTGGATGCCAGCCGGCCCGACCGCCCCTGACGGCCCCGCGCCTCAGGCGGCGCGCACGCCATCGAGGAACTGCCCGATCCGCTGGCGCATGCGCTCCGCCTCCGCGTTGAAGGCCCGCGCCGCCTGGCGCACATCGCCGCTGATCGCGCCGGTCTTCTGCGCGGCACCGCTGGCCGCCCGCGTATCCTCCGACACGCCGCTGGTCGAATTCGCGACATCGCCGACGCTGCGCGCGATCTCCCGCGTCGCCGCCCCCTGCTGCTCGACCGCCGCGGCGATCGACGCGGCCGCCTGGTCGATCTCCGCGACCACCGCGCCGATCCCGCGCACCGTCTCGACCGCCGAGACCGCCACCGCGCGCATGTTCGCGATCTGCTCGGCGATGTCCGATGTCGCCTTGGCGGTCTGCCCGGCCAGCGACTTCACTTCCGAGGCCACCACCGCGAAGCCCTTGCCGGCCTCGCCGGCCCGCGCCGCCTCGATCGTGGCATTGAGCGCCAGCAGGTTGGTCTGCGCGGCGATGCCGGAGATCATCTGCACCACCTCGCCGATCCGCTCGGCGGCGGCGGACAGGCCCTGCATCGTCTCGTCGGTGCGCGTCGCCTCGGCGACCGCGCGGCGCGCCACCTCGGTCGCCTGCGTGACCTGGCGCGAGATCTCGCTGACCGAGGCGGTCAGCTCCTCCGCCGCCGCGGCCGCGACCTGCGTGTTGCCCGCGACCGTATCCGCCGCGCCCGCCACCGCCTGGGTCAGGGACATGCCGTCCCGCGCCGCGGCATCGAGCTCGGCCGCCGTGCCGTCGAGCTGCCCCGCCGCCTGCGCCACCGTCCGCAGTGCCGCGGCGGTATCGGTCTCGAAGCCGCGGATCAGGTCGCCCAGGCGCGCCACGCGCTCGGCCTGGCGGGCGGTGGCGGCGCGCTCCTCGGCTTCGGCGCGTTCGCGGTGTTCGATCTGCTCGCCCAGGCCGCGCACCGCGCCCACGATCACGCCGACCTCGTCATCGGGGCGCCAGGCAGCCGGAAGCTCTGGTCGCGCCTGCCCGCCGCGGATCGCACCGAGCGCGCGCGTGATGCCGCGCAGCGGGCGCAGCAGGCGCTGCGACAGGCGCAGCATCAGCAGGCCCGCGAGCGCCAGCACCACCAGCGCCACCACGCCGTCCAGCACCAGAGTCTGCACCGCCGCCGCCCGGCGCCGGGCCAGGTGTTCCTCCGCGCGGATGAGCGTGGCATCGCGCACGCCGACCAGGGTGCCAAGGCTGCGGTCCCCCAGCGCCTGCCATTCGGCCGCCGTCATGGGCGCCGCCGCGCCCGCGCCGACATGCTCGAGCATGGCCGCGCGCGCCTGGCCATAGGCCGTGCCGAACTGTTCGTTCATGGTGCGCGCCGCCGCGACGATGCCCGGTGCCGCGACGCCGGCGGGGTTGAGCTCGTTGATCCGGCGCACCATCGCCTCCACGCGCCCACGGCGCTCGGCCCAGCTGGCCAGCTGCGCCGCCGTCACGGCGCCGGGCGTGCGCATCGCGGCGCTGATGCTGGCGCGTTCGACCCCGGCCTCCTCGCGCGCCTGGTGCGCCAGGTAGGCGGTCTCGTCGTAGCGGGCGATCGGCGCGTCGCCGCCCTGCGCCACCGCCGCCGATGCCTCCCGCCAGACATCGCTGAGCGCGGCCAGCGCGGTGGATGCGATGTCGTACCAGCCGGCGACCAGCGCGGCGTCGCGCGCCTCGCGCGGCTGGCGCAGGGCAGCGTCCAGCGCGGTGCGCGCGGCATCGAGGGCGGCGATGGCACGGCGCGCCTCCGCGATGCGCGCGGCGAGCGCGGGGCCCGCGCCGGCGCCCAGCGCGTCGAGCGCCGGGCCGG
>NZ_CAKKLX010000022.1 GCF_918698155.1 Roseomonas sp. CECT 9278
GGTCGCCGCCAGGCCACCAGGCCGGATCCTCAGACCCACACTCACCACCGCGGGGTGGAGCAGCCCGGTAGCTCGTCAGGCTCATAACCTGAAGGTCACAGGTTCAAATCCTGTCCCCGCATCCAACGTTCCCAGCACTAGACCAACAAGGCCGCCAACCCAATCGGGAGCGGCCTTTTTGTGTTGTGCCAAACCACCAGATGAAGGCCCAGCGCGCCGGGTGTCGCATCCCGCTGGCGCAGACCGCGCTTCATTTTGCCGTTGCCGCGCGCCATCATGCGCCGCGTCCGACACATGCGAACGGACGCCAACGCTATCATGAGACGCGGGCACGAATGCCCAGCAAGCAGAAGTACGGACGCCCAGCCCCATGGACGGTTCGCTTGAGGCCATAGAGGCGGTGCGCTCAACGCGCGAGGCTGCCAACCGAACGCATCGCTGGCGGTTCGGGGAATGGCTTGGACGGATCAACACGCGCGCGGCGATGATCAGCGTCTTGTTTCTCGTTGTCATCGGCCTGTTCGCGAGCAACGCGCTGACAACGCTCTCCCGGCAGTCATTGGTCATTGAAGACCTCGCTGGATACCGGCGAACCGCAGACGAAACGATCGAGGCGCTCGAATCGAGCGTCGCCGCCTATGGAACCGCGCTCGCAGGCATCGTTGCCGGAAGCGTCCCGCCCAATGCGATCGCTGCGCGCATGGTCGCGCAGGCGGCGCGGCTCTCCGCAGCCTTTCTTGCCGTCGAGCACGCGCTCGCGCCGGAACTCGATCCTGCCGCATTGGCCACGGCGCGTGATGCGCTCGCCCGATTGCCGGCCCTGGCCGAGCGCACGCAGCAGACCCTCGGCGCCCGCCGACGGGGCGACCCCGCCGCAATCCACGACGAATGGGTCAATGCCCAGGACGGCTTTTCCCGCCTTGTGGCGTCATACCGCGATCAATCCAGCAAGCGCATTGAAGCGAGCCTGGCGGCAGCGCGTCGCATCGAATCCGACGCACGTGCAGTCACCTTCGCCGCCATCGGCCTTGGCATTGCGGCGACGATTCTGGTGTGGGTCATCGTCGTCGCGATGATCACGCGCCCGATCGGCAACCTCGCGCAATCCATGGTGCGCGTCGCCCGCGGTGACGTGGCCGCAGCGGTGCCACTCACGGACCGCGAGGACCAACTCGGCATCATGGCGCGTGCCGTTCTGGTCTTTCGCGAGACCCTGAATGTCACCCGCAGCCTCGCCGCCAGGGCGCTCGAAGGTGCGACCCAGACCTCGACATCGCTCACACAGGCCGCCACCGCGATGGACCGTGTCGCGAGCAATGTCGCCGCACAGCGCGACGATCTGCGTGGACTGACCGAAAGCCTGGACAAGACCGTCGAATCGTTCCGACGCGTCGGCGACACCGCGCAGCAGGCGCGCGACCGCGCCGGGGACGCTAAGCTCCTGCTCGACGACACGCTGCGCAAGCTCCGCTGCCTCAAGCCGCCCGAGCGTGACGGGGCGCACGACCGGGATCACGTCAACCGCGTCACCGCCGCCATCGTGCGCATGGCGACACAAGCCAACACGCTCGCCGCCAACGCTGCGCAGGAAGCGCTGAGGACAGGCGCCGACAGCGGCGTCGCGGCAATCGCCGAGGAAGCGCGCAGACTTTCGGCAGGCAGCGCGACCCTTGCGATCGAGATCGCCGAGGCGATCGACATGCTGGGCAGCAAGGGTCGCGCGGGGGACGAGGCCGCGGAGGCCATCGCTGCATCATCCGACCGGCTGGAGGGGTTGGTCACGGATACCGCCCGCCTGGCCGTTACCATCGCTGAAGGGATGATGCAGCAACGCGAGACGCTGCGCCGCCTGGGTGAACAGATCGATCAGGTTGCCGCCAGCGGACAGTCCAACGCGACAGCAGCCCGAGACCTCGCGGCATCCATGGCCGACCTCAAGCGCCACGCCGCCGAGACACGAGTGGCGGTCGACTCCGTCGCCGCAGGCGCGCAGTTGGGCCGCAACGCCTGAACCATTTTCCGTTCAGACGGAACAGATTGGCCGGGGTGAAGCTGCGCTCGCCGCGTCGGCACGCGGCGTCAGGTCCTTCGCCGTGGTCACTTCACCAACATCACGTTCCGCGCGAAGGTGGCACATGAACCGTGCGACGCCCTCATCGGATCCAATGCATGCCACCGCACCCGATACGGTTGCCGGGCTGGTGGTGGCGGCGGTCGGGGCGCGCGGGACGCGCCGCATCTGGGGGCTGCCGGGCGGTGGTTCCTCGCTCGACCTGATCCAGGCGGCGGGCCGATGCGGCGTCGACTTCGTGCTGTGCCGGCACGAGGGAAGTGCCGCGATGATGGCGGTGGCCGATGCCGAACTGACCGGCGCACCCGGGGTCGTGCTCACCACCAAGGGGCCGGGCCTCTCGAACGCGGCGAACGGCGTCAGCTGCGCCACGCTCGAACGCGCCCCGGTCCTGCTGGTGACCGACGGCTTCACCCCCGCCCAAACCGGCTGGATCACGCACCAGGTCTTCGACCAGCGGGCCGCGACCGCTGCCTATGTGAAGGGCCATGCGCGCTGCGAAGGCGATGATGCGGCGGCAGAACTCGACACCTTGCTCGACATCGCTGCGGCACATCCGCGAGGCGCGGTCCATCTCGACCTTACCTCCGCGGCGGCGAAGCGCCAGGCGCGTCCAACTCCACGCCAGCCGCCGCCGCCCGTTGCGCTGACCGACCTGGAGCCGCTGCGGGCGCTGCTTGCCGCTGCGCATCGCCCGGTCCTCATCCTGGGTCTCGAAGCGACCGAGGCCGCAGCGGAATGCCGTGCGCTGGCCGCGGCGCTCGGCTGCCCGGTGCTGGTCACCTACAAGGCCAAGGGCGTCGTCGACGACGCACACCCCCAGCATGCCGGGATCTTCACCGGCGGCACGCTCGAAGCGCAGGTCGTCAGCGCGGCGGACCTGATTGTCCTGGTCGGCGCCGATCCTGTCGAATTCATCCTGCAGCCCTGGCGCTACCGGGCGCCGGTCGCCGAGATCGCCGCGCGTCCTTTCCCCGTGCACTACACGGCCATTGCCGCAGGGGCCTACGGGTCGATCGCGCGCATCGCTGCCACACTGGCCGAACATGCAACGCCATCGGACTGGAGGGCGACCGAAATCGCCGCGCATCGCGCTGCCATGCGCGACGCGCTCACCTGGCCGCCGGGCGGCGGCGGCGTCGCGCCGCCGCGCATCGTGCAGCTCGCCGCCGAGGCTGCGATGCGCGCCGGCCGTGACCCACGCGCCACGGTGGATGCGGGGGCGCACATGTTTTCCGCCACGGCCTTCTGGCCGTGTTCACGCCCACGCGACCTGCTGATCTCGAACGGGCTCGCCACCATGGGCTTCGCGTTGCCGGCCGGCATCGCGGCGGCATTGCACGATCCTGGACGCGGCGCCGTCGCCTTCACCGGTGATGGCGGGTTGATGATGTGCGTGGCTGAACTCGCGACCGCCGCGGATCAGTCTGCGCGCCTGGTGACGGTAGTGTTCAATGATGGCGCATTGTCGCTGATCGACGTGAAGCAGCAGCAGCGCCAGTTGCCGACCGAGGGCGTGCGCTGGGGCCGAGCCGATTTCGCCATGGTGGCCGAGGGCTTCGGCGCACGCGGCTTTCGCGCGCATGACGAAGCCGGCCTGGCGGCCGCGTTCGATGCAGCCTTCGCGCATGACGGGCCGTCGCTCGTCGATGTCCAGGTCGACCCGGCCGGCTATGTGCAGCAACTCCAGGCAATGCGGGGCTGAAGACAAGACATGGCAGGTTTTACGGCGCTGCGCCTCGGCTCGGCCTGGAGCCGAATCGCGGGGCTGATGGACGAGGCGGCGCAGAACTTCGTGCGCACCTCCTTCTCCTCCGTCGTGCGCGACAACTGGGACATGGCGATCGGGCTGATGGACAGCGCCGGTCGGCAGTTCGCACAGTCGTCGCGATCGGTGCCGTCCTTCGTCGGCACCATGCCGGTCACGCTCGGCCACATGCTGGCGCGCATCCCGCGCGAGAGCCTGCGCCCGGGCGATGTGCTGATCAGCAATGACGGCTACCTCGGCACCGGGCACCTGAACGACATCACGACCATCCGGCCGATCTTTCGCGAGGGACGCATCGCAGCGTGGATCGGCGGCACCTTCCATTCCACCGACATCGGCGGCGCGCCATCCGTCGAGGCACGCGATGCCTGGGAGGAGGGCCTGACCATCCCGATCGCGCGCATCCTGAAGAGCGGCGTCGAGAACGAGGATGTGATCGCCTTCCTGGAGGCGAACTTGCGTCAGCCGAGCGAGACTCTGGGCGACATCCGCGCCTTGTTCGCGGTGTACGAGCAGGCGGAGGCCCGCCTGTTCCGCATCATCGCCGAGGAAGGCATCGGCGATATCGATGCGCTGGCTGCCGAGATCTTCACGCGCTCGGAACGCTCCATGCGCCAGGCGATCGCCGCCGTGCCGGATGGCGAGGTGACCGATCAAGTCACCGCCGACGGCTTCGAGCATCCCGTCACGATCCGACTGCGCCTGGCCGTGAAGGGGGACGCACTGACACTCGACTTCGCCGGCAGCGATCCGCAGATCGCCCGGCCGGTGAACTCGCCGCTGAATTTCTCCCGCGCCTACAGCCATTACGCGGTGAAATGCGCCTTCGACCCCGAGACGCCGAACAATGACGGATGCTTCCGTCCGATCAGCCTGATCGCGCCCGAGGGCAGCATCGTGAATCCGCGCCGCCCCGCGCCGGTCTGGGGGCGGCACCTGACCGGCCACTACCTGCCCATCCTGGTGCTGGCCGCACTCGGCAAGCTGATCCCTGATCGCGTCATCGCCGAATGCGGCAGCCCCTTGTGGAACTGCTACTTCACCGGCGAACACGCCGATGGCCGCCGCTACGTCCGCATGTTCTTCATGAACGGCGGCCATGGCGCGCTGCCGATGCGCGACGGGCCGGCCTGCCTGTCCTTCCCCTCCAATGTCGCGACCCAGGCGGTCGAGCAGTTCGAGAACGCCGTGCCGATGCTGCTGACCGAGAAACGCCTGATCCCCGATTCCGGTGGCGCCGGGCGGATGCGCGGCGGCCTGTCGCAACGGCTGACCTTCGAGGCGACGGGGCCGAATCCGGTCACCGTCACCTACCGGCACGAACGTGTGCAGCACCCGCCGCGTGGCATCCTCGGTGGCCAAGCGGGGCGAGGCGGGCGTGACCTGGTCAATGATGCGCCTGTCGCCGCGAAGGCGCGCATCTCCCTCGCGCCCGGCGACCGCATCACCTTCGAGACGCCCGGCGGCGGCGGCATGGGGCCGCCGGCCGAACGCGACCCGTCGGCACTCGGGGCCGATATCGCCGAGGGCTACGTCACCGAAGCCGGCGCCAAGGCGTATCGCGCATGACCGCCGCGCCCTATCGCATCGGTGTCGACATCGGCGGCACCTTCACCGATTTCGTGCTGCTCGACACGCGCGACGGCACGCTGCGCAACGGCAAGGTGCTGACCACGCCGGCGGCGCCGGAGGAAGCCGTGCTCGCCGGCATCCGTCAATTGTTGACGGCGCACGGCATCGCGCCCGCCGATGTGCAGCACGTCATCCACGGCACGACGCTGGTGGCCAATGCGCTGATCGAACGCCGCGGCGTGCCGACCGGCCTCATCACCACCGACGGCTTCCGCGATATCGTGGAGATCGGCACGGAACTGCGGCACGACACCTACGACCTGTTCATGCGCGTGCCCGAACCGCTGGTGCCTCGCCGCCGCCGGGTCGAGGTGCCGGAACGTGTGCTGCCCGACGGCACCGTCCGCACGGCCTTGGATGAGGCAGCTGCGCGCGCTGCGGCGCGCGACCTGGTCGCGCAGGGGGCGCAGGCCGTCGCCGTCTGCTTCCTGCATGCCTTCCGCAACCCGGCGCATGAACGCCGCATGGCGGAGATCATCGCCGAGGAAGCGCCGGGGCTGACGCTGTGCCTGTCCTCCGACGTGGTGCCCGAGATCGGCGAATACGAACGCGCATCGACCACCATCTGCAACGCCTACGTCCTGCCGGTCTTCCGTCGCTACCTGACGCGCCTCGCGGAAGGGCTGCGCGGGCTCGGCCTGACCGGGCCGCTGTACCTGATGCTGTCGGATGGCGGCACGGTAGGCGAGGCAACCGCCGCGCGCCATCCGATCCGCCTGGTGCAGTCGGGACCCGCCGGCGGCGTGCGCGCCACGGCGCTGTACGGCGTCGCCGCCGGTGCGCCCGATATCCTGTGCTTCGACATGGGCGGCACCACCGCCAAGGCCTGCCTGATCGAGGGCGGCGAGCCGCTGCGCAGCCTCGACTTCGAAGTCGCGCGCGTGGATCGCTTCCGCAAGGGCAGCGGATTGCCGCTGAAGGTGCCGGTCATCGAGATGATCGAGATCGGCGCCGGTGGCGGTTCCATCGCCCAGGTCGATCGCCTCGGCCTGATCCGTGTCGGGCCGGAGAGCGCCTCCTCCGATCCCGGGCCGGCCTGCTACGGGCTCGGCGGTACGCGGCCGACGGTCACGGATGCCGATCTGGTGCTGGGCTACCTGGGTGCGGACAGCTTCCTCGGCGGCGACATGCGGCTTGATGTCGCCGCGGCCGAGCGTGCGCTGCGCGAACACCTCGCCGAACCGCTCGGCCTTTCGGTGGTGGAGGCCGCCTGGGCGCTGCACGAGACGGTCAACGGCAACATGGCCCAGGCCGCGGCGATCCATGCGCTGGAGAAGGCACGGCGGATCGAGGGCTACACCATGGTGCCGATCGGCGGTGCAGGGCCGGTCCATGCCGCGCAGGTCTGCCGCAAGCTCGGCATCGCGAAGCTGGTCGCGCCGGCGGGGGCGGGCGTGGCCTCAGCCTTCGGCTTCCTTGCCTCGCCGATCTCCTTCGCCTTCGTCCGCGGCTGGGTCGCCCCGCTCGACAGCATCGACTTCGGGGTGCTGCGCGACATGGTCGGCGGCATCGAGGCCGAGGGGCGCGCGATGCTGGCCGAGGCCGGCGTGGCGCCCGGCGCTGCGATCCGCACGGTGATCGGCGCCTTGCGCTATGTCGGCCAGGGCTTCCAGGTCGAGGCGGAGATCCCGGGCGATGCCCTGGCCGCCGGCGACCGCGATGCCGTTCGCGCGGCCTTCGAACGGCGCTACCTCCAGCAATACGGCCGCACGGAACCATCGCTTCCGGTGGAATGCGTCTCCTGGCAGGTCATCATGGCCGGGCCGGTGCCGGAGGTCTCGCTCTGCGGGCCGTCGGCCGGCGCCGGTGCGGCGGCGGCCCCGCGCCATCGCCTGGCCTGGTTCCCCGAGACGGGCGGCCATGTCGAGACACCGGTGATCGACCGCGCCAGCCTGCGCCCGGGCGACCGCGTGGCGGGGCCGGCCCTGGTCGAGGAACGCGAAAGCACCCTGGTGCTGCCACCTGGTACCGAGGCGATCTGCGACGCCTCGTTGAACCTGTTGGTGTCGCTGTAGAGCGTTACCGCGGCGGCACCACGAAGGCGCCCTGGCCCGGCGTCTCGGCCCAGGCGCGGAAGGCGGGCGACGGCGTGACGCGCCCCTCCCGCATCAGTCGCAGCCAAACCTCCGTCGCACGCACGAAGGGGTTCACGCCGCGCGGCCAGATCGCGAGGCTCATGGCTTCGGCGATCTGGGGTTCGGGCACGCCGGCGGCATAGGCAGCCTCGATCTCCGCCGCCAGGCCCCAGGGTTCGTCGCAGGCGGTCTGGATTCCGACCAGAGCGAGCCGCGCGGTCGCTTCGCCCAGCGGCGATCCGGCAATCAGCGCACGGCCTGCCGCGCGGTATTCGGCCGCGAGGTCAAGACCGGCCAACTTGTCCTGCCAGTTCGCAGCGAGGGTCGCGTAGGTCGCCGCCCCGGCTGCCCAGGCGGCAAGTCGAAACACCGCGCCGCCCTCGGCCTGCGTGCCGCCGGTCGCCATGAAGCGATGGAGGTGGTGCGTGCCGACCGGCTCGCGGCAGGCGGCCAGGATCGCGAGCCAGACCACCTCCTTCACATGCGGCGGCAAGTGGTGATCATCGACTGTCAGCGCGCGGTACATCGCCTCATAGGCCCCGTGCAACTCGGGCAGGGCGGCCGCCATGGCGCCGTGATGGGGCAGCACGAAGCCGCGCACGGCGCGGATCTCGGCCAAGCGCGCGCGCACCTGTTCGGCGCTGGGCGGTGTCATGCGGCGACCGGCGGCAGGGTCTCCAGCATCCAGCGCGCGATGGCGGCGGCCTGCGCATCCATGTTGACCTGTGCCATGACCTGGATGCCCATCGGCATCCCGCCCACCGTGGTGAGCGGAATGGTCACGGCCGGCGCACCGATCCCGGAGCTCGGCGTGTTGAACACGGCGTCGCCGGTGGGCCGCGCCACGGGCTTCGCGTTCGGCACCTCGCCGGCCCAGAGTGGCGCCGGGCCGGGCGAGGCGGGGGCAATCACCGCGTCGACGATCGGCGCGAGCAGCGCGTGGCGGAGGCGCAGTTCCTCGCGTTGCATCAGGCGCAGGCGGTAATCCTCGGGCGTCATGCGTTCGGCCATCGCCAGCACGGCGCGCGAGCGGGCGCTGATCGCCTCCGCCTCCGCGGCGACCAGGTTGCGGAACAGCCAGTGGTTTTCCCAGCCGGTGATGGCGCTGGTCATCGCCTGGACGCCAACCAGCGATGTCTCGAACGCCTCCAACATCGGGTGGTCGGCGCGGCGCAGCACCGTGACGCCGGCGGTGCGAAGCGCCGCGACCACCTGTTCGAAGGCCGCCTTGCTGGCATCGTCCAGCGCATCCCAGCCTTCGGTTTCCATCACGCCCAGCACGGTCGGGCGGCGCGCCTCGGGCGGCGCCGGCGGACCGAACAGGCCGGGGCGGCCGGGGTCGCCGCCGGCACGCTTCGCGATCTCGATGGCGACCTGCCACATGTCCTCGATCGTGCCGGCGTGGATGCCGGTGGTGCTCATGCTGGTGGCCTGGCGTTCGCCGCGGTTGATGCCACCCTGCGTCGGCTTCAGCGCGACATTCCCGCAATAGGAGGCCGGCCGGATCACCGACCCGCCAACCTGTGTGCCGAGTGCTGCCGGCACCATCCCCGCGCCGACCGCCGCCGCCGAGCCCGACGATGACCCGCCCGGCGTGCGCCGCTGGTCGAATGGGTTGGTCGTCGGGCCGGGATGCGCACCGCCCAGTTCCGTCGTGACGGTCTTGCCCAGCACGACGGCGCCCGCCTGGCGCAAGGCCCAGACTGCGGCATTGTCGCGCTTCGGGAAATTCCCGCGATAGGCCGGGCAGCCCATCTGCGTCGGCATGTCGCGTGTCTCGAGCAGGTCCTTGATGCCAAGCGGCATGCCGTCGATCGGCGAGAGCGCCCTGCCGTCGCGCCAGCGTTGCGTGCTCGCATCGGCGGCCGCGCGTGCGCCGGCCTCGTTCGTCACGACCCACGCGCGGACCACGGGTTCGCGCGTGGCGATCGTTTCGAGGCAGCGTTCGAGATACGCGCGTGGCGTGTCGGTCCCCGCGGCGAAGCCGCGAACGGCGTGATGAAAGCTGTGGGCGCGGGCGGTCATGGGCGTTCCTGCTGTCTTTCCGGGCATTCAGCTTCGATCGACGGGGCCTGTCCAGCCAGCCGCGTCGAGAAGCCTCTGGCGCTCACCCCGGATTCCACGGCAACGTGATGGTTGGGACAGGCAAGACGCCGAAACGTGGCGACTGGGAGCAGATGGCATGACCGAAGACGATCTCCGCGGGCTCATCGCGCGCGTGAAGGGCGGCAACCTGTCACGGCGCGGCTTCGTGAAGCGGCTTGCAGCGGTTGGCTTCACCGCGCCGATGGCGACTCAGCTGCTCGCGATAGCGGGCGCCGCGCCGGCCGGCGCGCAGGCCGCATCGGCCTATCGCCCGACGCGCCGCGGCGGGGGCGGGGCGCTGAAGGTCCTGTACTGGCAGGCTTCGACACTGCTGAACCCGCATTTCGCCGCCGGAACCACCAACCAGGATTCGAGCCGCGTCTTCTACGAACCGCTCGCCGGCTGGGCATCCGATGGCACGCTGGTGCCGATCCTCGCCGCCGAGGTCCCGTCGCGGGAGAATGGCAGCCTGGCCGCCGACGGCAGGTCGGTGACCTGGAAGCTCAAGCGCGGCGTGAAGTGGCATGACGGGCAGGATTTCTCGGCTGACGACGTCGTCTTCAACTGGGAATACGCCAAAAGCCCGCAGGTCGCGGCGGTCACCTCCGGCTCCTATCGCGACGTCAATGTCGTGAAGGTCGATGACCACACGGTGCGCGTGGAGTTCCAGCAGCCAACGCCGTTCTGGGCCGATGCCTTCGTCGGCGCGACCGGCCAGCTGATCCCCAAGCACCAGTTCAAGGACTTCGCCGGTGCCAATTCGCGCGATGCGCCCACCAACCTCCGACCGGTCGGCACCAGCGCCTACAGGTTCGTCTCCTTTGCGCCGGGCGACACGCTGCGCGCGGAATTGAACCCGAACTACCACATGGACAACCGTCCGTATTTCGACACGCTCGAGATCAAGGGCGGCGGCGATGCGGTTTCGGCCGCGCGCGCGGTGCTGCAGACGGGCGACTACGACTACGCCTGGAACATGCAGGTCGAGGACGACATCCTGAAGCGCCTTGAGGCTGCGGGGCGCGGCAAGGTCAATATCGTCGAGGGTGGCGGCATCGAGTTCGTGCAGCTCAATGCCACCGACCCGAACCGCGAGGTCGATGGCGAGCGTTCGCACATCAGCACGCAGCACCCCGCCTTCCGCGACGCCGCGGTGCGCCAGGCGATGGCGCTGCTGATCGACCGCAACGCGCTCGAACAATTCATCTACGGCCGCGGCGGCCCTGCCACCGCCAACTTCCTGAACAACCCGCCGCGCTTCCGCTCCGAGAACATGCGCTGGGAATTCAGCATCCAGAAGGCGAACGAGATCCTCGACGCCGCTGGCTGGGCACGCGCGCGCGATGGCATCAGGGCGAAGGATGGCGTGCGGCTGCGCTTCGTGTTCCAGACGTCGGTCAATGCGCCGCGCCAGCGCACCCAGGCGGTCTACAAGCAGGCGGCGCAGCGCGCAGGCATCGACCTCGAGCTCAAGTCGGTGACGGCCTCGGTGTTCTTTTCCTCGGATGTCGCGAATCCGGACACCTACACCAAGCTCTATGCCGACATGCAGATGTACACGACCACCATGCCGCAGGCGGATCCCGAGCGGTTCATGAACCAGTACACCTCCTGGGAAGTCTCCTCGAAGGCGAATTCCTGGCAGGGCCGCAACATCGTGCGCTGGCGCAGCGACGAATACGACACACTGTTCCGCTCGGCCCAGGGCGAGCTCGACCCGGTCAGGCGCGCCGCGATGTTCATCCGGCTGAACGACCTGGTGGTGTCGTCCAACCACATCATCCCGCTGGTGCGCCGTCCGACCGTCAGCGCCAGCCTGAACAACCTGCGCCATGTGCTCAGCGCCTGGGACCTCACGATGTGGTACCTCAACGACTGGTGGCGCGAGACCTGACGCGCCGCGCGTGACGCAGTACCTCATCCGGCGCCTGCTGATCGCGATCCCGAGCCTGCTCGGGATCAGCGTGGTGCTGTTCACCATCCTGGCGCTGGCACCGGGCGACCCGTTCGAGGAACTGGCCACCAACCCGGCCATCCCACCGGACGTACGTGCGAACCTTCGCGCGAGCCTTGGCCTCGATGACCCGGTGCATCAGCGCTACTTCAACTGGCTGTTTGCCATGCTGCGCGGCGAGTGGGGGTATTCCTTCGTCAGCCGCGTGAATGTGGACCAACTGATCCTGCAGCGGCTGCCCACCACGATCATCGTGATCGGGGCGGCGCAGGTGCTGGCGCTGTGCATCGCCCTTCCGGTTGGCGTCTATGCAGCGACGCGACCCTATTCGCTGTTCGACAAGATCGCCAATACGCTGGCCTTCATCGGCTTCTCGCTGCCTACCTTCTTCACCGGACTGCTGCTGATCCTGCTGTTCTCGATCACGCTGGACTGGCTGCCCTTCGTCTATCGCGCGCAGATCGACGCTACCGGCTGGCGCTGGTGGTGGGAGCACATCCGCCAGTCGATCATGCCTGTGCTGGTGCTCGGCCTGTTCCAGGGCGCCGCACTCGTGCGCTTCGTGCGATCGGCGGTGCTCGACGTCATTCGCCTCGACCACGTGACGACAGCCCGCTCGAAGGGCCTGCCGGAGCGCACCGTCACGCTCAAGCATGTGGTGCGCAATGCGATGATTCCGGTGGTCACGCTGGTCGCGCTGCAGATGCCTATCGTTTTCGGCGGCGCCATCGTGACCGAGCAGATCTTCCGCATCCCGGGCATCGGGTCGCTGCTGATCACCGCCATCCTGGCCAACGACACGCCGGTCATCATGGCGGTCACCTTCGTGCTCTCCTGCCTCGTTGTCCTTTTCAACCTGATCGCGGACCTGGTGTATGGCTGGCTCGATCCCCGCATCAGCTACCGCTAGCACCGGCGCCGCGGCGCCGCGCGTCGGGCCATGGCGGGAAGCCTGGCGGCGCTTCCGAAAGCATCGGCTGGCGGTCGTCAGCCTTGTCATCCTTTCCGTGCTCGTCCTGGCCGTGCTGGTCGGACCCTTCGCGTGGCAGGTGCCGATCGACGAGATCGACTTCACCGCGCGCCTGCAGGGCCCGTCCTGGGCGCATCCGATGGGGACCGACGACCTGGGCCAGGACATCCTGGCGCGCGTGCTCTATGGCGGGCGGATCTCGCTGGCGGTCGGCTTCGCGGCGATGATGGTGGCGATCTTCGTGGGCGTGCTGGTCGGCGCAGTGGCCGGCATGGCGGGCGGGCGCATCGATGCCGGGCTGATGTGGCTGACCGACCTGTTCCTGTCGCTGCCCCAGCTGCCGCTGCTGCTGCTGATCATCTACCTGTTCCGCGAAGGCCTGACGCAGGTGGTCGGGCAGGAGCTCGGCGTCTTCATCCTGATCGTCATCATCATCGGCGGCTTCAACTGGATGCAGGTGGCGCGGCTGGTGCGCGCACAGTTCTTCTCGCTGCGCGAGAAGGAATTCGTGGAAGCCGCGCGCGCGCTGGGCGCATCGCGCCTGCGCCTGGTCGTGCGCCATATCCTGCCCAATGCGCTGGGCCCGGTGATCGTCGCCGCCACCATCGACATCGCGGCCGCGATCATCGCGGAATCGACGCTCTCCTTCCTCGGGCTTGGCTTCCCGCCGGATGTGCCGACCTGGGGGCGGCTGCTGTTCGACGCGAAGGACAACCTGGATTTTGCACCGCACTGGGCGCTCTTTCCCGGCGCCATGATCTTCCTGACCGTGTTGTCCATCAACTTCATCGGCGATGGGCTGCGCGACGCCTTCGATCCGCGCCGGGTGATCGCCTCGTGACCGAACCGCTGCTTGCCATCCGCGGCCTCAAGGTCCACTTCGCCACCGATGACGGCATGGTCCGGGCGGTGGACGGCGTCGATATCTCGGTCGACCGCGGCGAAACGGTCTGCGTGGTGGGTGAATCCGGCTGCGGCAAGACCGTGACCGCGATGACGGTTCTGAAGCTCATCGCCATGCCGCCGGGCCGCATCGTGGCGGGTGAGATCCTTTGGCAGGGCCGCGACCTGGTGCCGTTGCCACCGGAGCAGATGCGCGCGATCCGCGCCAAGCAGATCGCCATCGTCTTCCAGGAACCGATGACCTCGCTCAACCCCGTCTACACGGTGGGCGACCAGATCGCCGAGGTCGTGCGCTACCAGGAGGGCCTGTCGCGCCGCGCCGCCCTGGACCGCGCGAAGGAAATGCTGGCGCTGGTCAACATCCCGAACGCCGCGCGCCGGGCATCGGACTACCCGCACCAGTTCTCCGGCGGGATGCGCCAGCGCGTGATGATCGCCATGGCGCTGTCCTGCAATCCGCAGTTGCTCATCGCGGATGAGCCGACCACCGCGCTCGATGTCACCATCCAGGCGCAGATCCTCGATCTGCTGGCCGAGATGAAGGATCGGCTCGGCATGGCGGTGATGCTGATCACCCATGCCATGGGCGTGGTGGCGGAAGTCGCGCAGCGCGTCGTGGTGATGTACGCCGGCAAGGTGGTCGAGGAAGCGCCGGTGCGCGCGTTGTTCGGGACCCCGCGCCACCCCTATACGCAGGGCCTGATCCGCTCGATTCCGCGCCTCGACCTCGCGGCCACGGAACACCGCCGGCTCGAAGCCATTCCAGGCACCGTGCCGCAGCTGCTCAACCCACCGCCCGGCTGCCGCTTCGCCGCGCGCTGCCGCCATGCCACCGACGCCTGCATGGCGGCCGAACCGCCGCTGCGGGAGGTCGCGCCGGGCCACAAGGTGGCCTGCATCCTGTGAGCGCCGCGAAGGACACCGCCATGGCGCAGCCGCTGCTATCGGTCCGCAACCTGGTGAAGCGCTTCCCGGTGCGCGGCGGGGTCCTGCGCCGCGTGGTGGACCAGGTCCATGCGGTGGATGGCGTGGGCTTCGACCTGGCTTCGGGCGAGACGCTCGGCCTGGTGGGCGAATCCGGCTGCGGCAAGTCCACCACAGGCCGCTGCATCCTGCGGCTGATCGAGCCCACCTCGGGCGAGGTGCGCTTCGAAGGGCGCGACGTGTGCGCGCTGACCGGCAATGAACTCGCCGCGATCCGCCGCGACATGCAGATCATCTTCCAGGACCCCTTCGCCTCGCTGAACCCACGCATGACGGTCGGGTCGATCATTGGCGAGGCGCTTGAGATCCACCGCCTGGCGAAGACGCGGCGCGAGCGCGAGGCGAAGGTCGCGGAACTGCTGGAAACCGTCGGCCTGCGCCCCGACCACATGTCCCGCTTCCCGCATGAATTCTCCGGCGGCCAGCGCCAGCGCATCGGCATCGCGCGCGCGCTCGCGGTATCGCCCAAGCTGATCATCTGTGACGAGCCGGTCAGCGCGCTGGATGTCTCGATCCAGGCGCAGGTGATCAACCTGCTGGAAGACCTGCAGGAAAAGTTCGGCCTGTCCTACCTGTTCATTGCGCATGATTTGTCGGTGGTGGAGCACATCAGCGACCGGGTGGCAGTGATGTATCTCGGGCGGATCGTCGAGGTCGCGCCGTCGCGCGATCTCTATGCCCAACCGCTGCACCCCTATACGGAGGCATTGCTCTCCGCGGTGCCGATCCCCGACCCGACCCTGAAGCGCGAGCGCATCAGGCTGCAGGGCGACATCCCGAGCCCGATGAACCCGCCTTCGGGCTGCCATTTCCACACCCGCTGCCCGATCGCCGAGAAGGGCCTGTGCGACGTGGCGGCCCCCGACTTTCGCGAAGCGACGTCGGGCCATTGGGTCGCCTGCCACAAGCGTGGATAGCGGCTGTCGCCGTCCGATCGGGCAAGGCTACGCTAGGCGCAGAACCAAGGTCTTCGATGCGGTGTCGTGAGCCGAGGCGAACGAAAGCTGCTTCAGTCCACCGCTTTCAGAAGAGCGAGGCGGCCCGGGGGCGGTCTCTCCCCCGGCCTTTCCGTCGTCAGGAACGCTTGCCCATCGGCACGAAATCCCGCGCTGCCGGCCCAGTGTAGATCTGCCGCGGCCGCCCGATGCGCTGCGACGGGTCTTCGATCAGTTCCTTCCACTGGCTCACCCAGCCCACGGTGCGCGCCACCGCGAACAGTACGGTGAACATCGACGTCGGGATGCCCATCGCCTTCAGGATGATGCCCGAATAGAAGTCCACGTTCGGGTAGAGCTTGCGGCTGATGAAGTAGTCGTCGGTCAGCGCGATCCGCTCCATCTCGATCGCCATGTCGAGCAGCGGCTCGTCCTTGATGCCGAGCTCGGCGAGCACCTCGTGGCAGGTCTCCTTCATGATCTTCGCACGCGGATCGAAGTTCTTGTAGACCCGGTGGCCGAAGCCCATGAGCTTCGTGTGGGAGTTCTTGTCCTTCACCTCGCTGATGAACTGCGGGATGTTCTCCGGCGAGCCGATCTCGGCCAGCATCTTCAGCACCGCCTCGTTCGCGCCGCCATGCGCGGGGCCCCACAGCGCGGCGATGCCGGCGGCGATGCAGGCGAAGGGGTTGGCACCTGTCGAACCTGCCAGGCGCACCGTGGAAGTGGAGGCGTTCTGCTCGTGATCCGCATGCAGGATCAGGATGCGGTCCATCGCGCGGGCGAGGATCGGGTTGTTGACGTAGGGCTCGGCCGGAACGCCGTTCAGCATGTAAAGGAAGTTCTCCGCGTAGCCGAGGTCGTTGCGCGGATACATGAAGGGCTGGCCGATCGAGTACTTGTAGGCCCAGGCCGCGATGGTCGGCACCTTCGCGATCAGACGGAAGGCCGCGATCTCGCGCTGCCGCTCGTCATTGATGTCGAGGTTGTCGTGGTAGAAGGCGGCCATCGCGCCGACCACACCGCACATCACGGCCATCGGGTGCGCGTCGCGGCGGAAGCCCTCGAAGAAGCGGCGCAGCTGCTCGTGCAGCATGGTGTGGTAGGTGACGCCCTTGTGGAACTCGGCGTACTGGCCCGGGTTCGGCAGGTCGCCGTTCAGCAGCAGGTAGCAGACCTCGAGGAAGGACGAATTCTCGGCCAGCTGCTCGATCGGGTAGCCGCGATACAGCAGCACGCCCTCGTCGCCGTCGATATAGGTGATGGTGCTCTCGCAGGACGCGGTGGCGCCGTAGCCGGGATCGAAGGTGAAGATGCCAAGCTCACCGTACAGCTTGCGGATATCGGCCACCTTCGGGCCGAGCGTACCGCCCAGCAGCGGCAGCGAGACGCTTTTGTTGGAGCCCTCCATCGTGACGGTGATGGCGCCGGCGGCCTTGCTGCTCATGCGGGGATTTCCTCAGGTCATCCGGGAGCGGGGAACCTCCCGCCGTGGCCGGAATTGGTGCGCCGCAAGATAAGGCGCTGCCCGGCGGCTTGGCAAACCGTCACGTTGGAGCGCGCGGCGCCCGCAGCCTTCGCAGCATTGCCAGCGCAAAGGTTCGGCTTGTCGGGTGCCACGGGCAAGAAAACGCGGGCCTTCGGCGCCGCGGCGCCGGTCTCAGTTGCGCGCCCGCCAGGTCGGCGGCACGCCCGCGCCATTCGCCCATAGGCCCTGCGCGGTGCGCCGCGCCGCCGCCTCCTGGTTTCGCAGGGCGCTTGTGGTGGCGATCGCGTAGCCACCGACGACCAGCGCACGGTTCAGATCCGCCCCGGCGGCGTCGCACTGGCCCAGGCCGCGCCCGAACGCATCCTGGCCGACGATCCGGCACTCCACGGGGCGCCCGGCGACCAGGCGCGTCAGCGCTGCGGCCGAGGCACCGCCGCAATCAAAGGCCTCGCCGGAGGACGCCCTGCACGCTTCGCCGCGCGCCGGTGCGGCCACGCCGTCCAGCCGCACGATCCGTTCGCCAAGTCCGATCGTCTCGCCATCGACGATACGAATGGCGTTGGCATCGGCCCGCCAATTGCGGTCGGTGGGCGCCGACCCGAACAGGTTCGACGGCAGCGCAACGCCAAGCACGACAGGCGCCGCGATCGCAGCCGATAGCAGCAGCGCCGCCCCGCGAAAGCGGGGGCGGGCTCTACGACCCTTGAAGATTCGACGTCTCTCGATCACGCGCGGATCGTTAAACGGACCGCCAACGGCCTGCAACCGCCGGACGCGTCGAAAAACGACACGCCACCGCGACCGCAGCGTGGGCGGTGGTTAAGGAAATGCGTCTAATCGCCTGTCCAAAAACGATCCTTGCCGCTCAAACGGCGCCAGGCCGCCAATGCGTCATCGCGATGATCCGCGACCCGGGCCTCGCACCAGCCCTCGACGCTGCCCACGGCCCAGCTCCGGCCCGCGCCAGGGCCTGCCAGCGACCGCGCCAGGCCCCGCGCCACCGCTGCGTCATTGGCGATGCCAAGGCCGTCCTGGAGCCGTCCGACCCGACGCAGGAAGCGCCGTGCCCGCCGCTGGTCGAACAGCGGCGCGAAGACCTCGGCGGCGTAACGCAGGCGCTTGCCGTCCAATCTCAGTTCATGCAGTTGCTCAGCCGACAGCGTCTCGAAGGCGGCACCGGCGCGGCGCAGCCGCGACCAGCGACGGTCGAGCACCACACGTCCGAAGCTGCGGGCAGCCATGTCCAGGGCGTCGCACTGCTCGGCCGATGCCGCATCGCGCCAGGGGCGCGCCAGCAGCACCGCCAGCGCGTCGATCAGCAGCAGCCGCCAGCCCGGCCCGCCGATCATCGCGATGGCCGCATCATAGGCCGCGCTCCGCCGCGCCTCGGCAGCGCGCAACAGCGCCGCGACGCGCGTGTCCCCGGCGAAGGCCGTCCCGACGTGCCGCCCGATCCCGGCCAGGAACACATCCCAGTCACGCGCCGGGCCCAGGATGCCGACCACCTCCCGCAGGCGCGCGTCCAGGCTTCGCAGTTCCGGCGCGTCCGTGGCGTTGCGGAATACGCGCAGCACCGAACGCAGGCGGCGGAGCGCCACACGGCTCTGGTGCACCGGCTCGGGACCGGCGGCGTGACGGATGCGCGCGCCTTGTTGGTGCAGGACTTCCAGCAGGTGTCCGACGGCACGCAGGAAGGCGTCCTCGACGGTCGTCGCCGCCGCGGTGTCGGGCGGTCCCAGCCGATGCGGCCGCGCCGACGTCCCGGCCGCCATCGCCCGGGCTTCCTCAGCCAGGGTCACGAGCGGCGGCGTCATCGGCAGGTGTTCGGCGATTCCGGTCGCTGCGGCAATGACCGCCGACAACGGGCCGGACAGGCACAGGCGCGCGACCGCCTGCTCGGCCGCCACGCTGCGCAGCCGGCCGCTCAGCATCTCGACCATCGCGGTGCCGGCGGGCAGGGCCAGGGCAAAGGACTGGCGGCGGCCGGTGAAGGCGGCGACCGCGACGAGAGGCGCGCCCTCGGCCTGCGGCACCGCCTCGCCGGTATCGAAGGTGGCTTCGATCGCGGCAGGCTGGCCGGGATGCCAGACGCAGTGCGGCAGCGGCACCAGGCGCCGCAACCTGCGCTTGCCGCGGCGTGGCGCCTCCAGGATCAAGCCCTCGGCCGACAGCGCGCCGTCTGCCGTGTCCGACCAGATCGTCTCGGCCGCCATGCTGCGCGCGCGGCCGTCGCGGTGCGCCTGCACGAACGGCAGCCTTGCCAGGCGGCCGGCCGCCTCCGGCGTCAGCGCGAACTCCAGGACCACGACCTCCACTGCCGCCTCGGCAGGCGCGGCGGGCGGCGGTTGGGCGGTGTCGGCCGGGGGCTCGGCGATGGGCAGGCGGTTTGCCGTCGATGCAGCGGACATGGTCAGGCGGCCATTTCCGGCAGGTCGGCGGGCGCGACGAATCGCACCAGGCGCCCGCCCCCTTCGGCCAGGTCGTGCCAGGGCGTGGCGATTCCGAATTCGGCCAAGGCGCAGGTGGGGAAGCCCTCGGCCAGGCGCCGCGCCGCCGCCGCGGCGCTGCCCGTCATGCCGCCGGCACCGACCAGCGCCAGCGCCAGGTCCTGCAACCCCGGATTGTGACCGATCAGCATGACGCTGCGCGCCGTCTCCGGCGCCCGGCGCAGCATGTCCATCAGCCGCGGCCAGGGTGCGAGGTACAGGTCGTCCATCGGCTCGACCATCGGGCTGTCGGGGAAGGGTGCGAGGGCTTCCAGTGTCTGCAACGTGCGCCGTGCGGAGGAGACCAGCACCACGTCCGGCGCCAGCCCCAGATCCTGCATCGCCGCGGCCATGGCCTGCGCCGCGCGCCGCCCGCGCGCATTGAGCGGGCGCGCATGGTCCGGGAGCGAAGGATCGTCCCAGGATGATTTCGCATGGCGAAGAAGAAGGAGTTGGCGCATCGCGAGGCATCCTGCCATGGACCGCGCCGGCTGTCGCGGCCTGGACCGACCCTCGCGGTCCAGGTCGGCACCCCCATGTGCGATGGCCGTGATGACGGTCTGGAGGCAGCATGTCGGGACGAATCGTGGTGGTTGGCGCCACCGGCGCGGTGGGCGCGGCCTTGGCGCGACGCTGCGCCGCGCGCGGCGTGGGGCTGGTTCTGGTGGCGCGGGACCCCGTGCGGCTCGCGGCGCTGGCGGCGGACCTGCCGGGGAGCCTCGCGGTGCCCGCCGATGCGACCGATCCGGCCGCCCTGCGAGCGGCCATTGCCGCAGCGGGGCCAGCGATCGCGGGGCTTGCCTACTGCGCCGGGTCGATCGCGCTGAAGCCGCTGAAGCGCCTGACCGAGGCTGATTTCCTAGACGCTTTCCGGCTCAACGCCCTGGGCGCGGCGATGGCTGTCCAGGCAGCGCAGGAGGCGCTCGTTTCGGCGAAGGGGTCGGTGGTCCTTTTTTCGACCATTGCCGCGCGCGCCGGTTTCCCGAACCATGCGGCCATCGCCGCCGCCAAGGGGGCGGTCGAGGGGCTGACGGTGGCGCTCGCCGCCGAACTGGCGCCGGTGCGGGTCAACTGCATCGCCCCTTCGCTCATGCGCAGCGCCATGTCGGCGCCGCTGGTCGGGAATCCGCAGATGGCCGAGGCAATCGCGAAGCAGCACCCCCTGGCGCGACTGGGCGAGGGCGAGGACGCCGCGGCGCTCGCCGATTTCCTGCTGTCGGATGCCGCTGGCTGGATCACCGGCCAGGTCATGGCGGTGGATGGCGGCCGGTCGACGGTGCGGACGCGGGGCTGATGCACCGCCGCGCCGCCCTGCTGTTGCCCGGCGCGCTGGCACTGCCCGCCGCGGCGGCGGATGGCGACTACGCCTTCCGGGTGAAGCGGCGCGGCACCGTGGTGGGCACGCATGTGGTGCGCTTTGCGCGTCGCGGGCCTGAGATCGTCGCGACCTCGGACCTCGTGATCACACCGCGCGTGCTCGGGGTGGTCGTGTATCGCTACGAGCACCGCTACGAGGAAGTCACGTTGGGCGATCGCTTCCGCAGCGTGGCGTCGCGCCTCAATCGCAACGGCCGCATCGTCGAGGTGCGCGGCGAGGCGGTGCGCGGCGCCGTGGTGCTGGACGGCACCGAGGGGCCGCAGCGCCTGGCCGCCGACGCCGCGCCGCTGTCCTGGTGGCTGATGGCGCGGATGGGCGGGCGCGTGCCGCTGTTCGGCACCACCACCGGCCGGGCGATGACGCTTGCCTGGCAGGCGCGGCGGCTCCCTGGCGGCGGCAGCGAATTCGCCTGTGCCGGCGACGTCACCGCGACCGTCACCTTCGATGCCGGCGGCCGCTGGGTCGGCTTCGCCGCGCGCGGCGAGGACGGCACCGACATCGCCTACGAAGCAGGATGAGCGGCGGGATGACCGGCGGCACGCTGCGGGTGGTGCTGGGCGACCAGTGCTCCCGTGGGCTCTCCGCGCTCGATGGCCTCGATCCCGCGACCGACACGGTGCTGATGATGGAGGTGCAGGGCGAATGCACCTATGTCCCGCATCATCCGCAGAAGATTGTGCTGGTGCTGTCCGCGATGCGGCATTTCACGCGGGCCCTGGCGGCGCGCGGCGTGCGGGTCGACCATGTCCGGCTGGATGATCCGGCGAACACGCACAGCTTGGCGGGCGAGGTCACGCGCGCCGTCGCGCGGCACCGCCCGGCGCGCATCGTCGCGACCCATCCCGGCGAATGGCGCGTGCTGGCGGACATGCGGGGCTGGGAAGCCGCCACCGGCGTGCCGGTCGAGATCCGCGAGGATGACCGCTTCCTCTGCTCGCTGCCGCGCTTCCGCGCCTGGGCCGATGGGCGCAAGCAGTACCGCATGGAATTCTTCTACCGCGAGGTGCGCCGCGCGACCGGCCTGCTGATGGAGGGCGACGAGCCGGCCGGTGGCCAATGGAATTTCGATGCCGAGAACCGCGCGGCGCTTCCCAAGGGCGTGACGCCGCCACCGCCGCGCCGGTTCGCCCCCGATGCGCTCACGCGGGAGGTGATGGCACTGGTCGCCACCCGCTTCGGTTCCCATTTCGGCGACGTGGACGGCTTCGCCTGGCCGGTCACGGCGCGCGACGCGACGGCGGCGCTGGACGCCTTCATCGCCGATCGCCTGCCGCTGTTCGGCGACTACCAGGACGCCATGGCGGCGGGGCAACCCACCATGTTCCACGCGCTGGTCTCGACCAGCCTGAACATCGGCCTGCTCGATCCGATGGACGCCTGCCGCGCGGCGGAACGCGCCTGGCAGGAGGGCCGCGCCCCGCTCAACGCCGCCGAGGGGTTCATCCGCCAGATCCTGGGCTGGCGGGAGTATGTGCGCGGCATCTACTGGCACCTCATGCCCGGCTACGCGCAGGGCAATGCGCTCGACGCCCATCGCCCGCTGCCTGGCTTCTACTGGGGCGCGCCGACGACCATGCGCTGCGTGGAACAGACCGTCGCGCAGACCCGCGACCTCGCCTATGCGCACCACATCCAGCGCCTGATGGTGACCGGCAACTTCGCGCTGCTGGCCGGCCTCGATCCGGCCGAGGTCAATGCCTGGTACCTCGCCGTCTATGCCGATGCCTTCGACTGGGTGGAACTGCCCAACACGCAGGGCATGGCGATCCATGCCGATGGCGGGGTGATGGCGTCCAAGCCCTATGCGGCGTCCGGCGCGTACATCAACCGGATGTCGGATTATTGCGGCGGCTGCGCGCACGACGTGAAGCAGGCGACGGGACCGCGCGCCTGTCCGTTCAATTTCCTGTACTGGGACTTCATGGCCCGGCACGCCGACCGCTTCGCGAAGAACCCGCGCATGGCGATGCCGCTGCGGACATTGGCGAAGATGGACCCGAAGAAGGTCGCGGCGATGCGATCGGACGCGGCGCGCTTCCTCGCCACCCTCGACGCCTGAGCGCGCGCGCCGCATCTTCCGCCCTCCATGGACGCAGCGGAGGATCCCATGCCCCGGACGACCGAGATCGAGTGGATGAAGCTGACCGCCGCGGAGCTCAATGCCCGCGCGGCCGATGATGCCCTGGTGATCATCCCGGTCGCGTCGCTGGAACAGCACGGGCCACACCTCGCGACCGGCGTCGACATCGTCTGCGCCACCGCGGTCGCGCACCGCGTCGCGCGACGCATGCTGGAAGCCGGCCGGCCTGTCGTGGTGACGCCCTGCGTCTGGACCGGCCTGGCGGAGCACCACGTTCCCTTCGGCGGCACCGTCACGCTGGACTTCGACGCCTTCAAGGCCGTGCTGCGCGGCGTGGTGCGATCCGCCATGCGCGCCGGCTTCAAGCGCGTGATGCTGCTGAACGGCCATGGCGGCAATGCCGAGGCGGTGGCGGTGGTCGGCGTCGAATGCAGCAACGAGTTCGGCATCGCGATCGGCGCGGGCACCTATTGGCACCTGGCCGGCGACGCCTTCGCGCCGATCCTGGAACGCCAATCCACCGTGCAGCACGCCTGCGAGGCCGAAACCTCGATGATGATGGCCCTGATGCCCGAGGCGCTGCGCGCGGATCGCCTGGCCGAGGCGCACGGCCCGCATTCCACCCGCCCGGAAGGCGTGCCCGCCGCCCTGTTCCGCCGATGGTCCTTCCAGGACGTCACGCCCTCCGGCGTGGTCGGCGATGCGCGGGCGGCGAGTGCCGCGAAGGGCGAGGCGCTGCTCGCCGTCGCTGCCGAGCGCATCGCGGAGCAGTTGGGCAACGCGAAGATCTGGGGCTGAGGCGTCAGGCCAGGCACGGCTTGCTCATGGCTGCGTGGCCGTCACCGCGTCGGCCTGCCACCCATCGGCATCGGGCTGGTCGAAGGGCAGGTCGAGCCACGCCAGCGCGCCGCCCTTGCCGGCGCCGGTGTCGAGGAAGACCGCGCGGCCGCCGCGCGCATTCGCCATGGTCAGCGGGCGTCCGTCGCGCGATCGGTTGTCGTGCCCGACCAGCACTGTCAGCCCGGCCGGGATGCGATCCACCCATCCGACCAGGCGGATCGGAAAGCCATCGGGCCCGACCCTGCCCGTGACCTGGCCGAAGATGGCGCGCCCGACCAGGCCCTCCGGGCGTGCGGTCCCGGCATCGGGCGGCGGCGCGTGCTGCAGCATGGCGTCGTGGAAGGCGGCATGGACGAAGAACCAGCGGCCGATCCGCAGCCACGCCGGGGCGCCCCCGATCTCAGTGACCGCGCGCGCCGAAACCGCCGTGCCATCCGGCGCAGCGGCGAGCTGTTCCAGCGTGCGGCCAAGCCCCGCCTTCTCGACACGCACCGCGTCGCCGATCAGCGCGCGCCGCAGCTTGTGGTCGTGGTTGCCCAGCAGGAACAGGCCGCGACCGGCATCGATCAACGCAAAGACCGCGCGCAGCACGCCCGGATTGTCCGGCCCGTGGTCGGTGAGGTCGCCGAGCTGCACGACGAAAAGCCCCGCCGCCTCGGCGCCGGCGATCGCGGCATCGAAGCCGCGCGCATCGCCGTGCACGTCGCCCACCACGCGCAGGCCGCGGAAACCGGCGGCGCGGAGAGTCTCCAGCGTCGGGCTCACGCCGCCGCGTCGCCCTTGATGGCGGCAAAGGCCGCGAGGGCGCGCGCGCGGCCCGCGGCGAGGTCCACCAGCGGCGCCGGATACTGTCGCCCGAGCGTGATGCCGGCGCCGCGCAGCACGACATCGGGCGCTTCATGGACACGATGGATCCAGCGGTCGGGCAGCGCCGCCAGCTCCGGGCACCAGCGCCGCACATAGCGGCCGGACGGATCGAACTTCTCGCCCTGCAGCACGGGATTGAAGATGCGGAAATACGGCGCCGCATCGGCCCCGCAGCCCGCCACCCACTGCCAGGATGCCGCATTGGCCGCGAGGTCGGCATCGACCAGCGTGTCCCAGAACCAGGCCTCGCCGTCCTGCCAGGGTTGCAGCAGGTGCTTCACCAGGAAGGATGCGGTGATCATCCGCACCCGGTTGTGCATCCATCCGGTCTGCCAGAGCTGGCGCATCCCGGCATCGACGATCGGGTAGCCGGTGCGGCCGCGCTGCCACGCCCGCAGCACCGACGCATCCGGGCGCCAGGGGAAGGCGGCGAAATCGGCGCGCAGCGGGGCCTCGGGCATTTCCGGGCGATGCCACAGCAGGTGGTGGGAGAATTCGCGCCAGAGCATCTCCTTCTGGAAGGTCTCCAGGCCCTTCCCGCCCTTGGCCTTCGCCGCGTGCCAGACCTGGCGCGGCGAGACCTCCCCCAGGTGGAGGTGCGGCGACAGGCCGGAGGTGCCCCACGGCGCGCCGGGGTCGTTGCGGCGGTCGCCATACGCCGCCAGCCCGTGGTCGAGGAACGCGGCAAGGCGCGCCGCCGCACCGGCCTCCCCGGGCTGCCAATGGTCGCCAAAGCCGGCGGCCCAGTCGGGCACCGGCGGCTGCGGCAGCAGGTCCAGGGCATCGAGGCCGAGCCCCACCGGCGCGCCTGGCACCGCGACCAGCCGGCCTGGCGTCGGGAGCGGCGGCGGCAGCCCCTCGAGCGACGCGAAGACATTGCGCGAGAACGGCGTGTAGACGCCATACGGCGCGCCGGCCCCGGTGCGCACCTGGTGCGGTTCATGCAGCAGCGCGGTGCGGTGCAGCACCAGCCGGGCGCCGATCACCTCCAGCGCGGCATGGGTCTCGGCATCGCAGCGGCGGCCCGCGGGCTCGGTCCGTCGTCCGGCATGGACCTCGGTTGCCGCGACGCGCGTGGCGAGGTCAGGGATCAGCCGCCGCGGGTCGCCGCGCAGCACCACCAGCGGGGCGCCGAGCTGCGCGAGATCCTGCCCCAGCGCCGCCAGGCTGTGGTGCAGCCACCAGCGCGCGGCGCCGCCGGGCGCCCACGGGCCGTCCTCCAGGATGTAGACCGGCAGGATGCGCCGCTGCGCCACGGCATCGAGGGCGGGATGGTCGGTCAGGCGGAGATCCTGGCGGAACCAGAGAATCGCGGTATCGGACATGGGGCGAATGTAGGCCGACCAGCGCCGGCGTCACGGGGCCGGCGCCGGCGCCGGCGTCGCTGTGCGGCGGCGTGCGGGCCGCGCCATGTCCTGGCGGCGCGGCTCCTGGTGCGCGGCGCCGGGCTCGGTCATGGTGCCGCGCAGACGTCACACGGGGGAACACGATGCGCAGCCTGATCGCCGGCCTGGCCCTGCTGGTCGCCACAGTCGCGGCACAGGCGCAGCCGGCCTATCCCGACCGGCCGATCCGCATGGTCATCCCGTTTGCTCCCGGCGGCGCCGCGGACGTGGTCGGGCGCATCATGGCGCAAGGCATGGGCGAGGATCTCGGCCAGGCGGTGGTGGTCGAGAACCGCGGCGGCAGCGGCGGCGTCATCGGGTCGCAGGCCGTGCTGCAGGCGCCGGCCGATGGCTACACCATCGTGCTGCACACGCTCTCCTCCGGCGTGATGAATGCCGGGCTCTACGCCACCATGCCCTTCGACCTGCGGCGCGCCTTCGCCCCGGTGGGGCTGGTCGGCACGGTGCCGAACATCATCGTGGTGAACCCGCGCGTGCGCGCGCAGACCTTGCAGGAGCTGGTGGCGCTGGTGCGCGCCAATCCGGGGCGGATCACCTATGCCAGCTCCGGCCCGGGCACCATCGTCCACCTGTCGGGGCAGATGCTCGCGAACATCATCGGCGCAGAGATGGTCCACGTGCCCTATCGCGGCTCGGGGCCGGCGCTGGCGGACCTGATGGCCGGCACGGTGGACGTCATGGTCGATACGCTGCCGCCCTATGTCGCTTTGGTGCGCGAAGGGCGCGTGCGGGCGCTGGCGATGGCCACGCGCACCCGCTCCGCCGCCCTGCCCGATGTGCCTACCGCCGAGCAGGCCGGCCTGCCGGGCTACGAGACGTACAACTGGCACGCGGTGTTCGTTGCGACGGGCACGCCGGCACCGATCGTCGCGCGACTGGAACGCGCCCTGCGCAACGCCGTTGCCGCGCCGGCGACGCGGTCCCGCCTGGTCGACCTCGGCGTCGACCCGATCGGCGCCGGCGCCGCCGAGCTTGAGCGCTTCTGGGATGAGCAATTCGGCATCTGGATCCCGATCATCCGCGCTTCCGGGGCCACGGCGAACTGACGGTGCGCCGCCGCGCGGTTCCTCCGGCGTGCGGCGCGGCCTGCGCCTGTGTGCGTCCCGCGGGCGGTCCCATGGGGCGTGCCGTGGAACTCCAGCTGCGGTGCCGCGCGCGCCTTGTACCGGTCGGGGCGGTCGGCTTCGACGCGGTCGAGGCGCCGGCGGGCCGGAACTGCCCGGCAGGCACGCGCCGACCGGCCGCGGCAGCATCCCGGGGCAGCCGTGCGCCGTGCCCTGCGCCGCCCGCCGCCCGGCGCGCGCCTGCATCGCCAACGTCTGCGCCTGCATCACGAATACCCTGCCGCCGAACGGCCCGCGCGCTGCCAGCCAGCCTGCCATGCGCCGTGGGCGTAGCCGTCGGGCCCGGTTTCTTCTTGATCCAGCGCAAGCATGCGTCGACACTGACCAAGCTGGCTCGAAGGGCCGGAGGGAGACCGCGGCCGAACCGGCTGCAATCGCAGGTGAAGGCGTAACATGCATCCGCTTGACGCCGCGCGCGCCCTGATGGACGGCCTCGGTGCCGACGCCAATGTCTGCGCGAAGTGCGGTTCCCGCTCGATGGGCCTGTGTGCACCACTCGATGCGGCGGCGCTCGACGACATGTCGGGCGAAAGCGAACGCATCGACTTCGAACAGCGCGACGCCATCTTCCGCCAGGGCGATTCGGCTCGGCATGTCTATACGCTGACGGAAGGGATGGCGCGGCTGACCCGCGTGCTGCCCGATGGCCGCCAGGCGGTGATCGGCTTCCGCTTCGCCGGCGACATCCTGGGCTTCACGCCCGAGGAGGAGCACGCCTTCGGCGCCGAGATGCTGACCCGCGGCACTGTCTGCCGGCTGGACCGGCGGCGGCTCGAGAAGATGTTCCGGCGCTACCCGGTGATGGAACGGCGCTTCCTCGACCTTTGCGTGAAGGAACTCTCGACCAGCCAGGACCACATCCTCGCGCTCGGCCGCTTCAGCGCCGAGGAACGCGTGGCCGCCTTCCTGGTCTCGCTGGTCGAGGCACAGCAACGCCGGGGCCAGGCCGGCCCGGTCTTCGACCTGCCGGCGACACGCGCCGATATCGGCGAATTCCTCGGCCTCACGCTCGAGACGGTCAGCCGCGCCGTTTCCGCCTTCCGCAAGCGTGGCTGGATCCGACTGCACGGGCATTCCGGCATCGAACTCACCGACCGCGAGGCCCTGGGCAGCCTGGCCGCCGGCGAGGGCGCCGACGCGGCATAGGCGGGGCGCCACGCGGCTGCCCGCCGCGCGCATGGCGGCGATGCGTTCCGCTGCATGGCGCCCCCCCGGTTCGGCGTAGTCTTGCGCGCCCATGATTCCCCTGCCGAGTCCCCAGCAGTTGCGCTACCTGGTCGCGCTTGCCGAACACAGCCATTTCGGCCGTGCCGCGGCGGCGTGCGCGGTGACCCAGTCGACCCTTTCCTCGGGCATCCTGGCGCTCGAGCGCCAGATCGATGCGCCACTGCTGGAGCGAACGGGTGGCAAGCGACCGGTCTTCACGCCGCTTGGGCGCGACCTGGTCGGGCGTGCCCGGATGGCGCTCGCCTCGCTGACCGCCTTCGTGGAGACGGTCGATGCCGCGCGGGAGCCGCTGACCGGTTCGTTGCGGCTTGGCATCATCCCGACCATTGCGCCGTTCCTGCTGCCGCGGCTGATGCCACGCCTGCGCGCGGCCTATCCCCGCCTGCATCTGTGGCTGCGGGAGGACCTGACCGACGCCTTGCGGAGTGGCCTGGAGACCGGGCGGCTCGACCTGCTGCTGGTCACACTGCCGAGCGATTGCGGCGACGCCGAGACCCTGAGCATCGGCGAGGACCCGCTGTCGATCGCCTGCGCCCCGGGCCATCGCCTGGCGCAGGGCGACGCGATCGCGCCGGCGGCGCTCGCCGGCGAGAGGCTGCTGCTGCTGGAACAGGGCCATTGCCTGCGTGACCAGGCGCTGGCCGCCTGCGGACTGCCGGCGGCGCCGCTGTCGGAGGAATTCGGCGCCACGTCCCTGCACACGCTGGTGCAGATGGCGGCCGGCGGCCTGGGCGTGACCATCCTGCCGCGCCTTGCCCTCGCCGGCGGCGTCGCAATGGGCGCCGAGGTCGCGGTGCGGCCGCTGGCCGGCGGCGCCGCGCGGCGGATCGGGCTGGCCTGGCGCGCGCGCAGCCCGCGTGCGGCGGAGTTCCACGCCCTGGCCCCTTCCATTGCCGCGGCGCTCGCTGACCTGTAGCAACGCGGTCGTGCGGAGGGAGCCGGCGGATGGCGCAGTTCGACCTTGGCGGTGTGCTGGGCGCGGTCCTGGGCGGCGGCGGGCCAGCCCGTGGGACGCGCCGGCGGCCGGCGGCGCGGGGCGGGCAGGATCTTGGCCGTGCCCTGGCGATGCTGGCCGGTGTCGCGATCGAGGCGATGTCCAAGTCCCAGCAGCAGCCCGCACCCTCGCCGCCGCCGCCGCCCATGCCCGCGAAATCACGACCCGCGAACGCCCCGGGCAAGCCGGCGGCGCTGCCGGGGGGCACGAAATCCGCCCGCGGCAGCGTGCCCGTTGCGGGGCGCGATCCCTGGGGCGGCGCGGCCTCCGGCAAGCCGGCGCCGGGCGACACCTGGGCGCCGGTGCCCGGCATGCCCGCGCCGCCGCCGATCTCGGCCGAGGATCGCGAGGGCCTGCTGATGCTTCGCGCCATGATCGCCGCGGCCAAGGCGGATGGCCATGTCGATTCCGACGAGCGCGGGCGCATCGCCGACCAGCTGGATGCCGCCGGTCTGGGCCAGGCGGCGCGCGACGCCGTGCTGGCGGAATTCGACCGCACGGTTGCCCCCGAGGCGCTGGCGCGCGAGGCGCAGGATCCGATGCTGGCCGCGCAGGTCTATGCCGCCGCGGTGGCCGGTGCCGCCTCGGTCGAAGGGGCGGAACGCGCCTGGCTGGATGGCTTCGCCAAGGCGCTGCGGCTCGACCGCGCCGCGGCCGAGGCCATCGAACGTCGCATTCGGGGAGGCTGACACCATGGATGGATTGACCGACGCCGAGGCCCGGCTGCGCGACCGGGCCCGCGAGCTCGCCCGCGCGGCCGCCGACCAGGCCGCCGCCACCGACCGCGCCGAGCAATACCCCTGGCCGATGGTCGCGCGCATGACCGAGGCCGGCTTCATGGGCCTGACCATCCCGCGCGAATGGGGCGGGCCCGGCCTGTCCTATTTCGACGCGGTGCTGGTGATCGAGGAATTCGCCAAGGCCTGCGCCGTGTGCGGGCGGATCGCGGTGGAAGCGAACATGGGCGCGGTCGGCGCCATCATGGCCTATGGCACGCCGGCCCAGAAGCGCATCGCGGCCGAACTGGTGCTGGCCGGCGACAAGCCCGCCATCCTGATCACCGAGCCTGAGGCCGGCTCCGCCGCCACCGACATGCGCACCCGCGCCGTGCGCCACGGCGACGACTGGGTGATCGAGGGCGACAAGACCTGGATCACCGGCGGCGGCGTCTCCCGCCTGCATCTGGTCTTCGCGCGCGCCTTCGAGGGCGGCGAGGAGAAGGGCATCGGCGGCTTCATCGTGGCCCGCACCGGGGAGGGCATGCCCGATGGCATGACCGCCGAGCGCATCCCGTCCATGGGCCTGCGCGGCATGCCGGAGGCCAATATCGCCATGCGCGGCCTGGTGGTGCCGGATGCCATGGTGTTGCGCCCGCCCGGCGGCTGGGCGCGCGGCTTCGGGCGGCTGATGGACGCCTATAACGGCCAGCGCGTGGGCGCGGCGACGGTGGCGCTTGGCCTGGCGGCGGGTGCCTATGACCACGCGCTGGACCGTGCCCAGGCGCGCCGGCAGTTCGGCCGGCCGATCGCCGAGTTCCAGGGCCTCGCCTGGATGCTGGCGGACATGTCGATCGAGCTCGAGGCCTCGCGCGCGCTGGTCTGGCGCGCGGCACGCTCGGCCGGGCCGAACGGCTTCCCGGACCGGCTGGCGGCGGCGCAGGCCAAGGTGATGGCGGCCGACATGGCGATCCGCGTGACCAACCAGGCGCTGCAGGTCTGGGGCGCGGCGGGGTATTCGCGCGACAACCCGATGGAACGCTACGTGCGCGACGCAAGGATGTTCGCCATCGCCGGCGGCACGGCGCAGGTGCTGCGGACGCAGGTGGCGGAACAGATCCTGGGCCGCAAGCTGCCGCAGACGCGCGACGGCTTCGCGCGCATCGCGGCCGAGGAGAGCGCCGCGCGCCGCACCGCCGCGGAGTGACGGGCGCGCGCCGGCCGATCTGCCGCGGGCGGGCCGTGGCGCCCGTCGGCCGCCGTCAGCCCAGCGGCCCGGTGCGGAACAGCGTCACGCGCAGCCCGCCATGCGGCACCGGTGGCCCGGGCGTGAGGAAGGGCAGGGCCGTCGCGTGCGCCAGCTTCGCCTCCTGCGCCACCAGGCCCACGCGCCAGCCGGCGAAGCGTGTCGTCAGAACCTGGCCGAGCGTCCGATACAGCGGTTCCAGTCTGGCGCCCTCGCCGAGTCGCGCGCCGAAGGGCGGGTTCATGATGACCAGCCCGGGCGGTCCCTCGGGCGGCTGCAGCGCGCTGATCGCGCCCTGCCTGAATTCTGTGCTCGCGCCTACGCCGGCGCGTTCGGCATTGGCCTGGCTCATGGCGATCGCGCCCGCATCGCGGTCGCGGCCGTGGCACAGGATGTCCTGTCCGGGCGCGCGCGTGACCGCGCGCATGCGGCCCCAGGCCTCGGCGTCGAAGGTCGCCAGCTGTTCGAAGGCGAAGGCGCGGGCGCGGCCGGGATTGAGCCGTGCGGCGATCTCGGCGGCCTCGATCACGAAGGTGCCGGACCCGCACATGGGGTCGAGCATCGGCTCGGTGCCCTCGTACCCGCATTGGCGCAGGAACAGTGCGGCCATGGTCTCGCGCAGCGGGGCGGCGTTCACCGCCTGCTTGTAGCCGCGCTTGTGCAGCGGTTCGCCCGACGTATCGATGCTGAGGGTGCAGAGATCCTTCTCGACGCGCGCCATCACCACCACCGCGGCATCGGACGATTCCGGCGCGCCGGTCGCGTCGCGGATGGCGGTGGCGACGCGCTGCGCCACCGCGCCGCTATGGTACAGGCGCGATCCGGCGCAGGACGCCTCGACCCGGAACGGCACGTTGCGACGCAGGACATCCGTCCAGGGGACACGATGGGCCAGCGTGTCGAGCTGCGCCATGTGCACCACGCGGAAGGCCGCGATGCGCGCCAGCACGCTGCCCGCGCCGCGCAGCCACAGGTTGGCGCGCCAGACCTCGGGCCAGCCCCCCCGCGTGACCACCCCGCCAGACGTCACCGTCGGGCGCTTGAAGCCCTTCAACCGCACTTCCTCGGCCAGCACGGGCTCCAGCCCGGGCACGGTCGACAGGAAGATCTCGAAGTCGCTGGCGCTGGTCATCGCATCCGGTTCGGAGCAGGGGGGGCGGCCTTGGGGCCTCGGGCGCGGCGTGGTTCGGCGCCGGCATCCACGCCGCCGCCGCCCTATACCGGCGCGCGCGACCGAGGGCCATGGCGCTGCCGTGCGCGCCCCGCCAGGCCTGGCGCGACGCGCCCTCCGCGGACGGTTGACTTGCCCGCCGCCCCCCCCTAGAAGCGCGCCTCCAAGAGGTTGGCCATGAAGATCCGCAATTCCCTGAAGACCGCCAAGACCCGCGACAAGAACTGCGTCCTGGTGCGCCGGCGTGGTCGTGTCTACGTGATCAACAAGAAGAACCCGCGCCTGAAGGCCCGCCAGGGCTGAGGCGTCGGCAGCCGCACGCGCGACTGCCTTGAGGGGGGCTTCGGCCCCCCTTCGCGTTCCCGGGTGCCGATGTCGGTCTATTTCCCCGTCGCGCCGCCTGGCTGCATGACCTCTGTGCCGATGCCACCGCCCTGGCCCTGGGTCCAGGTGCCCAGCAGCCGACCATCGGCCTGCACCGCATAGGCCGCGACCCCGGTCTGCCCGCCCATCGTGTAGCCGACCACCAGCAGCGGGCCCTGCGGTATCAGGATGCCAACGCCCGACGCCGTGTCGTTGCCGACGCGCCAGGTGACGCGCCAGGTGTTTTGCCCCAGTGGCGCGAGGGTGGCGGTTCCTTCGTAGCGCGACCCATCGGCGCTCTGCCCCTCCACGCCGTAGGTCCCGGCGCGCTGCGCCAGGGCCGGCGCAGCGAGGCCGGTCACGAACGCCGTTGCCAGCAGGAAGTGTCGCATCGCTCGATCCTCCGGGGGGGGGGCCGGATGCGGCGCCCCGGCGGATGCTGCGCCGGTCGTCTCCCGTGCGCAACGGCCGTTCCCGCTTGCCGCTGCGCCCCGTCATGCGCATCTTCCGACTGCAACGAGGAAGCCCGCCGTGATCGCGCAACCCGCCCCGAAGCCCGAGATCCTCGCCCGCCGCGAGGAGATCCTTGCCGCGCTGAGCGCCCTGGTGCCCGGCGACGGCGTGATCGGCGACGAAACCCGCCTGAAGCCCTACGAGACCGACGGCCTGGCTGCGTACCGCCAGGTGCCGCTCGCGGTCGTGCTGCCACGCACCACGGAACAGGTTGCCGCCGTGCTGCGCTATTGCCACCAGACCGGCCTGCGCGTGGTGCCGCGCGGCGCCGGGACGTCGCTGTCCGGCGGCGCGCTGCCGCTCGCGGATGCCGTGGTCATCGGCCTGATGCGCATGAACCGCATCCTCGATATCGACCTCGATGACCGCTTCGCCGTGGTGGAGGCGGGGGTCACCAATATCGGCATCACCAAGGCCGTCGAGGGCGATGGCTTTTTCTATGCGCCCGACCCGTCGTCGCAGTTGGCCTGCATGATCGGCGGCAACGTGATGATGAATTCGGGCGGCGCGCATTGCCTGAAATACGGCGTCACCGCGAACAACCTGCTCGGCCTGAAGTTCGTCACGATCGAAGGCGAGGTGATCGACATCGGCGGCGCGCACCTCGATGCCGCCGGCTATGACTGGCTCGGGCTGATCACCGGGTCCGAAGGCCAGCTCGGCATCGTCACGGAAGTGACCGTGCGCATCCTGCGCGGGCCGGAGGGCGCGCGCGCCATGCTCGCCGCCTTCAAGGGCACCGAGATCGCCGGTGCCGCGGTCGATGCCATCATCGGGTCGGGCATCATCCCCGTGGCGCTCGAGTTCATGGACAAGCCCTGCATCCACGCCTGCGAGGCCTTCGCCCATGCAGGCTACCCTCTCGATGCCGAGGCGATGCTGATCATCGAGGTCGAGGGCAGCACCGCCGAGCAGGAAGACCTGCTGAACCGCATCAAGGCGATCTGCGAGCGCTTCGACCCGATCAGCCTGAAGGTCGCCGAGTCGGCGGAGCAGTCGCTGGCGATCTGGAAGGGCCGCAAGGGCGCCTTCGGCGCGGTGGGGCGCATCAGCCCGGACTACCTGTGCATGGACGGCACCATCCCGACCTCCGAACTGCCCTTCGTGCTGAAGCGCATCGGCGAGATGAGTACGCAATTCGACCTCAAGGTCGCGAACGTGTTCCACGCCGGTGACGGCAACCTGCATCCGCTCATCATGTTCGATGCCAACGACCCCGACAGCTTCCGCCGTGCCGAGGCCTTCGGCGCCGCCATCCTGACGCTCTGCGTGGAGGTGGGCGGCTGCCTGACCGGCGAGCATGGCGTCGGTGTCGAGAAGCGCGACCTGATGAGCGTGCAGTTCACCGCGCGCGAGCTCGACCAGCAGCGCGCGCTCAAGACGGCCTTCGACCCGCAATGGCTGCTGAACCCGTCCAAGGTGTTTCCGCTGGACGGCGCGCCCCTGGCGATGGCGGCCGAATGACCGACGCGCTGGGACCCGCCGACGAAGCCGGGGTCGCCGCGGTCGTCGCCGCCGCCCATGCGGCGCGCGAACCGCTCGCGATCGAAGGCAATGGCACGAAGCGCGGGGTGCTGCGGCCGGTCCAGGCGGCGCGCACGCTCTCGGTGCGCAACCTGTCGGGCATCACGCTCTATCGCCCGTCCGAGCTCGTGCTGTCGGCGCGCGCCGGCACGCCGATCCCCGAGATCGAGGCGGCGCTGGCCGAACGGGGCCAGCACCTCATCGCCGAGCCACCCGACCTGCGCGCGCTGCTCGGCGGCGACGATCCGGCCACGCTGGGCGGGACGGTCGCGGCCAACCTTTCGGGCCCGCGGCGCATCGCCTGGGGTGCGATGCGCGACCATGTGCTGGGCGTGCGCTTCGTGAACGGGGCGGGCGAGGTGCTGCGCTCCGGCGGGCGCGTGCTGAAGAACGTCACCGGGCTTGATCTGTGCAAGCTGCTGGCGGGGTCCTACGGCACGCTCGGCGTGCTGACCGAGGTCACCCTCAAGGTGCTGCCGGCACCCGAGGCCACCGCGACCCTGCTGCTCCGCGTGCCGGACCTCGATGCCGGCGTGCGCGCGCTGTCGGCCGGTCTCGGCAGCCCCTTTGGCGTGAGCGGCGCGGCGCTGCTGCCCGGCACGCCGGACCTGGCCGCCTTGCGGCTGGAGGATTTCGCCGCCTCGGTGGCGTATCGGATTGGCCGGCTGCGGGATGATCTCGCGGGTTTCGGCGATGCCTCCATCATCGAGGGGGAGGCGAGCCGCGCCTTCTGGCGCGAGATCCGCGACGCGGCGCCGCTGGCCGCGCAGCCGCAGGAGGCGGTGTGGCGCCTCTCGGTGCGACCTTCCGCCGGGCCGGCGGTGGCACGCGTCGCGCAGGCGCTGGGCGGGCGGGCGCTGCTCGACTGGGGCGGTGGGCTGGCCTGGGTGGCGGCGCCGGCCGATGCTGCGACGCATGATGCGCTGGCGGCCGCGGCGGGCGCGACCGGCGGCACTTGCACACTGTTCCGCGCGCCCGAGGCGCTGCGCCTGGCCGTCGCCGTGCTGCCCGCCGAACCGGCCCCGCTGGCGGCGATCGGCGCGCGCGTGAAGGCGGCGCTCGACCCGGCGGGCATCCTCAATCCCGGGCGGATGCGGGCGGGCCTGTAAACTCGGGTTGAAGCGCCCATCTCGGCTGCACGCGCGTCGCGCGGATATGGCATGTTACGCGCACGGTCAGCAGAGGGGCACAGGCAATGGCGAAGCTCAACGTCAATGGGCGGGTACTGGAGGTCGCGGTCGACCCGGACACCCCGCTGCTCTGGGCCATCCGCGACCATGTCGGGCTGACCGGCACGAAATACGGCTGCGGCGTCGCGGCCTGCGGCGCCTGCACGGTGCATGTGGACGGGCAGCCGATCCGGTCCTGCTCCATGCCGGTCTCGGCCTTCCAGGAGACGCAGCGCATCGTCACCATCGAAGGGCTCTCGCCCGACGGCAACCACCCGATCCAGGTGGCGTGGCGTGCGCTGGACGTGCCGCAATGCGGCTTCTGCCAGTCCGGCATGATCATGGCCGCCGCCGCGCTGCTGGCCGAGAAGCCCCGCCCGACAGATGCCGATATCGACCAGGCGATGACCAACATCTGCCGCTGCGGCACCTACAACCGCGTGCGCGCCGGCATCCACGCCGCCGTGCGCGGCGGCACGACGGGCTGAGGGAGGCACGACGATGAACGCCATCAACACGATCCGCCCGTCCCGCCGCGCCGTGCTGGCGGGTGCGGGGGCATTCGTCCTCGGCTTCCATGTCGCGCCGAAGGGCGTGCTGGCGCAGGCCTCGGCACCGGCCGCCACACCCGAGGTCAATGCCTGGGTGGTGATCCACCCCGATGACCGCGTGGTGCTGCGGATGGCGCGCACCGAGATGGGCCAGGGCACCCGCACCGGCCTGTGCCAGATGATCGCCGAGGAACTGCACTGCGACTGGGCGAAGATCGAGACGCAATACGTCACGCCGGGCCAGAGCCTGGCGCGCAACCGCGCCTGGGGGAATTTCCTCACCGCCGGCAGCCAGGGCATCCGCCAGAGCCAGGATTATGTCCGGCGTGGCGGCGCCGCGGCGCGGATCATGCTGGTGCAGGCAGCGGCGGCGCAGTGGAACGTGCCGGTCGGTGAATGCTCGGCCAAGGACAGCGTCATCACCCATGCGCCGACCGGGCGGACGCTGCGCTATGGGCAGGTCGCGGCGGCCGCGTCTCGCCTGACGCCGCCCGATCCGGTGCCGCTGAAGGACCCGCGCGAATGGACGGTGATCGGCCAGTCCAAGCCGCGGCTCGACACCGCGGCCAAGACGACGGGCGCGCAGATCTACGGCTCCGACCTGAGGATGCCGAGGATGCTGGTGGCGGTCCCGAAGCGCTGCCCGGTCTTCGGCGGGCGCGTGCGGTCCTTCGACGCGGCGCGCGTGCGCGGCATGCCCGGCGTGCGGCACGTGCTGCAGGTGGGCGACAGCGCGGTCACGGTGGTGGCGGATACCTTCTGGCAGGCCAAGGTCGCGCTGGATGCGCTGCCGATCGAATGGGACCTGGGCGAGAATGCGCGGGTTCAGCAATCCACCATTGACGCCATGCTGGATGAGGGGCTGACCGCGGCCGAGGCCTTCGTCGGCAACAGCAACGGCGATGCGCGTGCGGCCATCGCCGCGGCGCCGCGCAAGGTCGAGGCGACCTATTCCTACCCGTTCCAGAACCACGCGCCGATGGAACCCATGAACGCGACGGTGGTCTGGACGCCGCAGCGTTGCGACGTCTGGTGCCCGACGCAGAATGGCGAGGCCGCGCTGGTCGCGACCGCCCAGGCCGCCGGCCTGCCGCAGACCCAATGCGACGTGCATCGCGTCGACCTTGGCGGCGGCTTCGGCCGGCGCACCACGCATGACTGGCTGATCGACGCGGTGCTGACCGCGAAGCAGGTCCCGGGCGTTCCCATCAAGACGATGTGGACGCGCGAGGAAGACATGATGCACGGCCGTTACCACCCCGTCACCAAGGCGAAGATGACCGCGGGCGTCGACGCACAGGGCAACATCACCGGGCTGCACATGCGGATCTCCGGCCAATCGATCCTGTCCTACGTGTTCCCCACGGCGTTGCAGCAGGGCCGCGACCCGGTGCAGTTCCAGGGGCTCAACGCCAGCGGGGCGGAAAGCGCAATCGGCTATACCTTCCCGAACCTGCTGATCGACCATGCGATGCGCAATACGCATGTCCCACCGCATTTCTGGCGCGGCGTGAACCACAACCAGAACGCCATCTACCTGGAATGCTTCCTGGACGAGGTGGCGCACGCCACCAGCCAGGATCCGCTGGCGCTGCGCCGCAAGCTGATGGGCAACCACCCGAAGCACCTGGCGACGCTGAACGCGGTGGCGGAACGCATCGGCTGGGGCAGCGCGCCGCCCGCCGGGCGCTTCCGCGGCATCGCGCAGCAAATGGGCTTCGGGTCGTACGTGGCCGCCGCGGCGGAGGTCTCGGTCAGCGATGGCGGCGTGCTGCGCATCCATCGGATCGTCGCCGCCACCGACAGCGGCGTGGCGGTGAACCCGCGGCAGATCCAGATGCAGGTCGAGGGATCCTTCGTCTATGGCCTCTCGGCGCTGCTGTACGGCGCCTGCACCGTGAAGGACGGCGCGATCGAGCAGACCAATTTCGACACCTACAACGTGCTGCGCATGGACGAGATGCCGCAGGTCGAGACGATCGTGATGCCCTCGGGCGGTTTCTGGGGCGGCGTGGGCGAGCCCACCATCATGGTGGCGGCACCCGCGGTGCTGAACGCGATCTTCGCGGCGACCGGCAAGCGTATCCGCTCGGTGCCGCTGAAGGATCAGGACCTGCGCCGCGCGTGAGCGCGCGGCACGCATGCGGCGCGTGACATGCGGGCGGCGCTGGTCCTGCTGCTTGCCGCGGCATCGCCCGCGGCGGGCCAGGTCACGCCCTTCACGGTGGCGGGCGATGCCATCGAGGCACCGCTCGCCGGCCGCGCCGGCGATGCCGCGCGCGGCGAGGCCGTGGTGAAGAACCGGGAGAGCGCGAATTGCCTGATCTGCCACAGCATCCCCGACGCCCGCGAAGCCTTCATGGGGGAGATCGGCCCGCCTTTGGCCGGCGTGGGCGCGCGCCTGACGCCCGGGCAGATCAGGCTGCGCCTGGTCGACCCCACGCTGGTCAATCCCGGCGCGATCATGCCGCCCTATCATCGCATCCACGACCTGGTGCGGGTCGATCCGCGCTTCGCCGGCCGGCCCGTGCTGAGCGCCCAGGAGATCGAGGACGTGGTCGCCTGGCTGGCCACGCTGCGGGAGTAGCGCCGTGATGAAAGCCTCGCGCCGCGCCGTGCTGGTCCTGCCGATCGCCACGGCCGCGCTGCCTGCGGCCGCGGCCGAGGAGGATGTCGCGACCGCCGAGCGCGCCATCCTCGCTGGCCGCACGCCGGTCGCGACCGGCATCGCCTTCGAGATGCCGCCGCTGTCGGAGAACGGCAATTCCGTCGATGTCGCCGTGCGCGTCGACAGCCCGATGACCGCCGCCGACCACGTGCGCGCCATCCACATCCTGTCCGAGAAGAACCCGGTGCCGCGCGTGGCCAGTTTCACCCTGACGCCGCGCGCCGGGCGGGCGGAGGTCGCGACGCGCATCCGCCTCGCCACCTCCCAGCAGATCATCGTGCTGGCCGAGACCTCCGCCGGCCAGGTGCATCGTGCCATGCGCGAGGTGATCGTCGTGCTCGGCGCCTGCGTGGAGACCGGCTGATGGCCAACCCCATCATCGCGCGCATCACGCTGCCCGAACGCGCCCGCCGCGGCGAGATCATCACCATCCGCGTGCTGGTCCGCCACCCGATGGAACGCGCCATCGACGCACCCGGCCTGACGCCCCTGCCGCGCAAGATCCTGCACACGATGCGCGTGACCTATGCGGGGGAGGAGGTGGTCCGCGCCGACCTGTCCCAGGGCATCACCGCGAACCCCTACATCGAATTCACCACCGTGGCGGTCGACAACGGCCCGATCGTCTTCGAATGGGACGAGGATGGCGGCACCACCTATCGGCGGGAGGCCCGCCTGGTGGTGACGTGATCCGCCGCGCGGCGGCCGCGGCGGCGCTGCTGGCCTGCGGCGTCGCGGCAGCGTCCGAACTGCGTCCCGCGCGCGATTTTCTTTCGCCCGAATTGCGCGCGCAGCAGGATGATCCCTCGCGCCATCCCGGCTGGCTCTGGGTCGAGGAGGGCGAGGCGCTGTGGCAGCGCGGCGAGCGGTCCTGCCAATCCTGCCATGGCGGGATCGCGACCATGGCGGGGGTCGCGACGCGCTACCCCGCCGTCGCGCCGGATGGCGCGCTGCTGAACCTGGAAGGCCGGATCGAACGTTGCCGCACGCAGCAGCAGGGCGCGGCCGCCTTCGGCTACGAGAGCGACGCCTTGCTCTCGCTGACCGCCGCCGTCGCGCAACGCTCGCGCGGCCTGCCGATGAGTGTGGCGACCGATGGCGCGGCTGCCCCCTTCGTCGAGGAAGGGCGGCGCTTCTATGAAGCGCGCCAGGGCCAGCTCAACCTCGCCTGCGGGCAGTGCCACGACGACAATGCCGGCCGGCGGCTGCGCGGCGACGTCATCTCCAACGGGCTGGGCACCGGCTATCCGGCCTATCGGCTGGACTGGAACACGCTGGGCTCGCTGCACCGGCGGCTGCGCGCCTGTTCGCTTGGCGTACGGGCCACGCAGCTCCCGCTTGGGGCGCCGGAATACCTGTCGCTGGAATTGTTCCTCGCGGCGCGCGCCGCCGGGCTGCCGGTGGAAGCGCCGGGGCTGCGGCGGTGATCACTTGATCGGGGCGGCGGCGAAGCGCGCCTTGCCTTCCGCCTCCAGCGCGGCGCGGCGTTCGGCCTGCTGGCGCTGGACGGCGTCGCGGTCGGACCGACTGTAGCGGTAGCGCCGGCACCCGGCGTTCCATTCCGTGATGGCCGCGTTGAACGCCTGAACCTGGAACTGGTTGGCGCTGCGCATGTCGGGGCGGGCGGCCTCGATGCGGGTGTCGTTGAACATACACCAGCGCAATTCGGCGCGGCTGAGCGTGCGGTCGCCGGTGTGCTCGGGCGGCTTGGTCTCGGTCAGGTCGTCGCCGCAGGCGATCAGGCCAAGGGCGACGAACACGGCGGCGGCGGAGTGAAGGCGCATCGGCGGCATCCTGCGGCGGCTCGGGCGATTCCCCGGAATGCTAGCATGGCCGGAACGATATGGTGCGGTGACCTTGCGCTCACGGCGCGCCCCCTTACGGTGCGCGCCGACCACGAGGAGGCGCCCCATGGCCCAGCGCAAGCACCGCATCGCCGTCATTCCCGGCGACGGCATCGGCAAGGAAACCACGCCCGAGGGGCTGCGCGTGCTGGACGCCGCGGCGCGCCGCTTCGGCTTCGACCTGGAACTGACCCACTACGACTGGTCCTGCGAGACCTACACGACGACCGGCAAGATGATGCCCGATGACGGCATGGACCGGCTGCGTGACAGCGATTCCATCTTCCTCGGCGCCGTGGGCTGGCCGGGCGTGCCGGACCATGTCTCGTTGTGGGGCCTGTTGATCCCGATCCGCCGCCAATTCGACCAGTATGTCAGCCTGCGGCCCTGCAAGCTGCTGCCGGGGTCGAAGTCGCCGCTGGCCGGCCGCGGGCCGGAGGATATCGACTTCTACGTGGTGCGCGAGAATACCGAAGGCGAGTATTCCTCCATCGGCGGCAAGATGTTCCCCGGCACCGACCGGGAATTCGTCTCCCAGCAGACGGTGCTGACGCGCATCGGCTGCGACCGCATCATGAAATACGCCTTCGAGCTGGCCATGACGCGCAAGCGACGGAAGGTGACGTCCGCCACCAAGTCGAACGGCATCACCTTCACCATGCCCTATTGGGATGAACGCTTCGACGCCATGGCGAAGAACTACCCGGAGGTGACGACGGACCAGTTCCACATCGACATCCTCTGCGCCCATTTCGTGCAGCACCCGGACTGGTTCGACGTGGTGGTGGGGTCGAACCTGTTCGGGGACATCCTGAGCGACCTGGGCCCGGCCGTGGCGGGGTCCATCGGCATCGCCGCCAGCGCCAACATCAATCCCGAGAAGACCGCGCCGTCGATGTTCGAACCCGTGCACGGGTCGGCCCCCGACATCGCCGGCAAGTGGATCGCCAATCCGATCGGCCAGATCTGGTCCGGGGCGATGATGCTGGAACACCTGGGCGAGAAGGCGGCTGCCGACTGCATCGTGCAGACCATCGAGAAGCTCCTGGCCGAGGGCGGCCCGCGCACCCGCGACATGGGCGGCCAGGCCGGCACGGTCGATGTCGGCAAGGCGATCGCCGAGGCCGTGGCCCGCGGATAGACCTGGCAGGCAGGCCGGTGCGCCAATGGCTTGAACGCCCGGCCGTCTGTCGCTATCGTTTCCGGACGTTGCGAGTGACTCGCAACTGACTGTTCGGAGGGTTCGGCCATGGGCCGCGACTTCAGCCATATCGCCCGCCGCTGCGAGCGATCCGTGGTGACGGCCTATCGGGAACTGCGCGAGCAGGGGACCGGCGACTTCAGCGCCTTCGGCGCGTGCACGGCCCTGTATCGCATCCACCACCCGGAATCCTCGGTCAGCGAGGCGCGGCGCCTGGTCGCAGAATGGATCGACCACCACATCATTCGTGCCGCGGACGGCCCGACCGACGGCTGCGACTGCGACTGACCACGCGGCGCGACGGCGCCTCCCGTCTGCGCCTGCTGCAGGCCCGATCCTGGTCGAACGACGTTATCAGACAAGCATCCGCTTCAACCCGCAGGCTTCGCCCAGGCGATCGCCGCACGCGCCAGGGCATCGATCGTGTCCGCCACCGGGAAGGGCAGGGCAGGCCCGGCGGCCATGCCAAGCGGGATCTCCGTGCAGCCCAGCACCACCGCCCGCGCGCCGCGCCCGGCCAGGGCGATCGCCATCTCGGCCAGCGGCGCATAGGCTTCCGCCACCCGATTCGCCTTCACGCCGTCGATCGCCGGCATGACGATGCGGTCCATCTCCTCCGCCGAGGGCACCAGCACCTGGTAGCCGCGGCCCTCGAGCCGGTCCTGGTACAGGCGCATCGCCAGCGTGCCCTTGGTCGCCATCAGCCCGATCGGGCCGTTCGCCACGCCAAGGCGCAGCAACTCGTCCGATGCGGCCTCGACAATGTGCAGGATGGGCAGGCGCGTTGCCGCCTGCATGGCGTCGAACCAACCATGGGCGGTGTTGCACGGTATGGCGATGGCGCCGGCGCCGGCGGCTTCCAGCCCGGCGATGCCGCGCATCAGGGCCGCCAGCGGGTCCTCGCCGCCGGACAGCCGCGCCGCGGTGCGATCGGGCACCCGCGGGTCCGACCACAGGATGGTCGGGATGTGGTCCTGGTCGCGCTCCGCCGGGGTCAGCAGCGTCAGGCGCTGCATGAAGGTGGCCCCGGCCAGCGGACCCATGCCGCCCAGCACGCCCAGCGTCCTTGCCTCGGTCATCCCGCGAATATCCCGTCCCAGGTCAGCTTCACCCCGGTCGCCAGCAGCAGCCCATACAGCAGCCAGTAGAACAGCGCATCCGAGACGTGCCGCTGCATCCAGATGCCAAGATACACGCCCGCCGGCGCCAATGGCAGCAGCACCAGGCTGGTGGCCAGGTTGCCGAGGCTGAGATTGCCCAGGAAGAAATACGGCACCAGCTTCACGTAGTTGACGATGCCGAAGAACACCACGGTGGTCGCGGCCATCACCTGGCGGTCCAGCCGCCGCGGATACAGGTAGATCGCGAGCGGCGGCGACCCGGCATGGGCGATGGTGCTGGTGAAGCCCGATGCGGCCGCGCAGATGCTGCCCTTGATCGGGTTGTGCGGCGCCGGCGCCGGTGCCTCCCGGTGGCGCGCGAGCCACAGCGTCCGCGCCAGGAAGGCCAGCGTCGTGACGCCGACCATCGCCATGATCGCGCGGTCGGACATCAGGGAGAAGACCAGCCCGCCGATCAGGATGCCGACCAGCGCGCCGGGCACCAGCACGCGCATCTCCCGCTTGTCCCACGTGCCCCACCAGGCCCGCAGGCCCGAGACATCCATCGCGCACAGGACGGGCAGCGCGATGCCGGCGGCGATCGGCGCCGGCACGCTCAGCGCCATCAGCGGCACCATCAGGTTGCCCGCGCCCGAGGCGAACCCGCCCTTGCTGATGCCGGTGATCAGAACGGCCGGGATCGCGAGGGCGTAGAACCAGGGATCGGTGACGAAGGCCAAGGCAGGGTGACGCTCGATGGGTCAGCGTGTATGCCACGCCGCCCTCGCATCGCCCATCCCGGAGGCCGCGCCATGGACCACCTGACCGACCCGTTCTGGCTGGCCGCGCTGGCTGCCGCCATGGCCGCGACCGGGCTGGTCTCGGGCACGCTGGCGGGGCTGCTGGGCGTCGGCGGGGGCATCGTGATCGTGCCGCTGCTGTTCAACGTGTTTCCGCTGTTCGGCATTCCGGAGGCGATCCAGATGAAGGTGGCGGTCGCGACGTCGCTGGCCACCATCATCCCCACCTCGATCCAGTCGGCGCGCAAGCACTACGCGACGGGCACCATGGATGTGGCGCTGCTGCGGTCGATCTGGCCGGCCATGCTGGCGGGCGTCGCCTTCGGCACCTTCATTGGCGTGTATGTGAAGGGCGAGGGGCTGACCGCGGTCTTCGCCATGGTGGCGCTGCTGGTGGCGCTGAACATGGGCTTCACCGGCGTCGACTTCAAAATCGCCGACCGCGTGCCGGATGGCCCGCCGCGCGCGGCGCTGGGCATCGGCATCGGGTCGATCAGCGCGATGATGGGCATCGGTGGCGGGACGCTGGGCGTGCCGATCCTGTCGATGTTCGGCTACCCGATCCGCGCGGCGGTCGCGACGGCCGCGGCCTTCGGGCTGATCATCTCGATCCCCGCGACCGTCGGCTTCGTTCTGGGCGGGTGGAATGACGCGCGGGTGCCGCCCTTCTCGGTCGGCTATGTCAACCTGATCGGCTTCGCGCTGATCGCGCCGAGTTCCATCCTGGCGACACCCTGGGGCGTGAAGCTGGCGCACACCATCCCGCCGCTGTGGCTGAAGCGGGCCTTCGCGGTGTTTTTGGCGGCAACGAGCCTGCGCATGTTCTGGTCGCTGTTCACCTGACAGGATTCGCGCGACCGGCCCCGCACGCACATTCGGCCCGAGGCTTTGCCTCGGGCCGCGAGCGCGAAGCGCGACCGCGCGCGACCGACCTTCGGCGCCAATGCGCCCTTGCCGCGCGAAGCCAAGGCGCGCGGATTCGCGCCGCCCAGCGTCTGAGGGTCACACGGATCTTCTATGGTCCTTGAACATCTCCCGCAGCTTCGTCTTCAGGATCTTGCCTGTCGCGGTGTGCGGGATCTCGTCCACCACCACCAGGTCGTCGGGCAGCCACCATTTCGCGACCTTGTCGGCCAGGAAGTCCCGCATCTGGTCCAGCGATGGCGAGAGCACGCCCGGCTTCATCACCAGGATCAGCAGCGGGCGCTCGTCCCACTTCGCATCGGCCATCGCCACGACGGCGGCCTCCGCCACGCCGGGATACGCGACCGCGGCATTCTCCAGCGCGATGGAGGAGATCCATTCGCCGCCGGACTTGATCACATCCTTCGACCGGTCGGTGATCTCCATGTAGCCGTGCTCGTCCATGGTCGCGACATCGCCCGTGTCGAAGAAGCCGCTGTCATCGAGGATCTCCTCCTCCTCGCGCCGGAAGTAGCGGCGCGCGATGGCCGGGCCGCGCACCTTGAGCCGCCCGAACGCCTGGCCGTCCCACCGGACCGGCGCGCCGGTGTCGTCGGTGATCTTCATCTCGACCGTATAGGGCGGCGTGCCCTGCTTGGCCTGCAGGCGCAGCATGGCGTCGCCCTTCAGGTGCGCGACCTCGGGCTTGACCGCGAACAGCGTGCCGACCGGCGACATCTCCGTCATGCCCCAGGCATGGATCACCCGCACGCCGTATTTCTCCTGGTAGGCCTTGGTGATGGCGGGCGGGCAGGCGGAGCCGCCGATCGCCACCCGGTTCATGGAATCGATGCGCGACCCGGTGCTCTCGAGGTGTTGCAGCAGCATCATCCAGACGGTCGGCACGGCGGCCGAGAAGGTCACGCGCTCGCGCTCGATCAGTTCATGCACGGATGCGCCGTCCAGCTTGGCGCCCGGCATCACCAGCGCCGCGCCCACCATCGGCGCGCACAAGGCCAGCGACCAGCCATTGGCATGGAACATCGGCACCACCGGCATCACCCGGTCCGCCGCGCCCAGGCCGAAGGCATCCACCTGGTTGGACACCAGGGCGTGGATCACGTTCGACCGATGCGAATACACCACGCCCTTCGGATCGCCCGTGGTGCCCGATGTGTAGCAGATGCCCGCCGCGGCATTCTCGTCCACGCGCATCCAGGCGAAGTCGCCATCCACCTCGGCGATCCAGTCCTCATACGCGATGGCGCCGGGCAGTGCCGTCGTCGGCATGTTCGCGGCATCGGTCAGGATCACGTACCGCTCGACCGCCGGCATCTTCGCCGCCAGCGCCTCCGCCAGCTTCACGAAGGTCAGGTCGAGCATCAGCACGCGCGATCCCGCATGGGTCATGATCCAGGCGATCTGCTCGGGGAACAGGCGTGGGTTGACGGTGTGGTAGACCGCGCCGGCGCCGGTGATGCCGTACCAGGCCTCGAGGTGCCGCCAGGTGTTCCAGGCCAGCGTCGCCACGCGGTCGCCGGGCCTGATGCCGTCCCGCGCCAGGCGTTGCGCCACCCGCAGCGCGCGGCCGCGCACCGTCGCGTAGTCGGTCCGGTGGAACGGGCCCTCGACGGACCGCGAGACCACCGCGCGCCTGGGGTGCTGGATGGCCGCGTGGTCCAGCACCGTGTGCATCAGCAGCGGCCAGTCCTGCATCAAGCCAAGCATGCGTCGCCTCCCCTGCGCGATCCGTCCTGGCCCTGCGCGGGCGGCGGATCGTCCGATACGGAAAGGCTACACCAATTCCATGCCGCGTCAGCGGGGTGCCGATGGCCCGCCCGGATCGCGGTCGGCTGCGGGCACGCGCGACGACGCAGCGGGTGCCGGGAGCCCTGCCGCGCGCCAGGCCGGCCGAACGCGGTGCCGGTGCGGGGCGGCCATGCCGGCGCGGCGGTTGCGGCGCGTCCCGCGCTGCACCATTTTGCCCATCCGGGCGTCGTGCCCGAAAAGGGAGGCGAGCCGTGGTGAGCGTGCCGGATATCACCCCGAAGGCGACGTGGGAGGCCCTGCGCAACGACCCGCAGGTGGCGCTGGTCGATGTGCGTACCGACGCCGAGTGGAATTTCGTCGGCCTGCCGGACCTCGCCTCGATTGCCAAGCAGACCGTGCTGATCCCCTGGCAGATCTATCCTGGCATGCAGGTGAATGGCCATTTCGCCGACCAACTGCACAAGGCCGGGCTGACGCCGCTGCACCGCATCCATTTCATCTGCCGGTCCGGCGCACGTTCGCTGGCCGCCGGCCAGGCGGCGCAGGCCGCCGGCTTCCCGCACGCCTTCAACGTGGCCGATGGCTTCGAAGGCCCGGTCGACGCGCAGGGCCATCGCGGCACCGTGGCCGGCTGGAAGGCCGACGGCCTGCCCTGGCGGCAACGCTGAAGCGGGGGCATCCTGGCGCGACCGACACCTGGGGAAACGCGCCATGACACCGCTGCCGCTGACGTCCGAATTCCTGTTCCGCATGGCGCTGTCCGCCGGCACGCCACAGATGGCCGGCACAGCCCGCAACGGGGAGCTGCGCGTCATCCCGGTGACCGGCGGCAGGCTGGAAGGGCCGCGCTTCAACGGCGAGGTGCTGCCGGGCACCGCCGCCGACTGGCTGCGCGTCGATCCCGACGGGACCGCGCACATGGATGTGCGCCTGACACTCAAGGCGTCGTCGGGCGGCATCGTCTACATGCACTACACCGGCATCCGCACCGGTGCGCCGGAGGTGCTGGCACGGCTGAACGGCGGGCAGCCGGTGGACCCCGCCGACTACTACTTCCGCGTCGCCATCCGCTTCGAGACCGGCGCGACCGACCTCGCGTGGATGAACAAGGTCATCGCCGTGGGCATGGGGCAGCGGCCGCCGAGCGGGCCGACCTATGATGTCTATGCCATCAACTGAGGTGACGGAGGGGCGCTGCCCCTGCGGACCACCCCGCCAGGGGGCTGCGGCCCCCTCGACCGCGGAGACTTGGAGCAGATCGCGTTCAGATGGAATCATCTGAAGGCGTGAAGATGCTCTGAAAACAACAGTCTAGAGCCTGCGACGTGAGCGCGAGGCGAACGCAGCAGGCTCTAGCGCGGCACGTTCAGGCGCTGCAGGATCGGGCGCCACTGGTCGTCGGAACGCTTCAGGAAATTCGCGAAATCCTCGGGGCTGCCGCCAGCCAGGAACTGCCCGTCGGTGGTCAGGCGATCGCGAACGCGGGCATCCTGCAAGGCCTCGTTCGCGGCGGCATTCAGGCGCTGCACCAGCTCCGCCGGGGTGCGCGCCGGGGCCAGCATGCCGAACCACGACAACACCTCCAGCCCCGGTGCGAACTGGCCGATCAACGGCACCTCGGGCGTGGATTCCACGCGGCGCGCACTGGTCCAGGCGATCAGCCGCCCCTGCCGGTTGCGGTGCACCGGCTGCGCGGTGCCGCCGGCGACGATCAGCATGTCCAGGTCCCCCGCCAGGAACGCCGCCAGCTGCGCTGAATCCCCGCGGTAGGTGACGTCCTGCATGGTGATGCCCAGGCGCTCCATCACCATCAGCATGGCCACGTTGGTCAGCGTGGTCGGACCATTGGTGCCATAGGTCATCACCCCGGGTCGCGCCTTCGCCGCCGCCACCCAGGCCGGCACATCGACCGGACCACCCTCCAGTTTCGTGATGATGCCGAAGGGGAAAGTCGTCGCCAGCATGACCGGCGCGAAGTCATCCACCTTGTAGGGCAGGTTCGGCACGATCACCGGGTTGATGGTCAGCGTGGTGCCGGCCGCCATCAGCAGGGTCTGCCCATCGGGCCGGGCGCGCGCCACGAACTCCGCGCCGATCACGGTATTCGCCCCGGGCCGGTTCTCCACCTGGACAGTCTGGCCCAGCAGCGCCGTCATGCGCTCGGCCAGCAGGCGCGTGACGATGTCGGTGCTGCCGCCGGGCGCGAAGGGCACCACCACCGTGACCGGCCGCGCGGCCTGCGCCAGGGCGGGTGCGGGAAGCAGGGCCAGCGCGCCCAGCAGCGGGCGGCGGGAAATGCGGAATGGCATGGTGGCGTGGTCCTCGGCGCTTTATCCGTCGCGCTCTGTGGCGCGGTCCGGCGCAGTATCGCCCGGTCAGCGCCGCCCGGCCAGTTGCCGGTTCTCGAGCCGGCTCAGCACCCGCACCAGCGGCCACAGCAGGATGAAATACACCACCGCCGCCACCATGATGGGCGTCGCGTTATAGGTGACGGACTGCGCCTGGCGCGCCTGGAACAGGAGTTCCGGCAACGCCACCACGGATGCGATGGAGGTCAGCTTCACCACCTCCAGCGTGTTCGAGATCAGGTCCGGCAGCACGTTGCGCACCGCCTGCGGCAGCACGACGAAGCGCATGGTCTGCCCGCGCGTGAGGCCGGTCGATCGCGCCGCTTCGATCTGCCCGCGCGGGATGCTTTCGATCCCCGCGCGCAGGATCTCGCCGTAATAGGCGCCGGTGTTGAGGAAGAACCCGATCGCCACCGCCCCCCAGGCGCCGACATCCAGCCCCATGAAGGGCAGCCCGGCGAAGATGAAGATCAGCAGCACCAGCGGCGGCAGGGCGCGGAAGGTGTCGACCCAGGCGCGCAGCGGCCACTTCACCCAAGGGCTGTGCACGGTGGACAGCACCGCGATCAGCACGCCGCCCAGGATGCCGAGCGGCACCACCAGCGCCGACAGCAGCAGCGTGGCCTGCAGCCCCTGCCACAGGATCGGCCAGGCGTCCTGGACGATCTGCCAGTTCAGGAAGGTGTCGAGGAAGATGTCCACGGTGCTACCGCCGCGCCAAGCGGCTGGCGCGCTGCGCCGTCGTGGCCCGCGTCCGCATGCCCGTCATCGCTTCCACGCGAAGCGCGTCTCGATCCAGCGCCCCAGCACCACCACCGGGAAGAACAGCACCAGGTAGGCGATCGCGCCGAGTGTCAGCGGCGAAGGATTGAACGAGAACGACACCCCCGCATTCGCCGCGCCCAATATGTCCGGCACCGCCACCACCGACGCCAGCGCCGTGCCCTTGGTGATGGCGATGGTGCGGTTGGTCAGCGGCGGGATGGTGATGCGCAGCGCCTGCGGCAGCACGACGTAGGACAGCGTCTGCACGAAGCCGAGCCCGGTCGATCGCGCCGCCTCCCACTGCCCCTTCGGCACGGAGGTGATGCCGGCCCAGAAGATCTCCTCCGAGAACGCCATCAGCACCAGCGTCAGCGCCAGCCAGGACGCCACGAAGCCCGACAACTCCAGCCCCGCATTGGGCAGCCCGAAATACAGCAACACGATGATGACCAGCGGTGGCAGGGCGCGGAACAGGTCCACCACGAAGATGATCAGCCAGTTCAGCGGCCGGATGCCGAAAGCGCGGACCAGCGCCAGCGCCAGGCCCGCCGCCAGCCCCGCGGCAATGATGCACAGCGCCAGCACCACGGTCAGCCAGAAGCCGTCGATGATCTTGGGCAGGTATTCCGCCATGACGCGGGCGTTGAAGAAACTGTCGGTGAAGCGTTCCCAGCCGGTCATGGCGTGCAAAGCCCGCCCCGGCCTGCGCTAGGATGCGCGCCAGTGCCGAAGAAGGACCGCGCCGAATGACCCTGCCGAAGACCGCCGCGCTGGCCGTGCTTGCCATGCTCTGCACCGCCGCGGGGCCACCGCCCGAGGACCAGCGCATGGTGCCCGGCGGCCGTGGCGGCTTCGTCAGCGACGGCGCGGATGGCTGCTGGCTGTGGGCGAGCGGCATCCGCGCCAGCGCGCAGAACCTCACCGCCTCCTGGAGCGGCCCCTGCCCGGAAGGCCCGGCCGAGGGCGAGGGCCGCGCCGAGGTCCGCTGGCAGGAGGATGGCGCCGAGCGCGCCATGATCTACGAAGGCGCGCTGCGCCGCGGCAAGAACGAAGGCCGCGGCATCCTCACCCTGCTGAGCGGCAAGGAGATCCGCGTCCGGCAGGAGGGCACCTTCCGCGACGACTACTTCGTCTCGGGACGCGTCGAATTCCCCTCCGCCAACATCGTGTACGAGGGCGGCTGGAGCCGCACGCACCCGAATGGCCGCGGCCGCCTGGTCATCCGCGGCCGCGTCTTCGAGGGCGACTGGACGAATGGCTGCCTGCGCACGCCGCAGGGCTGGTTCGCCTTCACCCGCCCGGCGCAGGAATGCGAGGGGCGCGATACCTGACGCCGCCGCGCCCGCGCAGGCCCGGCGCCCGCATGCCGTCATGACGGGGCGGTGCGGCATCAATGCCGCTCGATCTGGCGGATGAAGCCGCGGGTGCGCTCGTGCTGCGGATTCGCGAAGATCTCATCCGGCGCGCCGGTCTCGACGATGGCGCCATCCGCCATGAACACCACGCGGTCGGCGGCCGCCTTGGCGAATCCCATCTCGTGGCTGACCACCACCATGGTCATGCCGTCCTCGCGCAATTCGCGCATCACCGCCAGCACGCCGCCGACCAGTTCGGGATCCAGCGCGCTGGTCGGTTCGTCGAACAGCATCACGCGCGGTTCCAGCGCGATGGCGCGCGCGATCGCGACGCGCTGCTGCTGGCCGCCCGAAAGCTGCAACGGGTAATGGTCGGCGCGATCGCCCAGATGCACCCGATCCAGCGCGGCCGCCGCCTTCGCCTCGGCCTCCGCGCGGCCGAGCCCCTGCACCTTGCGCAGCGCCAGCGCGACATTCCCCAGCGCCGTCATGTGCGGATAGAGGTTGAAGGACTGGAACACCATCCCGATGCGCTGCCGCGCCTTGTTGATGTCGGTGCGCGCATCGAGCATGTCGATGCCGTCCACCGTCACCGAGCCGGATGACGGATCCTCCAGCCGGTTCAGGCAGCGCAGCAGCGTCGATTTCCCCGAACCGGACGGGCCGATCAGGAAGACCAGTTCCTTCTCGGCCACCACCAGGTCCACGCCCTTCAGCACATGGAGGTGGCCGAAATGCTTGTGGATCGCGCGCGCCTCGACGATCGGGGCGCTTTGCATCAGCCGCAGGTCGGGTTCTGCGGGGTCGGGTCGAAGCCCGGCATGTCGGGCGGGCCATAGCCGGGGAACTCGATGCGCTCCGCCTGGTCGGGGCCGGGGGCATTGCCGAACCAGCGCTCGGACAGCCGCGCCACGGTGCCGTCGCGCTTCATGCAGGTCAGGATGTCCTCGACCTGGTTGCGCATCGCGCCGCTGTCACGGCGGAACGGCGTGCCCCAATGCAGCCGCGAGCCCGGCAGCACGAAATCCGCCACATATTGCGGCGTGCGCGAGGCCGAGTAGCGGACCACCGTGTTCCCCGACAGGTTCGCATAGGCGCGCCCCTGGATCACCGCCTGCGCCGCATCCGCCTGGCTGTCGAAAGCGAGCAGCGTCAGGTTGAGCCGTTCGCGGTTGTTGTTGACCCACTGCTCATAGGGCGTGCCCTTGTTCACGCTGATCGTCTTGCCGCGCAGGTCTTCTTCCGAGCGGATCGGCGGCGTGCCGCGGCGGATGCCGAATTGCAGCTCGGTCCAGATGTAGCCCTCGGTGAACAGCAGCGCCTCGGCGCGTTCGCGCGTGACGGTGGTGGGCGCGCACAGGAAGTCGTACCGCCCGGCATTCAGCGCGGGGATCAGGCCGGAGAAGGCGGCGCTGTCGATCACGATCTCACGCCCCATGCGCCGCGCCACTTCGCGGAACAGGTCGATCTGGAAGCCCTGCACGCCGCCCTGCAGCGACGGGAAGGCATGCGGGGCGAAGGTGCCGTCCACCGCGCAGCGCAGCGGCGGCTGCCCCTGCGCGAGGGCGGGGCCTGCCACGGCGGCCGAAAGGAAGGCGGCGGCGATCAGCCTGCGCATGGGGGAAACCTCCTGTTCACGTTGTGCCCTGCAACATTTCCAGATGGCTGCCCTGCTGTCCATGCAGGGACCGCCACAAACTTGCCTTGCGAGCGTCCCGGTGGTGCCCCCGCGGGGGTGTTCAACCAGGAATGAACCGAGGTGCCGCCATGCCAGTCATTCCCATCGCCCTGATCACCACCGGCCTGCTCGGCAACCTGCTGCTGGTCCTGCTGCTGATCGGCGACGCCACCGCGCCCGGACGGGTGCCGCTGGTGGTCGCCGCAGTGCTGGCGATCGGCGGCGGGGCGCTCATGCTGGGCGGCCTGCGGCTGCTCGAGCCGCGCCGGCCCGGACGGCTCGATCACACCTCGTGATGCCGGTTGTCCATTCCGCGGAACACGATCAGCGGGCGTGACGATCGCGCCCGCGCCGACATCGCGAGCCAGTCGAGAAACTCCACCAGCACCTTGCCCGTGATGTCCGCCACATGATGGCGATGCGCCGCTTCCGGCGTGTACCAGTCCAGCCGTTCGAGTTCACCGGACCCGGCGATCTCGCCCGTCACCGCCTCGGCCGGGGCGGCGAGGAAGCGGGCATTGAAGCGGATCGGCCGGCGCCCGGGCGTCACCGCCCGGCAGATGTAGTGCAGCGCACCGAGGTCGGCGGCCACGCCGTCGCCCCGCCGCTCGCCCAGCACCAGGCCGGTTTCCTCATGCAATTCGCGGATGGCGGCGATGCCGATCGCGCGCGCGCGGCCCGGCGTGGCGCGGCGTTCCAGCATCCGCTGCGCGGCCGGCACCAGTTCGCGCACCGCCGGCTGGCGATGGTCGTCGGCATCCACCCGCCCGCCGGGAAACACCATGACGTCGGGCATGAAGCGATGCTTCGCGTGGCGCTTGCCCATCAGCACCTCGGTCCCCGCGGTGCCGGTGCGCCAGACGATCAGGCTGGCGGCATCGCGCGGGCGGGCCGTGTGGCGCGACTGGCCCTCGGCATCGGCGCCACCCGGATTGTCGGCGGCCGGACCCTCGCGTGCGGGTTCAGTCAAGCGTGAAGCCCCTCAGGCGCAGCCAGGCGCGGAAGCCGAAGCGTTCCGGCACGCTGAGCTGGCGCGCGGCATTCTCCGACCAGGTGCAGCCCTCCGGCACCGGGCCGTGCACCTCGGGGTAGCGCGGCTTCTGGCGGGTCCGCAGCGCGTCATAGGCTTCGATGGCGGCGGGCAGCGCGGCGTCGTCATAGGCCTCGCGATGAATCACCGCGGCGGGCGGCAGGCGCGGCGTGGTCTCGGCGCGACCATCCGGCCAGCCCAGCGTCAGGCCGGCAACCGGGTAGACCGCCTCGGGCAGGCGGAACAGCGGCCCGACCTTCTCGATATGGCTGCGCACGTAGGAGATCGGGCAGGTGCCGAGCCCCGCCGCATCCGCCGCCGCCATTGCCATGCCCATGGCCAGCGCGGCGTCCACCGCGGTGTTCAGGAAGGTGTCCATGTTGTTATTGGCGTGGGCGCGCCCGTGCAGCGTGCAGGCCGCCTGGCCGCGGCGCATGTCGCCGCAGAACAGCAGCAGCACCGGCGCATCCTTGATCCAGGGCATGGTGCCGATCCAATCGGCCACGCGCGCGATCTTCGCGACATCCCGCGTGACCACGATGGAATACTGCTGCAGGTCCGACTTCGATGGCGCCGATTGCGCGGCGGCGAGGATGGTGTCGAGCAACGGTTCCTCGACATCGCGCGTGGCGTAGCGGCGCGTGACACGCCGGTCGAGCAAGGCGGCGAGCGCCGGCGCGATCTCCTCCGGCGGGTCGAAGGGCAGGGTGCCGTAGCGGGCGCGGATCAGGTCTTGGGGTGCCATTGCGGCAGCGTGGCACCGCGCGCGGGCGGCGTGAAGGTCGCGCGTCGGGGGCCGGCCGGACCCTGCGCAAGCCGCCGCGCAGCACGGGGGTTTGCCCCGGGTCGGCGCGACGCGGTCGCGCCTCGCCCGCCGGCCGAGGACGCCCCGCCGGCTGGCCCGCCAGGTGGCGCCGTTGCGGTCGCCTGCGCCCCTGATGGCCGGTGTGCGGTCAGGCGCGGACCACCCAGGCATCGGCGACCGTCACCCCCTTGCCCTCGGCATGGATGATCAACGGGTTGATCTCCGCTTCCGCGACCTCGGCCACGGCGGCGAGGCGCGAGACGGCCACGATGGCGGCCGCCAGCGCATCGAGGTCGCCCTTGGGCAGCCCGCGCCAGCCGGCCAGGGGCTTCAACCCCTTCACCTCGGCGATCATGGCATGGGCGTCGTCGAGCCCGACCGGGGCGCAGCGCAGCGCGGTGTCGCGGTGCAGTTCGGCCATGACGCCGCCGGCGCCGACCAGCACGACGGGGCCGCTCTCGGGGTCGCGGCGGAAGCCGAGGATGGCCTCGGCCAGGCCCTTGGCCATGGGCTGCGCCAGGAAGCCGGTGATGGTCGCGCCCGGCGCCTTGGCGGCGACGCGCGCTGCCATGGCGGTGGCCTCCGCGCGCAACGCCGCGGCGTCTGGGATGTTCAGCGCGACGCCGCCCACCTCGGTCTTGTGCGCGAGGTCGGGCGACAGGATCTTCAGCGCCACCGGGTAGCGCAGGCCGTCCGGCACCGCATCGGGTGCCGCGAAGACCGCGACGCCACTGTCCAGGCCAAGGGCGGCGAACAGCGCGCGCGCATCGGCCTCGTCCGGACGGGCGGGCAGGGTGTGGGTGACGGCGCCGGCCGCCTGCACGGCGCGCGGCACCTGCCAGTCCAGGAAGGCGCGGATCGCGTCGGCGCAGGATTCCGGCGTGCGAAAGGCCGGGATGCCCGCCTCGCCCAGCATCCGCAGCGAGACATCCGCCTGCGGCACCAGGAAGGCCGCGATCGGCTTGCCATGCCCGGCCTTGGCGGCACCCACCAGCCCGGCCACCGCATCGGCCGGGCGGAACTGCGCGGAGGAGCCGATGACCGACAGCGCCAGGTCGGTGTCCGGGTCGGCCGAGAGCGCGGCCATGGCGGCCTGCACCTTGTCGGCGCGCGTGCCGGCCAGCGTCACGTCGATCATGCGACCATGATGCGGCAGGCCGGCGGCCTTCAGGCCTTCCACGGCAATCGCGTGCGGCGCGCGGGTCTCGATGCCCGCGACACCCAGCGCATCGACCGCCATCGCACCACCGCCGCCGGTCGTGGTCATGACTGACACGGCGCGCTTGGAGGCGACCAGCGGCTTGCGGCCGATGAACAACGCGGGCGCTTCCAGCAGTGCCTCGATCATCGTCACGCGTGCGATGCCGTTGGCGCGGAAGAAGGCGTCGGCCGCGGCATCGGAACCCGCCAGCGCGCCGGTGTGGCTGTTGGCGAGCTCCGCCCCGAAGGACGACCGCCCGAGCTTGAAGGCGATGATCGGCTTGCCGGCGGCATGGGCGCGGCGCGCCGCTTCCGCCAGCAGGTCGGCGCGGCGGATGGCTTCGAGGAACAGCAGGATCGCATCGGTGTCGGGGTCGTCCACCAGCAGCCCGGCGATCTCGCTGGCGGTGAGGTCGGCCTCGTTGCCGGTGCTGATCAGGTGGGAGAAGCCAAGCCCGCGCGCCGCACCGCGCGCCATGATCGCGCCCAGCATCGAGCCCGACTGCGACACCAGCGCAAGCCGGCCCGGCGGCAGCGTCTCCGCCTCCAGCGCCGCGTTCACCGAACAGGCGCTGCGCCCGTTCACGTTCACCAGGCCCATCGAGTTCGGCCCGAGGATGCGCACGCCCGCCGCGCGCGCGGTCGCCAGCAGGCGTTCCTGCCGCGCCACACCTTCAGGCCCCGCTTCCGCGAAACCATCGGCCAGGATGGCGGCGACCGGGATGCCCTTCGCGGCGACATCGGCGATCACGCCTTCCACGTGTTCGGTCGCGAGCAGCAGATACGCCAGGTCCACCGGTCCCGGGATGGCGGCGATCGAGGGGTAGGCGCGTTCGCCCAGGATGGTCTCGGCGCGCGGGTTCACCGGATAGATCTCGCCATCGAAGCCGTGCTTGCGCAGGTAGATCTGCGCGCGCGCCGTGAGCCTGGTGGGATCGGCCGAGGCGCCGACCAGCGCGATGCGTCGGGGGTTGAGCAGGGCGGGGGCAAGCGCGGTCATGGCGGGCGATGTTCCAGGTCAGCGGGGTGGCTGCGCGACGCAGCCTTCGGGCGGTGTTTCCGGCGGGGCGATGTGCAGGGCGATGAAGGATGGCGTTGGCGCATCGACCGGCAGCGGCGAAAGGTCGATCGCGTGCAGTGACACGCCGCCCTGTGCGATCACCTCGCGCGTCGCCGCGCGGGCCAGCAATTCCCGCGTCGGCCGCAGCACCACGGCGCGACGGCCGGGCGGCAGGCCGGGCAGGCCATCGAACAGCACCACCGCCGCCGGCTGCGCCCAGGGCAGGTTGGAGGCGAGCCGGTCGAGGTGTCGCGTGCTGTCCGCGAAGGCGCAGGGGGCTGAGCGCAGGGGTGCCTCCAGCGCCGGCGTTGCCGGCAGGCGCTGAACGGCATCGAGCACTGTCGCCGGCACGCCCTGCGTGTCGGGCATCACGGTCACGAAGGGCGAGGGGGCGACCTGCGCTGCGGCGGGCAGGGCGAAGGCGGCGGATGCCGCCAGGGCCATCACCCGCCGCATCGCGATGGTCAGATCGGGTCCCAGCAGAACACGTCGCCGGACCGCTCGAGCTTCGAGAAGCCCTGCGCCAGCGACGGCAGCGCGTATTCGGCGATGGCTTCCGGCGTCCAGCCCGATTCGCGATGCACTGACTTGATCGGCCGGATCTGGGAATACACGAACAGCTCGTTCATGCGCGGCGAGAAGATCTGCCCCGTCACGTCCTTCGCTGCGTCGGATGCCAGGAACACCGCGAGCGGCGCGTTCTTGTCGGGCGTCATCTGCATGATGCGCTCGACGCGGCGCTTCTGTTCCGGGGTTTCCGCCGGGATGGTGCCGGTCATGCGCGACCAGGCGAAGGGCGCGATGCAGTTCGACCGCACGTTGAAGCGCGCCATGTCGAGCGCGATCGACTTCGACAGACCGGCGATGCCGATCTTGGCCGCCGAGTAATTCGCCTGGCCGAAATTGCCGATCAGGCCCGAGGTCGAGGACATGTGCACATACGCACCCGACTGCTGCTGGCGGAAATGCGTGGCGGCCGCGCGGCTGACGTAGAACGACCCCGACAGATGGACGGCGATCACGCTGTCCCATTCCTCGGGCGTCATGCGGTGGAAAATCTGGTCGCGCAGGATGCCGGCGTTGTTCACCACGATGTCGATGCGACCAAAATGGTCCATCGCCGCCTGCACGATCTTCTGCGCCGACGCCCAGGTGGCGACGCTTTCGGCCGAGATCTCGGACTGGCCGCCATTCTGCGCGATGATCGCCTTGGTCTGCTGCGCGGGCGTGGCATCCTGGCCCTCGCCCGACACGGATGCGCCGACATCGTTGATGATGACCTTGGCACCCTGGCCGGCCATCATGATGGCGATTTCGCGCCCGATGCCGTTGCCGGCCCCCGTCACGATCGCGACCTTGCCCTCGAGCATGTTCGGCATCAGGCATTCCCTCCGTAGGTTTCTTGCCGCGACGGTTCTAGACCCGGCCCCGCGGGCCGTGAAGCCGGGTTGCCGCTGTGGCGCGCCGGCCTATACATGGACGCAAGCAGGACCGAAGGGGCTTCCGTGGCGCTGGTGACGCTGGATGGCGTGGGCAAGACCTATCGCGGCCGCACGGGTGCGTGGGAGGCGGTGCGCGACTTCAGCCTGGATCTGGCCGAAGGCGAGTTCTTCTGCCTGCTGGGCACGTCCGGTTGCGGCAAGACCACAGTGCTGAACATGGTGGCGGGGTTCGAACAGCCGACCGCCGGGCGCATCCTGCTGGACGGCAAGCCGGTCGACCGCCCCGGTGCCGATCGCGGCGTGGTCTTCCAAGGCCATGACAGCCTGTATGACTGGCTGACGGCACTGGACAATATCGGCTTCGGGTTGCGCCTGCGCGGCCTGGGGCGCCGCGAGCGCCGCGCCAAGGCCGAGCACTACCTGCACATGGTCGGCCTGACCGGGCAGGGCGCGAAGCACCCGTCCGAACTCTCGGGCGGCATGAAGCAGCGCATCCAGATTGCCCGCGCGCTGGCGAACGACCCGCGCATGCTGCTGATGGACGAACCCTTCGGCGCGCTGGATGCCATGACGCGCGCGGTGCTGCAGGGCGAGCTGTCGCGCATCTGGGCCGAGACCCGCAAGACCGTGCTGTTCATTACCCACGACATCGAGGAAGCCGTCGCGCTGGCCACCCGCGTGGGTGTCATGAAGCGCGGACCTGGCGGCACGCTGAAGGCCGTGATCCCGGTCGATCTTCCCTTCCCGCGCGAACGCACGTCCGACGCGTTCATGGACGCCTTCCGCCAGGTCCATGCCCTCATTCACGACGAGATCCACGGTGCACACTGACCGCCTGGCCACCGTCGCGGGCTACATCGCGGGCTTCGCGCTGCTGTTCCTGGTGTGGCACCTGGCCTCGGCCTTCGTGGTGAAGTCCATCCTGTTCCCCGGGCCGCTGCCGGTCCTCGAACGCGCGCTGGTGCTGATCGAGGACAATATCCTGCAGGAGCAGATCGTCGCCTCGATGCGGCGCATCCTGCAGGGCTTCCTGCTGGGGTCCGCCATCGGCATCCCGATCGGCCTGGCGATCGGCTCCTTCAAGCCGGTGCGCTGGCTGCTGGAACCCTGGACGGAATTCTTCCGCTTCATCCCCGCGGTGGCGATGATCGCCGTCGCGGTGATCTGGTTCGGCATCGGGGAGGAGAGCAAGATCTTCCTGATCGCCTACACCACGGTGTTCGTCGTCGTCATCGCCACGGCGGCGGGCGTGGGTGCGGTGGGGCGCGACAAGATCCGCGCGGCGCAATGCCTGGGCGCGTCGCGGTTCCAGGTTTTTGCGCTGGTCGCGCTGCCGGCGACGGTGCCCGACATCCTGACCGGCATGCGCCTGGCGATGGCGAATGCCTTCGTCACCATCGTCGCGGCGGAACTGATTGCGTCGAATGATGGCTTGGGCAAGCTGCTGTGGGATGCGCGGCTGTTCATGCAGATCGAGGATATTTTTGTCGCGCTTGTCGCGCTCGGTCTGCTCGGCTTCACCACCGACCGGGTGTTCCGGTTCCTGATCCGCGCCTTCGCCGGGCGCTTCAACGTGACTGTCTGAGCACGCCCTGGGCGTGACGCGACGGTCTGAACCAACAGGGAGAAGCAAGATGAAGCGTCGTTCCATCCTGGCACTGCCGGCCGCGGCCGCATTGCCCCTGCCGGCCTTCGCGCAGGGCGCACCCACGCGCGTGACCATCGCGACGGGCGTGGATCCGTCCTTCTCGCCCTTCTATGTCGCGAAGGAGGGCGGCTTCTTCGAGCGCAACGGCCTCGACGTGACGGTGAATACCGGGCCGTCGGGGTCCGCGATGATCGCCTTCCTGATCGGCAACCAGGTCAATTCCGCCTATGGCGCGGAGCAGGCCGGCGTGTCGGCCAATGTGCGCGACCCGAATGTGGTGGCGGTGGCCGAGGGCACCGCGCTGCTGCGCTGGATCAGCGTGCTCGGGCGTAACATCCGCACCATGGACGAACTGAAGGGCAAGCGCGTCGGCGTGGCGCGCGGCACGGGATCCGAGACCTTCTGGCTGTCGGTCGTGGCGAAGCTCAACCTCAACCCGGCCGACTACACCATCGTGAATGTCGAGGCGCCGGAGATGGTCGCAGCCCTCGAACGCGGCAACATCGACGCCTTCGCCGTGTGGGAGCCCTGGCCGACCCGCGCCCAGCGCGCCATCGCCAACACGCACATCCTGGTCAACAACGAGTCGATCCAGATCGTCCGCAACTTCGTCTACATGAACAAGGCCTGGGCCGAGCAGAACCGCCCGACCACCGAGCGCATCATGCGCGCGCTGATCCAGGCGCAGGAATTCATCGAGAGCAATCGCGACCAGGCCGCCCAGCAGGTCGCGCGCTTCCTGCGGCAGGACCGCGCGCTGGTCGCGGAACTCATGACCAAGGTGGCATTCCGCATGAACCTCACGGCGGACAGCGTCGCCAACATCCAGCTTGCGATCGACCAGCTGCGCGGGATGAACCGGCTGGACCGTGCGGTGACGACGAACGACGTGATCTGGGCCGACCCGCTGCGCTGGGTCGCGCCGGACCGCGTGCGGATCTGACCGCGATGGCGGCGGACAAGCGTGCGGAGGGCGTCCGCCGCCTGGCCGCGCATGTGGCGCAGGTCGCGCCCATCGACCTGTCGCTGCGGCTGTGGGATGGCGGGCTGGTCGCGCTCGCCCCCGCGGCGCGCAGTGACCTGGTGGTGTCCATCGCGACGCCGGCGGCGCTCACGCGCCTGGTGCGCCGGCCGCGCCTGACCACGATGGTGGAACTCATCGCCGAGGGCGCGGTCGATCTCGAAGGCGGCACGCTGCTCGACCTTTCGGCGCGGCTCGGCGGCGGCTCCACGCGCGGCCTGGCGAAGCGCATCAGCAAGGTGCAGGCCGCGCGGACGCTGCTGCCTTTCCTGTTCGGCCCCGGCGCGGGTGGTGCCGGCCACGCCTATGCCGGCACCCAGGCCGCCGAGCACGGCAAGGGCCGCGACGACAAGGCGCTGGTGCAGTTCCACTACGATTTGTCGAACGCCTTCTATGCGCTCTTTCTCGACCCCGAGATGGTCTATTCCTGCGCCTACTTCCCGGACTGGGACGCCGACATCGCGACCGCGCAGCGCGCCAAGCTCGAGATGATCTGCCGCAAGCTGCGCCTGAAGCCGGGCCAGCACATGCTGGACATCGGCTGCGGCTGGGGCGGGCTGGTCTGCCACGCGGCACGGCACCACGGGGTGCGCGCGCATGGCGTCACGCTGTCCCAGGCGCAGCATGATTTCGCGGTGGAGAAGGTGCAGCGCCTCGGCCTGCAGGACCGCGTCACGATTGAATTGAGGGATTTCCGCGACCTGAAGGGGATCGAGTTCGACCGCATCGCCTCGATCGGCATGTTCGAGCATGTCGGCCTGGCGAACCGCGCGGGCTACTTCCAGCAGATACGCGCGCTGCTGAAGCCGCGCGGCGTCTACCTGCACCACGCCATCACCCGGCCGATGAAGCGCACCGAGCGCGACTTCCGCCGGAAGCGCCCCGAATACAGCGCCATCATCGACTACGTCTTTCCCGGCAGCGAGCTGGACCATATCGGCGGCACCGTCGATGCACTGGAATCCGGCGGCTTCGAGGTGCATGACGTGGAAGGCTGGCGCGAACACTACGGCCGCACCTGCCGGCTCTGGACAGAACGACTGTTCGCCAACCGCGCGGCAGCGGAAGCCGAGGTTGGCGCGGCGCGCACGCGGTTGTGGCTGCTGTACCTGGCGGGTGTGTGCCTGGGCTTCGAGCGCGGCACCATCGGCATCTTCCAGACGGTCGCCACGAAGCGCGCGCGCGGTGCCTCGGGCATGCCGCCGACGCGCGCGGACCTCTACGCGTGATCTTCCGCGCTGCGACCGCGGGTGACGTGCCGGCCATCGTCGCGCTTCTGGCGGATGACGTGCTCGGCGCCAGGCGCGAGGCGCCGGGCGACCCTGCCTATGCCCAGGCTTTCGCGGCGATCGCCGCCGATGCCAACCAGTTGCTGGCCGTGGCCGATGTGGATGGGCGTGTCGTCGGCTGCCTGCAACTGACCTTCACGCCCGGCCTGTCGCATCGCGGCGCCTGGCGCGGGCAGGTCGAGAGCGTGCGCATCGCCGCCGACCAGCGCGGCACGGGCCTGGGCCGGCGGTTCCTCGAATGGGCCATCGAACATTGCCGCGCGCGCGGCTGCCGGATGGTGCAGCTCACCACCGACAAGTCGCGCGCCGATGCGCGGCGCTTCTATGAATCGCTCGGCTTCACCGCCAGCCACGAGGGCATGAAGCTGGCGCTCTAGCCGCCCTTCGCCGCGATGATCGCGCCCGTCATGCTTTCGGGGATGCGCGTCCGCCAGGCCCCCGCATCGACCTGCGTCACGAAGTCCAGCACCGCGCGGTTGAAGGCGTCGGGGTCCTCCAGGTTCATGGTGTGCCCGCATTTGGGCATCACCAGCAGCGCGCTGGAGGGGATGGTGCGCTTGAGGAACAGCGAGGGCTCCAGCGTCGGGTCGTCCTCGTCGCCGGCGATGATGAAGGTCGGCAGGGTCAGCCGGCGGAACTGGTCTTCCAGGTCGCCGAGTGCGGGGCGTTCGCGCTGCACGCCCATCATGGTGTTGGCGGAACCTTCCGCCGAATGCTCCATCAGCTGCGCGCGGAATTCGGCATAGCCGCGCGCGTCCTTTTCCTCGAAGACCAGCCGCGTCGGGCCGCGCGCATAGACCGCGCCCATCGTCTCCATGCCCTCGGCGCGGATGCGCGTGGCGGTGGCTTCGACCTCGGCGCGGAACTGCTCGCGCTTGCCCGGCGCGGCGCCGTAGCCCACGCCCGCCGCGGTCAGGCTGCACGCCAGCGAGGGGTGCCGCAGCCCCAGATGCAGCGTCGCGAAGGCGCCCATCGAAAGCCCCACGACATGCGCCGGCGCCAGGCCCAGGCCCTTGATGACGGCGGCGATGTCGTCCGTCGCGCGGTCCTGCGAATAGGCTTTCGGGTCGGACGGCACGGCGGAGGGCGGATACCCGCGCGCGGCATAGGCGATGCAGCGGTAGCGGCGGGAGAAGAACCGCAATTGCGGCTCCCAGGACCGCGCATCGCCGGCGAATTCATGCACGAAGACCATCGGAATGCCGCTGCCGGCCTCCTCGAAATGAAGGTCCACGCCATCGTCGGTCCGAAGGGTCGGCATTGCGTCGCATCCCGCTGGTGTGGGCGCAGGATGGAAGTGCCGCGCGATCGCGTCCAGGCGCCTTGACAGGGGCGGGGTGCGAGCGCATTTCCAATCCGGACCGTTATGGTCCTGATTTCAGGAAGGGAACGGCCTTGCTGCGGCTGTCGAAGCTGACAGACTATGCGGTGGTGGTGCTGACCCGCCTCGACGAGGCCGAGGCCGGCGGCGTGCTCACCGCGCCCGGGCTGGCCGCGACCACGGGGTTGGCGGAACCCACGGTGGCCAAGGTGCTCAAGATCCTCTCGCATGGCGGGCTGGTCGAGGGGCGCCGCGGTGCGGCCGGCGGCTACCGCCTTACCCGCCCCTTGGCCGAGGTCCCGCTGACCGATGTCATCACCGCGATCGACGGCCCGATCGCGCTCACCGCCTGCGTGGACAATGCCGCCGGGCTGTGTGACGCGGAGGCCACCTGCCCCGTGCGTGGGCGCTGGGACCCGGTGAACGATGCCATCCGCCGTGCGCTGTCGGGCATCTCCATCGCCGACCTGGCGCACGCGCCCGCCATCGTGCCGCATCCCGAAGCGCAGCCGCGCGCCTTTGTCGCTGCCGAATAGGACGGAACCCAGCATGCCCGCCGTCACGGAAACCATCGAGACCGTCCAGGCCGTCACCGATTCCGGCTACAAATGGGGGTTCGAGACCGACATCGAGATGGAGTTCGCCCCCAAGGGGCTGAACGAGGACATCGTCCGCTTCATCTCGGCCAAGAAGAACGAGCCGGCCTGGCTGCTCGAATGGCGCCTGCGCGCCTTCGCATTGTGGAAGACCATGGCCGAGCCGCGCTGGGCCGCGGTGAAATACCCGCCGATCGACTACCAGGACGCCTACTACTACGCGGCGCCGACGCAGAAGGTGAAGCCGAAGTCGCTCGACGAGGTCGATCCCGAACTGCTCAAGACCTACGCCAAGCTGGGCATTCCGCTGCGCGAGCAGGAGATCCTGGCGGGTGTCGAGGGTGCGGGCGACACGCCGGCCGAAGGGCGCATGCCGATCGCCGTGGACGCGGTGTTCGACAGCGTCTCGGTCGCCACGTCGTACAAGGACCGGTTGGCGAAGGACGGCATCATCTTCTGCGCCATCAGCGAGGCGGTGCAGGAGCACCCCGAGCTGGTGCGCAAGTACCTCGGCACCGTGGTGCCGCAGGGCGACAACTTCTTCGCCGCGCTGAACAGCGCCGTCTTCACCGACGGGTCGTTCGTGTACATCCCCAAGGGCGTGCGCTGCCCGATGGAGCTGTCCACCTATTTCCGAATCAACGCGAAGTCGACCGGCCAGTTCGAGCGCACGTTGATCATCGCCGACGAAGGTTCGCACGTCTCGTACCTGGAAGGCTGCACGGCCCCGATGCGCGACGAGAACCAGCTGCACGCCGCGGTGGTCGAACTCGTCGCGATGGACGACGCCACCATCAAGTATTCCACCGTGCAGAACTGGTACCCCGGCGATGCCGAGGGCAAGGGCGGCATCTACAACTTCGTCACCAAGCGCGGTGCCTGCCGCGGCGCGCGGTCCAAGATTTCCTGGACGCAGGTGGAAACGGGGTCGGCGATCACCTGGAAGTACCCCTCCTGCATCCTGCAGGGCGAGGATTCCGTGGGCGAGTTCTACTCTGTCGCCATCACCAACAACTACCAGCAGGCCGATACCGGCACGAAGATGTTCCACATCGGCCCGCGCACCAAGTCGACCATCGTGTCGAAGGGCATCAGCGCCGGACATGGGCAGAACACCTATCGCGGGCTGGTGCGGATCGGTGCGAAGGCGACCGGCGCGCGCAACTTCACGCAGTGCGACAGCCTGCTGATCGGCGATCTGTGCGGCGCGCATACCGTGCCCTACATCGAGAACCGCTGCGCGACCGCCAAGGTCGAGCACGAGGCCACCACCAGCCGCATTGCCGAGGACCAGCTGTTCTACTGCCGCCAGCGTGGCCTCACGCAGGAGGACGCGGTGGGCCTGATCGTCAACGGCTTCTGCCGCGAGGTGCTGAAGGAACTGCCGATGGAATTCGCGGTGGAGGCACAGAAGCTGCTGCAGATTTCGCTCGAAGGAAGTGTTGGCTAGCGCGTCCGGTCCTCGCCGGGCCGAACGGCCCGGAGACCTGAATCGGCCGCACCACGCATAGGGACTGACCATGCTGAAGATTGAAGGACTGACCGCCGAAGTCGACGGCAAGGAGATCCTGAAGGGGATCGACCTCGAAGTGCCGACCGGACAGGTGCATGCCATCATGGGCCCGAACGGATCGGGCAAGTCGACGCTGTCCTACGTGCTGTCGGGCCGCGACGGCTATGAAGTCACGGGCGGCACCGCCACGCTGAACGGCGTGGACATCCTGGCGATGGAACCCGAGGAACGCGCCGCCGCCGGCCTGTTCCTGGCCTTCCAGTATCCGGTCGAGCTGCCCGGCGTGGGCAACGCGACTTTCCTGCGCACCGCGCTGAACGCCGTGCGCAAGGGCCGCGGCGAGAGCGAGCTCGACGCCATGCAGTTCCTCAAGGTCGCGAGGCAGCGCATGAAGATGCTGTCGATGTCCGACGACATGCTCAAGCGCGGCGTGAATGTCGGCTTCTCCGGCGGCGAGAAGAAGCGCAACGAGATCCTGCAGATGGCGCTGCTGCAGCCCTCCATGGCGATCCTGGACGAGACCGATTCCGGCCTGGACATCGATGCGCTCAAGATCGTGGCTGATGGCGTGAACGCCATGCGCGGGCCGGGCTTCTCGGCGCTGGTCATCACGCACTACCAGCGGCTGCTCGACTACATCGTGCCTGACCGCGTGCATGTGCTGATCGGCGGGCGCATCGTGAAGTCGGGCGGGGCGGAGCTGGCGCAGGAGCTGGAGGCGCAGGGCTACGGCGCCGTCCAGGCCGCCGCATGACGGCCGCGACGCAGACCGGCGCGGCAGGCTTCCTCGCGCGCTACGAGGGGCTGAAGGACCACCTGCCGGGCGCGCGCAAGCCCTGGCTCAACGCGCTGCGGGCCGACGCCGCCGCGCAGTTCGCCGCGCGCGGCTTTCCCACGCGCCGCGTCGAGCAGTGGAAGTACACCGACCTCGCGCCGCTCGCGCAGGCCGGTTTCGCCGAACCGCTCACCATGGTCGATGGCACCATCGCGCTGCCGCCGGCGCTGGCGGCGCATCGCGCGGTCTTCGTCGATGGCCGCTTCCGTGCCGACCTGTCGGCGCTGGACGGCCTGGCCTGCCGCGCAACCGGCCTGGCGCAGCAACTGGCCGATGCCGAGCCGCATCTCGGCGCCCTGGCCAGGCCGGACTCCGAACCGCTCGCGGCGCTCAACACCATGCTGTTCGAGGACGGGCTGTTCCTCGACGTCCCGGCCGGCGTCGATGGCGGGTTGCTGGAACTCGTCTCTGTCGCGGTCGATCCTGGCCGGCCCTTCGCATTCCACCCGCGCCACCTGCTGCGCCTGGGGGCCGGCGCACGCCTGACGCTGATCGAGACCGCGATCGGTGGCGGCGCCTGCCTGCACAATCCTGTCTTCGAGGTCGATGTGGCCGAGGGCGCCACGCTGACCCATGGCCGCATGCTGCAGGAAGCGGCGACGGTGTTCCACCTGTCCACCATCTACGCGCGCATCGCGGCCGAGGGCACCTACGACAACTTCACCGTCGCCGCCGGCCCGCGCCTCACGCGCAACGAGATCCACGCCGCGCTGACCGGGCCCCGCGCCGCCTGCCACATGAACGGTGCGCAGATGGCTGCCGAGGGCCAGCACGTGGACACCACCACCTCGCTTGATCACGCGGCGCCCGACTGCGCCTCGCGCCAGACCTACAAGACCGTGCTGGCCGGGCGTTCGCGCGGGGTCTTCCAGGGCAAGATCCTGGTGCGGCGGGAGGCGCAGAAGACCGACGGCTACCAGATGAACCAGGCGCTGCTGCTGTCCGAGGACGCCGAGATCGACAGCAAGCCGCAGCTGGAAATCTACGCCGACGACGTGAAGTGCAGCCATGGCGCGACGGTCGGTGCGCTCGACCCCGACAGCCTGTTCTACCTGCGCGCCCGCGGCATTCCGGAAGCGCAGGCCAAGGCCATGCTGGTCGAGGCCTTCCTGCACGAGGCGGTGGAGACCGTGACCGACGACACCCTGCGCGGCGCGCTGACCCGCGCGCTCGATGCCTGGTGGGCGCGCCAGGGGGCGGCCGCGTGATGGACGGCGTGGCGGCCCCCGCCTTCGACGTCGCCCGGATCCGGCAGGATTTCCCCATCCTGTCGCAGCCGCAGGCGCGCGGGCGGCCTTTGGTGTTCCTCGATTCCGGCGCCTCGGCACAGAAGCCGCGCGTGGTGATCGACGCCATGGTGCGCTGCATGGAGACGGCCTACGCCAACGTCCATCGCGGCGCGTACAGGCTGTCCGAACTCGCCACCGACGCCTACGAGGCCGCACGCGGCGCCACCGCGCGCTTCATCAGCGCCGCCGAGCCGCGCGAGATCGTCTTCACCAAGAACAGCACCGAGGCGATGAACCTCGTCGCCCATTGCTGGGGCCGTGGCGTGATGCAGCCCGGCCAGGCGGTGGTGATTTCCGAACTGGAGCACCACGCGAACATCGTCCCCTGGCAGATGCTGCGCGACGACCGCGGCAACGAGCTGCGCGTCTGCCGCGTGACCGATGCCGGCGAGCTCGACATGGACGACCTCGAACGCCACCTGTCGGACGGCAAGGTCGGCCTCGTCGCCATCGCGCATATGTCGAACGTGCTCGGCACCGTGACACCGGTGGAGCGCATCGTCGCGCTCGCCCACGCGCATGGCGCGAAGGTGCTGCTGGATGGCTCCCAGGCCGCGGTGCATCGGCGCGTGGACGTGCAGGCGATCGGCTGCGATTTCTACTGCTTCACCGGCCACAAGCTGTACGGCCCGACCGGCATCGGTGTGCTCTGGGCACGCCTGGAACACCTCGACCGCATGCCGCCGTTCCTCGGCGGCGGCGACATGATTTCCGTCGTGACCTTCGAGAAATCCGAATGGGCACCAGTGCCCGGCAAGTTCGAGGCCGGCACGCCCGCCATCATCGAGGCCGTCGGCCTGCATGCCGCCATCGACTACGTCACCGCCATCGGCATGGGCGCGATCGAGGCGCATGAACGCGCGCTGGTGGACCACGCCACCGCGCGCCTCGCGCAGGTGCCGGGCCTGACGCTGCTCGGTGCGGCTCAGGATCGCGGCGGCGTGTTTGCCTTCGGCCTGGATGCCGCACATCCGCACGACCTGGCCACGCTGCTCGACCGCGCGGGCATCGCCGTGCGTGCCGGGCGCCACTGCGCCGAGCCGCTGCATGCGCGCTTCGGGCTGGACAACGGCACCACGCGCGCCTCCTTCGGCCTGTACACCACCAAGGACGAGATCGACCTGCTCGCCCAGGCGCTGACCGAGGCGCGGGAGTTCTTCAAATGAGCGGCCTGTTTGACGACCTGCGCGACCTGTATCAGGAAGTCATCCTCGATCACGGCCGCAAGCCCAGGAATTTCCGCCGGCTGGAGGACGCCACCGCCACCGCGCGCGGCGACAACCCGATGTGCGGCGACCGCATCGAGCTGTTCGTGAAGCAGGCGCCGGACGGCACCATCGCCGACGTCGCCTTCCAGGGTCGCGGCTGCGCCATTTCCACCGCCTCGGCCTCCCTGATGACCGAGACGGTGGCCGGCAAGACGCCCGACCAGGCGCGCGCATTGGGCGCGGCGTTCCGCGAGGTGGCGATGACCGGCGCCTGCCCCGATTGCGGCGCGGCGCTGGCCGACGACATGGAACGCCTGGCGCCGTTGTCCGGCGTGCATGAATTTCCCTCGCGCGTGAAATGCGCGACCCTTGCCTGGCATACGCTCAACGCCGCCCTCGATGGTGCGAAGGAGGCGAGCAGTGAGTGAGGACACGCCCATGGACGCGCCGCTGCATGCCCCGGCCGAGACCCGTGCCGCCTGGACCCCCGACGGCGAGGTCAAGCCCGCCGCGCCGAAGGTCAGCGAGGACGCGGTCATCGCCGCCATCGCGACGGTCTATGACCCGGAAATCCCGGTCGACATCTATCAGCTCGGCCTGGTCTACGCGGTCGAGATCGCGGATGACGGCCATGTCAGGGTCGAGATGACGCTGACCACGCCATCCTGCCCCTCCGCCCAGGAACTGCCCTCGCAGCTGGAGGACGCCGTGCGCGCCATCGACGGCGTGAGCGACGTGACGGTCGAGGTCGTCTGGGATCCGCCCTGGGACCCTTCGCGCATGAGCGAGGATGCCCGCCTCGCCCTCAATATGTTCTGAGGCCGCCATGAGCATCACCACCGAAGCGCCCCGCCCGAAGCGCTCCCTGCCGCCGCTGATGTCGCTGACTGAAGGTGCCGCCGAGCGCCTGCGCGCGCTGTACGCGAAGGGCGAGCACGGCAAGCTGCTGCGCATCGCGGTGCGCACCAAGGGCTGTTCCGGCCTGTCCTACGACCTGTCCTGGACCGATGAAGCCGCACCGTCGGACGAGGTCATCACCGACCGCGGCGTGACGGTCCTGATCGACCGCAAGGCCACGCTGTTCCTGATCGGCACGGTGATGGACTACGAGGTGAAGGCGATGACCGCCGGCTTCACCTTCACCAATCCGAACGAGAAGGGCCGCTGCGGCTGCGGCGAATCCTTCCACGTCTGAAGCGCGGCATGGGCCGCGTTCAGCGTATGAAGCGCGCGGCATGGGCCGCGTTCAGCGTATGAAGCGCGCGGCATGGGCCGCGTTCAGCGCATGAAGCGCGCGGCATGGGCCGCGTCAGGCCCGCGCAGCAACCGCGGCGCGCGGCCGCCTGCCATCAGCCGCGCCGGTCCTCGCGCAGCGGCGTCCACAAGCCGATCTCGCGCGGGGCCTCCAGCAACTCCGGCAGCGCGGCGTGCCACGCCTCGCGGTAGGGCCGATGGATCTCCACCGCGACTACCTCGTCATGGTCGCGCCAGGTCTCGTGCAGCAGGAAGCGATGCGGATCCTGCGGGTCGGCATGCAGCGCGGCGGAGATGAACCCCGCCTCGGCCCGCATCGCATCCAGCACCCCGCCGAGCAGCGTGTGGAAGTGGTCGACCTGTCCGGGCCGCACCCGGAACACGATCGTGTAGGTCACAGCCATCGTGCATCCCCGTGCCGGCCGGGGCATCGATGCCCCGGCCGGTCGTATCGCGCAAGCCGCGCGTCAGGCACACAGCGCGCAAGCCGCGCGTCAGGCACACAGCGCGCAAGCCGCGCGTCAGGCACACAGCGCGCAAGCCGCGCGTCAGGCACACAGCGCGCAGGCCGCGCGTCAGGCACACAGCGCGCAGGCCGCGCGTCAGGCACACAGCGCGCAAGCCGCGGGTCAGGCACACAGCGCGCAAGCCGCGCGTCAGGCACGCAGCACGCAGGCCGCGCCTCAGGCGCCGGCGGGCACCAGCCGGTAGCCCGTCCCCGCGCGCTCGACACGCCCGGTCGCCGGCATGTCGAAATGGTAGCCGATCACCGGCATCCGCTCGGTTGCCGCACGGTCCAGCAGGCGCTTGCGCGATTCCACGGCCATCGTCGGGTCCATGTCGAAGACCGGGTACCACTCCGGGTTCGCCATGAAGAAGATCGGCGTCGTGATCGCATCGCCGATCACCAGCGCCTGCCGGTTGCCATCGTGGATCAGGAAGGACGTGTGGCCCGGGCTGTGGCCGTTGCTCGCCACCGCGCGGATACCGGGCACCACCTCGGCATCCGGGGCGAAGCGCGTCACCCGCTGGAGGTAGGGCGCGAAGCGGCGCTGCACGTTGGCGAAGGCAGGGCGGCGCGCTTCCGGCGCGCGCGATGCCTCGCCGGCATCGGTCCAGTAGGCCCATTCGCGCTCGGGCACCGCGACCGCGGCGCTGGGGAACACCGCGGCGCCGTCCGCACCGGTCAGGCCGCCGATGTGGTCGCCGTGGAAATGCGTGTGCACCACCTGCACCACGCGCGCGGGGTCCAGCCCCGCCGCGCGCATGTTCGCGTGCAGCACGCCGGTATCGGTGTTCGGGAAGCCGCCGGTGCCGACATCGATCGCGACCAGGCCGCGCGGCGTCTCCACGAAGGTCACGTTGAAGGGGTTGCGCATGGCCGGGCCGGCGATGCCCGCCGCGCGCATCGCGCCGCCCACCTGCTCCGCCGTGGCGTTCACCACCAGGCCCTGGGTGGCGTCGGCGCGCACATTCGTGCCGTCGGTCACCACGACGACCTTCAGCGCGCCGACATCGAAGCGGTGGAAGGCCGGTCCTGTCGCCGGCGGCGCGGCACCCTGGGCGGCGGCGCCGCTCAGGCCCAGCAGCGGCGGCGCGGCAAGCAGGCTGGCGGCGGCGCCGATGGCGGCGCGACGTGTCGTTGTCATGCGGTGATCTCCCTGGCCCGATCCGGGCGCGCAACACATCGTGCCGCGGCGCCCGGAATCAAGCGACAAGGTCACACCGGCCTGCCGCGGCCGGACCGCGACGCGCGCGTCACACCACCGGCGACCAGTCCGCCGGCACGAAGCGGAAGCCGTTGCCCTGCTTCGCGACATAGCCATTGGCCGGGAAGGGGAAGTGGTAGCCGGTCACGCGGATGCGGTCGGTCGCCACCATGTCCAGCACCCGCCGGCGCGTCGCCGCCGCCAGGTCGCCGTCGAAGTCGAACACGATCTGCCAGTCGGGATTGGCCATCAGGATCTCCGGCCGGTTGGTCAGGTCGGCCAGGAACATCATCTGGGCATCGCCATCCGCCACGCGGAAGATGGTGTGGCCCGGCGTATGCCCCGGCGCCGCCACCGAGGTGATGCCCGGGATCACCTCCGCGCCCGGACGGAACGGCGTGACGGCGCCCTGGTAGGGTGCGAAGCGGCGCGCGACATTGGCGAAATTGCCGCGCTGCATCTCGGGGCTGCGGGTCTGGTTGCCCTCGGTGGTCCACCAGGCCCATTCCGGTTCGGGCACCAGCACCGCGGCGTTGGGGAAGGCGCGCGCGCCCTGGGCGTTCAACAGGCCGTTCACGTGGTCGCCGTGGAAGTGGCTATGGATCACATGCGTCACGCGCGCGGGGTCGATCCCGGCGGCGGCCATGTTCGCGATCATGCGCCCGGCGGTCGCGCCGGCGGGCGTCACGCCATTGCCGGTGTCGAAGACCGCGAGCGTATCGCCCCGCTGCACGAAGGTGATGGTGAACGGGATCACCTGGCGGTCGGTCGGCAGGAAGGCCGCCGCGGCGGCGGCCTGCACCTCGGCCAGCGGCGCGTTGCGCACGAAGCCCTCGAGCGGGCGGCCGAAGAAGCCGTCATGCACCATGGTCACGGTAAAGCCGCCGACGCGGAAGCGGTAGAAGCCCGGCGCCTGTGCCGGGGCCGTCGCCGCGGGGGCCTGGGCTGCGGCGGGGCGCAGGAAGGCGGGTGCGGCGAAGGCGCCCCCGGCAGCCAGCAGGGCGATGCGGCGATGGATCATGGCGGTGGTCTCCCGAAGCGGTTTGCGCCACGGGCAGGGTGGTGATCGCCACGCGGCGTTCAAGCCCCGGCCGATCGGCGGTTGCAACATGCGCCCCGGGGTGGGATTCTGCCCAGGGGCGGGTTGAACGCGGAATGGCCAAGGATAGAAGGTGCCCAAGGACGATACGCATCTGCCGATGACCGAGGGCACGGCCACCCGGGCGGGACTCGTGCCGCGCTTCCTGTCGTGGCTGTTCGCTACCGGCAGCGGCCCCGCCCGCAGCACCATGCACCGCACGCACGAGGAACTGTTCCGCATGCGCGGCGAACTCGCCACGCTGCGCGCCGAGATGGAAGCGATCCATGCGGTGGTCGGCCGGCGCGACATCGCCACCGTCGATGAATTGCTGCGCGGCGGCAATCGCCGCCAGGTTGAGGCACTGATCCGCGACCGCACCCAGACCGTGCCGTTGCCCGATGGCAGCGTGCTGTGCCGTGCGCTCGGTCGCTTCAAGATGTTCACCGATGCGGCGGATGGCGGCATCGCGCCGCACCTGCTGCTGGACGGCTACTGGGAATACTGGGTCACCGAATTCGTCTGCCGCAACGTGGCGCGCGGCGAGACCGCGATGGATGTCGGCGCGGTCTATGGCTACTACACCATCCTCCTCGCGGACCTGGTGGGTGCCGAGGGCCATGTCGAGGCGCTCGAGCCCAATCCCTGGCTGCATTGGCTGCTGCGGCGCAACGTGGTGGTCAACGGGCTTGAGCCCATCGTGACCGTGCGCCGCATCGCCGCCACGGAATCCGCGCGCGAATCGATCCAGGTGCCGGCATTGCTGACCGGCCCGGCCGAGAGCAACGTCGCCCACCTGTTCACGACCGAGGATGGGCGCCGGCACTGCGCCGCCCCCGGCGCGGCCTTGCAGGACCTGGTGCCCGGCAGCGTGGACTTCCTGCGCATCGGCTGCGCCGCCTCGGCCGATGCCATCGTGGCCGGCATCCCGCACCTGATCGATCGCAGCCCCAAGCTGCGCATCCTGCTGGAGCACGACGCCAATCGCTGCCGCGATCCGGGCGCGATGCTGGCGGCGCTCGAGACCCGCTTCCCGCTGCGCTTCGTGGACGGCGATTCCCGCGCCAAGCCCTGCACCATCGACGACCTGCTCGGCCCGCGCCGCGTCACCACGCTGTACCTGTCGAACGTCGAGCCCTGCTGAGGCCCGCGGTCCGCGGGGCACAGGCGGTGCCTGGGGGGCGGCCACGCCCGTCAGCAGTCATCGGCAGGCGGGCGCCACAGCGCGGCGCGGCAAGCGTGCGAGAATGCCGGTGCCTGACCACAGGATGCGCGCGCCACTCGGCGCAGTCTCAAACGGCGGCTCAGCGCCCCGGGCGCGTGAAGGCCACCACGGCCTCGACCTGGGCGGAATGCACGAACTGGTCGATCGGCGTCGCCGCCGCCACCGCCCAGCCGGCCTGCGCGAAGGCGCGCGCATCGCGCGACAGCGCCGCCGGGCTGCACGACACATAGACGACCACGGGCACCGCGCTGCGCGCGAGCAGCGCCACCTGTTCCGCCGCGCCGGCGAAGGGCGGGTCGAGCACCACGGCGGCGAAGGGCGCCAGCTCCGCCACCGTCAGCGGTTGGCGCACCAGGTCGCGCCGCGTGGCCGACAGCTTCAGCCCGGCGCGCCCCGCCGCCGCGGCCAGGGCCGCGACCGCCGCCGCATCGCTTTCGAAGGCCGCGACCCGCCCGCGCGCCGCGAGCGGGATCGACAGCGTGCCGAGCCCGGCATGCAGGTCGGCGATCCGCCCACGCCCGGCCAGGCGCGACGGCAGCGCCGCCAGCACCGCGGCGATGATCGCGGCCTCCCCCTCGGGGCTGGCCTGCAGGAAGGCGCCCGGCGGCGGCGCGACGGGAACGCCCGACAGGGCAATGCTGGCGGTGCCGAGCTGCGCCGCCGGTTCGGCCGGGCCGGCGCCCGCGGCCCAGGCGATGCGCGGCAGCCCGGCCTCCGCGGCGAAGGTGGCGAGCAGCGCGCGCTCGGCCGCTGCCAGCGGGCCGTCGGTGCGCAACAGCAGGTCGGCCCCGGTGTCGAGCAGGTTCACCACCGCCGAGCCCTCGCGGCGCAGTGCGGGCAGGCGCCGGAGCATCGCGCGCAGCGGCGCGATCAGCGCGACCAGGCGCGGGTCCAGCACCGGGCATTCCGCCAGGTCGAGCACCGCGGCGCTGCCGGCGATGTGGAAGCCGATCCGGATGCCGCCCGCCTCGCGGCGCAGCGCCAGGTCGGCGCGCCGGCGGCGGCCCATCGGCGTGGTGATGGTCGGCGCGACCGCGGCGGCCGGGAAGCCGGCGCGCGAAAGGGCCTCGGCCAGCCTGTCGCGCTTCCAGGCCGCCTGGGCCGCGGGCGCCCAGTGCTGCACGGCGCAGCCGCCGCAGCCCTCCGTGAAGTGCGGGCAGGGCGGTGCGACGCGCTGCGGGCTCGGCGCCAGCACGCTGTCCAGCACCGCGCGCGCGCCATCCTTGCGGCGCGGGCCGGGGGTTGCCAGCACCTCCTCGCCCGGCAGGGCGCGCGGGATGAAGCAGGGCGTGCCATCGGGCAGGGCAGCGACGCCATCGCCGCCGGCGCCGATCCGCGTGACCTGCAGCGTGATGCTCACTTCTCGTGGTGCAAGGGCAGGATGCGGGCGGACAGCAGCACCTCCCACAGGAAGCAGATCAGCGCCGTGGTCAGGCAGGCCATGGCCAGCACCAGCAGCCCCGCGACGTGGTGCCCCACGGTCACGCCGACCAGGGGTTCGACGAAGGAGACGATGACCAGCACGCAGAGCAGGCAGGCCGCGATGATCGCGAAGGTGATGCCGCGATAGGTCAGGCGCGCCCGCTGCACCAGCAGGCGGCGTTCATGCGGCGGCACCTGCGTGCCATCGAGGATCTCCTGGTAGCGCTCGGACAGCCTGGCGAGGCGCCCCGTCAGCAGCGACAGCAGCGCCATCACGCCGCCCAGGATGAAGGCCGGTGCGATCGCGACCTGGAGGGTGCGCTCGATGCCCGCCAGGTCGACCGATCCCATGAAGTGGTGCAGCACCGGCGCGGGGCCTTACCCGCCGAAGGCGTTCAGCCCGGTCTGCGCGCGGCCGAGGATCAGCGCATGGACGTCATGCGTCCCTTCATACGTGTTGACCGTCTCGAGGTTCATCACGTGGCGGATCACGTGGTATTCGTCGACGATCCCGTTGCCGCCATGCATGTCACGCGCCACCCGCGCGATATCCAGCGACTTGCCGCAATTGTTGCGCTTGACCAGGGAGATCATCTCCGGCGCGACCTTGTGTTCGTCGAACAGCCGGCCCACGCGCAGCACGGCGTGCAGGCCGAGCGTGATCTCGGTCTGCATGTCCGCGAGCTTCTTCTGGATGAGCTGCGTCGCCGCCAGCGGCTTGCCGAACATCTTGCGGTTCATGGTGTAGTCGCGCGCGCGGTGCCAGCAATCCTCGGCCGCGCCCAGCGAGCCCCACGCAATGCCATAGCGCGCGCGATTGAGGCACTGGAACGGCCCGGCCAGGGACTTCACGCCGGGCAGCCGGTTCTCCTCGGGCACGAACACGTCGTCCATCATGATCATGCCGGTGACCGATGCGCGCAGCGAGAACTTGCCCTCGATCTTGGGGAAGGTCAGGCCCTTCATGCCGCGTTCCAGCAGGAAGCCGCGCAGCACGCCGTCATCATCCTTCGCCCAGACCACCGCCACGTCGGCGATCGGCGCATTGGTGATCCAGGTCTTGGAGCCCGACACGATGTAGCCGCCATCGACCTTGCGCGCGCGCGTGCGCATGGATGACGGGTCGGACCCCGCATCCGGCTCGGTCAGGCCGAAGCAGCCGACCCATTCGCCGGTGCGCAGCTTCGGCAGGAACTTGTCCTTCTGCGCGTCCGACCCGAAGGCATGGATCGGGAACATCACCAGCGAGGACTGCACCGAAAATGCGCTGCGATAGCCGGAATCGACGCGCTCGACCTCGCGCGCCATCAGCCCGTAGGAGACGTAGCCGACACCCGCGCAGCCATGGCTGTCGAGCGTGGCCCCGAGGAAGCCCATCTCGCCGAATTCGTTCATGATTTCGCGGTGGAAGTGTTCCTTCCGGAACGCCTCCTGCACGCGCGGCAGCAGCTTCTCCTGGCAGAAGGCGCGCGCCGCGTCGCGGATCATGCGCTCGTCCTCGGTCAGGACATCATCGAGCAGCAGCGGGTCGTCCCACACGAACTGCGCGCGGGTGGCGGCGGGCTTGGTCACGACGTTCATGGCGCTGTCCTCCGGCATCCGGCCGGCAGGGTGCGCCCCCGTCCGGCCCTCGGTCCATCGCGAAAGCCGGGCGGAATGCGCCCGGTCGGCATGCGCGCAGGGGTGGTGTGGTGGCTGCGCGCCAGATCAAAACCATACAAGCGGCCGCGCGACCCGATCACGGGTCGACGCGTGCGGCCGCTGGTGTCAGGCGGCCTCGGTTTCCGGCGCGGCCTCGGGCGCGGACGGGCGCGGACGGGGCAGCGGGATGGTCATGAAGGCCGGCACGGCATCGCCGAAGCCCTTGACCGACGGGCCGAGGTCGTCGGGGCGATGGCGGCGTTCGCCGCGCGGCTCGCGGTCCCGTTCGCGCTCGCGGCGGGGCTCGCGCTCGGCGCGGGCGGGTTCGGCGGTCTCGCGCTCGATCCGCGCGGAGCGGTCGCTGCTGAGTTCGCGGCGCGGCGAGGCGTCGGTGGCCTCGGCACGGGGGGCGCGGTCGGCGCGCGGGGCGCGTTCGCGGCGCGGGCGCGGCGCCTCGGCGGCGTCCTCGGCCGGTGCGGCGTCACGAGGTTCGGCCTCACGCGGGG
>NZ_CAKKLX010000023.1 GCF_918698155.1 Roseomonas sp. CECT 9278
CGCTGCCGATCGACAGCGTGCCGGGCCTGGCCCTGACCGCCGAATACCGCTTCATGGGCACCATCGGCCACGACATCAACGGCCGCGCCAATGGCGTGGTGCAGTATGGCGGCCAGCGCCTGGCGGACCGCACCGCCTACACGCTGGAAGCCGACAACCTGAACCACTCCATCATGTTCGGCGTGCGCTACAACTTCGGCCGCACCGGCACCGCGCCGGTCCCGGCCGCCGTGGCCCCGGCCCCGGCGCGCACCTTCCTGGTGTTCTTCGACTGGAACCGCGCCGACCTGACCGCGCGCGCGCGCCAGATCATCGCGGAAGCCGCGCAGGCCCGTACCCGCCAGGCGGTGACGCGCATCGAAGTGACGGGTCACACCGACACCTCGGGCTCGGCGCAGTACAACCAGGGCCTGTCGGTCCGCCGCGCCAACGCGGTCGCCGCCGAGCTGGTGCGCCTGGGCGTGCCGCGCGGCGAGATCACCGCCCGCGGCGTCGGCGAGAGCCAGCTGCTGGTCCCGACCCCGGACAACACCCGCGAGCCGCAGAACCGCCGCGTGGAGATCGTGCTCCGCTAATCGCGGGACACATCACCGGACATCACGGGAAGGGGCGCCGCAGGGCGCCCCTTTCTGCGTTCAGGGGGACGGCCGGCCCCTGGCTGAGCGGCACAGCTTCCCGCGGCGCATTGCAGCGCGGCGCGCCTGGCCTTGCCTTCCGCATTGCAGCACAAGGCTTCGTCCTGCACACTTTCCCAACGCCCCACCCCATATTCGAATCGCCATGCCCCCCGCCGCTCCGCTCCGCCGCCTGACACTCGCCGCCGCTGCCCTTGGCCTGTTCGCCGCGGCCGGCCCGGCGGCCGCGCAATTCGCCACCGGGCCCTACATCGCCGGCGGCTTCGGCTGGAACCTCGCGCCCGACACCGACCTCAACCTCGACCAGGCGGCCGCGCTGGGGCTCGGGCGCGCCGGCTATGGCAGCGGCGGGTCGGTGGGCTTCACGCCGGGCGTCGCTGGCGTGCTCAGCCTGGGCTGGGGCTTCGGCAACGGGCTGCGACTCGAACTCGAAGGCAATTACCGCAGCAACGAGGTCGACAGCGTCTCCGGCGCCGCCGGCTGGGCCAGCATGGGCGGCCCCTCCGGCCGGCAGGAAAGCTGGGGCGTGATGGGCAATGCCCTGCTCGACCTCGGCGTCTTCGGCCCCGTGGTGCCCTATGTCGGCATCGGCGCCGGCTATGTCGTGACCGACTGGGCCGGCGTGCGCGGCCTCGGGCAGAACGGCGCGCTGCGCATGCGCGTGGACGACAGCGACGGCCGCTTCGCCTACCAGGGCATCGCCGGCCTGGCCTTCCCGGTGGGCTTCGCGCCGGGGCTGTCGGTCACCGCCGAATACCGCTTCCTCGGCACGCTCCAGCCGCGCCTGCAGGCACGCTTCGACAACCCGCTGACCGGCGCCACCGTGGCATCGGGCGCGGCCGAACCCGATGTCTACAACCATTCCCTGATGCTGGGCTTCCGCTACACGCTCGGGCGCGGCGCCACGCCGCCCGCCCCGGCGCCCGCCGCGGTGCCGCAGGCCAGCCGCACCTTCCTGGTCTTCTTCGACTGGAACCGCGCCGACCTGACCGAGCGCGCCCGCCAGATCATCACCGAGGCCGTGCAGCACGCCCGCAGCCAGCGCAGCACGCGGATCGAGGTCGCCGGCCACGCCGACCGGTCGGGCACCGTGCAGTACAACCAGGCGCTGTCGCGCCGCCGCGCCGAGACGGTGGCGGCCGAACTCATCCGCCGCGGCATCGCGCGGGAGGACATTGCCATCACCGCCCTGGGCGAGACGCAGCCGCTGGTGCCGACCGCCGACGACGTGCGCGAACCGCAGAACCGGCGGGTGGAAATCCTGGTGCGCTGATGGCCGGCGGCCGTCGGCCGCCGGCCATCCGCTTGTTTTTTCGCCCTCAGACGGCGGGCGCCGGCCATCCGGCCGGCTGGCCTTCGCGCCACGCACTGGCGCGCCGGCGGCGGCGCGCAGGCCGGGCGCGCTCGCGCGCTGCGCTCCCGGATCGCGCCTCCGCGCAAACCGAGGTGGTGGCGTGAGCCTCGGACGGCGGGCGCAACGCAAAAGGGGCGGCGCCTGCGCGCCGCCCCTTCGAGATCGATCTCCTGCCGGTCAGCGACGGGGCGTGGATGTCGTCCGCGTGGCCGTGCGGGCCGCGGGGCGCGCTGCCGCCGCCGGCGTCGCGCCGCAATCATCGCCATAGGTCTGCGGGATGTTGCGCTCGGCCGCCAGCGCGGCCAGCTGCGGCGCCGGCGTGGCGAGCACGCGCTGGAACAGCGGGTCGGCGTCGCGGCAGAAGAACGACCCGCCGCGGATCGCATCCTCGGAATGCTCGTTCGCCATGGTGGTGTTGTAGCTGTCGAGGCGGGTGCGCCCCGCGCCGCCGAAGGCGCGCGTGAAATGCGCCTGCGCGGCGCGGTCGGCCGTGGTCAGGTCACCGCCGAAGCGGCGGATGAACTGGTTGTAGGGCTCGCTCTTCTGGCACTGCAGCGCGGTCACCATCAGGTAGGACCGCAGGGCGCGCAGCTCGAACACGTTGCGCTCCTCCGGCCGCAGGCAGGTATTCGCGAGCGCGGGTGCGGCGATGGCCACGCCGCAGAGCGCGGCGACGACGGTGCGGATCTTGTTCATGGGCGCCAGGCGCTCCCTTGCGGATGGGTGGGGCGCGCACCGCCCCCCGAATCGCCGGGGCGCGGTACACGACTCCTGGCTTCGCTGATACCCCGCAACCGGATACGGGGGAAACCCCAAAATGTCGTTACAATCGGCAAGCGGTCCAAGGCCTTGCGGGGTGCCGTGAAGACGCCCCCGCAAGGTCAGGCCGCGCGCGCCGTGCTGCAGCGCCGCCGCAGCTTCCCCACGCGCGCCAGCCCCGCCAGCCGGCGGTCCAGGAAGTCCAGCGTCGGGCCGATATCCTCGGATTCGTCACGCAGCCAGAAGGCCAGCGTTGCGCCATAGACCGCGCCCAGGCTGGCCCGCCGCGTGTACCAGGAGAAATCGGCCGAGCTGTCCCCCGCCGCATGCCACATGGCATTCGCCGTGCGCGCCACCGTGCGCAAGGCCGACCCCACATTCCACGGCAGCGACTGCACCGCCAGCGCCTGGCGCACCGCCTCCCGGTGCGGTCCCGCCTGGCGCAGCCGCGTCGCGATCAGCGCGCGGATGCGGTCGGGGGTTCGCAATTCCGACAGATCCCCCGCGGCCTCCGCCATCTCGCGGTCGGCCAGGTCGAGCCACGCCTCGATGGCGCCGACCGGGCCGCGCGGGAACAGGAAGGTTGCCTCCTCCTCGGGCAGCCCGGCATCGCGCAGCGCGGCGGCGATGCCCCGCGCGGTCCAGCCGGCCTGCGGCACCAGCGGCAGCAGCGCGCGGATCACCGCATCGCGGCTGGCGCGGTCGGCCTCGTTCAGCTCGGTCATGTCGCCTCCTTGGCCGCGCGCGCCTGCTCGGCGGCGCGGGCGAGTTCCTCGGTGAAGCCGAATTGCGACAGGTCCTCCATCCGCATCGGATAGAGCACGCCGTCCAGGTGGTCCGTCTCGTGCTGCATGACGCGCGCCACCAGCCCCGCCGCCTCCCCGTCCACCGGCTGCCCGGCGATATCCAGGCCGCGGAAGCGGATGCGCGCCGGCCGGCGCACCGCGCCGCGCAGGCCGGGGATCGACAGGCAGCCCTCGAAGGCGGCCTCGGTCTCCTCGCCGACCGGCTCCAGCACGGGGTTGATCAGCGCCGAGACACCCCCCGCCCCGGTCCGCCACACGAACAGCCGCAGCCCCACATGGACCTGCGGCGCCGCCAGCCCGATTCCCCCGGCATCCTCCATGGTGGCCGCCATGTCGGCGACCAGGCGGCGGATCTCGGGGTCGGTCGGGTCCGCGACCGCGGCGGCGCGCTCCAGCAGGATGGGGTGGCCCATGCGGGCGATCTTCAGGATGGCCATGGCGGTCCCGGCGCTGGTGGAAGGGTGGCGCCGCCTTCAATATAGGGCGTCGCGCCGCTGCGGGAGGGCTTCCGGCGCGGCGCGAATCCATGCTAAGGCTCCGCCCGATCGCGCGGACCGGGTGACCGGCCGTGCCATTTCGCCTTCGCCTATCCCACATCCAACGCGCAGGAGGTTGCGCCGCGTGCAAGTCGTCGTTCGTGACAACAATGTCGATCAGGCCCTGAAGGCCCTCAAGAAGAAGCTCCAGCGTGAGGGCGTCTTCCGCGAGATGAAGCTTCGCCGCCACTACGAGAAGCCCAGCGAGCGCCGCGCGCGCGAGGCCGCCGAGGCCGTCCGCCGCGCCCGCAAGGTCGAGCGCAAGCGCCTGGAGCGCGAAGGCTTCTGATCCGCCCGGCCCCTGCGCCGGAACTCTCCGCGCGCAGGATCGGCGTGGCAGATGCCCGCCAGGCCGGACGCCATTCCCCTTCGCGTCCGCGCGAAGCACGGCGCCAGATCGGCGCAAGACAGATGGCCGTGGCACGGGACACCGTGATCCGCGGCTTTTTGTTGTGCGCGGTCCTGGCCGCGCCTGCCCTCGCGCAATCGCCGCTCGAACCCTGGCTGGTGCAATCCGCCTGCCTCGATGCCGCCGGGCGCATGGTGCCGGGGCGCCTGCCGATTGACGCCGGCTGCGCGCGCCGCGTGGCGCAGCAGCAGGCCGACCCGATGCCCTATCGCCGCCACGACTGGCCGGCGGTCGAACACGCGGCCGCCCAGCCGCAGGGCTACCAGGCCTCGGACGCCGTGCTGGGCACGCTGATGGGCCGCCCCGCCGCCATCCACACCTTCGATTTCGGCGCCGGCGAGGGTCGCCGCTTCGGCGCCTTCGACAGCGGCCGCGGCGATGGCGGCCAGGTCGTGCCCCTCACCCCCGGCCCCGCCTATATCGCCATGACCGAGGATGGCGGCGGCGGCGTGCAGTGGTTCCTGTCGCCTGACTGCCGGCAGGGCGGCCTCGGCTGGCAGGGCTGGCTGGTGGCCGCGCCGCAGCCCGGGGCCGGCTGGAGCGAACGCGTGGTGCGCCTGCGCATCGCCCCCACGGCCGCCGCCTGCCCGACCCGCTTCGACGACAGCCTGACGCGCTGGCGCCGCACGCCGCTCGACCTGCCCTGGCGCGATGCCGCGACCGGCCGGCAGGGCAGCGCGCGCGTCGATGCCATCGTCTCGGAACATTATGGCGGCGGCGCCATCGCCACCGCCGACCACCTGGAACGCTTCGTGCTGGCGCGCGACCTCGGCATGGTGCGCTGGGAGCGGTGGGAGAACACCGCGCGGTCGCGCCGGCCGAACCTGGCGCGCGACGCCGCCACCTTCGCGCGCCAGCAGCGCTGCCCGCCGCTCGCGCTCAGCGAGGCGCCGGATGCCGGCTGGCTGATGACCGATTGCCGCACCTGGACCAATTTCGTGCGCGCCGCGCCCGGCCGCCCGCTGCGCGCCATGGCCTGGCCGCCGCCCGCGCTGCGCTGAACCGCGTCAGGACCCGCTGGCCGCCGGCGGCTGGGGCGGCGCCGCGGCCGGCTCGACCGGCGCGCCGCCCAGCCAATCGGCCTGGTGCGACAGCAGCAGCCGGCGCCCCGCCTCCATGCCCTGCGAGGCCTCCAGCGCGAAGCGTTCGGCATCGCGCCGGCGCTGCGTCGCGATCACCTCCTCCGCCTCGGCATCGGCGGTGCCCATGCGGATCAGCGCCGATCGCCCGATCGCCAGCGCGGATTCGAAGGTCTCGCGCACCACCTCGTCCGCGCCGGCGGCCAGCAGGCGCATCGCGTGCTCGCGGTCGAAGGCGCGCGCCAGCACGGGAATGCCGCGGAACTCCGCCTTCAGCAGGTGGATGATCCGCAGCGCGGCGTCGCGGTCGTCGACGCAGCACAGGATGACCTGGGCCCGCCCCGCCCCCGCCGCATGCAGGATATCGAGCCGCGTGCCGTCCCCGTAATGCACCTTGAAGCCATAGGCGTTGGCTTCGCGCACCATCTCGGGGTCGGTGTCGATGACCGAGATGCTGCACTGGCGCGTCAGCATCGACGACCCCGCGATCTGCCCGAACCGCCCGAAGCCGATGATCAGCACGCTCGCCTCGTTGCCGTCCGGCGCCTCGACGCCATCGAGCGAGGGTGCGGCGGGCGGCATCATCCGGTCGTGCAGGATGACCATCGCCGGCGTCAGCACCATCGACACGATGACGGTCGCGGTCAGCACCGCATTGGTCGGCTGGTCGATGATGCCCACCGCCGCCGCGGCGGCATACAGCACGAAGGCGAATTCGCCGCCCTGCGCCATCAGCACCGCGCGTTCCAGCGCCTCCCGGTGGTGGGCCCGCGCCGCACGCGCGACCGCATAGATCGCGCCCGCCTTCACCACCATGCAGGCCACCACCCCGCCCGCCACCAGCGCCCAGTTCGCCCCGATGATCGCGAGGTCGAGCGACATGCCCACGGCCAGGAAGAACAGCCCCAGCAGCAGCCCGCGGAACGGCTCCACATCGGCTTCGAGCTGGTGGCGGAAGGCGCTCTCGGACAGCAGCACGCCGGCCAGGAAGGCGCCCATCGCCATCGACAGCCCGCCCAGTTGCATGGCCAGTGCCGATCCCAGCACCACCAGCAGCGCGGCGGCCGTCATCACCTCCCGCGCGCGGGCCTCGGCCAGCAGGCGGCACATCGGGTTCAGCAGGTACAGCCCGGCCGCGACCAGGGCGGCGATCGACGCCAGGCCCAGGCCCACCGCCTGCCAGCGATCGAGCGCGCTGGTCTCCCCCGCCCCGGGTGCGAGGAACGCCACCAGCGCCAGCAGCGGCACGATCGCCAGGTCCTCGAGCAGCAGCACCGCGATGATGCGCTGCCCGGCCTTCGTGCCGACCATGCGCCGTTCCTCGAGCATCTGCATCACGATCGCGGTCGAGGTCAGCACGAAGCCCGTGCCCGCCACGAAGGCCACCACCGGCGGATAGCCCGCCAGCCACGCGACCCCGCCCAGCAGCGCCATGCACAGGCCCACCTGCGCGACACCCAGGCCGAAGATCTGCTGGCGCATGGCCCATAGGCGCGAGGGCTCCATCTCCAGCCCGATGATGAACAGGAACATCACCACGCCAAGTTCCGCGACATGCAGGATCGACTGCGCGTCCGTGAACAGCCCGACGCCGAAGGGACCGATGACCAGCCCCGCCACCAGGTAGCCCAGCACGGAGCCGAGCCCGAGCCGCTTGAACAGCGGCACCGCCACCACCGCGGCCCCCAGCAGCGCCACCACGCTGACCAGGTCAGGCCCGTGCGATTCCGCGCTCATGCGATGCGGCCCTTCGGCGACGCTGGCCTGCTCATGGAACTTCCCCGGCGATGATCGCGCTCATGCTGGCGTGCGGCGCCGGCGCAGGCAACGCCGCGCTGCGCGGCGCGTGACACGGCTCTCGTGACACGGCTCTACAGCACGTCCAGCGCCTGGTCGGGCGGCGGCAGATCCAGCGCGTCGAACAGCGCGCGCGGCGTCCGGGCGGCACGCAGCGCGGCCAGGGCGGCGGCCGGGTCGGTCCAGGCTTCGGCGGCGTGCAGGCCGGCGACCAGCCGGTCGCGCAGCGCATCGACATCCCATGCCACCGGCGCCGAGAGATCCACCGCGACGCGCCAGCCATTGGTCAGCCAGCTCAGCAGCCGGCGCGGTGCGGAAGCGCCCCAGGGGCCCAGCACGCGCACCGCGTCGAAGCGCCGCAGCGTGCCGTCGGCATCGAACAGCCAGGCCTCGCGATAGGCCTCGGCGAGCTCCCGGCGCGAGGCCTGCGCCTGGGTCAGGGCCACGGTGCTCATCGGCAGCACCGCGCCAGGCAGGATCAGCAGGACGGTGCGCGGCGCGGTCGTCTCCACCGCGCCGCTGCCGCCGCTACCGCTGCAGCGCCTGCACGATTTCCTGCGTGACCTTCTTCGCATCCCCGAACAGCATCATCGTGTTCGGGCGGAAGAACAGCTCGTTGTCCACGCCGGCGTAGCCCGATGCCATGCCGCGCTTGATGAAGAAGACCGTCTTGGCCTTCTCCACGTCCAGGATCGGCATGCCGTAGATGGCCGACGACTTGTCGGTCTTGGCGGCAGGGTTGGTCACATCGTTCGCCCCGATCACGAAGGCCACGTCGGCATCGGCGAATTCGGGGTTGATCTCCTCGAGCTCGTGCACCTCGTCATAGGGCACGTTCGCCTCGGCCAGCAGCACGTTCATGTGCCCGGGCATGCGGCCGGCCACCGGATGGATGGCGTAGGAAATCTCCACGCCCTCCTTCTTCAGCAGGTCGGCCATTTCGCGCAGCACCTGCTGCGCCTGCGCCACCGCCATGCCGTAGCCCGGCACCACGATGATCTTCTGCGCGTTCTTCATCATGTAGGCGGCGTCTTCCGGCGAACCCGCCTTCACCGGCGGCCGGTCGGCATTGTCGCCGCCCGGCCCCGCCACGCCGCCATCGGACCCGAACCCGCCCAGCAGCACGTTGATGATGCTGCGGTTCATCCCCTTGCACATGATGTAGGACAGGATGGCACCCGAGGCACCGACCAGCGCGCCCGTCACGATCAGCAGCAGGTTGCCGATGGTGAAGCCGATGCCCGCCGCCGCCCAGCCCGAATAGCTGTTCAGCATGGACACAACCACCGGCATGTCCGCCCCGCCGATCGGGATGATCAGCAGGAAGCCCAGCGCGAAGGACAGCAGCGCGATCGCCCAGAACAGGATGCCCCAGCCGGTGATCACGAACAGCAGCACCAGCAGCGCCAGCACGCCGCCCAGGATGGCGTTCAGCTTGTGCTGGTTCTCGAAGGTGATCGGCGCGCCCGACATGCGCCCATCCAGCTTCAGGAACGCGATGACCGAGCCCGAGAAGGTGATGGCGCCGATCGCGAGCCCCAGCGACATCTCGATCAGCGACACCGCCTTGATGTTGCCGCGGATGCCGATGCCGAAGCTCTCCGGCGAATAGAAGGCCGCCGCGGCGACGAACACCGCCGCCATGCCGACCAGGCTGTGGAAGGCCGCCACCAGCTGCGGCAGCGACGTCATCTGGATGCGCTGCGCCAGCACCGTGCCGGCGGTGCCGCCGATGGCCAGGCCGGCCACGATCAGCATGAAGCCGCCGAAGTCGATGCCGCCCTTGAAGATGGTCGCGAAGATCGCGATCCCCATCCCGATCATGCCATACAGGTTGCCCTTCTGGCTGGTCTCGGGGTGGCTCAGGCCGCGCAGGGCCAGGATGAACAGGACCGATGCCGCAAGGTAGGCAATGGTCGAGAGCGTCGTGCCCATGGCGTCAGCTCCCCTTCTTCTTGAACATCGCGAGCATGCGTCGCGTCACCATGAAGCCGCCGAAGATGTTCACCGCGGCCAGCGTCACGCCCAGGAAGCCGAAGGTGCGCGCCACGCCGCTTTCCGCGTGCCCAGCAGCCAGGATGGCACCCACCACGATCACCGAGGAGATCGCATTGGTCACGCCCATCAGCGGCGAATGCAGCGCGGGCGTGACGTTCCACACCACGTGGTAGCCCACGAAGCAGGCCAGCAGGAAAATGGTCAGCAGGTACAGGAAGGGCGAGATCGCCTCGGCCGCCGGCGCCGCGGCTTCCGCCATGCGGCGCGCGGTATCGGCCAGGGCCGCGGCGCGTTCGGCGATGGTCTGCGCCTCGTTCGCGATCTGGGTCGGGTTCATCTGGCTCAGCCCCCCTGCGCCTGCATCAGCGGATGGACCACGGCGCCGCCGCGGGTCAGCGTGACGCCCTTCACGATGTCGTCGTCCTCGGGCAGCTTCGGCGCGCGCGCTTCCTTGTCCCAGAAGGTGGTCAGGAAGGTCAGCAGGTTGCGCGCATACAGCGCGGACGCCGCCGCCGGCAAACGCCCGGGCCAGTTGGTGAAGCCCAGGATCTTCACGCCATTGGCCGTCACGAACAGCTCGCCCGGCTTGGTCAGCGCGCAGTTGCCGCCGGCATCGGCGGCGATGTCCACGATCACGCTGCCCGGCTTCATCGATTCGACCATGGCGGCGGTGACCAGCGTGGGCGCGCGGCGCCCCTGCACCAGCGCGGTGCAGACGACCACGTCCTGCTTGGCGATATGCGCGGCCACGACTTCGGCCTGCTTGGCGTAGAATTCCGCGCTCAACTGCTTCGCGTAGCCGCCGGCCGTCTGCGCCGCCTTGCTCTCCTCGTCCTCGTAGCCGACGAAGGACGCACCCAGCGACTTGATCTCTTCCTTCGCCGCCGGCCGCACGTCGGTGGCGGAGACGCGCCCGCCGAGCCGCCGCGCCGTCGCGATGGCCTGCAGCCCCGCGACACCCGCGCCCATGATGAAGGCATTCGCGGCGGGCACCGTGCCGGCCGCCGTCATCATCATCGGGAAGCCGCGGTCATACGCACCCGCGCCCTCGATCACCGCGCGATAGCCCGCCAGGTTGGCCTGGGAGGACAGCACGTCCATCGACTGCGCGCGAGTGATGCGCGGCAGCAATTCCATGGAGCACGCATCCACGCCCGCCGCCGCATAGGCCGCCGCGGCCGCCGCATCGGCGCCCAGCGTGCCGATCAGCAGCGCGCCGCGCGGCAGCGGCGCCTCGGGCGCGCGCACCACCAGCACGATGCCCGCCCCGTCCAGCGCGGCGGCGGCATCGGCGGCGATGGTCGCGCCCGCCTCGGCATAGGCGCTGTCGATGAAGCCGGATGCCAGGCCCGCGCCCGCCTCCACCGCCACATCCAGCCCGAGACCGATGTATTTCTTCACCGTCTCGGGTGTCGCGGCGACGCGGGTTTCCCCGCCGCGCCATTCCTTCAGGACCGCCACACGCATTCGGAGATACCCCCACGCGCCACTATGATGCAGCGCAACTACAAGCGGGACGGCGGGCTGTCCAGCGTCGATCCCGTGGCCGGCGCGGCGCGCCGGCCACGGCGCCAGCACGGGCCCGGGGCCGGGAATTTCAAGACCGGTGGCGAAGACGCAACCGCTTGTCCGGCGCGCGTGGCGCGCCGGACACGGTCAGCCGGGCGGATGCGGATCCGGCAACCCCGCCTCCGCCAGCGCCACGCGCTGCTTCTCCGCCAGCACCTGCACATCGAAGCCCTGGATCAGCTCCTGGAACAGCTCATGCCAGTTCAGCCTGGCGCCGAGCCGCAGGAACACCGACCCCAGCCCGATCGCCGCGCGGTCCATCAGCGGAAACTCCCGCGGCACCCGCACGCCCCCGGTGCGCTTCAGCCCCGCATGCACCTGCTCCGCGATCCGCCGCCCCACCTGCGGGTCGTCATCCAGCTGGATCGGCCGCACCGCGTCGTCCAGCAGCGGCTCGTACAAAAACTTCGCCCAGATATTCAGCACCTCGATCGTCTCGCGAGAGAGGTTCTTGAACCCCCAGATCCGATACGCCTCGGCCGCCTTGTCGAAGTCCCCGTCGCGGATCGCCTCGAACAGCATGATCACGCCGCCGATGAAGGATGGCGGGAAGATCCGCACCACCCCGAAATCGAGCAGGTTGATCCCCCAGCCGCCATTCTCCGGCATGTCCGACCGCACCTGGTAGTTGCCGAGGTGCGGGTCGCCATGGATCACGCCATAGCCGTACAGCGGCACATACCAGGCGCGGAACAGCGCGCGGGCATAGGCGTTGCGCTCCTCCAGCGGCGGGTCCTCGTCGATGCGCGCCTGGATGGCGCGGCCATCGAGCCAGGTCATGGTCAGCAGCCGCCGCGTCGACAGGTCATCGACCGGCGTGGGCACGCGCACGCCCGGCACGCCGGCCAGCATCTTCGCATAGAGCCGCTGCTGCGCCGCCTCGCGCTTGTAGTCGAGCTCCTCGCGCAACCGGTCGGACAGCTCGATGAAGGCCTCCTCGTTCTCCAGCGTGCTGTCCATGCGGCGGAAGACGGCGAGCGCCATCTTCAACTGGCGCAGGTCGGCTTCGACCACGCTCGCCATGTCCGGGTATTGCAGCTTGCACGCCACGCGCGTGCCGTCATGCAGCACGGCGCGATGCACCTGGCCCAGCGACGCCGCCGCAGCGGCCTCGTGCTCGAAGGACGCGAAGCGGGATTCCCAGGCCGGGCCAAGCTCCGTGCCCATGCGCCGCTTCACGAAGGGCCAGCCCATCGGCGGCGCATTCGCCTGCAGCGTCGCCAGTTCCTTGGCGTATTCCGGCGGCAGCGCGTCCGGCACGGTGGACAGGAACTGCGCCACCTTCATCATCGGGCCCTTGAGCCCGCCCAGGATGGCCTTCAGGTCCTCGGCATGCGCCGCCTTGTCGGACTTCATGCCCAGGAAGCGCTGCCCGGCATAGCGCGCGGCGATGCCGCCGACAGCGCCGGAGGTGCGCAGCATCCGCCGCGCCTCCCCGAAGATGGTGCTGCCCTCGCGGTCAGCCATCCGCGCGCTCCAGCTCGTCGTCGCGCGTCGCGCGCGCCAATTCATCGATAAAGCCCGAGATCACATCCAGCCCCTTCATCCAGAAGGCCGGGTCGGCCGCGTTCAGGCCGAAGGGTGCGAGCAGTTCCTGGTGCCGCTTGGTGCCGCCGGCGCGCAGCATGTCCAGGTACTTCGCCTCGAAATCCTGCACCCCGCCCTCGCCGAACACGCCATAGAGCGCATTCACCAGGCAATCCCCGAAGGCATAGGCGTAGACATAGAAGGGCGAGTGCACGAAGTGCGGGATATAGGCCCAGTAAACGCCGTAATCCGGGGTGAAGTCGAAGGCCGGGCCCAGGCTTTCCACCTGCACCTGCATCCACAATTCGGCGATGCGCTCGCTGCTGAGTTCGCCCTTGCGCCGTTCGTCGTGCAGCAGCGTCTCGAAGCGGTAGAAGGCGACCTGGCGGACCACCGTGTTCAGCATGTCCTCGACCTTGCCGGCCAGCATGGCGCGGCGGCGGCGGGGATCAGCCTCGGCATCCAGCACGGCGCGGAAGGTCAGCATCTCGCCGAACACGGACGCGGTTTCCGCCAGGGTCAGCGGCGTCGAGGACATCAGGTAGCCCTGCCCGGCCGCCAGCACCTGGTGCACGCCATGGCCCAGCTCATGCGCCAGCGTCATCACGTCGCGCGGCTTGCCGTGATAGTTCAGCAGCAGGTACGGGTGCGCGCTGGGCACGGTCGGGTGGGCGAAGGCGCCGGACGCCTTGCCCGGCCGAAGTGCGGCGTCGATCCACGGCTTGTCGAAGAAGCGCCGGCCGATCTGCGCCAGTTCCGGGCTGAAGGCGGCGTAGGAATTCAGCACGCGCTCCACCGCCTCGGGCCAGGGCACCAGGCGGTCATCCTCGTCCGGCAGCGGGGCGTTGCGGTCCCAGTGCTGCAGCTTCTCCAGCCCCAGCCACTTCGCCTTCATGCCGTAGTAGCGGTGCGACAGCCGCGGGAAGGACTGGCGGACGGCGCTGACCAGCGCATCCACCACCTCGTCCTCGACCATGTTCGACCGGTTCCGGTAGGACCCCGGGCGCGGGTAGTGGCGCCAGGTATCCTCGATCTCCTTGTCCTTCAGCAGCGTGTTCGTGATCAGCGTGAACAGCCGCGCGCGTTCGCCGAAGGCGGCCGAGACACCTTCGGCCGCCGCCGCCCGCACCGCGCGGTCGCGGTCCGACAGGCGGTTCAGCGCGGCGGAGACGGTCAGTTCCTCGCCCCCCACCGGCACCTTCATGGTGGCGATGGTCTCATCGAACAGCCGCACCCAGGCGGACCGCCCGGCCACTTCCTTCTCATGCAGCAGCTTCTCGGATTCGTCACTCAGCTGGTGCGGGCGGAACACCCGCAGGTCGCGCAGCCAGGGCCGCCAATGCGCCAGCGCCGCCGACCCGCCGACCTTCTTCTCCAGCGCGTGGTCCTCCAGCCGGTTCAACTCCAGCGTGAAGAACAGCAGGTGGGTGGAGATGGTCGTCACCCGCTCCTGGATGGTCTGGTAGAAGCGGCCATTCGCCGCGTCCTGCGCGTCGCCGGAAAACACCAGCCCGGCATAGGACGACACGCGCCCGAGGCCTTCCCACATCGCCTCGTATTCGCCGATCGCCTGCGCCAGCGCGTCGCCGCTCAGTGCCCCCAGCTTGCCCGCCAGCCGCGCCTCATAGGCGCGCGCCTCGCGCTCGATCCGGTCGAGGTCGGCGGCCAGGCGCGGGTCGTCCGGCGCGGCATAGAGGTCGGACAGGTCCCATACCGGCAGCGCGCCAGGCGCGGCTGCGGCATCGAGGGGGGCGCGGAGCGGGGTCGGCAGATGGGTTCTGGTCACGTTGCCCATATAGGCCAATCGAGGGCTTGGCCAAGCGTCGCCGCCACACCACCATGCGACCGGGACGCCGAACTGGGGAGAATCCATGCCGTACACGCCGGGCCGCTGGCCGACCTTGCCGGCCATGATGCTGTCCCGCGCGGCGGAATGGGCCGACCGGCCGCTGTTCCGCCATTGGCATGGCGGCGCCTGGCAGTCGCTGAAATGGGGCGACTTCGCGGTGCAAGTGGCGTCCGTCGCCGCCTTCCTGCGCGCCCGCGGCATCGCAGCGGGCGACCGCGTGCTGCTGGTCAGCGAAAACCGCCCCGAATTCCCGATCGCCGACACCGCCATCATGGCGATCGGCGCGGTGACGGTACCGACCTACACCACCAACCTGGCGGGCGACCACGCGCATATCCTGCGCGATTCCGGCGCGCGCGCGGCCATCGTCTCGACCCGCAGGCTGGCCGAGAAGGTGCTGGAGGGCGCCGCGCTCGCCAATGGCCTGGACCTGCTGGTGTGCTGCGAGGATCCGCCCAGCGCCGCGGGCCTGGCCGGCCACGCCTGGGCCGAGGCCATCGCCACCGCCGGCGACCCCGCCGCGCTGGCCGCCGAGGCCGAGCAGATCAGCCCCGAGGCGATCGCCTGCCTGATCTACACCTCCGGCACCGGCGGCCTGCCCAAGGGGGTCATGCTGCCGCACCGCGCGCTGCTGGCGAACCGCGACGGCGTCGCACCCCTGGCCGAACGGCTCGGCCTGTCGGGCAAGTGCTATTTGTCCTTCCTGCCGCTGTCGCATTCCTACGAGCACACGGTGGGCGGCTTCCTGCTCCCGTCGCTGGGCCTGGAAGTTGTCTACTCGCGCGGCGCCGACCGCCTCTCCCACGAGCTGGCCGAGATCCAGCCCGCCGTCATCACCGCCGTGCCCCGCCTGTTCGAGGTGCTGCGCGGGCGCATCCTGGCGGGGCTGGAGAAGGAAACACCGTTCAAGCGCCGGCTGTTCGACCGCGCGGTGGAACTCGGCTTGCGGCGGATGGACGGCCCGCCGCTCGGGATGCTGGAGCGCATCCAGGATGCCGTGCTCGACAGGCTGGTGCGCGAGAAGACCCGTGCGCGCTTCGGCGGGACGTTGCAGGCGATGGTCTCGGGCGGCGCGCGGCTCGATCCCGACCTGTCGGGCTTCTTCATCGCATTGGGCCTGCCGGTCATCCAGGGCTATGGGCAGACCGAGGCCGGCCCCGTGGTCAGCGTGAACCTGCCCTGGGACAACCACCGCACCACCGTCGGCCCGCCGCTCAAGGGCGTGGCGCTTCGCATCGCCGAGGATGGCGAGGTGCTGGTCCAGGGCGACCTGGTGATGACCGGCTATTGGGCCAATCCCGACGCCACCGCCGCGGCGCTGAAGCCCATCGCGGGCGCGCCCGGGGACTGGCTGCACACCGGCGATGTCGGCGTGCTGGAGGACGGCCGCCTGCGCATCACCGACCGCAAGCGGGACTTCATCAAGACGCTGGGCGGCGACATGGTCAGCCCCGCCAAGATCGAATCCCTACTGATGGCCGAACCCGAAATCCACCAGGCGCTGGTCGCCGGCGAGGGCAAGCCCGCGCTGGTCGCGCTGATCGTCCCCGCCGACGGCATGGCGGAGAAGATCGGCGACGCCGTGCGCCGCGTGAACGGCAAGCTGCCGACCATCGAGCGCGTGCGGCACTTCGCGGCGACCGAGCCCTTCACCATCGAGAACGGGCTGCTGACGCCGACGATGAAGGTGAAGCGAAGGGTTGTGATCGAGGAGCGGCGGGCGGCGATCGAGGCGCTGTCGGGCTGACCCGCGCCGACCACGCGCCCCGGATGGCCGGCAGCCCGCGCGGACTCTTCGCGCCGCCGAAAACGATGGCCCGGCCCGTCAACCCTTCGGAAGCCCGGACGCCTCCAGGATGGCGCCATCGGCCATCACGCCTGGCCGGCGCCACGACGCCGCGCAGGCGCGCCGGGAGACCGCCATGGGGCATCTGGAAACGCTCGCGCTGGCGATCGCCGGCGTCGCGGGCCTCTGGGCCGTCGCCCGCAGGCTGGGCGATGCGCTGGAGCGCCTGGCCGATGCGCTGGATCGCCTCGAAGACGGCGCCGCTTCGGAATCCTCCCGCACCGGACGGCGATAGACCGGCTGCGCCCGTCGGGGCCGGCACCCTGGACGGCGCGCCCCGTCAGCGCGACGCTGCCCACATGCGCCCCCATCCCGACACTGCCTTGCGCGACCTCTGGACCCTTGCCGGCTTGCGGGACATGCCGCCGGTCGGGCTGCACGGCACCGACCCCTGCCAGCCCTCGACCTACGCCATCGGCACAGCGGCACTGGCCTCCATCGGCGCGACCGGCGCCGCAGCGGCGGCCATCCATGCCGCGCGCGGCGGCCCCGCGCAACGCGTCACAATCGACATCGCCCACGCACTCACAGAGTTCCACTCCGAACGCCACATGCACGTCCCCGGCGTCGAGGCGCATGACTGGGACGCCATCGCTGGCCTCTACCGCGCGGGAGACGGGCGCTGGATCCGCCTGCACACCAACCACGAACACCACCGCGACGCGGTGCTGCGCGTGCTGGGCTGCGGCTACGACCGCGCCGAGGTCGCCGCCGCGCTGTCCACCTGGCACGCCGAAGCCGCCGAGACCGCGATCTACGACGCGGGCGGCGTCGCCACCATGACGCGCAGCCTGGCCGAATGGGCCGCCCACCCCGCCGGCATCGCCGCGGCGTCCCTGCCGCCGGTGCTGATCGAACGCATCGGCGACGCCCCGCCCACACCCCTGCCCCCGCTCGGCGCCCGGCCGCTCGAAGGCCTCCGCGTGCTCGACCTCACCAAGGTCATCGCCGGCCCGGTCGCCGGGCGGACGCTCGCGGCGCATGGCGCCGAGGTGCTGCACATCAGCGCCGCCCACCTGCCCGCGCTGCCGGTGCTGGCGATGGACACCGGCCGCGGCAAGCGCACCGCCTTCATCGACCTGCGCGGGCAGGACGGGCGCGCCACGCTGCGCGGCCTGGCCGCCGGTGCCGACGTGTTCCTGCAAGGCTACCGCCCCGGCGCGATCGCGTCGCGCGGCTTCGCGCCGGCCGACCTCGCGGCGCTGAAGCCCGGGATCGTCTGCGTCTCGCTCTCCGCCTGGGGGCATTTTGGTCCTTGGGCAGGAAGGCGTGGCTTCGATTCCCTGGTGCAGAACGCCAACGGCATCAATGACGAGGAACGCATCGCCGCCGGCGAGGACAAGCCCCGGCCGCTGCCCTGCCAGGCGCTGGACCATGCCTCGGGCTACCTGCTGGCGTTGGGCGCGATGGCGGCGTTGCTGCGGCGGGCGGAGGAAGGCGGGTCGTGGCTGGTGCGCGTCTCGCTGGCGGGCACGGGGGAATGGATCAAGCGGCTGGGGCGGGTCGAGGGCGGGTTGGCGGCGCCGGGCATCGGCGACGCGGCGAGGTTCCTGGAAGACAGCGACAGCGGCTTCGGGCGCATGACGGCGGTGCGGCACAGCGCGGGGATGTCGGGGACGCCGGCGCGGTGGGTGCTGCCGGCGGTGGGGTTGGGGAGCGATGCGGCCGAATGGTCGCGCTGAGCCGCCACGCGTCAGTCGCCACGGGCAAGGGCGGCTGCTTCGCCTTCAGTCATGTCCCCTGTAGAGCTTCAGCCGCCCGCCTGGACCGTTGCCCTTCTACGCCTTGAGGCGGGCCAGATTTGCCCTCGCCTTTGCGATGACGTCAGCATCAAACTCAGCCGGAAAATCGAGGATGATCCGTTCGTAAGCGCAGTCCAACCGACCGTGAAGAGCCAGCAGGTCAAGTCCGTCGGACCTGTCGAGCTTCGCAACTGTGCGGCGGACCGCTTCCTTCTCGCCCCAGCGATTGATCATATCATTCGTCCGCGCCGCCCGAATGCGCTTGCCACCATGCTTGTGGCGAAGGAACTCCTCGTAGACCCGTGCCGCTTCGCGAACGCGCTCGATCAGCGTCATGTCTGCAATCGGTTGCCCTATGCGCTCGCGCAGGACGTGGGCATCCAACTCACGGAACCTCTCATCGATCGCCGCGACGATGTCCGAAGCGCCGGCAACGACCATGTTTGCCCGGAACTGCCGTAACCACCCCTTGTCCGTCGACTTCATGATCGAAGCGATCGCTACAGCAGGATGGGTCGGCTTGATCGCCATGGAATCCTCCTCGGGACGTCGCCTCGTGGCTGGACCAAGCGGGCCGCGCTCGACCGGAAGGCGTCAGAGCTCCCCGGTGGCACTGGCGCTGCTTCGGTCGTTCCGAATTCGCGCACTTTCCCCCTCACGCCGCCACCGCACTCCTCCCCAGCACCGCGCCCCCGCGCAACGCCCCCTTCTCCACCGCCCCCCACTGCACCCTGTGCCCTTCCGGCAGCGCCCTGCTCCCCGCCACCGCCAGCCACACGCGCAGCAACACCCGGTGCGCCCCCGCCGCCGCATCATCCGCGTAGGCCGTGCGCCCGTGATACGTCACATGCTGGTTCAGCAACTGGATATCCCCCGGCGTGAACGGCGCCTCCGCGCACAGCTCGTCGGCCAGCGCCGCCAGCATATCCATCGCCTCCACCTGGTCCGCGCGCAACGGCGGCACCCCCGGCTCGGCATGCGCCATCTCGACATAGGTGCGCGAATACTGGCTGGTGAAATCCCCCTCCGGCCCGCGCGCGAACACCGGCATGCGGAACACGCGGTCGCTGTGCTGCGCGCCTTCCTCATCGGCCGGCCGCATCCGCCAGAAATCCTCGTAGAGCACCGCGAGCAAATCCGGCCGACGCCGCGCCATCTCGTCATGGATGGCAACCGTGGACACCACGCGCGAGACACCGCCGGCGATCCCGTTCGACGCGCACAGCAGGCACAGCAGGTCACACTTGTCGGTATGGAAGCGCAGCGGCCCGGTGGACCGCGACCGCGCCCGCGCCGAGGGCACCGGCCCCGCACCCCCGCCCGTCACCGCGATCCCCGCGCCGGTCTCGTCCTTCACCTCGCCGATGAACTCGCCCGTGGTGTTCTGGAACAGCGGCGTGCCGATATTCACGCACAGCCCCCAGAACAGGATGCGCAGGTCCTCGCGCGACAGCCGTTCCACCGGCAGCCCCGACAGGCGCAGCACGCCCGCGCCATCCTCCAGTTCGCGCGTCACCTCCGCCAGCAGCGGCGCCAGCGCCGGGGCGGAAAAATGCTCCCGCGCGATCGCCGGCGGCGCGCGCCCCGCGGCCTTCACGCCCGCGACGGCCGCCTCCAGCGCGGCGATCTCGGCTGCGTCCAGCCGCCGCGGCCAGAAGCCGCGCGCCGCGAGTTCCGCGCTGCCGCGCCAGGCGGAAGCCCCGCCGATCGGTGCCATCGCGTGGTCCATGCTGGCCTTCCCTTCCTCAATTCACGCTGATGCCGCGCTCGCGGATCAGCACCGCCCAGCGCGCTGATTCCGCGGCGATGCGCTCGGCGAAGCCGGCGCGGGTATTGGGCAGCCAGACCAGCCCCTGCTCGGCCAGGAAGCGCTGCATGTCGGGCGTCTGCGCCACCTGCGTATAGACATCGAACAGCCGGTCCAGGATCGGCGCCGGCGTGCGCGCCGGCGCGATCACGGCATACCAGGTCGAGACCTCGATCCCCGGCTGCCCGGCCTCGGCCAGCGTCGGCACATCCGGCAATTGCGGCACGCGCGTGGGCGTGGTGACGGCGAGTGCGCGCACCCGCCCGTCGCGGATGGCGGGCAGGATGGTGGGCAGGGTTTCGAACATCGCCTGCACGTCGCCGCCCAGCAGTGCCAACAGGCTGTCGGTGTTGCCGCGATAGGGCACGTGGACCATGTCGACGCCGTCGCGCTGCCTGAACATCTCGAAGATCAGATGCTGCGCCGTGCCGATGCCGACCGACCCGTAGTTGAGCCGCCCGGGCTGCGCCTTCGCGCGCGCGATCAGCTCGGCCACGGTCGTCGCCGGGAAATCCCCCTTGGTCACCAGCACCAGCGGCGATGCGGCGAACATCGTCACGGGCGCGAGGTCGCGGCCGACGTCGAAGGGCATGTCGCGATAGAGGTTCGGGAAGATGGTCAGCGGCCCGAGGTTGCCCATGCCGATCACATAGCCATCGGGTGCGGCGCGCGCGACCTCCGCCACCCCGATCCGCCCGCCCGCGCCGGGCTTGAAGTCATTGACGATGGTCTGGCCGAGCACGGCGCCGACGCGCTCGTTGAAGGCCCGCGCGATCAGGTCGTTGAGGCCACCGGGTGGCCAGGGGACGACGAAGCGGATGGGGCGGTTGGGCCAGGAGGGCTGGGCCAGAGCGGGTGTGGCAAGGGCGCCGAGCATGGCGGGCAAGGCACGGCGCGGCAGGGTCGGGAATGTCACGCTGGGCATCCTGGGGCTGGGGCCACCCAAGGTTCCGTCGCAGCGCTCGGCGGGTCAACACGCGGCGGTGCCGCGCCGCATCGCCCCTGGCGCGCGGGCCGATGGCGACGCACGCGGCCGGCACGTCATGCCATGGCGCGCTGCGCCGTCTATTCCGGCAACACGCTCGCATCCAGCGCCAGCACCGCCCCCATCCACATCGCGTGATGCAGGTGGTCCGCCTTCTGCCGCCCGGTCTCGGGATGCACCAGCACCGCCAGCCCCTCCCGGTTCAGCGCCAGGAACGGCACCAGCGTGGGGAACAGCGCGGGCGCGAAGGCCACCTGGTACATCGCCTGCGGGTGCGGGCCGACCGGCTTGTCGTGCCACCGGCCGAGCACGGCGTCGGGGAAGGCCTGCGCGATACCCTCGCGCAGCCGCGCCGCGGCGTCGCGCGAGCCCGCGTCGAAATACACATGCGCGTGCCAGCCCGTGATGGCATCGGGCGGCGCGAACATGCTCACATCCCCAGCGCGCGGCGATACAGGTCGAGCAGCGTCTCCTGCTCCTCCACATCCGCGGGTTCCTGCTTGCGGATGCGCAGGATCTGCCGGATCACCTTGACGTCGAAGCCGGCCGACTTCGCTTCCGCCATGATGTCCTTGATGTCGGACGACAGCGCCTTCTTCTCCTCCTCGAGGCGTTCCACGCGCTCGATGATGGACCGCAGCCGGTCGGCCGCGATGCCGCCGACCTCGGTGTCGTCGCTGGTCTTGGCTGCCTGTGACATCGCCCTGCCCGTGGTTTGAAGGGAGGCGGGCTTAGCCTTCGGGGTGCGCGCCATCAAGGCCCTCCTGCTCGGTCCGGCCGCGGTGCCGGCGTGGTTTCAATGGCCGGGATTGGCGGCGGCGAAGGCGGCCTTCTGTTCCGCGGACGCCTCCTTCTGATGGGCCGCCTGCCAGTCCTTGTAGGGCATGCCGTACAGCGCCTCGCGCGCCGCGGGGGTCTCCAGCGTCACGCCGCGGTCGCCGGCCGCCTCCTGGAACCAGCGCGACAGGCAGTTCCGGCAGAAGCCGGCCAGGTTCATCATGTCGATGTTCTGCACGTCGTTCCGCTCGCGCAGGTGCTGCACCAGCTTGCGGAAGGCGGCGGCCTCGATCGCGTCGCGCGTGGCGGGGTCGATCGCGGCGGCGGCGCCGAGGGCGAGGTCGGCTTCCTTCATGGGCGCGGGCATGGGCGTGGTTCCTGCGATGCGTCTGCCCAAGATGCGCCTGCGCGCGGCGCGATCAAGCGGCATGTCCTGTGCAGGCGGGACTGCCGTGCGCGTCGGCGGCCGGCGCACCGCCGGCAGCGCCAGCCCCGCGCGCCTGGCGATGCACAGGCCACCGACGCCCCGCCCCGGAGCGCGCGCGGCCCCCACCGCCGACGCCCCCCCGAGGCACGCAGGCCCCGACGCCGTCGCCCCATCGCCGCGCGCTTGCTGCCGCCGGGGCCTTGAAGCACCCTCCCGCGCGGGAGACCCGCCACAGCATGACCATGACCGACCCGGCCGCCCGCGCCGCCCTTCGCCGCCTGTTCGACGCCGCGGTGGCCGCCGCCGACCCGCGCACGGTGCTGGCCCGCCACCTGCCCGAGCGCCCCGCCGGCCGCGTGCTGGTGCTGGGCGCGGGAAAATCCGCCGCCGTCATGGCCGCCGCGGTCGAGGCCGCCTGGCCCGACGTGCCCCTGCATGGCCTGGTCGTCACCCGCTACGGCCACAACCATCCGACGCGCCACATCGAGGTCGCCGAGGCCGCCCACCCCGTCCCCGACGACCCCGGCGCCGATGCCGCCCGCCGGATGCTGGCGCTGGCGCAGGCCGCCGGCCCCGGCGACCTGGTGCTGTTCCTGGTCTCCGGCGGCGGGTCGTCGCTCACCACCCTGCCCGCCCCGGGCCTGTCCCTGCCCGACCTGATCGCCGTGAACCGCGCGCTGCTCGCCTCGGGCGCCACCATCCACGAGATGAACTGCATCCGCCGCCACCTGTCGGCCTTCTCCGGCGGGCGGCTGGCGGCGGCGGCATACCCGGCGCGGGTGGTGACGCTGGCGATCTCCGACGTGCCGGGCGACGACCCGACGGTCATCGCCTCCGGCCCCACCGTGCCCGACCCCTCGACCTTCGCCGACGCCCGCGCCCTGGTCGCGCATTACCGCATGGCCTTGCCGCCCGCCGTGACCGCGCACCTGGCCGCCGGCGCCGATGAATCCCCCAAGCCCGGCGACCCGCGCCTGCCCGCGCCCGACTACCGCTTCATCGCCACGCCCCTGATGGCGCTGGAGGCCGCCGCCACCCAGGCCCGCGCGCTGGGCCTCACGCCTCTCATCCTGGGCGATGCGCTGGAAGGCGAGGCGCGCGAGCTCGGCACCGCGCTCGCCGGCATCGCGCTGTCGGCCCGCATGCATGGCCACCCCTTGCCCGGCCCCTGCGTGCTGCTCTCCGGCGGCGAGACCACCGTCACCATCCGCGCGCAAAGCCCGGGCCGCGGCGGGCGCAACGGCGAATGCCTGCTCGGCTGCACGCTGGCCCTGGCGGGCGCGCCCGGCATCTGGGCGCTGATGGGCGACACCGACGGGATCGACGGGTCGGACGACAATGCCGGCGCCATCGCCACCCCCGACACCCTCGCCCGCGCCCGCGCCGCCGGCCTCGACCCGCGCGCGCTGCTGGCCGCCCATGACAGCCACCGCGTGTTCGCCACCCTGTCCGACCTGGTCACCACCGGCCCGACCCTGACCAACGTGAACGACTTCCGCGCACTGCTGGTGACTTAAATATCCTAAGATAACTTTGCGAATGCGCGCCCGGGCTTAGGCATGATAAGCCCACGCCATGCGCGACCCCACCCTGGAAGACATCTTCGCCCGCCGCGGCGCCATCACCCGCATTGCCACGGAGCTCGGCATCTCAACCGCCGCCGTCTCGCAATGGAAACGCGTGCCCGATGACCGGGTGATCGACGTCGCCCGCATCCTGGGCCTGGCCCCCACCGCCCTGCGCCCCGACCTGACGGCCCCGCCGCCGCCCAAGCCCGAAGGACTGCCCCGCATGGCCTCGCGCCCCCCGCTGCGCCGCCGCCGCCGCACGAAAATCATCGCAACGCTCGGCCCGGCCTCCGCCACCATCGAGGTGATCGAACGCCTGTATCGCGCCGGCGCCGACGTGTTCCGCATGAACTTCTCCCACGGCTCGCACGAAGACCACGCCGCCCGCATCACCATGATCCGCGAGGTCGAACGCAAGGTCGGCCGCCCCATCGGCATCCTGGCCGACGTGCAGGGCCCGAAGCTGCGCGTCGGCAAGTTCCAGGCCGGGCGCGTGCAACTGCAGACCGGCCAGCCCTTCCGGCTCGACCTCAACCCGTCCCCGGGCGATGTCCGCCGCGTCAACCTGCCCCACCCCGAGATCATCGCCGCCGCGCAGATCGGCACCTCCCTGCTGCTCGACGACGGCAAGCTGCGCCTGCGCGTCACCCGCGTGCGCCCCGACCACCTCGAGACCGAAGTCGTCGTCGGCGGCCCGCTGTCGGACCGCAAGGGCGTCAACGTCCCCGACGTCGCCCTGCCCATCCCGGCCCTGACCGAGAAGGACCGCGCCGACCTCGACTTCGTCCTGCCGCTCGGGATCGAATACATCGGCCTGTCCTTCGTGCAGCGCCCCGAGGACGTGGCCGAGACCCAACGCATCGCCGCCGGCCGCGCCTGGGTGATGGTGAAGATGGAAAAGCCCCAGGCGGTCGAGAACCTCGACGGCATCCTGGCATTGGCCGACTGCGTCATGGTCGCGCGCGGGGACCTCGGCGTGGAACTCCCGCCCGAGGAAGTGCCCCTGGTGCAGAAGCGCATCGTCCGCGCCGCCCGCGCGCTGGGCAAGCCGGTGGTGGTCGCCACCCAGATGCTGGAGAGCATGATCACCGCCCCATCCCCCACCCGCGCCGAGGTGAGCGACGTGGGCACCGCGGTCTTCGACGGTGCGGATTGCGTGATGCTCAGTGCCGAGACGGCGGCCGGCCAATACCCCTATGAAGCGGTCAACATGATGGACCGCATCGTGGCCCGGGTGGAGCAGGACCCGGACTGGCGGCGGCTGACCGATGCCTCCCGCCCCGCGCCCGAGCGCAGCAGCGCGGGGGCCATCAGCACCGCCGCGCGCCAGGTGGCCGAGACGATCGACGCCGAGGTGATCGCGACCTTCTCCCAGACCGGATCAACCACGCTGCGGGTGGCGCGGGAACGGCCGGGCTGCCCGATCCTGGGGCTGACGGCATCGGCTGTGACGGCGCGGCGGATGGCGGTGATCTGGGGGGTGCATCCGCTGGAGGTCTCGGAAATCCACTCGATGACCGAGATGGTGGCGCGCGCGGTGCGCGCTGCGCAGCACGAGGGGTTCGCGAAGACGGGGGATGAGGTGGTGGTGACGGCGGGGGTGCCGTTCGGGACGCCGGGGACGACGAATGCGTTGCGGGTGGCGGTGGTTCGTTAGGGGGGTGGGCAGCAGCAGGGGCGCTGCCCCTGCACCCCGGCAGGAAACTTAGTTTCCTGCACCTTCCTCCTTTGGGCCGCGCATCGGCTTTTCGACGGCGTCAAGTCTGACGGCACGGCCGAGGATTTGCGAGAAGCTAGCCCCCGCACTGTCGGTGCAGCCACAGCACCAAAAGGCTCTATTCTCTTACTGTCCACTTCATTAAAACCTAGGCATGTCTGACAGCCTGAACGGTGTGACTCCATCGGAAAGATTGCTCTCCGAGCTGTGCCAGCGATCTTTTCTACGGCTTTGGAGCTATGCGAATCCTCACAAGGATGACGGGCACGAATTTTGTGACGTCATTGCAGTATTTGAGAATCATGTATTCATATTTTTTGATAGAGAAAAGGTCCTTCCGGAAATACTAGTAACCGACGATCCTATGATTCGTTGGAATCGCTGGAAGCGGGACGCGATCGATAGGCAGATTACAACTGCCAACGGCGCAGAACGATATATCAAGTCGGGACGAAGAATTTATCTTGATGCGAAAAAAACTAAACTACTCCCAGTTAAAATTGATTTGACAAAAGTTATTGTTCACAAAATCGTTGTTGCGCATGGCGCAGCCGAGGCTTGCAAGAATTTTTCTGACACTAACGTATATGGAAGCCTCGCCATTAGCTATCATGACATGACGCACGGCACGCCTCCTCCATTTCCTTTTATGGTAGCTTTAGATAAAGAAAGGCCCATCCATATCTTTGATACTCACAACCTACCGATAATTTTTCGAGAACTAGATACAGTTAAGGATTTCTCAGATTATTTGGATGCTAAAATTGAGGCGATACGAAAATACGATATGCTTACTTACTGTGGAGAGGAAGATCTTCTTGCTAATTATTGGATGAATTTGGATAAGAAAACAGGAAAGCATTTCGTGGGCGTGCCGGACGGTACCGTAAACGTTGTGATGATCGGCGAAGGAGAGTGGAAAGATCTGATCGATTTAGAGCAATACAAATCCACCAAAACAGCAAATCAAATATCGTATTTTTGGGATGACATCATTCAGAGGACTTGTGACAATTGGCTGAATGGCAGATTGCTCGGTGACGCCGATCTCTTGAGGCGGCCCAGTGCGATATTTGAAATGGCGAAAGAGCCCCGCTTTATGCGGAGAATCCTCGTAGAACACATTAAGGAGGCGATAGAGAATTTTCCCAAAACTGAACAACTCACAAGACATATGCGTTTCTTCAGGTCATTTTACAGCAAGACCGGCTATGTGTTCATTCAGGTGTGGATTCCACCGGAACTAAGAAAAGGTGAAATCGACGACCGCTCAATTCGTCGGGAGATGCTACGCATTGCGTGTGGTGCAGCCAAAAACAAATTCCCAGACTTGGAAATTGTTGTTGGAATTGCTATTGAGCCACCTCGAATGACAACTAGTATTGGTGAAGATTTTATTTGGATGGATTGCCGCGGTTGGACTGACAAAGATCGTGAAGAAATCTTGGACAGCAACCGTGCCTGGGGTTTCTTCGATACGGGTAAACTCCGGGAAGGGACACATACCGAGTTTGTGGCGCCCCAAACAAAGAGTGTCGCGCGAGCACGGCCCCGAAAGCCAGGCCGAAACGACCCATGTCCGTGCCGCTCAGGACTGAAGTTCAAGCGTTGCCATGGACGCTGAGAACGTCAGCGGTGAACTACTCGCTTTTCAGGAGCGACAGCCGCCTGAAGTAGCCCAGCGTCAGCGCAAAATGCGCGGGCGTTTCGAAAGCCCAAATCTATCGGGAACGGTTAGCTGCTACGCCCACGGATCCACCACCCCCACCCCCGCCGCCCTGAACGCGCTCCCATCCCGCGTTGCCACCGCAAACCCCCGAGCCACCGCAATCGCCGCGATATACCCATCCGGCGTCGGAAACCCCTCCCCCGCCGCCCTGGCCCGCACCGCACACGCCGCATAACACCGCGCCGCCGCCTCATCGAAGGGCAGGATGCGGCCGGCAAAATCCCCCACCACGCCCTCCACCGCCGCCGTCAGCATCTCCCGCCGCCGCCCCTCCGGCAGCGCGCCCACGCCGAACAGCAGCTCCGCCACCGTCACGCTCGCGATGAACAGCGTCTCCGCCGCCTGCGCGTCCAGCCAGGCCATCACCCGCGCATCCGGCGCCGGCTTCATCCCTTCCGACACCACATTGGTATCCAGCAGGATCATCCGAACCGCATCGGCTCCGCCGGCTGCCGCGCCCGAGCCTCCTCCAGCGCCTCGACATCCTCGTTGGTCAGCCCGATCCGCCGGCTCCGCTCCGCCATGGCCGACCCCAGCCGCACCCGATCCTTCGGCCGCACCGCCTCATCCAGGATCGCCCGCATCTCCGCCTCCGTGCTGCGCCCATGCCGCGCCGCGCGCAGCTTCAGCGCCCGATGCGTCTCCTCAGACAGGTTGCGGATGGTCACCGCAGACATGATGGCATCTCAGCAGAAATGATAGCGACGCCATCAACCTAGGCAAACCGCCATCACCCTTCAAGCACGGATCACACTTGAAAATCCGCTATTTTTCCTATTCAATACGCCGCATGACCCCACGCCCCCTCACCCCCCTCCAATTCTCCGCCCTCCTCCCCTACCTCCTCCCCCGCTCCCCCGCCGGCCGCCAGATCGGCGACCTCCGCGCCCGCATGGACGCCATATTCGCCCTCGCCTGCACCACCGCCCCCTGGCGCGCCATCCCGCCCGAACACGGCAACCCCAACACCATCGCCCGCTACTTCCGCCGCCTCACCCACGCCGGCCTGTGGGAAAAGCTGCTCGAGGCCCTCAAGGACAACGAACCTACCCACCCCCTCAACACCCTCGCCCCCCTCATCTTCCGCGCCTGCCGCCGCGCCGTCCGCCTGCGCGGCCTGAAGTTCATCGCCCTGATCCGCCGCCTCGGCTTCCTCCAGGCCCTGAACGGCCCCCCGTCCAAGCTCCCCGACCCCGATTTGTCCGAAATCATCCGCACGACCACGACATTGCCGCCGGTCCCCGCAACGAGGCCGCAATTCGACGCCTACCTGGCCCTCACCAGGGCACTCCGGCAGCTCCACCGCTGCGCCAGCGGGGTCAAGCACATCCCCCGCGTCATCCGCCTGGGCTGGTCATGACCCCCGCGCGCGCCGCTACGCCGGCTGCACCCCCGCCGCCCGCAGCACGCCCACCGACTGGTCCACCTCGCGCCGCAGGAACGCCCGCACCGCCTCGGGCGTATCGAAGCCCGGCCGCAGCTCCTCGCCCAGGGCCGCCAACCGCTCCCGGTTCTGCGCCAGCCCCGCCTGGAACGCCGCCGACAGCGCCGCCAGGATCGGCGCCGGGGTGCCCGCGGGGGCCAGGCACACCCGCCAGTTCTGGAACAGGAACCCCGGCAGCCCCGCCTCGGCCGAGGTCGGAACCTCCGGCATCAGCGCGCTGCGGTTGCCCACCGTCAGCGCCAGCGGCCGCATCGTCCCGGCCCGGATGTGCTCCAGGCTGGCGGAGGCCGACACGATCGTCATCTGCGCCTCCCCGCTCACCACCGCGAGTGCGGCCGGCGCTCCACCGCGGTAGTGCACCATCTCCATCTGCACCCCCGCCGTGGTGCGCAGGATCTCGGCGGCGATGTGCACCGGCCCCCCCACCCCGGTGGTCGCCATGTTCAGCCGCCCCGGCTGCGCCTTCATCAGCGCGATCAGCTCGGCCAGGCTGGTCGCCGGCACGCGGGGATTCACCAGCAGGATCAGGGAGGCAAACACCAGCACGCCAATGCCGGCAAAATCCGTCACCGGGTCATAGGGCAGCCGCGCCACCAGCGCGGGGCCGACAGCATGCCCGCTGTCATTGACCAGGATGGTGTGCCCGTCGGGTGCCGCCTTGGCCACCATGTCGGCGCCGATCGACCCGCCGGCGCCGGTGCGGTTCTCGACCACCAGCGGCTGGCCCAGAATGGCCTGGATGGGGTCGGACATCATGCGCGTGAGCACATCGGTCGGCCCACCGGCGCTGAACGGGACGATGGCGCGGATGGGTCGGCTCGGCCGCCAGCCGGCCTGCGCCCGGGCAACCCCCGGCAGTGCGAACATGGCGGTGGCGGCGGCAAGCGCCCGGCGGCGGACCAACATCGGCGTATCTCCCTGCGGCGGGTGCTCATCGGCGGCGCCCTGCCCGGCTTCGCCTATACGCAACCCGCCCGGGGAAGGCGAGGCCTGACCGACCCTTGCCCGTGCCTGCGGCGGCGCGGCACGGGGCCAGGCGGCGCGACGCGACGCGGGTGCCCGGCCCGTGGGGATGCGGCAGGTGGCCGGTCGCCCGCCGGTGGGCGGCCTGGGCCGGCCTTCAGCCGCCGCGCGCCTTGGCCTCGCCGGCCAGCAGCGCGCGCTTGCGCGGCACGCCCCAGCGGTAGCCGGTCAGGTCGCCATCCTTGCCGACCACGCGGTGGCAGGGCACCGCGATGGACACCTTGTTCTGCGCGCAGGCCCGCGCCACCGCCCGTGTCGCGCGCGGCTGCCCCATCGCCGCGGCCAGGCCAGAGTAGGTGCGCGTCTCGCCCAGCGGGATGGCGCGCAGGGCCTCCCACACCCGACGTTGGAACGCCGTGCCGCGCAGGTCGAGCGGCAGGTCCAGCGCCGCGCGGGGCTCGGCGACATAGGCCACCACCTGGCGCACCGCATCGGCCAGCGCGTCGGGCGCGTCCTCGATGGTGGCGCGGGGGAAGCGGGCCATGACGTCGCCGCGCAGCGCCGGTTCGTCCTCGCCGAAGCCGATGAAGCAGATGCCCGCGGCGGTCGCGCCGACCATCAGGGGGCCGAGCGCGGACGGCGCCAGCGCCACGCGGATCACCTCCCCCGCACCGCCGCGGCGGGCCGCCCCCGGTGTCATGCCCAGCACGCGGCCGGGTGCCTCGTACACCCGGCTTTCGGAGCCGAAGCCGGCCTCGGCCACCGCATCGGCCACGCGCGCGCCGTCGGCCAGCGCGGCGGACAGGCGGCGGGCGCGGACGCTCTCGGCATACGACCGCGGCGTGACGCCGGTGACATCGCGGAACAGCCGCAGGAAGTGGTGGCGGGCATACCCCGCGCGATCGGCCAGCGCAGCGAGGGACGGAATGGCCTCCGCTGCCTCGATCATCGCGCAGGCGGCGCGGATGGCGGCGGCATGGATGGCGGCGCGCTCGCCCTTCGGGTCGCACCGCTTGCAGGCCCGGAAGCCCGCCGCCTCGGCCGCCGCGGCATCGCAGAAGAAGCGCGTGTTGCGCCTGAGCGGCGGGCGCGACGGGCAGCCCGGCCGGCAGAACACCCCCTGCGTCGCCACCGCGTACAGGAAGGCGTCGGACGGCGTGCGGGCCAGCACCGCGGCCCAGCGTTCGGCGTCAGGATCGGCATGGGTGTCGGGCATGGCGGGTGTGTCGCATGGGTCGCGGCCGGGGTGCCATCCGCGCGTTGCGCCGGCGCAAGGGCAGTTTTCTCGCGCCCGCAATGCTTTCCAGAATATGAATTTCCCTCCCAATATGTATATGGGTTGCGGAACGATGCATTGGCTGGGCCCTTGGTCGGCCGGCGAACCGCAGGGGTGCTGCTCATGTCCTGGTCCCAGTCTGGAACGCCGACCGATGGCCCCACGCCGGCCGCCGATACCTTCACCGGCAGCAGCGAGGACGATTTCGGCGCCGATGGCGGGCTCGGCGATGACAGCCTGGTCGGCAATGAGGGCCGCGACGAACTGATCGGCGGGCTCGGCTCGGATACCATCGAGGGCGGCGGCGGCCTCGACTTCATCTATGGCGGCGAGACCGGCGACACCGGCGAACTCGACCCCGGCAACCTGCTGACCGACACGCTCGACGGCGCCTGGATCTTCGGCGCCGCGGGCAACGACACCATCGAGATGACGCTCGCCGGCACCTTCGTGCCGGAACTCGACGTGCCCAACGCCCGCATCTTCGCCTATGCCGGCAACGACCTGGTGCAACTCAGCGGCAACGCCGCCGGCTTCGACCCCGACGTCTATGGCGGCACCAACGACGACACGCTGGTCGGCACCGATGCCTTCTCCTCGCTGTACGGGGAGAGCGAGAATGACAGCCTGGTCGGCGGCTCCGCCGGGGAAGTGCTGTCGGGCGGCGAGAACGACGACATCGTCGATGGCGGCGGCGGCAACGACACCATCTACGGCGACGATGTCCTCGGCACCGGGGACGGCAATGACAGCCTGAGCGGCGGTGCCGGCAACGACATCATCGACGGCGGCGCCGGCGACGACACCATCAACGGCGCCGGCCTCGGCTGGGATTCGATGATCGGCGGCGAGGGCATCAACACCCTCGATTTCTCCACCGCGACCGCCGGGGTCGCCTTCCACCTGGCGCAGCGGGAAGTCTACGAGGACGGCAACCCGACCACCGACTGGCCCGACACGGTCGATGGCCTCGGCAATCCGATCAAGGACCCCGAATACATCGAGGGCTTCACCGTCGCCTACGGCTCCCAGCTCAGCGACGGCTTCATGGCCGGCTCCGAGGACGGCGACAGCATCTTCGGCCAGGGCGGCGACGACCGGATCTTCGGCAATACCGGCGACGACACGCTCGATGGCGGCAACGACGACGACTACCTGGTCGGCGAGGAAGGCAACGACCTGGCCCTTGGCGGCGATGGCGACGACACGCTGGTGGGCGGGCGCGGCGACCTCAACACCACCAACCCCGAGCCCGAGGGCGGCGACCCGGACGGCTTCGACACCCTCTCGGGCGGCACCGGGGAAGACCTGCTGTTCGGCCAGGAAGGCGACGACAGCCTGGATGGCGGCCTCGGGCTCGACACGCTGGACGCCGGCACCGGCAACGACATCATCGAGGGCGGCGATTCGATCGAATTCGGCGAGGAGGGCAACGTCGTCGCGATCCTGCGCGAATCCGACCTGGTGACCTACCAGGGCGCCAGCGAGGCGATCTCCTTCAGCCTCACCGACGGCAATGGCCTGGTGCAGGTCGGCGGCAGCGAGACCGACGAGCTGCGCAACATCGAGCAGGTGGTCGGAACCGACCTCGGCGACACCATGGAGATGTTCTGGGGCGCGCCCGAGACCATCGACATCCTGATGGAAGGCGGCGCCGGCGACGATGCCATCAACCTGGTCGGCGATGCCGCCGCGGTGCTGGACGGCGGCACCGGCGACGACACCATCAACGGCGGCAACGGCAACGACACCATCCTGGGTGGCGAGGGCAATGATTCCGTCTATGGCGGCGCCGGCAACGACAGCATCCTGGCGACGCCGGGCCGCGACACCATCGAGGCCGGCACCGGCAACGACGTCATCGACACGGGCGACGAGGACGACCTCGTCATCTGGCGCAGCGGCGACGGCTCGGACGTCGTCCAGATGGGCGGCGGCAGCGACACGCTGCAGCTCCAGGGCTGGCAGGACGACTGGACCATCGACAGTGCCGACACGGTCGGCGGCAACTACATCCTCACCTACAATGGTCTGGGCGGCGGCACGCTGACGGTGGCGGGCGTCGAGCACATCACCTGCTTCGCCGAGGGCACCCGCATCCTGACACCGCGCGGCGAGGTGCCGGTCGAGACGCTGCGCGCCGGCGACCTGGTGGTGGCGGGCGCCGGCTTCAGGCCGCTGCGCTGGGTCGGGCGCACGCGCGTCGATCTCGCGCGGCACCGTGCGAAGGAGAAGGTCGCGCCGATCCTGCTGCGGGCCGGCGCGCTGGGGGCCGGCGTGCCGCATCGCGACCTGCGCGTCAGCCCCGAGCACGCCTTCCTGCTGGGCGGCCGCTTGGTGCCGGCGCATCTGCTGGTGAACGGCACCACCATCGTGCAGGAGGCCTGGCAGCGCGCGCTGACCTACTGGCACCTGGAGCTGGATGTGCATGGCGTGGTGGTGGCGGAGGGGACGCTCGCGGAATCCTACTTCGACGACGGCAATCGCCACCTGTTCGACAATGCCGTGGTCGCGCTGCACGCCGATTTCGGCGCCGGCCGGCCGGGCGGGCGGTATGCGACGCAGGCCTGCGCGCCGCCGGTGTTCTCGCGGGACGACCCGGCGCTGCCGGCGATCCTGGCGGCGCTGCCGGCGCCGGGGGCCGTGGCCAGGCGCGCCTGACGGGCGCGCTCAGGTCGCGTCGCGCGTGACGGGCGCGCTCAGGTCGCGTCGCCCTCCGCCTTGCGGCGCAGCTCGCGCAGCCGCGCCGCGCCGCCGCGCAGGCGGGGGTGCAGGGCCAGCGCCGCCTCCATGCTGCGCAGCGCGGCGCGCGGGTCGTTCGCTTCCTCCTGCAGCATCGACAGCGTCATCAGCGCGCCGAAGTGCCGCGGCTCCAGGCGCAGGGCCTCCTGCAGGTCGCGCGCGGCCGAGGCCGGGTCGCCCAGCGCGGCGAAGGCCTGCGCGCGTTGGTGCCAGGCCTCGGCGCTGCCGGGGCTGAGCACGATGGCGGCGTCGAAATCCTCCAGCGCCTCGTCATGCGTGCGCGCGGCCAGGTTGCGCGCGCCACGGCGCAGCAGCAGCACGGTGGCGGGCGAGGCCTGCTCCACCCACAGCGCGCGGATGCGCCCTTCCATCATGGTCGCGACGGCGTCGTCGGGCGCGGTCTTCAGCCCGTCGAACAGGCTGTCGAGCTCGGCGCGCCGGCCTTCCTGCGCGCGGTTGGGCGCCGGGGCGGATTGGGCGAGGGCCGGCGCGGGAGCCAGCAGCAGCAGGGCAAGGAATGCGGCGCGCATGGCGCCATGTTCCGCCCTCCGGGGGGCGCGGGGCAAGCATGGCGTTGTCATGTCAGGCTGAGGATGGTCATGCCGAGCACGACCGCAAGCCTGGCGGGCCCCGCCCAGCGCGGATCGGCCCCGGGCCGGCCCGCCGCGCGCCAGACGCCCACCGCCGCCACCAGGTTGTAGGGCACCGACAGCGCATAGCCGATGATGAAGGCCGCCAGCGTCTGCCCCGCCATCAGCAGCCAGAGGAAGCCGATGGTGGTCGACACGTTCACCAGCAGCCCGCCCAGCACCGCCCAGCTCCAGAAGGCCGCGGGCAGCGGCAGGTCGCCGCGCCACAGGCGGGCGATCGGCGCGTCCCGCCAGCGGTGCGCGGCAGTATCCCGCCCGCGGCGCGCGGCACGATCGCGCCCGCGGCGCGCGGCGGTCATCCCACGGCGCGGGCGCGCGCCACGGCCGGGGGCTCCGGCCCGCCGGCCATCCAGTCGAGCAGTTCGACCGTATGCACCGCGGGCATGGCGCCGTCGCCGAGCTGCGTCAGGCAGCCGATGTTCCCGGCCGCGATCAGCGCCGCCCCGGTGCGCGCGATGGCCGCCTGCTTGCGCGCCTTCAACTGCCCGGCGATCCCGGGCTGCAGGATGTTGTAGGTGCCGGCCGACCCGCAGCAGATATGGCCCTCGGCCGGTTCGCGCACGACGAAGCCGGCGGCCTTGAGCAGCGCCTTGGGCTCGGCGGTGATCTTCTGCCCATGCTGGAGCGAGCAGGCGGCGTGGTAGGCGACCGTGATCCCCGGCGCGGCGCGCGTGGGGGCGTAGCCGAAGCGGGTCAGCACCTCGGTGATGTCGGCCGACAGCGCGGCGATGCGTGCGGCGGCGTCGCGTTCCGGCGCGTCGCGGAACATGTGGCCGTAGTCCTTCAGCGTGGTGCCGCAGCCCGAGGCATTCACCACGATCGCGTCCAGCCCCTCGCCCTGCACCTCGGCCATCCAGGCGGCGATATTGGCGCGCGCGGCGCGCATCGCCGGATCATGGTTGCCCATGTGATGGTCGAGCGCGCCGCAGCAGCCCTGGCCCTTCGTGACCACCACCTCGATGCCCATGCGGGTCAGCAGGCGGATGGTGGCCTCGTTGATGGATGGTGCCAGCACCTGCTGCGCGCAGCCCATCAGGATGCCCACGCGCGCGCGGCGTTCGCCCTGCGCCGGATGCACCCGCGGGCGTTCGATGGCCGATGGCGAGGGCACCGCTGCCGGGGCCAGGCGCAGCATGGCGCGCAGGCGCTGCGCGGTCATCGACGCCCCCGGCACCAGCCGCGCGAAGGGCCGCGCCAGCGTGGCCCCCACCAGCGCCAGGCGGAAGCGCCCCGGATGCGGCAGCACCATCGACAGCACGCGGCGCAGCGCGCGCTCGGGCCAGGGGCGCCGATAGGTCTGTTCGATATACGCCCGCGCATGGTCGACCAGGTGCATGTAGTGCACGCCCGAGGGGCAGGTGGTCATGCAGGACAGGCAGGACAGGCAGCGGTCGACATGGCGCACCACCTGCTCGGTGGCGGGCTTGCCGCCTTCCAGCATGTCCTTGATCAGGTAGATGCGCCCGCGCGGGCTGTCGAGCTCGTCGCCCAGCAGCAGGAAGGTCGGGCAGGTCGCGGTGCACATGCCGCAATGCACGCAGGTGCGCAGGATGCGGTTGCTCTCGGCGGTGTCGGGGTCGGCCAGTTGCGCGGCCGAGAAGCTGGTCTGCATCCGGCAAATCTAGGCGAGCCCGCCGCTTCCCGCCAGCGACGGGTGGCTTGTCCGCCCCGCCCGCCGGTTCCTATGCTTGGCGCCCGAGGGGATTGCACCATGACCACCATGCTTGTCGAACTTGCCGCGGCCAGCATGGCGGGCTTCACGCTGGTGGTCTTCGCCGTGCAGTTCGCCGCGCGGGAGCTGGGCTGCTGGCTGGCGGCGCGGCGCCTCGCGCGCGGGGATGCGCCCAGCGAGGGCGTGGGCGTGGTGGTGGCGGGGATGCTCGGGCTGCTCGGCTTCGTGCTGGCGCTGACGCTGTCCTTCGCCAATACGCGCTACCAGGAACGCCGCGACGCGACGCTGGCGGAAGCGAACGCCATCGGCACCGCCTGGCTGCGCGCCGAGGCGATCGACCACCCGCGCAGCGCCGAGATCGCCCGGCTGCTGGTGGACTATACGAAGCTGCGCGCCGACTTCGTGCGCGTCGGGCTGGACGCCGCCGCGATCGAGGAGCTGAACCGCCGCAGCAATGCCGCGCAGTCGGTCATCTGGGGGCACATGGCCGGGCTGGTGCGCGAACGACCGGACCCGATCATCGCGGCGCTGCAGGCCTCCCTGAACGACACCTTCGACAGCGCGACCTCGCAGCGATTCGCCTTCGCGGCGCGCCTGCCGCCGCAGCTGGCGTGGCTGCTGCTGGGGATGGCGACGCTGGGGATGGCGGGGCTCGGCTACCAGCTCGGCCAGCGCGGCCGCCCGCTGCGCGTGCTGTCGACCCTGCTGGTGGCGATGTGGACGGCGATCCTGGTGGTGATCCTGGACCTGGGGTCGGCGCGGATCGGCAATATCCGCACCAGTACCGCCGTGTATGACTGGACCGTCCAGGGGTTCGAGGGCGGCGTCAGCGTGCCGGCCCTGCCCGCATCGCGCTGACGCACCCTCGCCGCGCGGGGCGGCGCATGCTAACCGCTGACTGAGAATGGCTCGCAGCGTCACCCTGGACGCGGCGCCAGCTCCGACCCCGCCGGCGTGCCGGCGCCGCGCGCCCGCCTGGGCCTGGGGATCGCTGCTGGCGGCCGCGCTGATCACCGCCCCACTGGTCGCGGTGCTGGTCACGGCGGCGGTACGCCCTGGCGCGGGCTTCGTCCATATCGCCACCACCACCCTGCCCGGGATGCTGGGCAACTCCGCGCTGCTGGTGCTGCTGGTGGCGCTGATGGCGGGGTCGGCCGGGGCGGTCTCGGCCTGGATCGTGGCGACCTGCGACTTCCGCGGCCGGCGCGTGCTGGAGGTGGCGCTGCTGCTGCCGCTGGCGATGCCGGCCTACCTCAATGGCTATGTCTACACCTGGCTGCTGGACGTGGCGGGGCCGCTGCAGCAGGCGCTGCGCGATGCCACCGGGCTGCGCTATGGCGAGTACTGGGCGCCCGAAATCCGGTCCCTGCCCGGGGCCGCGCTGATGCTGTCGATGGTGCTGTATCCCTACGTTTACCTGATGTGCCGCGCCGCCTTCCTGCAACAGAGCGTGTGCCTGCTGGAGGCGTCGCGCACGCTGGGGCACGGCTTGCCGCGCACCTTCCTGCATGTCGCGCTGCCGCTGGCGCGCCCGGCACTGGCGGGCGGCATCGCGCTGGCGCTGATGGAGACGCTGGCGGATTTCGGCACGGTGCAGCATTTCGGCGTCCGCACCTTCACCACCGGCATCTATGAAGCCTGGTTCGGCATGGATGACCGGGGGGCTGCGGCGCAGCTGGCGGTCGGGCTGCTGGGATGCGTGTTCCTGCTGCTGGGGCTCGAACGCATCTCGCGCGGCGGGCGGCGCTTCCACCCGACCACGACGCGCCACCCGCCGCTGCGCCCGGTGATGCTGCGCGGCTGGAAGCAGGCGGGCGCGCAACTGGCCTGCGCGATGCCGGTGGTGCTGGGCTTCGCCATCCCCGCCGGGGCGCTGGCCTGGCTGGCCGCCACCGCGGGCGACCCGCTGGATCCGCGCCGCTTCCTGCCCTTCGCGCTGAACTCCCTGACGCTGTCGGCCATCACGGCGGCGATCGCGGTGGCCATGGCGGCGGCCATGGCCTGGGCGGCGCGGCTGCATCCTTCGCCCGCGCGCGCCTTCGCCAACCGGGTGGCGGCGCTGGGCTACGCGCTGCCGGGGTCGGTGATCGCGGTGGGCACGCTGGTGCCCTTCGGGATCTTCGACAATGCGCTGGATGCCTGGATGCGCGAGCACTTCGGCGTGTCCACCGGGTTGCTGCTGTCGGGCACCATGGTGGCGCTGGTGTTTGCGTATCTCGTGCGGTTCCTGGCGGTCGCACTGTCGGCGGTGGAATCGGGGCTGGCGCGGCTGAAGCCGTCCTTCTTCGCCGCCGCGCGGGTGCTCGGGCGCACGCCCGGCCAGGCGGTGCGGGAGGTGGAGCTGCCGCTGGCGCGCGGGGCGCTGCTGACCGCCGGCGTGCTGGTGTTTGTCGACACCATGAAGGAATTGCCGGCGACGCTGATCGTGCGGCCCTTCGACCTCGATACGCTGGCCGTGCGCATCTACAACCTGGCGTCGGATGAGCGGCTGGCTGAGGCATCGACCGCCGCGCTGCTGATCGTGCTGGCGGGGCTGCTGCCGGTGGCGGCACTCACGCGGGCGATGCGCCGGGCGGAGTGACGCGGCGCGGCGCGAGTTCCGCGGCCAGCAGGTCGAACACGGTGCGCACGCGCCGGCTGGTGTGCAGGTCACGATGCGTGGCGAGCCACATCGGGAAGGTGATCGGCGGCGCGTCCGGCAGCACGCGGCGCACCAGGGGCTCGGCGTCGCCCACCGCCTCGGTGATCAGGCCGATGCCAGCCCCGCGCTTGACGAATTCCCACTGCACCAGGTGGCTGTCGGTCACCACCGGGAAGTTCTGGCGCGTCACCGGCGCGCCCATCGCGCGCAGCCCATCCATCAGCATGTCGTTGTCGGCGAAGCCGAGGAAGGTGGCGCCCGCCAGGTCGGCCATGCTGCGCGGCCGGCCGAGCGCCGCGATCACCGCCGGCGTGGCATAGGGCCGCGCCGCATCGTCGCGCAGGTGCCGCGCGATCACCTCGGGCTGGGTCGAGGCGAAGTTCCGGATGGCGATGTCGGCCTCGCGCCGCAGCAGGTCGGTGGGGTGGTTGGTGGCGACGACCTCCACCGCGATCCCCGGATGCGCCGCGCGCAGCGTCGCGATGACCGGCGGCAGCAGGAAGGCGGAATAGACCTCGCTCGCGGTGATGCGGATCAGCCCCTCGATCACCTGCGACCGGCCGGCCGCGGCCAGCGCGACACGCTCCGCCGCCGCCCCCATGGCGCGCAGGTGATCGACCAGGTCGGCCCCGCCCGGCGTCAGCACCAGCCCGCGCCCGGCGCGTTCGACCAGCGCCAGGCCCAACTGCGCCTCCAGCGCCGCGACCTGGCGGCCGATGGTGGGCTGGGTCAGCCCCAGCACGCGCGCGGCGGCCGAGAGCGAGCCTTCCTCGGCCAGCGCCAGGAAGGCGCGCGCGCAGGTCCAGTCGAAGGTCACGGAGCGCCAATCCATGCATAATCGTATGCCTGAACGACAAGTTTCCGCAATTACGCCTTCGAATCCGCATGGATAGGAAGGGCGCCGAACCCGCTGGAGACCCCCATGAAAGCCGCCATCCGCCGCCGCTACGGCCCGCCCGAGGTGCTCGAACTGGCCGAGGTCGCGACCCCGGCACCCGGGCCCCACGAGGTCCGCGTGCGGGTCGCCGCCAGCAGCGTCACCTCCGGCGATGCGCGGCTGCGCGGCTGCACCGATGCCGGAATCTTCTGGCTGCCGATCCGCCTGATCTTCGGCCTGCGCCGCCCGCGCCGGCCGATCGCGGGGATGGAATTCGCCGGGCGCGTGGATGCCATCGGCCCGGGCGTGACCAGGCTGCGCCCTGGCGACGCGGTCTTCGGCATGACATCGGGCAGCGGCGCCAATGCCGAATACCTGACGATCCGCGAGGATGCCGCCATCGCCGCCATGCCCGCGCGCCTGAGCGCGGCCGAGGCCGCCGCGGTGCCTTTCGGTGCGCTCTCGGCGCTGGAATTCCTGCGTGACGTGGCGCGGCTGCGCGAAGGCGAGCGCATCCTGGTGCATGGCGCGAGTGGCGGCGTGGGCGTCTTCGCCGTGCAACTCGCCCGGCATTTCGGCGCGCATGTCACCGCCGTGTGCAGCGCGGCCAATGCCGCCCTGGTGCGCGGGCTGGGCGCGCATGACGTGATCGACTACGCCGCCGCCGACTTCACGGCGGGGAATGCAACCTACGACGTCATCCTCGACGTGGTCGGCGGCACCGATCCGGCGCGCTGCCGGCGCGTGCTGGCGCCGGGCGGGCGGCATGTCTTCGTCGCCTTCGGGCTGCGCGAGATGCTGTGGATGCTCGGCACCTGGCTGGGCGGCGGGCGGCGCGTGGTCTGCGGCACCTCGGGCGCGCGGCGGCAGGACCTCGACTGGATCGCCGAGCGGCTCGGCTCGGGCGCGCTGCGTCCGGTGATCGACCGGCGCTTCGGCCTTGCCGACATCATCGCCGCGCATCGCCATGTCGAGACCGGGCGCAAGCGCGGCAGCGTGGTGATCGAGGTGGCGGCGCCGGGCTGATGCCATCGGTCGAATTCGTCGACCGATGGTATCAGTCTTTTGGTGCCCTCAGTCGCGTCGTGCCGAAGGCACGCCTTTGGCGTGACGCGCAAACCTGCGGTTTGCTTGGCTTCGCCGGACTGCCCGGCGGGCCGCATCCGCGGCCTCGGCACGGGTCAAACGCGCGTGCCGTTGGCATGAGGCGCGCGCCGATACGTTTCGGCACAGGCCCTGCCCTTGTGGGCTGGTCGCGCGGACCCAAAAGCATGGCACCCTGCCGCCGAGGTTCCTGCCCGATGCCCCTTCGCACAGCCTGCCCGCCGCGCGCCGGCCACGCCCTTTCGCTTCTGCTGGCCCTGCTGCTGGGCGGCTGCGCGGCGCTGTCGCCGCGCGCGGTGACGACCGAGGCGCGCATCGCCGCCGTGCCCGCCGCCGGCGCCGCGGTGGAACGCCCGGTCACCATCCGCTGGAACGACCACATGGTGCCCTGGGTGGAGGCCGAGACCGACCGCGACCTGTTCTATGCGCTGGGCCTGGTGCACGGCCATCTGCGCGGGGCGCAGATCGCGCTGCTGCGCCTGGCCGCGCGCGGGCGGTTGTCGGAAGTGGCCGGGCCCTTCGCGACCGACATCGACCACGCGCTGCGCATCCTCGATTTCGGGCGCGCGGCGCCGGCCATCCGCGCGGCCTGGCCGGAGGAGACGCGGGTGCTGATGGCGTCCTTCACCGCCGGGCTGAACCACGCGGTGTTGAACGGGCGCGCGCCACCGGAATTCGGCCTGCTGGGCCTGTCGCGCGAGGCCTTCACCGAGGACGACCTGCTGGCGATCGGGCGGCTCGCGGGCACGGATGTGAACTGGCTGGGCTACTTCGCGCTGCTGCCCGCGCGGGGCACGCCGGGCTTCGACCGGCTGTGGGCGCGCACCGTCGCGGCGGGGTCCTCGGCGCCGGAGGCCGCGCTGCCGGAAGGCCGGCGCCTCGCGGTGATCCGCGACATCCTGGCCGGCAGCGGGCGCGTGGGATCGAACACCGTGGCGGTGGCGGCGCGGCGGTCGGCGACCGGCGGCGCGCTGATCGGATCCGACCCGCACCTTGGCTTGATCCAGCCGAATGTCTGGCTGGCGGCGGGGATGCGCTCGCCGTCCTTCCACGCGGTCGGGCTGATGGTGCCGGGGCTGCCCTTCCTGGCGATCGGGCGCAATGCCGACATTGCCTGGGGCGGGACCAACATGCGCGCGGCGTCGTCGGATCTGTTCGATGTCTCGGCGCTGCCGGCGGAGGATTTCCGCACGCACACGGTCAGCATCCGCCAGCGCCTGTGGTTCAGCGCGGAACGCCAGGTGCGCGTCACGCCGCATGGCCCGGTGGTGACCGACGCCACCGTGCTGCCGCGCCGCCCCGGGGACGTGATCGCGCTGCGCTGGGTGGGCCACGAGCCGACCGACGAGATCACCGCCCTGCTGGGGGCCGCGCGCGCGCGCAATGGCGAGCAGTTCCGCGCCGCCTTCGCGAGTTTCGGCGTCTCGGCGCAGAACATGATCTGGGCGGGCCGGGATGGGCGGATCGGGCAGTTCTACGCGACCACCATTCCCGATCGCCGCGGCATTCCCGCCGACCCGGTGCTGGATGCGCGCGACCCTTCCGCGACCACGCCATGGCAGCGCCTGCTGCGCACGCCCGACCTGCCCTTCGTGGTCAACCCGCGCGAGGGCGTGCTGGCCAGCGCCAACAACCGCCCGGAACCGCTCGGCGGGCGGGCGCCGCCGGTGCTGGGCTTCTTCTTCTCCGACAGCGACCGGGTGGAGCGGCTGCGGGAATTGCTGGCATCGCGCGCGCGCCACACGCCGGCCGACATCATGGCGATCCAGGCGGATACGCGGTCACCGCGCGCAGGGCGGCTGGCGGCGGCGCTGGCCGCGCGCATGGCGGGCATCACGGAGGCCGCGCCGCTGGTGGATGCCCTGCGCGGCTGGGATGGCGACTACCGCGCCGATGCGCGCGCGCCGGTCGCCTTCGAGGTGCTGCTCGCGCGACTTGTGCCGCTGCTGGCCGCGGCCGAACGGCAGGACAGCGCAGGCACGCGCCGCGCGCCCGAGAGCCAGTGGAATTTCATCACCGCCTTCCTGCTGCGCGACCTGGATGCGCTGGAGCCCGCGCGACGCGATGCGGTATTGCGCGCGGCGGCGGGTGCTGCGGCGGCCGACTTCGCGCGGCTGCCGCCATGGGGCGAGATGCACCGCCTGCCGCATGCCCATGCGCTGGTGAACCTGCCGGTGATCGGCGAGGCCTTCTTCCGCTACGGAGACTACCCGGTGGGGGGTTCGCGCGAGACGCCGATGAAGACCAGCCATGGCCTGGTGACCGACCGGCACAACGCCACCTTCGGGTCGATGGCGCGCCATGTCAGCGACATGGCGGACCCGGATGCGAACTGGTTCACGCTGTGGGGCGGACAGGATGGGTGGCTCGGCTCCGCGGCCTTTGCCGACCAGGTGCCGCTGTGGCTGGAGCGGCGGTCGATCCGCGTGCCGCTGCGGCCGGAGACGGTGGCGGTGGAATTTCCGCGCGTGACGCGCCTCGCGCCCGCGCGATGACCGCGCCCTTCGACGCCACGCCGATCCTGCGCGCCGTCGCGGCCCGGCGCCGCGCGCGGCTGCTGGCGATGGACCCGGCGGCGACGCAGCAGGCGCTGCTGATGGGCCTGCTGGAGCGCGCCGCCGGCACGCGCTTCGGGCGCGACCACGGCTTCGATGCGCTGCGCTCGGTCGCCGACTTCCAGCGCGCCGTGCCGCTGCGCCGCTACGAGGCACTGCACGAGGACTACCTCGCCGCCGCGCTGCCGGTGCTGGACGACGTGCTGTGGCCGGGGCGCACGCCCTACCTGGCGCTGTCCTCCGGCACGACATCCGGACGCACCAAGCACATCCCGGTCACGCGGGAGATGATGCGCGCGAACCGCGGCGCCGCCTTCGACGTGCTGGTGTGGCACCTGACACAGCACCCGCGCGCGCGGCCCTTCGGCGGGCTGTCCTTCATCCTGGGCGGATCGACCGACCTGACACCGGTCGCGCCCGGCGTGCGGGCCGGCGACCTGTCGGGCATCGCGGCGGTCGAGGTGCCCTGGTTCCTGCGTCGCTGGGCCTGGCCGCCCGAACGCCTGGCGCTGATGCCGGACTGGGATGCGAAGCTCGCGGCGCTGGCCGCGGAGGCGCCGGTGGCGGCCATCCGCACGCTGACCGGCACGCCGTCCTGGCTGCTGGTGCTGCTGGAACGGCTGGCGCATCGGCACGGGATGCCGCCGCTGCCGGCACTGGAATTGCTGATCCATGGCGGCGTCGCCTGGGCGCCGTATCGCGACCGCATCGCCCCCTTCCTGCCGCCAGGCTGCACGACGCGGGAGGTCTATCCGGCCAGCGAGGGCTTCGTCGCCATCGCCGATCGCGGCGAGGGCGAGGGGATGCGCCTCACCCTCGACCGCGGCTGCTTCTTCGAATTCGTCCCGGTGGACGAACTGGACGCGGCGAACCCGACGCGCCACTGGGCGGCGACGATCGAGACCGGCATCGACTACGCCGTGGTCGTGTCATCCTGCGCCGGGCTGTTCGGCTATGTGCTGGGCGATATCGTGCGCTTCGTCGATCGCGCGCCGCCTCGGCTGCTCATCACCGGGCGGACATCCTGGACGCTGTCGGCCTTCGGCGAGCATCTGGCGGGCGAGGAGATCGAATCGGCGCTGCGCCATGCCGCCGCGCAGGCCGGCATCGACGTGCTGGAATACGTGGTCGGCCCGGAATTCATCGGCAGCGCGGGGCGGCACCGCTGGTGCATCGAGGCCGCCGGCCCCTGCGATCCGGCACAGTTCGCGGCGCTGCTGGATGCCGCGCTGCGCGCCCAGAACGACGACTACGCCGCGCATCGGGACGGCGCGCAGCTGGCGCCGCCCGAGATCGTGCTGCTCGCGCCCGGCGCGGTCGCGGCGTGGATGCGCGCGCAGGGCAAGCTCGGCGGCCAGCACAAGGTGCCGCGCGTGATCGCCGATCCAGCGCGGTTCGCCGCCGCCGCCGCCGCGCTCAGTGATCCTGGTCGGGGGCCGCGTCCGAGTTGAGCAGCGTGTAGCGCTCGATGCCGATCCGCCCGATCAGGTCGAACTGCGTATCGACGAAGTCGGCGTGCTTCTCCTCATCCTTCAGGATGGTCGCGAAGAGATCGCGCGAGACGTAGTCGCGCACCGATTCGCAATAGGCGATGGCTTCGCGCAGGTCGGCGATCGCCTTTTCCTCGAGCTTCTGGTCGCATTCCAGGACCTCGCGCACGCCCTCGCCGATCAGCACGGGGTTGAGGCGCTGCACATTGGGATGGCCGCCAAGGAACAGGATGCGGTCGATCAGCGCATCGGCGTGGCGCATTTCCTCGATCGATTCCTCGTATTCGTGCTTGCCGAGCTTGGTGACGCCCCAGTGGCGCAGCATGCGGGCGTGCAGGAAGTACTGGTTGATCGCGGTCAGCTCATTGGTGAGCTGGATGTTCAGGTGTTCGACAACCTTGGGGTCGCGCAGCATCGGGTGGTTCTCCGGAGATGCGGCGCGAACCGGCGCGCCGCCTGCCGCAAGATGGCCGGCAGGCGGGCATGAATGTCAAGCAAGTGATTGTTTTCGTTCGATGATGCTGGTGCGGCGCATTCGCAGGCGCGCCGCCGGCGGCGTCATTTGCCGCAGCCACCGCCGCCGGCGCGCAGCAGGTCCACGATGGTCCGGCAGCAGCAGCCGCACTGCGCGCCGCAGCCGCAGCCGGCATAGACCTCGGCCGGGCGGGAGGCGCCGGCGGCGATCGCCGCCGTCACCTGCGCTTCCGTCAGCCGGTTGCAGTGGCAGATGACCATGGCGGCGCGTGCCTCAGCGCCAGCCGGCGCGCTGCATGATCTGCAGCGCCTGCGGCGCGAGGGCACCGAAACGCTGCGCGTTCATCTGGTCGGCGCGGAAGGTGCCGAGCGCGGCCAGGGCCGGATGCGGCGCGACATCGGCGACCACCGGGTATTCGAAATTGCCGTTGGCGAACAATTCCTGCGCGCGCGGGCCGGTCAGGTATTCGATGAACTTCAGCGCCATCTCCTTGTTCGAGGAGGAGCGCACCACGCCGGCGCCGGAGACATTCACATGCGCGCCGCGGTCGCCCGGCGCCTGGTTCGGGAAGATCACGCCGATCTTGTCATAGACCGCCTTCTCGGCCGGATTGGACGAGGCACCGAAGCGCGCGAGGTAGTAGGTATTCGCGATGGCGAGGCTGCCGACGCCCGCCGCGACGCCCTGGAACTGCGGCGTGTCGCCGCCCTGCGGCGGGCGGGCCAGGTTCTCGGCGACGCCGCGCGCCCAGGCCTCGGCGGCCTGTTCGCCATCGGCGACCATGATGCTGGCCATCAAAGACGTGTTGTACGGATGCGCGGCGGCGCGCACCAGGATCTGCCCGCGGAAGGCCGGCTTGGCGAGGTCCTCGTAGCGATCGAGGCCGGCGGGGCGCCCCTTCTCCTTGCTGAACATCACCACGCGCGCGCGGGTCGAGACGCCGTACCACTGGCCCTCCGGATCACGCAGGCTGGCGGGAACCCGGCGGTTCAGCACCTCCGACGTGGTCGGCGCCATGATGCCGGCGGCGACGGCGCGGGCGAGGCGCGCACCATCCACCGTGATCAGCACGTCGGCGGGGGTATTCGCCCCCTCGGACTGGATGCGGGCGATCAGCTGGTCGGCATCGCCCTCGATGAGGCGGATGCGCGTGCCGGTCTCGGCGGTGAAGCCGTCATACAGCGCGCGGTCGGTGTCGTAGTGGCGCGAGGAATAGAGCGCCAGGGTGCGTTCCTGCGCCAGCGCCGGGCGCGCGAGGCCACCAGCGGCGAGCGCGGCAGGAAGCGAGAGGATGTGACGGCGCAGCATGGCGTGACCCCGGGAGTGCATGGCGGAGTTGCTACTGCAAATGAGAACCTGTCGCAAGAATTTTTGCGAACGCGTCGCACCCGCCGGCGGGACAGGCAGGCCCCGCCGGCCGGCGGATCAGGGCTGCAGGCCGCGCAGGAATTTCTGGCGCGCCGCACCCGCCGCCATCAGGAAGGCGTGGTCGGACCCGCTCAGCAGGAAGCGCGCGCCCAGGCCGATGTAGTCGGTGGCCACCTTCTCGTCATAGACGCCGCCCATGCCGAGGTGCTTGCCATGCGCCTTGCAGGCCGCCGCGACCTTCGCATAGGCCGCGCGCACATCCGGGTGGCCGATCTGCCCGGCAATGCCCATCGAGGCCGTAAGGTCCGAGGTGCCGATCATCAGGCTGTCGACGCCCGCGACGGCGGCGATGGCGTCGGCATTGGCGACGGCATCGGGCGTCTCGATCATCACGCAGATCAGGATCTCGCGGTTCAGCTCGACCTGCGCCTCGGCGGTATTGGCGACGACGAAGCCGTATTGCGCGGGCGGGCCGCCCCAGGACCGGCTGCCGACCGGCGGGTAGCGGAAGGCCTGCACGACCGCCTCGGCCTCGGCGGCGGTGTCCACATGCGGCACCACGATGCCCATGGCGCCGTTGTCCAGGCAGCGCGTGCCTTCGAACAGCGCGTCCTTGCACACGCGCACGATGGGCGTGACACCCTGGCTCAGCGCGGCCATGCACATGCGCGTGGCGTCGTCGACGCTCATGGCACCATGCTCCATGTCGACGAACAGCCAGTCGAAGCCGCAGCCCGCGGCGATCATGCCGACGGCGGGCGTGCGCAGGTGATGCACGCCGAAACCAAGGGCGAGTTCGCCCTTCTCGAGCCGGCGGCGGGCGAGGTTGGGTGCGAGCGGCATGGTGCGGTTCCCCTTGGTGCGATGGCGGGGGAACGGCACCACGCGACCTCGCGCCGGTCAATCAGCGGCGCGCATGGCCACGGCCCGCGCGCAGGCGCGCCGTCGCGATGCGGCGCCGCGGCCCGTCAGCGCGCCGCGATGGCGGCGATCTCGACCTTCACGTCGCGCGGCAGGCGCGCCGCCTGCACGGTCGCGCGCGCGGGCGGGCTGGTCGGGAAGTAGGTGGCGTAGACCGCGTTCATGCGCGCGAATTCGTTCAGGTCCGCCATGAACACGGTGGTCGAGACGATGTCCGCCATGGTGAAGCCCGCGGCCTCGACCACGGCGCGGAGGTTGTCGAGCACCTGGCGCGTCTCGGCCTCGATGCTGCGGTCGGCGATCATCTGGTTGGTGCGCGGGTCGAGCGCGATCTGGCCGGCCAGGTAGAGCGTGTTGCCGACGCGGATGGCCTGGCTGTAGGGGCCGATGGCTTCCGGCGCGTTGCGGGTGGCCACCACGCGGTCCTGCGCGGTCGCGGCAAGCGGCAGCATCAGGGCGAGGGCAGCGAGGGTCGGCAGGCGGATCATGGCGGGGGCTCCCGGGTTGGCAGCGGAGGTTCACCCGGCGCTGTCGCGTTCCGCAAGCGTGGTGTCGATCAGCGCCTCGACGGTTTCCAGGCGATCGGCCTCCTCCGCCGGCTTGTCGCGCCGGATGCGGGCGATGCGCGGGAAGCGCAGGGCCACGCCGGATTTGTGGCGGGTGGAGCGCTGCGCCGCGTCGAAGGCCACTTCGAAGACGATGCCGCGCGCGACCTCGCGCACGGGTCCGAAGCGGTTGGTGGTATTGGCCCTGATCCATTTGTCGAGCCACGCCAGTTCGTCATCCGTGTAGCCCGAATACGCCTTGCCGATCGGCACCAGTTCGCCATCCGCGCGCCAGACGCCGAAGGTGTAGTCGGAATAGAAGGACGACCGCTTGCCGTGGCCGCGCTGGGCGTACATCAGCACGGCATCGACGCTGAGCGGGTCGCGCTTCCACTTCCACCACAGGCCCTTGGTGCGCCCCGCGACGTACGGGGCGTCGGCGCGCTTGAGCATCAGCCCCTCGATGGAGGCGGCGCGCGCGCCGTCGCGGATGCGGCCCAGCGTGTCGATGCTGTCGAAGGGGATCAGGGCGGAGAGATCCATGCGCGCCGGGGCCGCCTTCGCGTGCCAGGCTTCCAGCCGCGCGCGGCGGGTGTCGAAGGGAGCCGCACGCAGGTCCTCGCCGGCGTCGAACAACAGGTCGTACAGGCGCACGGCGGCGGGGAAGTCGCGCTGCATCTTGCCCGTCGGCGCCTTGCGGTTGAGGCGCTGCTGCAGGTCGGCGAAGGGCGCGACCTCGCTCGCCCGCACCACCAGCAATTCGCCGTCGAGCACGGCGTGGAAGTCCATGGCCGCGATGATTTCCGGGAAGGCGGCGGAGATGTCCTCGCCCCCACGCGAGAAGATGCGCTGGCCTCCCGGACCGCCGGTGAGCTGCACGCGGATGCCGTCCCACTTCCATTCCGCACGCCAGTCAGGCGCGTGCAGGGCGGCGAGGTCCGGTGCTTCCAGAGGGTGCGCCAGCATCAGTGGGCGAAAGATCGGCTGGTCGCGCGGGTCGGGGCGCTCGCCGTGGCCTTCCAGCCAGCGGAACAAGGGGGCGTAGGGCCAGGCGACGCCGTGCCAGACCTCCTCGATGGCTTCGACGGGCTGGCCGGACCATTCGGCCAGCGCGACGCGCGCCAGCCGCGCGGACACCCCCACGCGCAGCCCGCCGGTGACCAGCTTGATGAGCGCCAAGCGACCGCCGGCATCGAGCGTATCGAGCCAGCCGGCGATCAGCGCGGGGATCTCGGGCTTCGACGTGTCCTGCAACGCCTGCACCACATCCGACAGCGCCGGCGGCGGCGCGTTCACCCCCGCGCGCGGCTGCCAGACCAGCGCCAGCGTCTCCGCCAGGTCGCCGACATAGTCGTAGGACAGGCGCCACAGCTCCGGGTCGATGCGCGTGGCACCCAGTTCACGGATGACACCGGGCTTGGCCGCGCTGAACACCAGTTCGTCGGTCAGCGCGGCCAGGCCGATGCCGCGCTCGGGGTCGGGTTGCGTCGCGAACCATTGCGCCAGCAGCGCCAGCTTGGCGTTGCGGCCGGGCGTGAAGACCAGGCGTTCCAGCAATTCGGCGAAGGCGGGCAGGCTCATGGCGCGGGGGCCTCGGTGGGTGGCTCGCCCTCATCCTCCTCGCCGCGGCCGACCAGGTGCAGGGCGCGGCCGCGGACGCCCTTGCCGGCCAGCGCATGGATCAACGCGTCCTCGCGCCCATGCGTGACCCAGATCTCGGGCGCCTGCACGTCGTCGGCCGTCGCCAGCAACTCATCCCAGTCGGCGTGGTCGGAGATCACCAGCGGCAATTCCACGCCGCCCTGCTTCGCGCGCTGGCGCACGCGCATCCAGCCGGAGGCGACGGCGGGCACCGGTTCGTTCAGCCGCCGCGCCCAGCGATCCGCGATGGCGGAGGGCGGGGCCAGCACGATGGCACCCTTCAGCTCCTCCTTTTTCGCGACGGTGGCGGCACGCAATTCGCCCAGCGGCACGCCAAGCGATTCATACACGCGACACAGCGCGACATGCGCGCCGTGCAGATGGATGGGCCGGTCCCAGCCGGCCTCGCGCAGCAGCGCGATCAGCCGCTGGCATTTGCCGAGCGAATAGCAGCCGACGACATGCGTGCGCGCCGGGAACAGCGCCACGGAGGCCAGCAGCTTGCCGATCTCGGCCTCGGCCGGCGGGTGGCGGAAGACCGGCAGCGCGAAGGTCGCTTCCGTCACGAAGACGTCGCAGGGTTCCGGTTCGAAGGGCGTCGCGGTCGGGTCGCGGCGGCGCTTGTAGTCGCCCGAGACCACGGCGCGCGACCCCTGCCATTCCATGCAGACCTGCGCCGAGCCCAGCACATGCCCCGCCGGGCGCAGCCAGACGCGCACGCCGTTGACCGACAGCGGTTCGCCCAGGGCGAGCGCCTGCTGCGTCGCGCCCGCCCTGCCCTCGCCCATGCGCTGGGTCATGATGGCGAGCGTCTCGCGCGTGGCCAGCACCTGCGCGTGGCCTGGCCGAGCATGGTCCGAATGGCCGTGGCTGATGATGGCGCGGTCCACCGCGCGGGTCGGGTCGATGAAGAAGCCGCCCGGTTCGCACCACAGGCCGGACGGGGTGACCTTCAACCAGGTCTCGGGATGGGGGGCGCTCACGGGACGCATATGGGTGGCTTCCCGGCGCGATGAACCGCCGCCATATTGCCCGGCGAATGAGAACATTGCCAGAACCCTTCGCCGGCTGGTTTGCCGCACGCGGCTGGACGCCGCGTCCGCACCAGCTGGCATTGCTGGACGCCGCCACGCGCGGCGAGCACGTCCTGCTGCTGGCGCCGACCGGCGGCGGCAAGACTCTGGCCGGGTTCCTGCCGTCCCTGCTGGACCTGGCGCGCACCCCGCGCGAGGGGCTGCACACGCTGTACGTCTCGCCGCTCAAGGCGCTGGCGGTCGATATCGCGCGCAACCTGACCGCGCCCGTGGCCGACATGGCGCTGCCCATCCGCATCGAGACGCGCACCGGCGACACCCCCGCCAACCGCCGCGCCCGCCAGCGCGAAACCCCGCCGCAGATGCTGCTGACCACGCCGGAGAGCCTGACGCTGCTGCTCTCCCTGCCCGATGCGCCGGCCTTCTTCGGCGGGCTGCGCGCGATCATCGTGGACGAGGCGCATGCGCTTGCCGGCACCAAGCGCGGCGACCAGTTGGCGCTGTGCATGTCGCGGCTGGCGGCGCTGGCACCGGGCGCACGGCGCGTGGGGCTGTCGGCGACCGTCGCGCATCCGCAGGCCCTGCGCGCCTGGCTCTCGCCGACCGCGCGCCCCGATGACGTGCGGCTGGTGGAGACGAAGGGCGGCGCCGCGCCGGTCTTCGACCTGCAACTGCCGGAAGGCCGCCTGCCCTGGGGCGGCCACATGGGGTTGGCATCCGCGCCGGAAATCTATCGGCGCGTGGCCGATGCACGCCTGACCATCGTCTTCGTCAACACCCGCGCCCAGGCGGAACTGGTCTTCGCCGCGTTGTGGCGGTTGAACGAGGACGCGCTGCCGATCGGCATGCATCACGGCAGCCTGGAGATCGGCCTGCGCCGCAAGGTGGAAGCCGCCATGGCGGAAGGCCGGCTGCGCGCGGTGGTGGCGACGGCATCGCTCGACCTCGGCATCGACTGGGGCGATGTGGACCAGGTGATCCAGGTCGGTGCGCCCAAGGGCGTGTCGCGGCTGCTGCAGCGCGTGGGGCGCGCGAACCATCGCATGGACGAACCCTCGCGCGCCGTGCTGGTGCCGGCCAATCGGTTCGAGGTGGTGGAATGCGTGGCCGCCACCGAAGCCGTGCAGGCCGGCGAACTGGACGGCGAGGCGCCGCGCCCCGGTGGCCTCGATGTGCTGGCGCAGCATGTGCTGGCCATGGCGTGCTGCGCGCCCTTCCACCCCGACGCGCTGTTCGCCGAGGTCACGCGCGCCGGCGCCTATGCCGCGCTGACGCGCCGCGACTTCGACGACGTGGTGCGCTTCGTCGAGGATGGCGGCTACGCCCTGCAGGCGTACGACCGCTTCCGCAAGTTGTTCCGCGACGCCGAGGGGATGGTGCATGTGCGCGGCACGGCCGTGGCGCGGCAGTTGCGCATGAACCTCGGCACCATCGTGGAAACGCCGTTGCTGAAGGTCCGCCTGCGCGGCGGCGGCGTGGTGGGCGAGGTCGAGGAATGGTTCGTCTCCACCCTGGAACCCGGCGACTGCTTCCTGTTCGGCGGCCAGGTGCTGAAATACGAACGCATCGAACCCGCCGCCGTGATCGTGAGCCGCGGCGGTGATGGCGAACCGCGCGTGCCGGTCTATGCGGGCGCGCGGATGCCGCTGACCACGCATCTTGCCGCACGCGTGCGCGCCATCCTGTCCGACCCGCGGCGCTGGAAGCATTTGCCCGAACCCGTACAGGAATGGCTGCGGCTGCAACGCCTGAAATCCGAACTCCCGCCACGCGACGGGCTGCTGGTGGAAACCTTCCCGCGCGGCGGCAAGTGGTTCCTGGTGGCCTATACGTTTGAAGGGCGGCTCGCGCACCAGACGCTGGGCATGCTGGTGACCAAGCGGATGGACCGCATGGGCCTCGGCCCGCTCGGCTATGTCGGCACCGACTATGTGCTGTGCATCTGGTCGGCCTTCGAACCGCGCGACATCGACACGCTCTTCGCCGAGGACATATTGGGCGACGAGATGGAGGAATGGCTGGCGGACTCCTCGATGCTGCGGCGGACCTTCCGCAACATCGCTACCATCGCCGGTCTGCTCGAGAAGAACCACCCCGGCGCGGAGAAATCGGGCCGCCAGATGACGATGAATTCCGACCTGATCTACGACGTGCTGCGCCGCCACCAACCCGACCATATCCTGCTGCGCGCGACCCGCGCCGAAGCCGCGCAGGGCCTGACCGACGTCGCGCGCATCGCCGCGCTGCTGGCGCGCGTGAAGGGCCGCATCCGGCACCGCGTGCTCGACCGCGTCTCGCCCCTCGCGGTGCCGGCGCTGATCGAGGAAGGCCGCGAATGGGTCGCCGGCGGCGCGCAGGACGCGCTGCTGGCCGAAGCCGCCGCGCTGGTGGCCGATGCGACCGATGGCGCCGAGCATTTCGCCGAGACGCTGGCCGAGGTGACCGACACGCTGCCGGTCCGCGGCACCTCCGTCGCGCGCGACAGGCGGCGTTCGAAATGGCGCCGCGCGGCGCCGAAGATGGTGACCGGCTGATGGCCGCCGCGCCCATCCACATCGCCGGCGAGCGGCTGATGCTTGACCCCTCCGGCGTGCTGCATTGGCCGGCGCGGCGGCTGCTGTGCGTGGCGGACCTGCATCTGGAAAAAGGCAGCGCCTTCGCCGCGCGCGGCCAGTTGCTGCCGCCCTACGACACGCGCGAGACGCTGGCGCGGCTGCTGCCGGTGCTGCGGCTCTATGCGCCGCGCCGCATCGTGTTCCTGGGCGATTCCTTCCACGACGCGGCGGGCTGCACGCGCCTGGCGGCGGCCGACCGCGCCGCGCTGGTGCAGGCGCTGGCGGGCATCGAGGTCACCTGGATCGCCGGCAACCACGACCCCGCGCCGCCCATCGGGCTGCCCGGCACGGCGGTGGACGACCTGTGCGACGGCCCCCTCACCTTCCGTCACATCCCGGTGCCGCGCGCGGTGGGCGAGGTGGCGGGTCACCTGCACCCGCGTGCGACCGCGCCGACGCGCGCCGGGGCCGTCGCGCGCCCCTGCTTCGTCAGCGACGGGCGGCGCGTGCTGCTGCCGGCTTTCGGCGCCTATACCGGCGGGCTCGACACCGCCGACCCGGCCATCGCCGGGCTGTTCCCGCGTGGCGGGCGCGCCTTCCTGCTGGGCGGGCAGCGGCTGTATTCCTTCCCGCTGGCACCCAGGCGGAGCAGTGTCGCGATGAAGGTCGAAAGCCACGGCGGCGCAGGGGCGCTACCCTTGCTCGCCGGGATCAAGCTGCGGAACGGATGACGGGTTCGCCGGCGCGGAGAGGAAGCGACATGGCCTATGACGGCAACTGCCATCGCGGTGCGGTCGCCTTCTCGGTCGACGGGGATGCGCCCGGACAGGCGCTGTCCTGCAACTGCTCGATCTGCCGCCGCACGGGGGCGCTGCTCGGCTTCGTGCCGCGCAGCAGCCTGGCGATCCGCAGCGGCGAGGCGTCGCTGCAGGGCCAAAGCTTCAACACGCACAAGATCGCGCATTGGTTCTGCGCGACCTGCGGCATCGAGACCTTCGCCAATGCCGACGCGCCCGACGGCACGCCGAGTGCGGCGATCAACCTGCGCTGCGTGCCGGCGATCGGCCTCGATGCGCTGGAGATCCAGCGCGACGACGGCGCCAGCCGGTAGGCCGCGCCATCGCGGCGGGTCAGGCCGCCAGGACCTTCGCCGCCGCGCTGGCCAGCACCTGGCAGCACAGCGCCAGGTCTTCCTCCTTCGTATCCTCCGCCCAATGGTGGCTGATGCCGCCGATCGAGGGCGTGAACAGCATCGCGACCGGCATGCGCCTGGCCATGTACTGCGCGTCGTGGCCGGCGCCGGAGGGCATGCGCGTCCAGGCGCCGGGGGCCTCCTCCTGCGCCGCGGCGTCCAGCGCGGCCATCATCGCGGGGTCGCAGATCGCCGGCGTGGCGCGGGATTTCGCCAGCAGCGTCGCGGTGCATTTCTCGCGGCGGTTGCTCTCGGCCACCAGCGCGCGCAGCGTCGCCTCCATGCGTTCCAGCACGGGCACGCTGACATCGCGGAACTGGAACAGCACCTCCGCGCTGCCCGGGATGATGGACGGCGCGCCGGGTTCCAGCGCGATGCGCCCCGTCGTCCAGGTCGACCGCGCGCCGCAGACGCGCGGGAATTCCGCGTCGATCGCCGCCAGCAGCCGCACCGCCGACAACCCCGCATCGCGCCGTTCGGCCATGGTGGTGCCGCCGGCATGGTCCTGCTGGCCCTCGAAGCGGATCAGCCACTGCCAGATCGCGACGATGCCGGTGACCACGCCCGCGCGCAGGCCGCCGCTTTCCAACTGCGTGCCCTGTTCGATGTGCATCTCGAAGAAGCCCTTGTGGCGGCCGGGTTCGAGCTGCATGCGCGGCTTGCCCGCGAGGCCGGCGGCGGCCAGCGCCTCGCGCAGGGGCTGGCCGTCGTTGCGGGAACGCGAGCGGTCGATCTCCTCCTCGCTGAGTTCGCCGATGATCGAGCGGCTGCCCAGGAAGCCGCCCTCGAAATGGCCTTCCTCGTCGGCGAAGGCCACGACATCGACCGGCAGCCCGGCGCGGGCCAGCGCGACCCCCGCCATGACGCCCAGCGCACCGTCCAGCCAGCCGGCCTGGTTCTGGCTTTCGATATGGCTGCCGACCAGCAGATGCGGGCCATTGCCCTTGTGCCGCCCATAGACGTTGCCGATGCCGTCGATGCTGGCCTCCAGCCCGCATTCCGTCAGGCGGTCCATCAGCCAGCGGCGGCTTTCCATGTCCTGCGGCGAATAGGTCGGGCGGTGGACGCCGGTGCGGTAGGCGCCGATCTTCCGCAACTCGTTGAGGTCGCGCAGGAAGCGTTCGGCATCGATCCTGGGCATGGCGCGGGTCCTTCGTGCTGCGGGCGGGCCGCCGCGGGGGCCGGTGCGGCGCGCGGTGTCCATGGTGCGGTGCGAAATTCGTCACGGCAAGCCGTCGCGTTAACCGGGTGGCAAGGGGTTGCGCGGCTTGATGCCCCCCGTCGCAAACCGCGGCGTTCCTGTCGGAGAGGCCGAAAATGACCGACCTGGCGTCCCCCACCCGTTCCCCCGAAGACCTGAGCTCGGTCGCGCTGCTGCAATCGCCCACGGGGGCGGAATTGCACCTGCGTGGCCGTGGCGGCGCGCTGCTGCGCGTGCCGCTGGCCGATGCCGGCCACCTGCGCGACCTCGCGGCCCTGGCGATGATGGCGGGGGCGCTGGGCGGGCCGGCCGGGCGCATCGCCTGACGGCGCGTCGCTGTTTCGCCGCCATCACCCGATCGGATGGTTCGATCCGATCGGGCGCGGCCCTACCCGCCGCTCATCGCCGTCGTGACCAGCATTTCGGTATCCGCGCGCAGCGGCGTGGCCAGCGTCGCGCGCTCGCCATCGACGAAGACATTGAGGTGGCGGCGGATCGCCGGCGTGGAATCGCATAGCCGGTCGCGCATGCCGGGCCAGCGCGCGTCCAGCGCGGCGATCGCGGCCGCGACATCCGCCGCGGCGATGTCGGTCGCCCGCGGTGCGCCCGGGAACAGCCGCACCAGCGCCTGCGGCAGCAGCACGCGGGCCATCGCTACGCCTCCAGCACCTCGACCGAGGTGATGGTGGGCAGGTGTTCGGCGATGCAGCTGAAGTGCTCGCCCTCATCCGCGCTGGCATAGAGCGACCCGCTGCTGGTGCCGAAATACAGCCCGGCCGGGCTGCGCCGGTCCATCGTCATGGCCTGGCGCAACACGCCGAAGAAGGCATGGCGCTGGGGCAGGCCTTCGCGCAGCGCCTGCCAGGTCGCGCCGGCATCCTTCGTGCGCCACACCGCGGCGGCGGCTTCCGGCACGAAGCGCCCGGCCGTGTCGCCGTTCAGCGGCAGCAGGAACAGCGTGTCCGGGTCGCGCGGATGCGCCGCGGCAGGAAAGCCGAAGGATGACGGCAGGCCGTCCTCGATGCTGACCCACTGCCGGCCGGCATCCTCGCTGCGGTACATGCCGCAATGGTTCTGCTGGTACAGCCGGTCGGGCATGCCGGCCGCCATCACCAGGGAATGCACGCATTGCCCGTGTTCGGGGTAGCGGTGTTCCTCCGGCGCATAGTCCTGGCGCGTGCCGCGGTTGCGCGGTTCCCAGCTGGCGCCGCCATCCTCGGTGCCGAACACCCCGCCGGTCGAGATCGCGACCCACAGCCGGCTGGCGTCGGACGGGTGCGGCAGGATGTGGTGCAGGATCAGCCCGCCGCCGCCCGGCTGCCATTCGGGACGCGAGGGATGGTCGCGCAGCCCGTGCAGATGCGTCCAGGTCAGCCCGCCATCGGCGCTGTGGAACAGCCCGGCGGGCTCGACGCCGGCATACAGGCCGCCCGGCCCCTTCGCCAGGCTCCAGATCGCCTTGATCGGCGTCTCGCCGGCCGCATAGGCCAGGCCGGCGCTGGAATGCGTCCAGCTGGCGCCGCGGTCGTGCGAGGTCCAGACCGCCGGCCCGAACCACTCATTCCCGCCGCCGGCATGGATCGCACCGGTCGCGGGGTCGGCGATCACGTGGTGGATCGGCCAGGCGTCGCAGAACGGGCCGCGAAGGGTCCAGGCCTGCCGCGCGGCGTCGCCATCCAGCACGAAGGCACCCTTCTTGGTGCCGACCAGCAGCGTGACCATGCGATCCTCCCGGGCCTCAGCCGAGGCGACGGTAGCGGGCCGACATGACCTGCTGCCAAGTGCCATCGGGCATCTGCATGCGCGAGGTCAGCGTGCGCGCATCGTCGCCCTGCAGCGCGATGATGTCCTGGTAGCGCGCCAGCCCCTCGCCGCCGAAATTGGGCCCCTCGGTGTCGAGCGTGAGCGTGTCGCCCGCAAGCACGCCGCGATAGAGCCACAGATGCGTCATCATCGATGCCACGAAGCTGCCCATGAAGGCGCCCTGCGCCGGGTCGAAGCCGATCGTCATCAGGCTGTTGGCGGTGCCGCCGCCGGGCATCTCGCCCTCGCCTTCCGCCAGGATCCACAAGCCGCCCAGGCTGCGCACGCGCTCGGTGCCGGTCATCTGCGACGGTGCCTCGCCCGGCGGGGCGGCGCATTCGCCCTCGGTACGCCAGGTGCCGACGATGCGCTGGAGCCAGCGGTGCTCGGGGCCGGGCTGTGGAAGGTCCATGGGGTGTCTCTCCGTGTCAGGCGGCGGCGAAGCGCGCGGTCAGGCGATCCAGCGATTCCGTCCAGCCGCGGCGATGGCGCGTGGCGGTCCCCTCATCGGCGAAGCGGTCATGCGTGACGGTCACCTCGGTGCCCTCCGGGATCGGTCGGAAGGCGACGGTGACGCGCGAGACGCGCTCGGGCGCATTGGTCCAGGCCCAGGAGAACGCCAGGCGCTGCTCCGGCACGACCTCGGCATAGGTGCCGCTGACCTCGTGGCTTGGGCCGGCATCCTCGACCAGCACGATGCGGAAGCGGCCGCCCGTGCGCGCGTCGATCTCGGCCTCGCTGACGCGGGTATGGTGCGGACCCCACCACAGTGCCAGCACCTCGGGCTGCGTCCAGGCGTCGAACACCTTGGCGGGCGCGGCCTTGATGCGGCGCACCAGCGTCAGGCCCGGGATCACCGCGGTCACGCCTTGCGCTCCAGCGCGGCGGCCAGGCGGTCGAGGCTCTCGGTCCAGAAGCGCTGGTAGCGTGCGAGCCAGCCCATGGCATCCTCCATCGGTGCGGCGACCAGCCGGCAGGTCACGGTGCGCCCGGCCTTGCGGCGCGCCACCAGCCCCGCCCCTTCCAGGACATCGAGGTGCTTCATCACCGCCGGCAGGGACATCGGCAGCGGGCGGGCGATCTCGCTCACGCTCAGCGCCTCCTCGGCGGCCAGGCGTTCGACGATGGCGCGGCGCGTCGGGTCCGACAGCGCGCCGAAGATACGGTCCAGGCCGGCGGGTTGGTGGTCAACCATACGGTTAACTTAACCGCATGGTTCAGCGACCGTCAAGCGCTCATGGCGCCAGCAGCAGCACCAGCGTCTGGCTCGGGACCACGCGGCAGCCGGGGATATTGGTGCTGTTCTGCAGCGACATCGAGGTCAGCCGCGTGCCCGGTGCTCCCCCGATCAGGATGGTGAAGGCCGCGGTCAGGTGGCGCGACGGCCCCATCACCGTGCCCGAGGCGACGCCCAGCAGCACGCCCGCATTGTCGCCATTGGTCAACGGGATGGTGGTCGACATGTTGTGCATCGGGGCGCCGAGCACCAGCGAATTGAACTGCGAGGGGATCGCCGTCGGCCCCATCGCCATGTTCGGATACGGGATCGGCACCGGCGGCACCGCCGGCGTGATGCACACGTCGGGGAAGGCGAAGTCCATCCCCATCATCTGCGTGTTGGCGAACATCGGTCGCGTCCCTCAGCCGAGGTGGATCTGGCCGCTCTGCACCTTCACCAGCGCCTTGGCCTGCACCGCCGCGGTGTCGCCGCGCAGATGAAGGTGGCCGCTGGCGCGGTGGTCGATGTCGCGCGCGCGCAGGTTCTCGCCTTCCTCGACGAAGCGGTAGCTGCGGCGGAAGCGGCCGATGATGCGCTCGGCCATGGTCTCGATCGCCTCGGCGATGACGCGCACCGGCCCGAGCCGCACATCGGTGCGCCCGGCCGAGACGCCGAGCTTCGTGGCGGCGAGCTGCGCCGCATCGGCCTCGATCGCGACGGTGCCGGCGGCGATGTCGATCCGTCCGGCGGCCGCGGTGATGCTGGCGCCCTCGGCCAGCGGCAGGCGCAGCGCGGCGTCCGAGCGCCGTTCCAGCACCGCCAGGATGTAGCGTTCGCCGCCCGCCACCGCCACCAGCACAAGGTCGCCCGCCGCCGGTTCGACCAGGCAGGAGAAGGCGCGGCGCACCACGGCGCGCTGCGCGCCCAGCAGCACGGCGAAGCCCTCGGCTTCGGGGCCGAGCACCTCGGCCGGGCTGCCGGCGCTGCCTGCAAGGGCCGCGAGGCCGGTGATCGCGTTCATGCCATCTCTCCTTCGGCCGGGCGGCTCATCGCGGTGCCCAACGCTGCTGCCACTGTTCCGCCTGGGCGCGATCCTGGTCGGGCGCGAGGGCGGATCGCCGGTCAGGAATGCGCGCGCCGGCGTCGCGAATCATATGAAGGTTTGCACGCGTCAGCGTGGCCCCCCCCAGGTCCGCCTGTTCCAGGTCGGCGTGGCTGAGGTCGGCATAGGTCATGTCGCAATTGGCGAAGCGCGCCTGGGGCGCCTTCATGCCGATGCAGATCGCCTGGAACATCCGCGCGCCGGTGGCATCCGCCCCGGACAGGTCGGCATCCTTCAGGATGGCGCTGGTGAGGTCGGCGCCGCGCAGGTTCGCCCCCGGCAGGCAGGCTTCCAGCAGCACCGCGCGCGCCATCTGCGCGCCTTCGAAGATGGTGCCGGCCGCCTTGGCCTTCTGCAGGCTGGCCTGGGTGAGGTCGGCGCCCGACAGGTCGCAGCCGGTGATGTCGCATTCGTTGAAGAAGCAGCCCGCCACCTGCAGGCCGGGCAGCGGCCGGCCGGCCAGGTGCACCTGCACGAAGGCGGTGCGCACGAAGCGCGTGCCCGCCAGCGCGACGCGGGTGAAGTCGCCCTCGATGAAGATCACGTCCTCGCACAGCGTGCCCGAGATATCGATCTCGTCGGTGCGGCACTTCATCATGTTGACCTTGGCCATGGTCGCGCCGACGAAGCTGGCGCGCGTCAGGCGGCACTGGATGATGTTCGCGCCGGTCAGGTCGGCGCCCGCGAAGACCGCGCCGCGCAGGCTGCTGTTCACCACGTTCCACATCTGCGCCTTGATGCGCGAGAGATTCACCCGCGTCATCGCGCATTCCGAGAAGCTCGCCTGCGTGAGGTCCGCCCCTTCGAGGTTGGCGCCGTCGAGCCGCACGTTGGACAGCACGGATTCGCGGAAATCCGCGCCGCGCAGGTCGGCATTGCTGAAGTCCGCGCCTTCGAAGATGGCGCCCGACAGGTCGGCGCCGCGCAGATCAAGCCCGGCCCAGCTGGGTTCGCGCCCCACCAGGTCGGCGTCGCGCACCATCGCTTCCAGGGCTGCGCGCGTCATGCCGGGGTCCGCCTGGGATTGAGGCGCACCCGCGTGCGCTGGATGCGCTCGTAGCGCGTGCTGGCATCGCCATGGATGCGCGCGAGGTCGGCCTCGTACAGGCTGCTGTCGCTGAGGTCGGCGCCGCGGATATCGGCGCGCGCGAGGCTCGCGGTGGCAAGGTCGGCGCGGGTGATGCGCGCCCCGCGCAGGTCGGCGACGGTGAAGCGCGCCTCGCGCGCGCGGGCCAGGTCGAAGGACGCGCCGGTCAGCACCGCGTCGGTGAAATCCGCGCCTTCCAGCATGGCGCCGTCGAACACCGCGCCCTCCAGCCGGTTGCCGCGCAGGTTCACCCCCTTCATCTGCGCGCCGGCGAAGCGCGCGCCGGTCAGGTCGCAGCCTTCGACGAAGGCCGCACGCGTGAGGTCGGCGCCATCGAAGATCGCGCCCGCCGCCTTGGCGCCGACGAAGCCGGCCTGGGTCAGCGAGGCGCCGGAGAAATCCGCCCCCACCAGCGACACGCCAACCAGGACCGGCGCGCCCAGCACGGCGCCCACCGCACGCACGCCATCGAGCACGGCATCCTTCAGCACCAGGTCCTCGGCGACGATGCCGCTGAGGTCGGCACCTTCCAGCCTGGCGTCGAAGACCTGCGCCTCGGTCAGTTCGGCCTGCGCGAGTGTGGCGCGGCGCAGGTCGGCACCGCGCAGGATGACCCCGCGCAGCCGCGCCCCGGTCAGGTCCGCGCCAACCAGCCTGGCGCGCCCCAGATTGGCGCCGGCGAGATCCGCCTGCGCCAGGCGCGCCCCGTCCAGCCGCGCATGCGCCAGCACCGCATCGGTCAGCCGCGCGCCGGTGAGGTTCGTGCCGGCGAGGTCGGCGCCGTCCAGCCAGGCTTCGGTCAGGTCGAAGCCCGACAGGTCGAGCCCCGCGAGATCCGCGCCGCACAGGTCGAGCCGCCGGCCGCCGCGGCTGCCATCCATCAGCCGCGCGCGCACCGCCGCATTGGCCGCGGCATCGAGCCGCGGCGCCGGGTCCTGTTCGTCGGCGCTGCCGAGGTAGCCGCTGCGCGCGCCTTCCTCGCCATCGGCCCAGAGCTTCGCCAGCGCCGGGTTGGCCAGGGCGGCGCGTTCCTGGGAAGCGTCCTGCCCGCCGGCTTCCAGCGCCGCGGCATCGGCCTCGATGCCCGCGCGGATGCCGGCCGCGGTGGTGCGCGGCGGGCCGCTCGCCTTCTTCTTCAGGTCGACGGGCGGCTGGCCGGACTGGGCGGCGGCCTCGGCCATCTGCCGGGCTTCGAAGGCATCGGCGTCGCGGCGGATCTTCTCGGCCTCGGCGCGCACGCGTTCGATCAGCGCGGGGATGCGATCGAGCGAGGGCGGGGGCTCGTCCTCCTGCGGGCGGACCAGGCCGTGCTTGTCGGGGTCCATGCCGGCGGCGGCCATCTCGGCGCGCTGCGCCTCATGGGCGTTGAGGCGCCGCTGGAAGGCGCGCTTGCGGGTCAGGCCCTTGTCCTCGTGGCGCGCCTTCGCTTCCTCGAGGCCGGGGTCGGGGATGATCAGATCCTCGGGCACCAGCGCGCTGTCGCGCAGCGATTCCAGCAGGCCGTGCTCGGGGTCCAGGCGGGCGCGCATCACCGCTTCGAAGGCGGCGGTCGGGCGCAGTGCGCCCAGGCGGTCGGCGCCGACCATCAGCAGCGTGACGTCGCGCGCATCTTCCTCGTCCACGCGGGTGCGGCCGTGGTGGATCATCACCAGGCGCTTGTGTGCCGGGAAGAACCACACCGTGGTGAGCGACAGCGGCACGTCCTCGAGCCGGCCGGAGCCGCGGCGCTCGATCACGATGCGCGGCTGGATGCCGGGCAGGCGGCCGGTCAGCTCGGGTTCGGCGGGGTGCAGGTTGCCCAGCGCGTAGTCCTCGTCGCCGCGCAGGAAGCCGGCGAAGCGCTGGTCGGGGCTGGCGGCCATGAAGATGCGCCAGTCGATGTCGCGGGCGAAGCCGGGGAAATCCTCCTCGAGCCACTTCTGGTCATGCGTGCCGGCCAGCTTCGTGCGCTGCGGCCAGGCGATGTCGATCGCACCGTAGTTCACCGGTTCGGGCGAGGCGGGGCGCGGCGCGCCCTGCGGCAGCACGACGTTGGGCAGCGCCACGCGGAAGCCGACGCCGGGGATGGGCATTTCCTCGATGCCGCGACCCAGCGGGTTCTGCGCGTATTTCGGTCCGCCATAGGCACGGTCCCAGCCCAGCGGCATCTCGGTGAAGGGCAGCGGCGCGGTCGGCACGCCATCCTGGATGTAGCGGTCGCCGACGGCGGCCACGCGCTTGGTCAGTGCACCCAGGCGCACCGAGGTGGTGATGGTCTGCACCGGCCGCCCGCCGGGGGCGAAGGCGCTGCCGGTGACCAGGAATTCCGCCGCGGTCTTGGGCAGCACCAGGTCGACCGCCTGGCCGGGCGGCAGCACCTCCGGCAGGAACTTCCACATGGCGATGTCGCCGAGCAGGCCCGGCGTGTCGCCGATCGGGCAGAAGGTGACGGCGGCGACGCTGAGGAAGAACTTGCGGCCGAATTCAACCGGCCGCGTCAGCGCGCCGAGCGCGAAGGGCTTCAGGATCTTCATGCGCGTCCCCGGAGCGGATTCATGGCATCACCGCCACCCGTTCGGGGCGGTTCGGGTCGTAGCGCAGGTCGACACGGTGGCCCGGCATGAAGAAGGGCACGTCCTGCGCCGAGGGTATGCGCGTGAGCGTGGCGCGCCAGGTCGGGCGGCCGGGCGCGCTGACCTCGAGGTGGATGGTGACCTCGGGCACGCGCTCGATGCCGAAATGGCGGCCGGTCTCGGTGATCTGGACCACCGTGCCGCTCGCGGGCAGGCCAGCCGTGCGGATGCGCTTTTCCTGGAAGTGGCGCAGCACGTTGGGCCCGAAGATGACCGCGGGCACCGCGAGCGCCGCGCCGATCGCCGCCGCCATGATCGCGAAGATTATCCAGTCGCCGCGCATCCCGCCATCACGCCGAGTAGAGCTTGAGGCCGCGCTTGGCCGCGAAGGCCTCGCTGTTCGTCTTGAGCGCCTTGTTCTTGATCTCGACGCCGCCGGTCTTGATCGCCATGCCGAAGGTGTCGAGCTTGAGGCCGAAGTTGTCGATCTTCACGCCGCCATTGTTGAGCGAGATGCCGGAATTGTCGTTCTTCACGGCGGCCGTGCCGGTCTTGAGCACATAGGCGTCGCCCGAGGCCATGCCGGTCTTGAACCAGGACGGGCCGATCTGCTTGATCGAGGGCGCGGTGAGCGTGATGGAGGTGGTGGAGGTGACGCTGATCGCCGCCGGCGAGGTCATGGTGATGCCCCCCACCGCGCTCAGCGAATAGGACCCCGGAGCCACGGTGATGGAATAGGCGCCGGTCACGTTCTCGGTGAAGGTGCCGAGCACGGTGCGCTTCTCGGTGCTCTTGAAGGTCTCGTCGACCGCGCCGGTGACATTGCGCGTCTCGGTGCCGACGATGGTCTCCTTGAAGTTCTTGGCGACGTCGGTGGTCTTGTTGCCCTTGATGTCGGTCTTCTCGTCGCCCTTGATGTCGGTGGTGCGGTTGCCGATGCCGTCGATGCCGACCTTGCGGGTCTCGTTGTTCTGGACGACGGTGTCGAGGTCCTTCTCGGCATGCACGTAGATCTGCTCGGAACCCTTGAGGTCCTCGAAGCGCATCTCGTTGAAGTTGTCGGCGCTGCCGTTCTTGGACGACCGGGTCTTGATGCCGGACTTCGTCTTCTCGCCGGGCAGGCCGTAGGGGTACATGTTCTCGGCGTTGTAGACGCGTCCGGTCACGATCGGGCGGTCGGGGTCGCCTTCGAGGAAGTCGACGATCACTTCCTGGCCGATGCGCGGATGGTGGAACATGCCCCAGTTCTGCCCCGCCCAGCCCTGCGAGACGCGGATCCAGCAGGAGGAATTCTCGTTCTTCTGGCCGAGGCGATCCCAGTGGAACTGCACCTTCACGCGGCCGTACTTGTCCACGTAGATCTCATCGCCGCCCGGGCCGGTGACCATGGCGGTCTGCGGGCCATGGACGAAGGGGCGTGGCGTGACGCGCTCGGGCCGGTAGGGAACGCGCTTGGGGATGCAGGTGAAGTCGTTGGAATAGCGCGGGTCGCGCGCTGCCTCGCCCCACACCTCGATGGTCCAGTGGGTGTAGTCCTCGGCGTGATGGCGGATATCGGTGACCAGCAGCGCGGGCGTCGAGCCGTCCGCGATCTCGATCTGCATGCCGGCATGCAGCACGCTGATCGAGCTCTCGCCGCGCAGCAGCTCGTGGAAGGTCTCCTCGTTCTCGATGCGGTGCTTGGCCACGGCGGAGCCGGGGCCGGCGGCCTCGTAGATGCCGGGATAGTCGAAGCGTTCGCGCGACTTCATCTCGGGCACGTTGATCGTGGTCGGCTGCGAGGCCTCGAGCGAGAGCGAGGGCGTCTCGAAGTTGAAGTCGCGCAGGGTCCACTTGCCGGACCGCACCACCATCTCCCAGTCGAGCCGCGACACCGACGACACGCCGCCGTCATCGCCGAGGTAGGTGAGCTCCCCGATCGGGCAGGTGGTGGCGGAGGTGTTGCTGTCGGCCAGCACCAGCCGGTGTTCGGAATCGCTGTGCGTGTGCCAGTAGAAGATGCCTTCCTGCTCCATCAGCCGCTGGATGAAGTCGAGGGCGCTCTCGCGGTACTGCACGACGTAGTCGCGCGGCGCGTAGCTGCCCATCATCTTGTCGTCGACGGCGCTGACGCCGTGCAGCTGCAGCACTTCCTTGATGATCTCGGGGATGGTCTTCTGCTGGAAGATCCGGCAATCGCTGGTGCGCGAGAGGAACCACAGCATCGGCACGACCTCGGCGTGCCATTCCATCGAATCGCCGCTGCGGTCCGACCGGCCGCGGCGCAGCTTGCGGATATGGCCGTTCAGGTCGCGCTGCGCGAACCCGGTGAGGGCTTCGAGGTAGCCGAACTTGATGCGCACGGCGGTGCCGAGCAGCTTCGCCACATCGGTCGGCTTCGCCTGCGTCACGAAGCGGATGTTGAACACGAAGGGCTGCGAGATGCGCTCCTCGCCCTCCAGTTCGGTCAGCATGGCAAGGTCGGGGCCGAGCGTCGTCTGGATGGCGAGCACACGTTGGGTCTGCGAGTAGCTCACGTCAGCCTGCCTCCATCCGCCTGGCCCGTATCGGACCTGGACCATACTGCGCCGTCATGGACCGAAAAAGCCATCGGGCGGGATGAAACCTGCGGGGCATGGGCCGGGACGGCGATGAAGCGTTGCACAGAACACCCAGCGGCGGCGACGCCGGCGGGCTTGGCTTCGGCGCCGGGGTCGGGCTTTGTGGGGCGGCATGGCTGCCTCCTCCCCTCCCCGCCGCCGCCGCCGGTCCCTGGCGGTGCTGGCATGTGTCCTGGTGCCCGGCCTGGCCGCCGGGCAGCCGCCGCCCGGCAGCGCCGGCGGCGCACCGCTGCGCGAGGAGCCCGGCGACTGGTGGGGCGACGTGCATCGCTGGACTGGATCGGATGCGACGCGCCCGCCGCGCGCGCGCCAGGCGCCGACGGAACCCGCCGCCGCGACCGGCAGCGTGACCACCAGCGCCACGGCGCGGTCGAACATCCGGCGCGAACCGGCCGCCACGGCGCCGGTGCAGCGGGTGGCACGGCCGGGCACGGTGCTGCGGGTCTTCGGGGAGGCCCCGGGCGGCTGGCTGCAGGTCGGCGAGGGCGACCGCCCGGCCGGCTGGATCCATCGCTCCGCGCTGCAGGGGCAGTGACGGCGCGGCGGCGCGGGCCGCGATTCGCCGCGCCGCCCGGTTCAGGCGGCGGCGCCGGCCCCCGGCCGGAGGGTCGGCAGCATCAGCGTGAGCAGCCAGCACAGCACCAGCATGAGAGCGGCACCCGCCAGGCCGGCGGCCAGCCCGCCCCAGACATACAGCAGGCCTGACAGCAGCGTCCCGGCGAAGCGGCCCGCCGCGTTGGCGGCGTAGTAGAAGCCGACATCCTCGGCCGCCTTCTCGCTGCCGGCATAGGCCAGCACGAGATAGGAGTGCACCGAGGAATTCACCGCGAAAAGCACGCCGAAGACGCACAGCCCGACCGGGACGAAAAGGTCGGGCCGCGGCACGCCGGCCAGCATCATCGCCGCCAGGACAGCCGGCACGGCGGCCAGGGCCAGCGACCAGGCCCGCGCCGCCGGCACCTCGGCCGACAGCCCGTCCGCGCTGCGACGCACCAGCGCCGGCGCGCTCGCCTGGATCACGCCGTAGCCGATGGTCCACAGCGCGAGGAACCCGCCCACCATGGTGAAGCTCCAGCCCGCGGCATAGAGGAACACCGGCAGGCCCACGACGAACCAGACATCGCGCGCACCGAACAGGAACACCCGCGCGGCGGCCAGCAGGTTCACGCCGCGGTTCTTCGCGAAGAGTTCCCTCGCCGAGCGCGAGGCCTTCGCCTTGCCCATCAGCGGCGGCAGCGAGAGCAGCACTCCGGCCAGGATCGCCGCCAGCGCCACCGCCATGGCCCAGAGCGCGCCGCGGAAGCCCAGCATCTCCAGCAGCAGCCCGCCCAGGAAGAAGCCCACGCCCTTCATGGCGTTCTTGCTGCCGGTGAAGAACGCGACCCATTTGAACAGCCGCCCCGATGCGTCGCCGGCCGTGAGCTTGATGGCGCTCTTGCTCGCGGTCTTGGTCAGGTCCTTGGCCACGCCGCACACGCCCTGCGCCACCACCACCCAGGCCACCGACAGCGCAGCCCCCCAGGCCGGCGAGACGGCCGACAGCAGCAGGAAGCCCAGGATCTGGGTGCCGAGCCCGACCGCCAGCATGCGCGCGATGCCGAAGCGCGTGGCGAGCCAGCCGCCGATCAGGTTCGCGCCGATCCCCGCCGCCTCGTACAGCAGGAACAGGAAGGCCAGCGTGAAGGGCGAATAGCCGAGCCGGAAGAAGTGCAGCAGCACCAGCATCCGCAGCGCGCCGTCGGTCAGCGTGAAGCCCCAATAGGCCAGCGTCACGATGACGTAGTTGCGCGTGCCGTGGGCGGCGGCGGCGACGGTGCTGCTGCTGCTGCTCATGCCGTCAGATCCCGGTGGCCCGCAGGTGGCAGGCCAGGTCGACCATGCGGCAGGCATAGCCCATTTCATTGTCGTACCAGGCATAGACCTTCAGCAGCGTGCCGTCGGTGACCATCGTGCTCGGCGCGTCCACGATGCTGCTGCGGGTGTCGCGGGCATAGTCGGCCGATACCAGCGGACGCGTCTCGAACCCCAGGATGCCGGCGAGCGGACCGGTCGCGGCGGCATGGAACAGCGCGTTCACTTCCTCCGCGCTGGTCTCGCGCGCCATCTCGAAGACGCAGTCGGTCAGCGAGGCATTGAGCACGGGCGCGCGCACGGCATGGCCGTTGAGCTTGCCCTTCAGCTCGGGATAGATCAGCGCGATCGCGGTCGCGCTGCCGGTCGTGGTGGGCTGCAGCGACAGCATGGCGCTGCGGGCGCGCCGCAGGTCCTTGTGCGGCGCGTCCACGACGACATTGGTGTTGGTCGGGTCGTGGATGGTGGTGATCTGGCCGTGCCGGATGCCGATCGCCTCGTGCACCACCTTCACCACCGGCGCGAGGCAGTTGGTGGTGCAGGAGGCCGCGGTGACGATCGGGTGGCGCGCCGGGTCGTACAGGTCGTGGTTCACGCCCACCACCACGTTCAGCACGCTGTCGACCTTCACCGGCGCGGCGACGATCACCCGCTTCGCGCCGCGGTCGAGATGGCCTTGCAACGTCTCGGGCGAGAGGAACTTCCCGGTGCATTCCAGCACCACCTCGACGCCGTGGTCGCCCCAGGGGATGTCGGCGGCCTTCGCGTGCTCGGAGAAGGTCACGCGACGCTCGCCGATGCGGATCGCCTCGCTGCCCTCGGTGGCGATCCCGGCCCGCCAGCGGCCCTGCACGCTGTCGAATTCCAGCAGGTGGGCGCAGGCCGCGGCGCCACCCTTGAGCTCGTTGACATGCACCACATCCAGGCGATTGCCGGCGCGCGGATCGTCCTGCTGGCGCTCCGCCGCACCCAGGGCGGCGCGCAGCGCGAGCCGCCCGATCCGCCCCATCCCGTTGATGCCGACCCTCACGCCCGCGTCCCCGCCGCCAGCGGCCGCGCGAGTTCGTCGATGCGTGCCTTCAGCGCCATCCGGTCCAGCGCGCCGAAGGGCAGGCTGGCGAAGATCGACAGCCGGCGATGCAGCGCGGCGTACAGCTCGTTCAGCAGGGTCGCGCGTTCGGTGCCGGTGCCGGAGAACTTCGCAGGGTCGGGCAGCGGCCAGGCGGCGGTGACGTGGGTGCCCTCGAAATCCGGGCAGGCCTGGAGGTTCAGCGTGTCGCACAGGGCAATGACGAAATCCATCCGCGGCGCGTCCGGCCCGGTGAACTCGTCCCAGGACTTCGAGCGCAGCCCGGCCACGTCGTGGCCCATCGCCTTCAACTGCGCGAGGACCTCGGGCAGCGGGCCGGTCGGCAGCGGCTCGGAGCCGGCCGAGAAGGCGCGGAAGGCGCCCTTGCCGATGTCGTTCAGGATCGCCTCGCCCATGATCGAGCGGGCCGAGTTGTGCGTGCACAGGAACAGGACATTGAAGCTCGCCGGCATCATGCGGGCAGTCTCCCTGGGGGTGTCGAACAATCGGTGGAGGTCGCCGCAGCGCGACGGATCGCCGTCGCAGCAGGCATCGGCGAGGAACGCGATCAGCGCGCGCAGGCGATCGACCTGCGCGGCGTAGATCAGGCTGCGCCCCTGGCGGGTCGCGGCGATCAGCCCGGCCTGCTCCAGCGCGCGAAGATGGAAGGACAGGGTCGAGGGCAGCACGCCCAGGCGCGCGGCGATGTCACCGGCGGCCAGGCCGCTCGGCCCGGCGGCGAGCAGGCCGCGCAGCACGTCGATGCGTGTCTCCTGGCCCAGGGCGGCGAAGGCGAAGGCGGCGTTCGAGGATTCCACGATTCGATATTACTCGAACCATGGAAACGCATGCGTGACGCTTCGATGAAGCCTGCCGCCCCCTACCGCGCCTCGCTCGCCGGCCTGGCGAACCAGCGCTCCCCGAGCCGCAGCGCCACGCCGACCAGCAGGATCAGCAGCGGCACCTCGACCAAGGGCCCGATCACGGTTGCGAAGGCGACCGGCGAACCCAGCCCGAAGGCCGCGATGGGGACCGCGATCGCGAGCTCGAAATTGTTCGACGCGGCGGTGAAGGCGATCGTCACCGTGCGCGGGCAGTCGGCCTCGATCAGCGCCCAGGCGAGGAGAGGCTTCGCGATGTGTAGAGGTGGCGTCCCCTACGGGATTCGAACCCGTGTCGCCGCCGTGAAAGGGCGGTGTCCTAGGCCTCTAGACGAAGGGGACCTGCCGTGGCGCGGGGTTACTGCCCGCGCGCCCGGCGGTCAATAGCCTCACGCCGGCGCGGCATCCACCACCTGCAGGGAGGGCGAGGTCTCGCCATTCCATTGTTCGGCACGCAGGTGCCCGCACAGGTGCAGCGGCACCCGCTCGCTGGCCAGCAGCGCCTGCGCCAGCGGCCCGTCCTTGGCACGGAAGCAGATGGTCTTGAGCCGGCCGCCGCCCTCGCCCTCGACGATGGCGCGCACGGTCGCGCCATCCTTGCCGACGCGATCCGCCTTGACGATGCGCGCGCGCTGCAGGGCGAAGATCGGTTCCTCGTTGCCGGGGCCGAAGGGGGCCAGGCGCGCCACTTCCTGCGCCAGGCCGGTCTGCGCGGCGATCACGTTCAGCGTGCCCTCCACCATCAGGTCGGCGGCGGTCGGCAGCAGCGCGGCGTGGCGCAGCCGTTCCTCAAGGAAGGCGTGGAATTCGCCATCCCGCCCGGCGCGGAAGGAGAAGCCGGCCGCCATCGCGTGCCCGCCGCCGGTCTCAAGCAGCCCGGCCTGGCGCGCGGCGATCACCGCCGAACCGAGGTCGACGCCCGGCACCGATCGCCCGGAGCCCTTCGCCATCCCGTCAGACAGGCCCGCCACGCAGGCCGGGCGGTTGAAGCGTTCCTTCATGCGCCCGGCGACGATGCCGACCACGCCGGGGTGCCAGCCCTCGCCGACCAGCAGCAGCACGGCGCGGCCTTCGGCGGCCTGCGCCTCGGCCATGGCATGGGCGGCGGAGAGCACCTCACCCTCGACCTCCTGCCGGCGCCGGTTCACGGCATCGAGCTTCTCGGCCATGGCGCGCGCCTCGATGGGGTCCTCGCAGAGCAGCAGCCGCAGGCCGAGATCGGGCTCCCCGATGCGGCCCGAGGCATTGATCCGCGGCCCCAGCAGGAAGCCCAGCGTATGCGCGGTGGGTGCATCGCGCGCGCCGGTCACTTCCAGCAGCGCGGCGATGCCAGGCCGCCCGCGCTGGCCCATCACCTTCAGCCCCTGCGCCACCAGTGCGCGGTTGAAGCCGGTCAGCGGCATCACGTCGCACACGGTCGCCAGCGCCACCAGGTCGAGCAGCCCGAGCAGGTCGGGCTCCGGCCGCCGGGCGAACCAGCCGGCGCGGCGCAGCACGCGGGTGGTGGCGGCCGCCGCCAGGAAGGCCACCGCCGCGGCACAGACATGGTGCAGCCCGGATTCGCAGTCGAGCCGGTTCGGATTGACCGCCGCCAGGATGCGCGGCGCCGGTCCCTCCGCCTTGTGATGGTCCAGCACCACCACGTCGGCGCGGCCCTCGGCAGCGGACAGCGCCTGGGCGGCGGCGATCCCGCAATCGACACACACCACCAGGGACGCGCCGCGGTCGCACAGCGCGGCGATCGCCGTCGCGTTCGGCCCGTAGCCTTCCTTCAGGCGGTCGGGGACATAGGGCGTGACCTCGCAGCCCAGGTCGCGCAGGAAGCGCGACATCAGCGCGCCGGAACACGCACCGTCCACGTCGTAGTCGCCGAACACCGCGACGTGTTCGCCGCTGCGCACGGCGGCGGCGATGCGGTCCGCCGCCAGGTCCATGTCCATCAGCGAGGACGGGTCGGGCATCAGCGCCTTGAGCGTCGGCTCCAGGTAGTCGCCGGCCAGGTCGATGCCGATGCCGCGTGCCGCGAGCAGGCGGCCCACCATCTCGGGCACGCCGAGGCGCTGCGCGATGCCGAGGCCCGTGCGCGGGTCAGACTGGCGCCACACCCAGCGGCGCCCGGTCACCGACCGCTCGACGCCCAGGACCGGCGCTGCCCCGTCCATCAGGCGACGAAGGCGCTGGGCTTGCGCGCGAAGTTGTGGTGGCCCTCCACGTAGCGGACGGTGCCGGATTTCGACCGCATCACGATGGAATGGGTATAGGCGCCGCCCGGGGTGCGCCGCACGCCGCGCAGCATCGCGCCCGAGGTCACGCCGGTGGCCGCGAACATCACGTTGCCGCGGGCCATCTGCTCGATCGAGTAGATGCGCTGCGGGTCGTCGATGCCCATGGATTTCGCGCGCGCCACCTGGTCCTCGTCCTCGAACATCAGGCGACCCTGCATCTGGCCGCCGATGCAGCGCAGCGCGGCCGCCGCCAGCACGCCTTCCGGCGCACCGCCCGAGCCCATGTAGATGTCGATGCCGGCCTCGGGCTGGCTGACGTTGATCACGCCCGCAACATCGCCATCGCCCAGCAGCGTGATGCGCGCGCCGGCGGCGCGGCACGCCTTGATGAGCTCCTTGTGGCGGTCGCGATCCAGCGTGCAGACCATCAGGTCGCTGATCTCGCAGCCCTTGGCCTTGGCCAGTTCGCGCAGGTTCTCCGCCGGCGAGGCATCGAGGTGCACCACGCCCTCCGGCAGGCCCGGGCCGACCGCGATCTTGTCCATGTAGATGTCGGGCGCATGCAGGAAGCCGCCCTTCTCCGCCAGCGCCACGGTGGCGATGGCGTTCGGCCCGCCCTTGGCGGTGATGGACGTGCCCTCCAGCGGATCGACGGCGATATCGACCTCGGGCCCGCCGCCGGCCTTGGCATAGAGGCCGACCTTCTCGCCGATGTAGAGCATCGGCGCCTCGTCCATCTCGCCCTCGCCGATCACGACCGTGCCGGTGATGGCGACGGTGTCGAAAGCGCGACGCATGGCTTCCACGGCGGCGCCATCGGCGGCGTTCTTGTCGCCGCGCCCGATCCAGCGCGAGGCGGCGAGGGCCGCGGCTTCGGTCACCCGCACCAGTTCCAGCGCCAGATTGCGGTCGACGAGAAGACTGGAGAGGTCGGCGCTTTCTGGCATTGGGGCTTCCTCCGAATCGGATCGCGGGCGTGGCACCGCCCGTCCGTTGCACTGCCAATAGCTGGAATCGCGCCGCGCGTCAGCGCAGCAAGAGCAGCGGCAGCGCCGACCGTCAGGCCTTGTCCGAGGACGGATACGCTGTACGGCGCGCAGTAGTCCGGGCGACGAAGCTCAAGGCTGTCAAGCCCTCGTCAGCACCGTCTGATTCACGCCGCGTAGCCATTGCCGGGATCCGCTCAGCCGGCCGTCAGGCTGTAGCGTGAAGGTAAAGACGTCCGGTGCCTGGACGGCATAGGTGCTCATTTCAAAGCGAAAGGAGCGACCGTCTCGGCGTGAGCTAAACGGAACGGGTTGCGAGCGTTGAAACACGTAACGCCCCTCGATCACGCCAGATTCGGTCACGCGCTCGATTATTAGCGAGGTCGCAAATCTCGGATTGTTGTCCCAAACCCCTGTCCAGGTTCCGACGAGGTTGGGCATGGCACCAGCCGACGGTAAAGCAGGCGCGCCACTAGGCTGCGACGGGGCCGTCTCGGCTGCGCAGCCGGCAAGCACGGAACCTGCGCTGATCATCATGGTCCTGCGCTTCACCCGAACCTCCAGCCTAAAGAGAAACGAACTACGCATGGGAGCACGCCGCAACACAAGGAGAATGAAGCGTTGGAGCTAAAGCGATTCGATCCGGATCAGTGCCGGCTTCTCCACCACCGCATCCAGCGCCGAGATACGCGCGAGCGCCGCGCGCACCGAGGCCTCGCTGGTCTCGTGTGTGGTCAGCACCACCGGCACCGCCTCGCCCGGCGCGCGGCCGCGCTGGAGCATGGATTCCAGGCTGATGCTGCTGTCGCGCAGCACGCCGGTCACGTCGGCGATGACACCCGGGCGGTCCACCACCATCAGCCGCAGGTAATAGGCGCCGGTGTGGCGCTCCATCGGCAGCGACGGTTCCGGCTTCAGCGCCGATGCCGCCGCGCCCCAGACCGGCGTGAAGCGCCCGCGCGCGATGTCGATCAGGTCCGCCACCACGGCCGAGGCGGTCGGCCCGCCGCCCGCGCCGCGGCCTTCCATCATGATACGGCCGACGAAATCGCCCTCCGCCACCACCGCGTTGAACACGCCATCGACGCGCGCGATGGGCGCATTGGCCGGCACCATGCAGGGATGCACGCGGGTCGAGATGCCGCCTTCCTCCCGCCGCGCGATGCCCAGCAGCTTGATGCGGTAGCCCAGTTCCTCGGCCAGCGAGATGTCGAGCGCGCTGACTTCGCGGATGCCCTCGACATGCACGGCGCCGAAATCCACCGGGCGGCCGAAGGCGAGTGCCGCCAGGATCGCCAGCTTGTGCGCGGCGTCGATGCCATCGATGTCGAAGGACGGGTCGGCCTCGGCGTAGCCGAGCTTCTGCGCCTCGGCCAGCACCTCGGAGAATTCGCGCTTCTGCTCGCGCATCGTGGTCAGGATGTAGTTGCAGGTGCCATTCAGGATGCCGGCAACGCGGCTGATGCGGTTGCCAGCAAGCCCCTCGCGTACTGCCTTGATGGCAGGGATGCCGCCGGCGACGGAGGGTTCGAAGGCCAGCGCCACGCCCTTGGCTTCAGCCTGCGCGGCGAGTGCAGCGCCATGCACCGCGAGCAGCGCCTTGTTCGCCGTCACCACATGCTTGCCGGCCGCGAGTGCAGCTTCCACCAGCGCGTTGGCCGGGCCTTCGGAGCCGCCGATGCATTCCACCACAACCTCGACCTGCGGGTCGGCGGCGAGTGCCACGGGATCATCGTACCAGCGCAGCCCGGCCACCGGCACGCCGCGGTCGCGCGCACGGTCGCGCGCCGAGACGGCGGTGACCGCGATCGGGCGGCCGGCGCGCGCGGCGATGATGTCGGCATTCGCGCGCAGCAGGGTGAGCACGCCGGCGCCGACCGTGCCCAGGCCGGCGACCGCGACGGAGATGGGGCGGCTCATGCGTTGATCGCTTCCTGCTGTGCGTCCACCGGCGCGGCGTTGTCGCCGGACAGGAACGTCTTGATGCCCCGCAGCGCCTGGCGGATGCGGTGGTTGTTCTCGACCAGCGCGATGCGGACGTGCTCGTCGCCGTGTTCGCCGAAGCCCAGGCCCGGCGCGACGGCGACCTTCGCCTTCTCGAGCAGCAGCTTCGAGAAGCCGACCGACCCCAGGTGGCGGAAGCGTGGCGGGATCGGCGCCCACATGAACATGGAGGCCTCCGGCGCGGGCACCTCCCAGCCGGCGGCGCGCAGGCCCTTCACCAACACGTCGCGGCGGTCCTTGTAGAGCACCCGCATCTCCTCGATGCAGTCCTGCGGGCCGTTCAGCGCGGCGGTCGCGGCGATCTGGATCGGCGCGAAGGCGCCGTAGTCGAGATACGACTTCACCCGTGCGAGAGCCGCGATCAGCCGCGGATTGCCCGCCGCGAAGCCCATCCGCCAGCCCGGCATGTTGTAGGTCTTGGACATCGAGGTGAATTCCACCGTGATGTCTTTCGCCCCCGCCACTTCCAGCACCGAGGGCGGCGGCGTGTCGCCGAAATACAGCTCGGCATAGGCGAGGTCGGACAGGATGAACAACTCGTGCCGGCGGCACAGCGCGACCAGCTCGCGGTAGAAGTCGATCCCCGCGACCAGCGCGGTCGGGTTGGACGGGAAGTTCACAATCACCGCGGTCGGCTTCGGCACGGAATGGCGCACCGCGCGGTCGATCGCCGCGAGCATGTCGTCATCCGGCGTGTAGGGAATGGAGCGCACCGAGGCGCCGGCGATGATGAAGCCGAACTGGTGGATCGGGTAGGACGGGTTCGGCACAAGGATGGTGTCGCCGGGGCTGGCGATGGCCTGCGCCAGGTTGGCCAGGCCCTCCTTCGACCCGAGCGTGGCGACCACCTCGGTCTCGGGATCCAGCTTCACGCCGAAGCGGCGGTCGTAATAGCCGGCCAGCGCGCGCCGCAGCCCCGGGATGCCCTTCGACATCGAATAGCGATGCGTGCGCGGGTCCTGCACGGCCTCGATCAGCTTCGCCACGATGTGCGGCGGCGTCGGGCTGTCGGGATTGCCCATGCCCAGGTCGACGACGTCTTCCGCGGCCGCGCGCGCCTTCGCCTTCGCCGCGTTCACTTCGGCGAAGACATAGGGCGGCAGGCGACGGATGCGGTGGAAGTCCTCGGTCATGGCGATGGTCCGTGGTGGAAGGGCGGCGACCTATAGAGCAAGCCCCGCGCGCTGTGTATCGCCGCGCGCGTCAGCGGCCGCGCGGCGCGAGGAGCTCGGCCGGCGGCGGCGGCGGTGGGCCGGCGCCGGGGGCGAGAAGTTCTGCCGGCGGCGGGGGCGGCGGGGCGGCATCCATGACCGGCGGCGGCGCGACCGGAAGCGGCGCGGGTGCGGCGGCGGGGCCCGGGCGGTCTCTTATACACCTCTGCCGCCGCCGACGGTCATG
>NZ_CAKKLX010000024.1 GCF_918698155.1 Roseomonas sp. CECT 9278
CCGGATGGGACGATGGACGGGGTCCCTTGCTCTGGAGCGGGCTCGATCACCCAAGGCCTGCGCGGGCTCCCGTCCACCTCCAGCCTCGCCGTCTCAGGCCGTGACGGCAAGGGGAAGATACAAGGCCCTCAGGCCTTTGGTGGGTGGGGGTCCGGGGGAAGGCAAAGCCCTCCACCGCGCGCCCTCACCCCGCGACTTCCACCCCTGCCTCCAGCCCCAGCACCGCTGCCAGCGCCTCCACGCGCCGCAGCACGCTTTCGCCCGCGAAGACGCCGGTGCCTTCGACCAGGCGCAGCATCAGGCGGCCGCCGCGGCGTTCGATTTCGGTGCCGGCCAGCAGTTCCGGGGTGCCGCCGGACAGTGTGTAGGCCAGGCGCAGTGCGGCGCCGAGGGTTTCGGCCCGGCGCACGGCCGCCACATCGAGCAGCACGCGCGCGGCCTGGATGTAGCTGGCATCGGCGGCCGCTTCGTAGCGCAGCGCGACCGCCAGCGCGAGGAAGGCGCGGGCGTGGTGGTCGAGCCCGACGCCCGGCTGGCGCAGCACGCGGAAGTAGGAATGTTCGGCGCGGTAGTCCGGGTGGTCGTGGCTGCCGATGTCGGAGGTCCAGCACGCGGCAATGCGCAGTGCGGCGTCGGCGGGGGATTCGGTTTCGAACAGCCCGTTGGTCCAGCGGGCCAGGGCGGCGGGCAGGCGCGGGTCGCGGCCGAAGCGGGCGGCAAGTTCCTGTGCCGCGGCCGGCAGCGGGTCGGCCTGGCGGGCTTCCGGCGGCAAGCGGCGGGCGTACCAGCCCTCGCGCAATCCATTGGCCGAGAACACCACGCGGCGTGCGCCCGAGGCACGCAGCAGGCGCCGCAGCACCACGGCGGCCCAGGGCAGGTCCACCACCCGCTTGGTGGGCGCGCCGGGCATGCGTTCCAGCGTGCGGCGGGTGGCGGCCATCACCACGCCGGCCAGGTCGCGCGCTTCCTCGCGCATCAGCACGTAGTGATGCACGATCGACAGCGGATACGCGGTCTGGGCGATGTGCATGCGCGCCAGGGCGCGCCAGGCGCCGCCCACCAGGTACAGGTCGCGGCCGGTCGCTTCGGGCAACCAGGGGATCCGGGCGAATTCCTCGTCGGCCAAGGCGCGGCCGCGCTGGACCTCGCCGCCGGCGCGTTCGGCCAGGCGGATGGCGCCGAGCGGCAGGCTGGCGACGCGCCCGGCGCGGCCATGCGCCAGTTCCACCAGTTCGAGCGACCCGCCGCCGATGTCGCCCAGCACGCCGTCGGCATCCGGGAAGCCGAGCAGCACGCCGTCGGCGGACAGGTGGCCTTCCTCGTCGCCGGTGAGCACGCGGATGCGCAGGTCGGGCAGCCGGTCGCGCAGCGCGGCGATGAAGCTGGCGCCGTTGGCGGCATCGCGCACCGCCGCCGTGGCCAGCACCTCGATCGGGTCGGCGCCCATGGCGCGCGCGACGGTGTGGTAGCGCACCATGACGGTCAGCGCCTGGTCGACCGCTTCCTCGTTCAGCCGCCCGGTGGCGACCAGGCCGCGGCCCAGGCCGAGCACCGCCTTCTCGTTGAAGATCGCGAGCGGGTTGCGGCCATGGCCTTCAAAGACCACCAGCCGCACGGAATTGGACCCCAGGTCCACCACGGCGGAGCGTGCGGCGCGGTGCGGCGCGCCGGCCAGCCCGGCCGGTTCGGTCATGGTGCTGTCCATCGGTTCAGTCCTGCACCACGCGGTCCTGCCGCGGCCGCCGCGGCGTGCCCTTGAGCGCGCTGCCGCGGCCCGAGAGCGACGGGTTGGTCATGAAGTATTCGTGCGCCGACACGCCGTTCTCGCCGGCCTTCAGCCGTGTCCAGCCGCCATCGGGGCGCAACTGCCAGGACTGCATGGTGTCCTTCAGGTTCACCACCATGATCTGGTCGAGGATCTGCGCGTGCACGGTGGGGTTCTCGACCGGCACCATCGTCTCGACGCGCCAGTCCATGTTGCGCGCCATCCAGTCCGCGCTGCTGATGAACACCCGCGCGCGGCGCGAGGGCAGCCGGTGGCCATTGCCGAAGACGCAGATGCGCGAATGTTCCAGGAAGCGGCCCACGATCGACTTCACGCGGATGTTGTCGGACAGGCCCTTCACGCCGGGGCGCAGGCAGCAGATGCCGCGGATCACGGCCTCCACCTTCACGCCGGCGCGCGATGCGGCATAGAGCGCGTCGATCAAGGTCTCGTCGACCAGCGAGTTCATCTTGATCCAGATGGCGGCCGGCTTGCCTTCCTTGGCGAAGGCGATCTCCCGTTCGATCAGCGCCAGCAGCGTCGGGCGGATGGTCAGCGGCGCGAAGGCGAGCTTGTCCATCGTCTCGGGCCGGGCATAGCCGGTCATGTAGTTGAACAGCTTGGCGGCATCGCGCGTGAGTGACGGGTCGGCGGTGAAATACGACAGGTCGGTGTAGATGCGCGCGGTGACCGGGTGGTAGTTGCCGGTGCCGAAATGCGCATACGAGCGCAGCTGCGCGCCCTCGCGCCGCACCACCAGGCTGACCTTGGCGTGGGTCTTCAGCTCGACGAAGCCATAGACCACCTGCACGCCGGCGGCTTCCAGTTCACGCGCCAGGGCGATGTTGCGTTCCTCGTCGAAGCGCGCCTTCAGCTCGACGATGCCGGTGACCGACTTGCCGGCCTCGGCGGCCTCGATCAATGCCTTGGCGATCGGGCTGTCGCGGGTGGTGCGGTACAGCGTCTGCTTGATGGCCACCACGTTCGGGTCGCGCGCCGCCTGGCGCAGGAACTGCACCACCACGTCGAAGGATTCGTAGGGGTGGTGGACGACGATGTCCTTCGCCTTGATCGCCGCGAAGCAATCCCCGCCGAAATCCAGGATGCGTTCGGGAAAGCGCGGCGTATAGGGCGTGAACAGCAGGTCCGGCCGGTCGTCCACGATCATCTGCGTGAGGTCCGACAGGCCGAGCAGCCCGTCCACGATGAACACCTCGCTGCGCTGCGCCTCCAGTTCCTCGGCCACGAAGTCGAGCATGTCGACCGGCGTGGCGGCGGTGACCGACAGGCGGATCGGCCGGCCGCGGCGGCGGCGCTTCAGCGCGGTCTCGTAGGATCGGACCAGGTCCTCGGCCTCTTCCTCGAATTCCACGTCGGTGTCGCGGATCACGCGGAACAGGCCGGTCTCGGCGGGGATGAAGCCGGGGAACAGGCGGTCGAGGAACAGCAGGATCAGGTCTTCGAGCTGCACGAAGCGGATGGCCGGCGCGCCGTCGCGGCCCGGCAGCCGGATGAAGCGCTGCACCTGCGGCGACAGCGGCAGCAGCGCGCGCATGGTGCCGCCATCCTCCTCGCGCACCAGCTTCAGCACCATGCACAGCGACAGGTTCGAGATGAACGGGAAGGGATGCGCCGGATCCACCGCGAGCGGCGTGAGCACCGGAAAGACCCGGTCCATGAACCAGCCTTCCAGCCAGTCGCGATCGGCGGCGTCCAGTTCCGCCGGTTCGCACAGCGTCACGCCGGAGGCGCGCATCAGCCGGCACAGCTCCTGCCAGGCATCCTGCTGGGCGCGGATCAGCGCCTGCGCCTGGTCGTGGATGGCCGCGAGCTGCTGCGCCGGCGTCTTGCCGTCGTGGCTGAACTTGCCGATGCCCGCGCGGTCCTGCCCGACCAGCCCCGCCACGCGCACCGAATAGAATTCATCGAGGTTGGAGGCGGAGATCGCCACGAAGCGCAGCCGTTCCAGCAGCGGGTGGCGCGGATTGGCGGCTTCCTCCAGCACACGCTGGTTGAAGGCGAGCCATGACAGCTCGCGGTTGATATAGCGCGCGGGGCTGCCCAGCAGCGCATCGGCGGCCTCGGGCGCGGTGGCGGCAAGCTGGTCCATGCCGCCAGACTACAGCAGCACGGGTGCGGGCGGGGAGGGCGCGGCGGAAAATGTCTGCGGTCCGTCATCGCCCGGCGTGTCGCCGAAGCCCTCCCACCCGGCCAGGGCGGCGCGCGCCAGCGGGCGGCTGACCGGCGCGCGCGCGATCAGCGCGGCGCGATCGAGCCGTGCCACCGCCTCGGCCAGCGCGGCGGCCTCCCGCGGGAGGCGCGCCAGCAGCCAGGCCTGGACATCCGGCGCCACCCGCAGTTGCCGGTCGGCGAACAGCTTCGCCAGCAGCGCCGCCAGCAGCCCGTCGCCCGGCGGGGCGATGCCGATCGCGGTGATGGCGCGCAGCCGGCTGGCCAGGTCGGGCAACACGACGGGCCAGCGCGACGGCGCCTCGCGCGCCAGCAGCAGCAGGCCCTCCCCGCGTTCGGCGCACAGGTTCACAAGGTGCAGCAGGGCGGTCGGCTGCGGCACCGCATCGGCGTCGTCCAGCACGGTGCCGCCGGCGGCGGGCGGCGGCAGGCCGCGCAGCGCGGGGCCGTCGATCCGCCGCCAGCCGCGCGCCGCGGCGAAGGCGCGCCCCAGATGGGACTTGCCCACCCCCTCCGGCCCGAACAGCGCGAGCCGCCCGGCGGGCCAGCCGTCGGGCCGGTCGAGCCAGGCCAGCGCCGCGGCATTCGACCCATCCTCGAGGATATCGGCGCGATCGCAGGAAGCGACCAGCGGCAGCGGCAGGATGAACTGCCGCGGCGCGCGGGGGGGCGGGGGCATCGGCGCCTCCTACATCCCGGTCCGCGGCGGGTCGAGGTAGAGCGGGCTTTCAAGGTAGCGCCGCAGCCAATAGCGCGCCACCACGCCCAGCGCGGCGGCCATCGGCACCGCCAGCAGCACGCCCAGGAAGCCGAAGGCCACGCCGCCCGCGAACAGCGCGAAGATCACCCAGACCGCGTGCAATTCGACCCGGTCGCCCAACAGGTAGGGGTAGATGACGTAGCCCTCGATGGTCTGGCCGACGATGAAGATCGCGACCACCAGCATCACCTCGTTCCAGGTGCCGAACTGGCCCATCGCCAGCAGCACGGCCGAGGCGAAGCCGGTCAGCGACCCGACATAGGGGATGAAGGTCAGGATGCCCGACATCAGCCCGATGGTCAGGCCGAGTTCCAGCCCCACCAGCTGCAGCGCCACCGCATAGAACACACCGAGCGCCGCGCAGCACAGCAACTGCCCACGCAGCCAGGCCGACAGCACGCGGTCGGTGTCCCGCGCCAATTGCCGCAGCACCGCGGCATTCTTGCGCGGCAGCCAGGATTCGATGCGCCCCAGCATGGCCGGCCAGTCGCGCAGCAGGTAGAAGGCCACCACCGGCACCACCACCACCAGCGTGAACACCTGGAACAGCGCGAAGCCGCCGCCGATCAGCCGCGTCGCGGCGGTCACCACCCAGGACAGCATCGCGCCCGCCTGGTTCACCGCCATGTCGCGCAGGCGCTGGTCGACCATGTCGGGGCCCAGCGTCTCCTCCAGCCGTTGCAGCCCGTCGCGCAGCAGCGTGCCCAGGCCCGCGGCGTAGGTCGGCAGCCGCTGCACCAGGATGCCGATCTGCGCCAGGATCAGCGGGTAGAGCAGCAGCATCGCCACCAGCCCGAGCGCCATCAGCAGGAAGATCAGCGCGAAGGCGCCCATGCTGCGCCGGATGCCGACGCGCGTCAGGCGCGTGGCCAGCGGATCGAGGAAATACGCGATCACCATGGCCAGCACGAAGGGCGTCAGGATGCCCTGGAACAGCCACAGGCTGAACAGCAGCGCGGCGCCGAAGCCCACCAGCAGGCCGGTGCGCTGCGCCTTGGTCGCGGTGCGCGGTGCGGACGGTGCGGGGAAGCGCCCGGCGGCGGGTGGCGCGGCGCGCGGCGGGTCGGTTCGCGCGGGCGGCGCGCCTTCGGCCCGCGTGGGCGGCGTGCCGCTCATGCGCCGCCCCCCGCCGTCAGCCGTGCCGCCTGCACCACATAGGCCGCGCCGGAGGCCAGCGTGGTCACCGCCACCACCACGATCATGCCCTCCAGCAGCCAGGGCGCCGAAAGGTCGAACCCCGCCAGCAGCAGCGCCAGCGCGGCCAGCGCGATCTGCGCGAAGGTATTGGCCTTGCTGACCATCAGCGGGCGGATGCGCGCCGGCATCCCCAGCATCCACAGCGTGATGACGCCGCCCACGATCAGCAGGTCGCGGAACACCACCAGGATCGCCAGCCAGTCCGGCAGCACGCCGATCGCCGCCAGCGTCACATAGACCGAGACCAGCAGCGCCTTGTCGGCGATCGGGTCGAGCAGCGCGCCGACCGCCGATCGCGCATTCCACACCCGCGCCAGCCAGCCATCCACCGCATCCGAGATGCCGGCCCCCACGAAGACCAGGAAGGCGATGTCGAGCCGGTGGCGCAGCATCAGCCAGACCGCCGCCGGCACCGCGCACAGCCGCGCGAGCGTGATGAGGTTCGGCACGGTGAGCAGCCAGGCGCCATGGTCGGCCGGGCCGGCCCCGTCCGGGCGCCCCCCCGGGTCAGGAGCGTCCGCCAAGGCCCACGCGCCAGGCATCGCCGGGCGCTCCGGAGCCGGGGCTCATGGTCAGGCCCTGGCGGGCGAGTTCCTCGGCGGCCACCGCCGGCGGCGCGCGCAGCCCCAGCCGCAGCCGCGCGCGGTCGGTCGAGATCGCCACCACCTCCAGCCGCGCCGTATTGGCCACCAGGCGCCGGCGGATTTCGAGCCATTCGTTGAGCGAACCGTACAGCGCCACGGCCTCGATGGTGGCGGCGGCGGGCCCGGCGGCGACCGGGCGCGGCGGCGGGTCGCCCGGGGCACCGGGAGCGCCGGGCGCGGCCGGCGTGCCGCCCTCCGCGGTGGCGCTGCCGCCGGTGATGGCGCGCACCCGGCCCGGGTTGAAGTTCACCGTGATGCGGCCGGTGTAGCGGGTGGGCGAGGTGCGCTCTTCCTCGATGATGATGGAGGTCACCATCGATTCGATCTGCTGGTCGGACAGCGACCGCGTGACCCCGGCGGCCGAGGCGATGCGATCCCAGGCCGCGCGGCGGCCGGCCACGAAGGCGCGTTCGCGGGCGATCACGCCGTTCTCGGCGGTGGCTTCGGCCGGCACGCCGCGCTGGCTGTAGGACACCGCGGCCGGCGCCTCCTGCGCATGGGGGGCGGCCGGCAGCGCGCAGGCCAGCATCACGGTTGCGAGGATCGCCGCCGCATGGTTCTTTCCGCGCGCCCGCGCGGGGCGGGTCCTGACCGGCATGACCTTCATCATTCCTCATCGACGGCCGGTCGATGGCCGTCCGCATTCCACTCAACAGGCGGCCCAAGGCCGCCCTGCGCCGCGCCGACGCGGCGCCACTGCCCTGCCAGATACCCGATCGGAGGCCGCCCTGACCAGTTCCCCGTCCGCCCCCCCCACCGGCCTGACCTACCGTTCCGCGGGCGTCGACATCGAGGCCGGCGACGCGCTGGTCGATGCCATCAAGCCGCTGGCGAAGTCGACCGACCGGCCGGGCACCATGGGCGGCCTGGGCGGCTTCGGCGCGCTGTTCGACCTGAAGGCGGCCGGCTTCACCGACCCGGTGCTGGTGTCTTCCACGGATGGCGTGGGCACCAAGCTGCGCGTGGCCATCGATGCCGGGCTGCATGCCACGGTCGGCATCGACCTGGTGGCGATGTGCGTCAACGACCTGGTGGTGCAGGGCGCCGAGCCGCTGTTCTTCCTGGATTACTTCGCGACCGGCGCGCTCGATGTCGCCTCGGCCAGGCAGGTGGTGGCGGGCATCGCCGAGGGCTGCCGCATCGCCGGCTGCGCGCTGGTGGGCGGCGAGACCGCCGAGATGCCCGGCATGTATGCCAAGGGCGACTACGACCTGGCCGGCTTCTCGGTGGGTGCCGCGGAACGCGGCGCGCTGTTGCCGCGGGGCGATGTCGGGCCGGGCGACGTGGTGCTGGGCCTGCTGTCGTCGGGCGTGCATTCCAATGGCTTCTCGCTGGTGCGGCGCATCCTGGAGCGCGGCGGTGCCGGCATGGGCGCCCCTGCGCCCTTCGCCGCGGGCCGCACGCTGGGCGAGGCGCTGCTGGAGCCGACCCGGATCTATGTGAAGCCGCTGCTGGCGCTGCATCGCGCCGGGCTGGTCAAGGCGGCGGCGCATATCACCGGCGGCGGCCTGCCGGGCAACCTGCCGCGCGTGCTGCCCGAGGGCACCGTCGCCGTGCTCGATGCCGGCGCCTGGGCGCCGCCGCCGGTCTTCGCCTGGCTGGCCCGCGCCGGTGGGGTCGCGGCCGAGGAAATGCTGCGCGTGTTCAACTGCGGCATCGGGATGGCGCTGGTGGTCGAGGCCGGGAATGCCGAGGCCGCCACGGCGCTGCTGGAAGCCGCGGGCGAGACGGTGCGCCGCATCGGCGTGATCGCGGCGGCGCCCGGCGCGGCGGCCGTGCGGATCGACAACCTGCGCGCCGGCTGGCCGGCGTGACACCAGCCGGCGCGGCGGGCCGCGCGCGTGTGGCGGTGCTGATCTCCGGGCGCGGATCCAACATGGCGGCGCTGCTGGCCGCCGCCGCCGCGCCCGACTACCCCGCCGAGATCGCCCTGGTGCTGTCCAACCGCGCCGATGCGGCGGGCCTGGCCCATGCCGCCGCCCGGGGCGTGCCGACCGTGGTGGTGGAAAGCCGCGCCTTCCGCGGCGACCGCGCCGGGTTCGAGGCGGCGATGGAGGCCGAACTGGCGCGCGCCGGCGCCACCATCATCGCGCTGGCCGGCTTCATGCGGGTGCTGACCGAAGGCTTCGTGGCGCGCTGGGACGGGCGGCTGATCAATGTCCACCCTTCCCTGCTGCCGGCCTTCCCGGGGCTCGACACCCATGCCCGGGCGCTGGCGGCCGGGGTGCGCCTGCATGGCTGCACCGTCCACCTGGTCAGCGCCGGCGTCGATGAAGGCCCGATCCTGGCCCAGGCCGCCGTGGCGGTCCTGCCCGACGACACCGAGGCCAGCCTGGCCGCCCGCGTGCTGGCCGAGGAGCATCGCCTGTATCCCGCCGCCCTGGCCTGGCTGGCGGCAGGACAGGTGCGTGTTTCCGGCGGCATCGCGCGGGTGGATGGGGCGGCTGCGGCGGGCGGCAGCCTCGTGAACCCCTTGCCGGCGGCGCCGGGGCTTTCTAAAGGCTGATGCAGCATCGCGTGGTTGGGGGCGTAGCCGTGGCCGAACAGCAGACCTATGAATTCGTCGAAGTGAAGGCTGGCGACATCCTGGCCGAGCGGCAGGCCGAATGGGCCGGGTTCACGACCTTCATGACCTGGGCGGTCGGCGTGATCGTCGTGTTGCTGGTGCTTCTGTACCTGATCTGGGGCTGAACGCGCCGCTGGCGGCGCGGCGCGCGCCGGTCAGGGCCTGAAGGCACCGGGGCGGCCCAGCAGCCAGCCCTGCAGCGCATCGACCCGCGCATCGCGCAGCGCCCGCATCTGATCGGCCGTTTCGACCGCCTCGGCCACCGTGATCGCGCCAAGGGCATGTGCCATGTCGACCACCGCGCCGACCAGGGCGCGGGAGCGCTCCGCGCCGGGGTCGGTGCCGTCGAGCCCCGCGGTCAAGGCGGGATCGAGCTTCACCGCCGCGAAGGGAATGTCGCGCAGCACCCGCGCCGACCCATGCGCGCCACCGAAATCGTCGATCGCAAGGCTGAGCCCGAGCCCGCGCAACGCCGCGGCGAGCCGGCAGGCCCCCGCCAGGTCCTGGGTGACCGCCGCCTCGGGCAGTTCGAGCGACAGGCCGCGCGGATCGACGCCGGTCGCCTCGATGGCGGCCCTGACCATCGGCGCCGCATGGCCGGTCAGGACGCCGGCCATGGAGACGTTGAGCGCGAGGTACGGCCCGCCGCGCGGCCAGCCCGCGCGCAGCCGGAAGCCATGCACCAGCACCCAGGCATCGAGCGCCACGCCGCGGCCCACCGCCTCGGCCGCCGCGAGTGTCTCGCGTGGCGGGATGGGGCCGAATTCGGGGTGGTCCCAGCGCAGCAGCGCCTCGTAGCCGACCGGGTCCAGCGTGGCGGCGGCGCAGATCGGCTGCAGGTCCAGCCGCAGGCCCGCCCCGCCCGCCGCCAGCGCATCGGCCAGGCGCGCCCCGAGATCCTCGGCCGCGACCCGCTGCGATGCCGCCTGGGGCAGGATGCCGTCCATGCCGTTCCTCCTGGTGCCAGAGCATCAACCGTTCAGACGGAGTCATCTGAACGGGCAAGGATGCTCGCAAAAACAATGCTCTAGAGCCGTTGCCGTGAGCCACAGCGAACGGCGACGGCTCCAGGCCGGCCATCAGGCACCGGGGCGCGTTAACGGCCCGTCAGCGCCGGAATGCACGGACGCGTGCACCAGATCATGGCGCGGCCGCGCGCCGTCGTGCGGGATGGCCCGGCGGGCACGCAGGCCCGCCAGGCAGGAGACCGACATGGCGATCATCAACGGCATCGTGCGTGGCATCATCACCGGCACGATGGACCCGACGCGGGGCGGGCGGATCTTCGTGCAACTGCCCTCGCTGGGCAGCGGCGGCGCCTGGGCCGCGGTCTGCCGGCCGGTGGGCGGGGGCGGTGGGCGCGGCGGCACGCCCGCCGGCGCCCCTGTGGGCGGCGCCGTCTGGGTGGCCTTCGAGAATGGCGACCCGGACCGCCCGGTGGTGCTGGGCCACGCGGACTGACCGCGCGGGCCGACCGCGCGCGGCACGGCCGTGGCCGCGGCGCCGGCGCACAGGCCGGGCCGCGGCGGCGCGTCAGCCGACCAGTTCGGTGCCGGCGAAGAAGTAGGCGATCTCGGCGGCGGCGTTCTCGGCGCTGTCGGAGCCGTGCACGGAATTCGCCTCGATGCTTTCGGCGAACAGCTTGCGGATGGTGCCCTCGGCCGCCTGGGCGGGGTTGGTGGCGCCCATCAGCTCGCGGTTCCTGGCCACCGCGTTCTCGCCTTCCAGCACCTGTACCACGACCGGGCCGGAGACCATGAAGTCCACCAGGTCGTTGTAGAACGGGCGCGCCGCATGCACCTCGTAGAACTTCTTGGCATGGGCGCGCGACATCCACACGCGCTTCTGCGCGATGATGGCCAGGCCGTTCTTCTCGAAGATCGCGTTGATCGCGCCCGTGAGGTTCCGCCGCGTGGCGTCCGGCTTGATGATGGAGAAGGTGCGTTCGATGGCCATGGCGGCTGTCCTCGGGGGTTCTGGAGTCGGGCCGCCGGATAGAAGGGATGGCGGGCGCGCGCAACCCCCGCCACCGGCCGGATGCGGGACCGCCTCGCATCCGGGCCGCGTCAGGCGGCCTGCTGCATCGCCGCCATGTTGATCTCGCGGGCCGCCTTGGTCAGCTTGCCGTCGGCCGCCTTCTCCTCGGCCAGGTTGGCCTCCAGCAGCGCCACGATCTCCGGCTTGCGGCCGGCGCGCGCCCAGGCGATCAGCGCGCCGTAGCGCGCCATCTCGTAGTGCTCGACCGCCTGGGCGCAGGCGATGAGCCCGGCGTCGCGCACGCTGCCGGCCTCGGGCGTGTCGTCCACCAGTTCCACGCATTCCTCGATCAGGCCCTTGATCGCCTCGCAGGTCACGCCCTGCGCGCGGCGGCCGAGCGCGTCGAACACCTGCTGCAGGCGCTCGATCTGGCCCTGCGTCTCGTCGCGATGCGCCAACAGGTCGTCGCGCAGCGCCTCGCTCTCGGCCGCCTTGGCCATCCGCGGCAGCGCCTTCAGGATCTGCCGCTCGGCGAAGTAGATGTCCTTGAGCGTGTGCAGGAACAGGTCGTCGAGAGTCTTCATGGCGGCCATGGGGGGCGCTCCTCGGGGAAGGGTGATGGACGCCGGTGCAACGCCCCGCGCCGGGCCGGGTTGCCTCGGCGGCGGCCGCCATGCGCGCCTGACAAGCCCGGGCCGAGGCGGTAGAAGGCCGCAGCCATGACCGTCCTCGCCATCCGCGACCTGACCATCCGCATCGCCGGCCGCGCGCTGCTGGACGGCGCGAACCTGCAGATCGACATCGGCCGCAAGGTCGGCCTGGTCGGGCGCAACGGCGCGGGCAAGTCGACCCTGCTGCGCGCCATCACCGGCGACTTGCAGCCCGATGGCGGGGAGATCCGCCTGGCGCAGCGCGCCCGCATGGGCCATGTCGCGCAGGAAGCGCCGGGCGGGGATGACAGCCTGCTCGACATCGTGCTCGCCGCCGATACGGAACGTGCGTCGCTGCTGGCCGAGGCCGAGCACACGCCCGACCCGGCGCGCCTGGCGGAGATCCATGACCGCCTGATCGCCATCCGCGCCGACAGCGCGCCGGCGCGCGCGGGGGCCATCCTGTCGGGCCTGGGCTTCGATGCGGCGGCGCAGGCGCGCGCCTCGCGCGAATTCTCCGGCGGCTGGCGGATGCGCGTGGCGCTGGCGCGCGCGCTGTTCACCGAGCCCGACCTGCTGCTGCTGGACGAACCGACCAACCACCTCGACCTCGAAGCGACCATGTGGCTGGAGGCCTGGCTGCAACGCTTCCCCGGCGCCGCCATCGTGGTCAGCCATGACCGCGGGCTGCTGGAACGCTGCGTCGATTCCATCGCGCATCTCGATCAGCAGAAGATCACGCTGTACCAGGGCAACTTCGCCGATTTCGTGCGCATGCGCGCCGAACGCCAGGCGCAGCAGGCCGCCACCAACGCGCGCCTCAGCGCCGAACGCGCGCATATCCAGTCCTTCGTCGATCGCTTCCGCTACAAGGCGTCGAAGGCGCGCCAGGCGCAGTCGCGCCTGAAGGCGCTGGAACGCATGCCGGCGATCGAGGCGGTGGTCGAGGACCACCCGGTCCGCTTCGCCTTCCCCGCGCCCGAGGAGCTCGCGCCCCCCATCCTGTCGCTGACGGGGTGTTCGGTCGGCTATGGCGGGCCGCCGATCCTGCGCGGGCTGAACCTGCGGCTGGACCAGGACGACCGGATCGCATTGCTGGGTGCCAACGGCAACGGCAAGTCCACGCTGGCCAAGCTGATCGCCGGGCGGCTGCAGCCCGAGGGCGGCACCTATTTCCGCACGCGCGCGCTGCGCGTCGGCTATTTCGCGCAGCACCAGGCGGAGGAACTCGACCTCCAGGGCACGCCGCTGACCCACATGCAGGCCGCCCTGCCCAAGGCCACCGAGACCGCCTGCCGGTCGCAGCTCGCGCGCTTCGGCCTCGATGCCAATCGCGCCGATACCCGCGTGGCCGCGCTGTCGGGCGGCGAGAAGGCGCGGCTGCTGCTGGCGCTCACCACGCGCGACGCGCCGCAGCTGCTGATCCTCGACGAACCGACCAACCACCTGGACATCGATGCGCGCGACGCGCTGGTGAAGGCGCTGGCGGATTTCCCCGGCGCCGTCGTGCTGATCACCCACGACCCGCATCTGGTGGAGCTGGTGGCCGACCGCCTGTGGCTGGTGGCCGATGGCGCGGTGACGCCCTTCGACGGCGACCTGGATGACTACCGGGCGCTGCTGGCCGACCGTGCCCGCGGCGGCGCGCGCAACGAGCCCGGCGGGCAGAAGGCCGGCGCGCGGCGCGACCGTGCCGAGACCCGCATCGCGACCGCCCCGCTGCGCGCCCGGGTCAAGGAGGTCGAGGCCGCGCTCGACAAGCTGTCGCGCGAGGACGCGCTGATCAGCAAGCGACTCGCCGACCCCGAGACCTATGCCCGCTTCAAGCCCGAGGACATCACCTGGGCCACCACGCGCCGCGCCGCCATCGCGCATACCGTCGCGCAGCTCGAGGAAGAATGGCTCGACCTCTCGGCGCGCCTCGACGCGGCGTGAGCGGGCCGGCGCGACGTGCCGGGGCCGCCCTCCGCCGCGCCGGTGCTCAGGCGCCGCGCGGCGTCTGCGCGGTGGCGCTGGCGACGATGTGCTCGTCCAGCGTGCGGCGCATGAAGGTCGGCCAGAGCGCCCGCCCGGTGGCGGGTTCGGCCGGCAGGCGGTCCTGCGGGGCCGGGAGTCCGGAGGCCTGGGCGGCCATCCGGGGCGGGTCGATGTGGTCCATCACGCCCTCCATCCAGTCGCAACCTGGACGCTAGCCAAGACTCGCGCCGCGACACAACGAACGCTTGTGTGAGCCCCGCGCAACCGCCGCGCGAATCGGCGTGCGCCACTGCCGGGCGGCAGGTTTCCCCCCGCCGCAATTCCTGCCAGATGGTCGCAGCCCACCGCTGATCTCTCCCGGGAGGAGACCGCCATGATCCGCCGCCGCGCCCTGTTCGCGACCCCGATGCTGGCGCTGCCCGCGGCCGCGCGCGCCCAGGCCTGGCCGGCGCGCCCCGTGCGCATCGTGCTCGCCTACCCGCCCGGCGGGTCGACCGACGTGCTGGCCCGCACCCTGGCGGCCGCGCTGGCCGAGGCGATCCCCGGCGGCACCTTCGTGGTCGACAACCGCCCCGGCGGCGCCGCGGTGGTCGGCACCCAGGCGGTCGCGCAGGCCGCCGCCGACGGCTACACGCTGTCGCTCGGCAACAACCAGACCCATGCCGCCAATGCGGCGATGCTGCCCTCCCTGCCCTTCGACCCGATCGCGGATTTCGCGCCGATCGCGCGCCTGGCCGCCGTGCACCACGCGCTGGTGGTGCCGGCCAACGGCCCGCGCAGCCTGGCCGAGCTGGCCGCGAAGGGCAGGAATGGCGGGCGCGTGACCTACGCTTCCTCGGGCGCGGGGTCCGCCAGCCACGTGATCGCCGAGACCTTCGTGCGCCGCGAAGGCCTGGACGCCACGCACGTGCCCTATCGCGGCGGCGCGCAGGCCACCACGGATACCGTCTCCGGCACGGTGGATTTCTTCGTCTCCACCTGGCCGCAGGTGGTCGCGCTGGTGCGCGACGGGCGGCTGCGCGCGCTGGGCATCGGTGCCCCCGCCCGCCTGCCCGAGACACCGGACGTGCCGACCTTCGGCGAACTCAACGCGCAGGACCTGGCGGTCGATGCCTGGTTCGGCCTGTGGGCGCCCGCGCGCACCGATGCGGCGATCGTGGCCCGGCTGTCGGATACGCTGGTGGGCATCCTGACCCAGCCCGCCATGCGCGAAAGGCTGACCAGCCAGGGCTTCGTGGCGGCGCCGATGCCGGCCGGCCCGTTTGCCGCCTTCCAGCGCGACGAGCTCGCCCGCTGGCGGCGGATGGTGGAGATCACGGGGATACGGCTGCAAGGGTAGCGGCTTCCGCGGAGGGGGCGTCGGCCCCCTCCGGACCTCCCCCGCCAGGGGGCTACGGCCCCCTGGACCGCGGGGATTGCACAACGGCGCAGTCCCGTGCGGGCGGGTCCATCCGCAGGCGCGCGAGCGCGGCGCGCGCGGCGTCGAGCGCAGCGCCGCCGGTGACGCGGGGGCGGCAGGCTTCGGGGCTCGCGCCAGGCGCGGCGCCGAAATCCGCGTGCAGCATGGCCACGGCGCCGGCATTCGCGAAGGCGTGGCGGTTGCCCATGTCGAGGTAGGATTCGCTCGCCGCGCCTTCCGAGACCAGCAGGTCGTGCGCGTCCAGTTCCACGTGGAACCAGGTGACGCGCCCGCGCGCCGGCAGGCGGATGACATGCGTGCCATCGACCAGCAGCCCCGCGGCGACCAGCACGCCGTCCACCAGCAGCCCGTGCTCCGGCGAAACCCGCAGCGGCCTGTGCGGCACGCCGGCGCCCAGCGCACCCGGCAGCACCAGGATCGGCGAGACCTCCAGCGGGCGCGGATGGCTGTCGAGGTCGACGCTGCGATGACCGACCCAGCGCACCGGCTTGACCGGCGCGCCCTGCCCGCCCGCGGTGACCACCAGGTCGCCGGCGCGCAGCGTCTCGACCGCGCGCTCGCCATCGGGCGTCATGATCATCGTGCCCTCGCCGAAGCAGACGATGGGGATGATGTCGCCGTCCTCGAAATACGCGTTCCCGTTGACATTGTTGAAGTACATATCGAAGCCAGCGCCGCTGATGCGGAAATTGTAAGGCAGGTTCTGCCCGCCGATGTTGACCGTATTCGCACCTTCCACGGTGGAGTAGTAGGTTTCGTAATTTCCATCGACGAAAATGGAGTCGACACCACCGCCGGTTCCGTCGAAATACTGTCGACCATTGTTCGGGATATCGAGGAAAATGTCGTTGCCGGCGCCGCCCGACATCAGGTTGTCGCCGCTGCCGGCCGAGATCGTGTCGTTCCCCGCGCCGCCCATGATGGTATCGGCGACCGACCCGCCCAGCAGCAGGTCGCCATCCTCGCCGCCGTCGAGGACATTCTCGTCGGTCCCGCCGACCAGCGTATCGGCGCCGGCACCGCCCACCAGGCTGTCGTCGTCCGACCCGCCGAGCAGCGAATCATTGCCCTCGTTGCCGATCAGCGTGTCGTCGGCGGACCGGCCGCTGATGGTGTCGCTGCCGCCGATGCCGTCGACCCGGTCGGCGACGCCGTCGACGGGCACGGTGTAGAGGTCGTCGAACGGCGTGAGGATGGTGTCGACCATGGCGATACGCCTGCTCCCCTGAACGTCGGGCCGGCGGCGCAGGGCCGGCTCTCGATGGCGCGCGCACCGGGTTCGGCGGGACTTGGCCTGCGACTTGCCCTGTCCGGTACGCTGTCGAACCTACATGATGCGCGCGGCGCGATGAACGCACTATGACGCGATGCCAGGATGGCCGGCGCGCGCCGGGTCGGCGTCAGCCCCGCTTCTCCCACCCCGCCTGGCCCTGCTGCCAATAGGTCAGGGCATGGCCAGCCGCCTTGGCCTTCGACCAGCGCGCCCGCGCGGCCGCCACCGCCGCCTCGTCCCCGCCATCGAACAGGTCGAGCACGCGGTCGTACTCGGCCAGCCTGGCGCTCTCGGCGCCGTCCACCAGCAGCAGGAAGCGCGCGCCATTGCCGGGCGGGGCATCGGCGGTGCCCAGCAGGATCGGCTGGAGCGCGTCGTGCTCGCCGCCCGCCAGGCCATGCGGCAGCCAGTCGGGATCGGTGGCGGTCCATAGCGCGGCGTCGAGCGCGGCGACGCGCTCGGCCTCGCTGGACAGCACGAAGGCGCGCCCGCCGCTGGCCAGGACGCGGCCCAGCAGGCGCGGCAGGGCCTGCACCAGGGGCGTGCGGGTCAGGTGGTAGAAGCCGATCCGGGTCACGGCTCGGCCTCGAAGCGCAGCGCCACCAGGCGGTCGAGCAGCCTGGCGCCGAAGCCGGTCGGCCCCGCCGGGCCGAGCGCATGCGCCTCCTCCGCGCTGTCCACCCCGGCGATGTCCAGGTGCGCCCAGGGCGTGGTGCCGGCGAATTCCCGCAGGAACGCCGCGGCGTGGCAGGCATCGGGCAGGAAGCGCCCGCCCCAGGCGCCCGACCCGGCAGGCGCGCATTGCCGCAGGTCGGCGATGTCGGAGTCGAGCGCCTCGCGATGCGTCGGTCCGATCGGCATGGGCCAGAGCGGCTCCCCGACCGCTTCGCCCGCCGCGGCGGCGCTGGCCAGCAGTGCAGCGTCGCTGCCGAAGATCCCGGCGCGGTGGTGACCCAGCGCGGTGACGATGGCCCCGGTCAGCGTCGCAAGGTCGATCACCGCGCGCGGGCGGAAGGCGGCGATGGCGTGGTGTAGCGCATCGGCCAGCACCAGCCGGCCCTCGGCATCGGTGTCGATCACCTCGACCGTGCGGCGCGATGCCGTGCGGATCACGTCGCCGGGGCGGTAGGCGGCCGCGCCGGTGGCGTTCTCGGCAATGGCGAGCACGGCGACGGCGGGCGCGGGCGAACGCCGCCGCGCCAGCGCCAGCATCGCGCCCGCGCAGGCCGCCGCGCCGGCCATGTCGGCGCGCATCGCCTCCATCCCGGTGGCCGGCTTGATCGAGATGCCGCCGGTGTCGAACACCAGCCCCTTGCCCACGAAGGCCACGGGGGGCAGCGGCAGCGCGCCGCGCCAGCGCAGCACCGCCAGGCGCGGCGGGTCCGCCGCCCCGCCGCCGACCGCGAGCAGCGCGCCGAAGCCGTGGCGCTCAAGCCATTTGCGGCCGTGGATGGTGACCTCGATCCCGTCCTCGGCCAGCGCCTCCAGCCGTTCGGCGAAGCGGCGCGTGGTCAGGTGGTTGGCGGGTTCGGCCACCAGGTCGCGGGCCAGCAGGCAGCCGCCGATGCCGGGCGCGCGGTGCGCGAAGGCGGCCTCGGCTTCGTCGGGCGAGTCGCAGTGCACCACCAGGCGACGGATGCGCCGGGGCAGGTCCCGCGCGCGGTGCCGGTCGAAGGCCCAGGCGCCGAGCGCGATGCCGGCCGCCACCGCCGCGAGCTGCCCGGCCGCCAGCCCGGCGCCGGCCAGCGCGACCTCCTCGCTCGCCCCTGCCGCCAGGGCGGCGGCGGCGCCGGCGCCTTCGCAGGCCAGCGCATCGGGCGCGGTGCCGAGGCCCACCACGAGGCGCCGCGGCGTGCCCGGCAGGTCCACCACCTGCCGCGCCGCGCCGGTGAAGCGCGCCGCGGCGAGTGCCGGCGCCAGCGCGCGCGGCGCCGCGGCGATCGCGTCCAGCGGGACGATGCAGGGCAGGTCCGGCCGCGGCGCGCCGCGGCGGAAGCGGACCGCGATCACGCCCGCGCTCTCAGCCCTCGTAGTGCTCCGCCACCAGGCGGTCGAGCATCCGCACGCCATAGGCGGTGGCGCCCTTGGGCGTGGTGGCGGTGTCCTTGCTGGACCAGGCGGTGCCGGCGATGTCCAGGTGCGCCCAGGGCCGGCCCTGCACGAAGCGCTGGATGAACTGCGCCGCGGTGATCGACCCACCGGGGCGCCCGCCGACGTTCTTCATGTCGGCGATGTCGGACTTCATCTGCTTGTCATAGGCGTCGCCGAGCGGCATGCGCCACGCCGTCTCACCCGTCGCGCGGCCGGCGGCCTCGATGCGGCTCGCCAGCGTGTCGTCGTTGCTGAACAGCCCGGCATGCTCGTGGCCCAGCGCGATGATGATGGCGCCGGTCAGCGTGGCCAGGTCGACCATGAAGCGCGGGTCGAACTTCTCGATGCAGTAGTGGATCACGTCGGCCAGAACCAGGCGGCCTTCGGCGTCGGTGTTGATGACCTCGATGGTCTGGCCCGAGGCCGAGGTCACGACATCGCCTGGCCGCTGCGCGGTGCCCGAGGGCATGTTCTCGACCAGCCCGACGATGCCGACCACGTCGGCCTTCGCCTTGCGTCCGGCCAGCGCGGCCATCAGGCCGATCACGGTGCCGGCGCCGGCCATGTCCCACTTCATGTCCTCCATGCCGCCGGCCGGCTTGATGGAGATGCCGCCGGTGTCGAAGGTGACGCCCTTGCCGATGAAGGCCAGCGGCTTGCCCTTCTTGCCCTTGGGCGCGCCCATCCACTTCATCACCACCATGCGCGGTTCCTGCGCGGAGCCCTGCGCCACGCCCAGCAGCGCGCCGAAGCCGAGCTTCTTCATCTCCTTCGGGCCGAGGATCTCGACCTCGACCCCGAGCTTCGCCAGCGCCCTGCAGCGATCCGCGCAATCGGTGGGCGTCAGCACGTTGGGCGGCTCGCTGACCAGGTCGCGGGTGAGGAAGACGCCATCCGCCACCGCCTGCAGCGGCGCGAAGGCGGCCTTGGCCTTGGCGGTATCCGCGACGGCGACGGCGACGCGCTCGATCTTCGGCTTGTCCTCCTCCTTCTCCATCGTGCGGTAGCGGTCGAAGCGGTAGGATTTCAGCGCCACGCCCATCGCCAGCGAGGCCGCCAGCGCCGGCGCCAGGCCATCGGCGGCGACCATCGCCTCGCGTTCCTGCGCGATGGCGCCGGCCGTGGCGCCGCCGGCGGCCTCGGCACCGGTCGCCATCAGCTCCGCCGCCTTGCCCAGGCCGATCGCCACCACCTTCGACAGCCCGGCGCCGGGCGCCCAGAGCGTCGTGGCCTGGCCCTTGCGGCCCTTGAACTTGGCCGCCTCCAGCCCGCGCGAGATGGCGCCGCCGGTCGCCTCGTCGGCCTGCTTCGCGAGGCCGGCGAGCGGGGCTTCCTCGGCCAGCGGCAGCACGAGGGCGCCGCTGCGCGGCAGGGCGGGTTTCACGAAGGCGATGTCGGGCATGGGAACTCCGGGCGGGCGTCAGCGATATGCGTCACACCTTAGGGTCGGCGTCGCGCCCCGGCCAGGGGCGCGCCCGACAAGGCCGCCCCGGCCAGGGGCGCGCCGGACAAGGCCGCCCCGGCCAGGGGCGCGCCCGACAAGGCCGCCCCGGCCAGGGGCGCGCCCGACAAGGCCGCCCCGGCCAGCGGGGCCCGGGGCTTGCGGCCCCGCCCGGCCGGCGCCACACCGCCGCCATGGATGACGATGCCCTGCTGGCCCTTGCCACCCGCCTGGCCACCGAGGCCGCCGCCGCGATCAACGCCGTGCGCGCCGCCGGCTTCGCGGTCGCGCGCAAGGCCGACCATTCCCCGGTGACCGAGGCCGACCGCATCGCGGAAGCCCTGATCGTCGAGGGCCTGCGCGCCGCCGCCCCCCACATCCCGGTGATTGCCGAGGAGGAGATCGAGGCCGGCACCGCCCCCACCGGCCCCGGGCCCCGCTTCTGGCTGGTCGACCCACTGGACGGCACGCGCGAATTCGCCGCCGGGCGCGACAATTTCACGGTGAATGTCGGGCTGGTGGCGCAGGGCCGGCCGGTGCTCGGCGCGGTCGCCCTCCCGGCGACCGGCGAGGTGTTCTGGGGCCGCGCCGGCGCCGGGGCCTTCAAGCGCGACGCGGCGGGCACGCGCGCGATTTCCGTGCGCAGGATCCCGGACGAAGGGCTGACCGTGATGGGCAGCCACCACTACCAGGACGACCCGCGCATGACGCGCTTCCTGGAGGGGCGGCACGTCGCGCGCATCGTCAATATCGGCTCGGCCGAGAAGTTCTGCCGCGTGGCGGAAGGCAGCGCCGACCTCTACCCCCGCTTCGGGCGCACCATGGAATGGGACACCGCGGCGCCGCAGGCCGTGCTGGAGGCCGCCGGCGGGACCATCCGGCTGCTGCACGGCGGCGGCGCGCTGGGCTACGGCAAGCCGGGCTGGGCGAATCCGGCCTTCGTCTGCGAGGGCCGCGCGTGACGCTGCTGCTGCCCGCACACGACATCGAGCACGCCGCCGCCCTGCTGCGCGACGGCGCGCTGGTCGCCTTCCCGACCGAGACGGTCTACGGCCTCGGCGCCGATGCGCGGAACGGGCGCGCCGTCGCCGCCGTGTTCGAGGCCAAGGGGCGGCCGCATTTCAACCCGCTGATCTGCCACGTCCCCGATGCCGCCGCCGCCTTCGACGAAGCCCTGCCCGACGACCGCGCCCGCGCCCTGGCCGAGGCCTTCTGGCCCGGCCCACTGACGCTTGTGCTGCCGCGCCGCCCGACCTGTCGCGTCGACCTGCTGGCGGGTGCCGGGCTCGACACGCTGGCGCTGCGCGTGCCGGCGCATCCGCTCGCACTCGCGCTGCTGCGCGCCGCGGCGGTGCCGGTGGCCGGGCCCTCTGCCAACCGCTCGGGCCAGGTCAGCCCGACCACCGCGCAGCATGTTCTGGACGGGCTGTCGGGCCGCATCGCCGCCGTGCTCGATGGCGGGGCCTGTGCGGTCGGCGTCGAGAGCACCGTGCTCGACCTCGCGGCCGGCGGTGCGGCGCTGCTGCGCCCCGGCGGCGTGCCGGTCGAGGCGATCGAGGCGGTGATCGGCCCGGTCGCGCGGCCCATCCCGCTCGCTTCCGCGGCGGCGACGCGCACGCTGCGCAGCCCTGGGATGCTGCTGTCGCACTACGCCCCCGCCCTGCCGGTGCGCCTGGACGCCACCGCGGTCGCGCCCGACGAGGCGCTGCTCGCCTTCGGCCCGCCGCTGCCGGGCGCGGGCGCGGTGTGGCAGCTCTCGGCCACGCGCGACCTGCGGGAGGGCGCGTCGCGGCTGTTCGCCGGGCTGCGCTGGCTCGATGCCGAGGGCGCCAGGCTGGGGCTGTCGCGGATCGCGGCGATGGCCGTGCCGCCGGAGGGGCTGGGCGCGGCGATCGACGACCGGCTGCGCCGCGCCGCCGCGCCACGCGGCTGAACGGGGCGCCGCAACTCCGGCGCCGCGCGGGCGTTCGACCAGCGCCGCCCCCGCCCGCCGGAGTTCCCATGCGTTTCAGGATCGGTTGCCGCCTGGCCTACCAGACGGAATCGCCCGTGCCGTTCGTCTTCAACATCGAGGCCCAGTCCTTTCCCGGCCAGGCCATCGAGAGCGAGAGCCTGGTGCTGTCGCCCGATGTCCCGATCGAACGCTGGACGCGCGAGGATCTCGGCAACCGCACCTTCCGCATCATTCCCCCGACGGGGCTGGTGACGGTCGACTACAGCGCGATCGTGGAGATCACGCCGAGCCTGGGCGACGCCGGCGCGGTGCGGGAGATCCCGCCCGGCGCATTGCCGCTGGCGGTGCTGCCGGACCTGTTTCCCAGCCGCTATTGCCAGTCCGACCGGCTGCAACGCTTCGCCATGACCACCTTCGGCGACATCCCGCCGGGCTATGCGCGGGTCAATGCCATCTGCAACTGGATCCACGACTACGTCACCTACGAAGGCGGCGTGTCGGACGCCATGACATCGGCCTTCGACATCGTGACCATGCGGGCGGGGGTGTGCCGGGACTTCGCGCATCTGGGCATCTCGCTGTGCCGCGCGCTGGGCATCCCGGCGCGGTATGTCAGCGCCTATGCGCACCGGCTCGACCCGCCGGATTTCCATGCAGTGTTCGAAGCCTTCCTGGAAGGGCCGGACGGGCCTGCCTGGTACCTGTTCGACCCGACCCGCATGGCGGATGCCGCCGGCCTGGTGCGGATCGGGGTCGGGCGCGACGCGGCCGAGGTCGCGTTCTGCAACGCCTTCGGGGCGATGGAGGCAGGGAAGCCGGAAGTCTGGATCAGCGCGATGGAGGATGCGGGGGACGCGACGGTGCAGGCCGTGAGAGCGGAGGCGTAAGGCCGGGGGGCATGCGTGCCCCCCGGACCCCGCGGGGACTACAGGGCGCGCAAGGCAAGCCAGTCCTGGACCAAACCCGCCACGACATCCGAATTGCGGTCCATCTGGATCATGTGGCTGTTGCCCAGGATGCCCTGCGCGGGCAGGTCCACCACATCGACGGACCCGCCGGCGGCACGCACCGCCGCGGCGAACTCCAGGCCGCGCGCGCGGATCGCCGGCCAGCGCGCATCGCCGGCGATGAAGTCGCCATAGATCATCAGCACCGGCACCCGTGCCAGCGCCGCCACCTTCTCCATCAACCCGGTGGAGGCCGGTTCCACCAACACCAGCGCGCGCACCTTCTCCGGCCATTCCTGCGCGGCGCGCCAGCCGAAGAACCCACCCTGGCTGTGCGCCACCACCACCGACGGCCCGACCCGCGCCAGCAGCGCGCCATACCCCGCCAGCGTCAGCGCATCGGTGGTGGTGAAGCGCGGCACGCAGCCCAGGATGAAATTGCGCCAGGACACGGCATCGGCAGGGAATTGCTGGCCGGGAAACACCCGGCCTTCCTGCGGCGTGCCGGGGCCGATGCGGAACCGCTCCCACGGATTTTCGAGCGTCAGGGTCACCGGCACGCCGCCGGTCTCCTCGGGGATTCGCATCCAGCCTGACCGGCCGCGCTCCACGGCATCGCTGACCACGACCTCCCAGCCGCGGCGCAGGAAGAAGTGCTGCCAACCCTCGCGCCCATCCGGCGTGGTCTCCCAGCAGGCGCCGGTCAGCCCGCCGCCATGCCACAGCATCAGCGGCACCGGCCCGCGCCGCGGCGCGGGTTCCATCACCTGCGCGTAGACGCCGCCGACCAGGTAGGTGCCGTTCGGGTCGATCAGCGCCGGCGCGCTGCCGGGGGTGAAGGTGACCTCGCGCGGCGCCTGGCCGGCCACCACCACCTCCCGCCCGCCGACATGGAAGGACGCCCAGCGCGCGAGGGTGATCGGGGGTGTGTCGGTCATCGTGGTCGCGATCCCTTCGGCGGCAGGGCGAGCATGGCCGGCGCGGCGCGGCCGCTCAACCCGCCCCGGCCCGGCGCGGCGGCCTCCGGCGCCGGCCGCCCCCGCGTGACGCCGCCGCGCCGGCACGCCATGATCGGCGGGCGAAGAACAAACCTCGGGAGACGTTCCATGATGAGCCGCCGCCCGCTGCTGGCCATGCCGCTTGCCGCCCTTGCGGCGCCGCGCCTGGCCGCCGCGCAGTCCCAGCCCGCCGGTGCCTGGCCGAACCGGCCGCTGCGCATGGTGATCCCGTGGCCGCCGGGGCAGCAGACCGACGTCGCCGGGCGGCTGGTCGCGCAGATGCTGACCGAACGCCTCGGCCAGCCGGTGGTGCCGGACAACCGGCCCGGCGCTGGCGGGCAGATCGGCACCAACATCGTCGCCAAGGGCACGCCCGATGGCTACACGCTGCTGGCCGGGTCGCTCGGCCCGATCACCTTCGGCCCGCTGGTCAGCCGGCCGCCCTATGACGTGGAGCGCGAGCTCGCCCCGGTCGCGCTGTACGGCGAGGCGCCCTTCGTGGTGCTGGTGAAGCCGGACAGCCCGGCACGCGACCTGGCCGGGCTGATCGCCATGCTGAAGGCGCGGCCGGGGCACTACACCTATAATTCCTCGGGCGTCGCGGGGGCGCAGCACCTGGTGGCCGCGCTGTTCCTGGCCAAGGCGGGGCTTGAGGCGCTGCACGTGCCCTTCCAGGGCAGCGGGCCCGCGCTGGCGGCGCTGCTCGGCGGCCAGGTGGATTTCGGCTTCGACACGCCGGCGGCGTCGGGGCGGCTGATCAGCGCAGGGCAGCTGCGCGCGCTGGCGGTCACCACCTCGCGCCCCTCCCCGTTGGTGCCCGGCGTGCCGCCCATCGCGCAGGCCGGCGGGCCGACCGACTACCATGTCGATTCGTGGTCGTCCGTGATGGTGCAGACCGGCACGCCGCGGCCGATCATCGACCGGCTGCATGCCGCCATCGTCGAAGGCTTCGGCGGGCCGGATCTGCGCGACCGCTTCGCCAATATCGGCATGGCGGTGACGGGCGTGAGCGGGCCGGATGCATTCGCCGCGCGCCTGCGCCGCGACTGGGCGACCTTCCGCCCGGTCATCGAGCAGCTCGGCATCCGCGCCGAGTGAAGCGTCGGGGCGGGGAGCGATCCCCGCCCCGTGCGTGTCGTGCCGAGGCCGCGAATGCGGCCCGCCGGTGGTCCGGCGAAGCCAAGGAAACCGGATGTTTCCGCCCGGCGATTGAGGGTCTGCAAACGCAGATATCCGCGGTCGACGCAGGCGGCCGTTGATATCAGGGCAGCGTCGCGAGGAAGCGCGCCAGCTCGTCGCGCCAGAACCGCGCATTGCCGGTGGTGCCATGGCCCAGCGTCTCGGCGCTGGCGGGGATCAGCAGCAGCCGGGCGTTCGGGATGCGCGCGAGGGCACGTTCGGTGATGCCGGTCTCGGGCGGGTTGCGTTCGTCATCGGCGGCATTGATCAGCAGCACGCGGGCGCGGATGCGGTCGAGCTTCGGCTCCGGGTCGTAGTCGCGGCTGGCATCCCATTGCCAGATGAAGTCGTTGGCATCGCGCGGCGGCGGCGCACCGAGGCGCTGGTCGACAAGCCGGTCGGCGGCCTCCCGCGTGGGGGCCTGGCGCTGCAGGTTCAGCGTGCCGCCATTGGTGCCGGTGCCGTACATGACATTGGCGATGCGCAGCGATGGCGGCTGGGTGGTGTAGTTGCCCTGCATGTAGGCGGGGTCCTGGCGCACCGTCTCGATCATCAGCCGGCGCATCATCCAGTTGCGCGACGCCATGGCGGTGGGCTGCGACGCCATGGGCACGATCGCGTCCATCGCCTCGGGGAAGTTGGTGGCCCAGCTCCAGGCCATCATCCCGCCCATCGAATTGCCGAGGATCAGCCGCAGCCGCCGGATGCCGAGACCCTCGGTCACCAGCCGGTGCTGGGCGGCGACCATGTCGTCGTAGGTGTAGCGCGGGAAGCCGGCGCGCAGGCCGTCGGAGGGCTTCGACGACGCCCCGGTGCCGATCGAATCCGGGATGATGATGAAGAACCGCGTTGCATCGAGCGGCTGGCCAGGGCCGAACAACTGCCCGCCGAAATTGGCGCCGAGCATCCCGCGCGCCGTGCCGTTGGTGCCGTGCAGGATCAGCACCGCCGGGTTGGTGGGCTCGCCGAGCGTGATGTAGCCCTGGCGCAGGTCCATGGTCTGGCCGGTGTGGAAGCGGAAGCCGGCGGCGGTCCAGCTGGCCTCGCGCGGGGTGGGTTGCGCGGCGGCGGGCAGGGCGGCGAGCAGCAGGGGCAGCAGCAATGCCGCGCGGCGGAGCAGGCGCATGGGTCGGTTCCTCCGGGTTGTCCTTGCCGCCCAGGCTACGCCGGCATCCGACCGGATCGCACCATCCGATCGGATGCCGGCGCGCGCGGCGGGCTCAATCCTTGAAGGGATCGAACTCGCCCGCGCCTGCCATCGCCACGGCGAAGGGCCGCAGCCGGTGCAGCACGCGCACCGTGCCGGCGTGGTGCGCGATCACCTCCGGCAGGCGGCGATAGGCCATCGGGCTTTCATCGAGGTCGCCACCCGACAGCAGCACGCCCCGCCCGCGCAGCCAGTCCTCCATCTGCGCGCGGGAGAAGCGGCGATGCGCCTCGCGGCGACTGGTGACGCGCCCGGCGCCATGGACGGTGGAATGGAACGCGGCGCGCGCGGCCTCGCTTTCCACTCCCTCCAGGATCACCGCGTCGTCGCCCATCGACCCGCCGACGAAGCCGCGCTGGCCCGGGAAGGCCGGCGTGGCACCCTTGCGCACCACCCAGACCGCGCGCCCGCCGTGCACCTCCTTCCACGCGTAGTTGTGGTGGTTGTGGACGCTGTCGGTCACGGCACCGCCGATGATGGCGCGCACGCGCTCCACCACCCATTCGCGGCCCGCATAGGCGTAGCGCCCCGCGAGCTCCATCGCCGCCAGGTAGCGGATGCCGAGCTCCGATGCCTCATCGACCACGGCGGGCGGGACATGCATGCCGTCCTTGCCGCCGGCGGCCTTCAGGTAGCGCGTGGCACTGGTATGCCCGAGCCCGCGCGAGCCGAAATGCACGCCGATCCACACGAGCCCGGCCTCGTCCTCGAACAGGTCCACGTAGTGGTTGCCCGAACCGACCGTGCCGAGCTGCGCGGCCGCCTTCTGCCGGTAGTCCTCCATGCCCGACGCATGCCACGCGTCAGCGTCGTCGAGCAGCGCGTGCTCGACGCGCTCGGCATTGGCGCGCCCGACACCGAAGGAGATCACGCGGCGGATGTCGGCCAGGATCTCCGGCACGCGGTCGCGCACCGCCGCGAAGGGCGTGTCGAGCCGCACCGCCATGTTGCCGCAGCCGATGTCGAAGCCGACGCCGCTGACGCTGACCTGCCCCGCATAGGCGATCACGCCGCCCACCGGCTGCGCGTAGCCCAGGTGCCCGTCCGCGCACAGCACGCCGCCCACCACCGCGCCCACGCGCATGCAGTTGCGCATCTGCGCGATGGTGCCTTCGTCATGCGCGCCGAACACGCTCAGCGGCGCGTCGCGGTAGCCCTCGGGCTGCTCGCCCAGGATGGCGCCGGCGCGCGCCGCGTCCTCGACCTGCTTCGCCGCGAGCGCAGGCGCGCGGAAGCCGGTCCAGGCCGGCATGGTCTTGTCGGGCTTGGCCGGGTTCGGGATGCGGCTGTCGGGATCGAGGCCGGCGGCGATGCACAGCTCGCGCGCACGCGCCTCCAGCGGGTCGGAGGGACGCATCGGATGCACTCCAGGTTTTCAGTCGGGTCGCGGGTGGCGCCCAGGGGCGCCGGGTGTGTCAGGCGAAGGCTATGGATGGCCTGCGTGAGCCGAAGCCGGGCAGGCGCAGCGCCGCTTTCCGTCCGGGGTCTGTCCCGGGCGGTTGGCAGGCGACGGCGCGGAGCACGGTCGACGGCATGGGTGACACACGTTCAACGCGACAGGGTGGATCCCCGCCGCGGGCGCCGCTGATACGCGCGGCGATCGTCGCGAAGCAAGAAAAAAGCGCGGCGGCGGTCAGAGACCGTTTGAGAATGCGCCGAGCGGCGCATTCTGCAGTCCGGCACCGGCCCGCTCAAACGGTCGCTCAGATCATCGCCATGCCGCCATTGACGTGCAGCGTCTGCCCCGTCACCCAGCCCGCCTCGGCGGAAGCGAGGAACACCACCGCCGCCGCGATATCCTCCGGCGTGCCCATGCGCTGCGTCGGGATGCGCGACAGCAGCGCGGTCTTCTGCGCCTCGCCCAGCGCATCGGTCATCGCGGTCTTGACGAAGCCGGGTGCGACCACGTTCACGGTCACGCCGCGCGTGGCGACTTCCTGCGCCAGCGACTTGCTCATGCCGATCAGCCCGGCCTTGGCGGCGGCGTAGTTCGCCTGCCCCGCATTGCCGGTGACGCCCACGATCGAGGCGATCGACACGATCCGCCCGGACCGCTTCTTCATCATCCCGCGCAGTGCTGCGCGCGCCAGGCGGAAGGGGGCGGTCAGGTCGACCTCCAGCACCGCGTTCCAGTCGGCATCGCCCATGCGCAGCGCGAGCATGTCGCGCGTGAACCCCGCATTGTTGACCAGGATGTCGAGCCCACCGGCCGCGGTCTCGATCTTCTCGACCAGCGCGGCGGGCGCGGCGGGGTCGGCCAGGTCGGCGGGGGCCACGATCACCCGCGCGCCGCCGAGCGCCTCCGCCACGCGCGCCAATTCGGCCTCGCGCCGGCCGGTGATCGCGACGGTCGCACCCTGGCGGTGCAGCGCGCTCGCGATCGCCTCGCCGATGCCGCCGGTGGCGCCGGTGACGAGGGCGGTCTTGCCGGTCAGGTCGAACATGCAGGAACTCCGCTCAGGGTGTGTGGACCAGTCGAACGTGCGAAGGCGTGCCCGCGGGCAAGCTGGCGCTTCATGCTGCCCTGTCTGCGCTGTCCGGCATGGCTGCGCAAACCCTCAGGGGTTGAAGCCGCGGGCATTGGGGTCGAAGGACGCCGCGGTGGTCAGGTCGAACCACAGCCGCGCATTGCGCTCCCCCATGCCGTTCAGCGCCGGATGCCGGCCGAGGCCGGGCAGGTAGATCTGGTCCATGAACAGATGCGGCGCTTCCTGCGCGATGGTGTAGGTGCTGCCGCCCGCCGATGCGGTGCGCCCCGGCCCCGCATGGGCGGCCAGCACCACGCCGCGGTTCAGCCGCGCGCGCACGATGATGTCGCAATCCGTCCAGTCCTCGGGCAGGGCCAGCTGGCGGCGCGCGGTATCCACCAGCCGCGAGCCCGTCGCCCGCGCGCGCGACAGCAGGAGCGCCATGCGGTCGTCGTTCATCCACCAGGGCGAATTGAGCAGCGGCAGCAGCGCCTGCGGCCCGGTGCCGAGGTAGCGCGCCGCCGCGAAGCGATAGAGCATGTCGCTCTGCAGCACGAGGCGGCGCTTGATGATCAGGCCGCCGGTCCGCACGTAGTGGAAGCCGCCCGGCGCGGCCGCGTCGGGTGCCGTGACCAGGGTGCGGCGCGGGCCGTGATTGGCGTTGCGCCACTGATAGCCCTCGGCTTCCTGCCGCAGCGTGCTGTTGGTCCACCAGGCTTCGTTCACCGTGGTCATGGCATCCGTGCTCCTTGCTCCGGCCGCACGGTACGCGCGGGGATGCGCGCGCGGCGGTGCCGTGGGTCACGGGCAGGATTAGCGAAGGCGGCGGCGCGCCGCGGTGAAGGATTTCCGACACGCGGCATCAGACCGCCTTCAGGAAGGCCTCGACATCCGCCGGCGTGCCGACCGACAGCGCGCTCGCCTCCGGCGCGTTGCGCTTCATCAGCCCGGTCAGCACGCGGCCCGCGCCCACCTCCACGAAGCGGTCGCAGCCCATCGCGGCCATGGCGGCGACGCATTCGCGCCAGCGCACCGTGCCGGTCACCTGCTTGACCAGCAGGTCGCGGATGGCGGCCGGGTCGGTAGCCTTGGCGGCGGTCACGTTGGCCACCACCGGCACCAGCGGCGCGCGCATCGTGGCACCGGCCAGCGCCTCGGCCATCGCATCTGCTGCCGGGGCCATCAGCGCACAATGGAAGGGGGCGGAGACCGGCAGCAGCATGGCGCGCTTCACGCCGCGTTCCTTGGCGATCTCGATGGCCCGCTCGACCGCGGCCTTCGCACCGGAGATCACCACCTGGCCGCCGCCATTGTCGTTGGCGGCTTCCACCACGGCGCGCTCGTGGGTCTCGGGGTCGGGTGCCGCGGCCTCGCAGATCTCGCGCGCCAGGTCGATCTCGGCGCCCAGCAGCGCGGCCATGGCACCGGTGCCGGGCGGGGTCGCGGCCTGCATGGCATCGCCGCGCAGGCGCAGCAGGCGCGCCGCGGTCGCGACATCGAAGGCGCCGGCGGCGGTCAGGGCGGAATATTCGCCGAGCGAATGGCCGGCCACGAGCGCCACGCGCTGCGCCAGCACGAAGCCGCCCTCGGATTCGAGCGCGCGCACCACCGCCAGCGAATGCGCCATCAGCGCGGGCTGCGCGTTGGCGGTGAGGGTGAGGTCCTCGGGCTGGCCTTCCCACATCAGCTTCGAGAGCTTCTGCGAGAGCGCGTCGTCCACTTCCTGGAAGACATGGCGGGCGGCGGGGAAGGCCTCGGCCAGGTCGCGGCCCATGCCGACGGCCTGGCTGCCCTGCCCGGGGAAGACGAAGGCGAGCGACATTCTGCGGCGTTTCCGTTCGCTTTGGTTCGATGCAGCGGCGCGAATGGGCCGCCCGCCCGCCCGTGTCAATCCGGCAGGCGGCCCGGCGCGGCGATGGCGAGCATGACCTGGCCGATCACGCGCTCGGCGCAGGTGGCGGCGTCGGCGCCTTCGAAGATGCCCGGGCGCATGCCCCACTGGTGGATCGAGAAGATGATGTCGGTGGCGTCGCGGCGCGAGATGCGGCGGAATTCGCCCTGCGCGATGCCTTCGTCGACCACCGCCATCACGACATCCCAGAAGATGGCGAGGTCGGCGGCGTATTCGCGCTCGGTCTCCGGCGGCCAGGACCAGGACAGGCCGGTGATGGCGGCGTACATGCGCGGCTCCGCCAGGTCGCATTCCGCCCAGGTGTGCAGGATGCCGGCCAGGCGTTCGGTCGGCGTGCCGGGGCGCGAGGCCGCCATGCGCGTCGCGGCCAGCTGCTGGTCGTTGAAGTTGCGCAGCACGGCGTACAGCAGGCCCGCCTTGCCGAGGAAATGCGCGTTGATCAGCGACGGCGCGACGCCGGCCTCGGCGGCGATGTCGGTCGAGCTGGTCGCTTCGTAGCCGCGCTCGCGGATCAGCTTCTCGGCGGCTTCGACCAGGCGGGCCATGGTCCGGGTGCGTTGTTCGGCACGCTTGGCGGTGGAACGGCGCCGCGGTGCAGGCGGTATCGACATGGCAGCGTGATGCCTCGGGCAAGTTCGGGGCGCAAGTTTGTTGCCAAGAGTCGTTAATTTCTCTTATTGAATACCCTCAATGAAACACGAATATTTGATTCCTTGACATCGAGAACACGCCGCACTGCGCGCAAACGCGACGCCGGCAGACCGATGCCCCGCCCCGCAGCGCAGGCAGGGGCTGCGTGGCAGAAGCGCGTCGGGGCGCCAAGCCGGGCCACCGCAGCGACGAATCCGATGTTCGGGCTTGCGGGCAACTTCATTGTTGCGTTACATCGAAAATATTCGATGAATTTGCCATCTTCGCCAGATTCGTTTGCCCCGCTCGGAGCCGTTGACGATGCGCGACAAATCCGACCCTGCAACGCTCGCGCGCAGCGTCGCCTTCGCCAAGACGGTGGCCGAGGAACTGCGCGCCCTCGCTGCCGGCGAGAAGACCTGCGGCGAGGGCCTGGTCTGGATGCTCGCGGTGCTCACGACGCGCCATCCCGACCTTGAGCATGCCGTGGCGGTGCGGCGCCTGGTCGCGGCGCTGCTGGTCGAAAGCGGGCCGATGGTCTGGCAGCACGTCCGCGATGGGGCCGGCAGCGTCAGTTGAGCTGTATGCCGGCGTCGGTCACCACCTGGCGCCAGCGCGCCAGTTCGGTCGAGATGGTCTGCCCCAGTTCCGCCGGGGTGCTGGCATCGATGGTGAAGCCGGCGGCGGTCAGGCGCTGCGTCACCTCCGGCAGGCGCAGGGCGGCGGCGATGGTCTCGTGCAGCCGCGCGATCGCCGGCGCCGGGGTGCCCGCCGGTGCCAGGAACGCCGACCACGATGCCGAGACCACCTGCGGGAAGCCGGCCTCGGCCATGGTCGGCACTTCCGGCAGGGGCGCGAAGCGGCGCGGCATGGCGATGGCGATGCCGCGCAGCGCGCCGGAGGCGACATGCGGGCGCACCGTCGCGGCGTTCAGGATCGAGCACTGCACCGTGCCCTGGATCATGGCGGTGACCGCCGGCGCGCCGCCCGAGAACGGCACATGCGTGGCCTGGGTGCCGGTGGCGCGCAGGAACAGCTCCATGCCGAGCTGCTCGGTGGAACCCACGCCGCCGGAGGAATAGGCGGCGCGGCCGGCCTCGCGCTTCAGCCAGTCGATCGTCTCGGCGACGGTGCGCGCGGGGACGTCCTTGTGGACCACCAGCATGTTGGGCACCGACATCGCCAGCGTGACCGGGGCGAAGTCCTTCTCAGGGTCGTAGCCGGGTTGGCGCATGACCGCGGGGTTGATGGTCATGGTGCCGGAGGCAGCGACGATCAGCGTGTGGCCATCGGCCGGCTGCGCCACCACATGGCGCGCGGCGATGGCGCCGGTCGCACCCGGGCGGTTCTCGACCACCACGTTCTGCCCGAGCACCTGTTGCAGGTGCGGCGCCACCAGGCGCGCCACCACGTCGTTCGGCCCACCGGGGGCGAAGGGCACCACCAGCACGATCGGGCGGGTCGGCGCCCAGGCCGCCTGGGCCAGGGCCAGGCGCGGCGCGCCCAGGGCGGCGATCGGCAGGATCATGGCGCGGCGGCGGTTCATGCGTGGTCTCCCGGTGGATGTCCGCGCGATAGCAGCATGAAGCGTGCCGGCGCGCATCCCCGCCGCCGTCGCCGCGCCACGGCAGGCCTTGCGCCCGCCCCCCCACCCGTGCTTTACGCCCCGCTCCCCTGCCGGGCGCGAGGCAATCGCCCGGCTATGCCCGTTTGCGCGCCCCGTCCCGGGGCCAGGGCTGAGCCAGCCAAAGGGAGCTCCCATGCCACTGTACGAATGCGTGTTCATCGCGCGCAATGACATCACCCAGCAGCAGGTCGAGGCGATCGCCGAGCAGGTCGCCGGCCTCATCACCGAAGGCGGTGGCGAGGTGAAGAAGCGCGAATACTGGGGCCTGCGCGGCCTCGCCTACAAGGTGAAGAAGAACCGCAAGGGGCACTACATGCTCCTCGGTATCGACGCGCCGGGCACCGCGCTGCCGGAAGTCGAGCGCCAGCTCGGCCTGAACGAGGACGTGCTGCGCTCCCTGATGATCAAGGTCGAGGCGATCGACGAGGCGCCCTCCGCCGTCCTGGCGAAGCGTGGCGACGACCGCGAGCGCGACCGCGGCTTCCGTGGCCCGCGCCCGGCCGGCCGCTTCGGCTCCGGCCGCACCGGCGGTGGCCGCGAGCGCGGCGACGACCGCGAGGAATTCCGCGCGCGTCCGCGCGACGAGATGGACGGCCCTGGCGGGCACGAGGAGTAAGCCATCATGTCCGATTCCAACGACCTGACCCCCGCCGGCCGCCGCCCCGCCGTTGGCGCGCGCCGCCCCTTCTACCGCCGCAAGAAGTCCTGCCCCTTCTCCGGGCCGCAGGCGCCGAAGATCGACTACAAGGACGTCCGGCTGCTGTCGCGCTTCCTGAGCGAGCGCGGCAAGATCGTCCCGTCCCGCATCACGGCGGTGTCCGGCAAGAAGCAGCGCGAACTGGCCCAGGCCATAAAGCGCGCCCGCTTCCTGGCGCTGCTGCCCTACGTCATCAACGACTGACCAGGCCATGGGCGGCGTGCTGAGCAATCCGCGCGGGCTCGCGGCGATGGCAGGGGGCCTCGCGGCCGCCGTGCTGTCGCTGTGGGCGATGCGCGGGCTACCGCTCGGCTTCGCCGCCTTCTGGCTGACGCCGCTGCCGCTGTTCGCCACGGGGCTGGGCTTCGGCCCGGCGGCCGCGGCGGGTGCGGCGGGGATCGCCGCGGTCATTCACCTCGCCGTCGCGGACATCCTGCCGGCGGCGGTCTTCCTGGTCGCCTTCGGCATCCCGGCGGTGCTGATCGTCGCCACCGGCTTCCGCGAGGGGCGGCTTGACCCGTCGCTGCCGCTGGCCGTCCTTGGCCTGTGGCCGGCGGTGGTCATCATCGGCTGCGGCGTGGCCTTCGCCGGCCTGCCTGGCGGGCTGGAGGGCGCGATGCGCGAGGCGGTCGAACAGGGGCTGCGGCGGATGGGCTCCAGCCCGGCGCAGGTCCCGGTCGACCAGCTGGTGCAGGTGATGGCGGCGGCGCTCGGCTTCTGGGCGGCGGTGTCGCATTCGGTGAATGGCGCGGCGGCGCAGTCGGCCCTTGCGCGCACGGGCTGGGCGCTCGCGCCCTCCCCGCGCTGGAGCGAGGTGCGGCTGCCCGCCTGGTACCCGCCGCTGACCGTGCTCGGCGCCGCGGCCTGGCTCGCCTTCGGGCGCGACGGGGACGTGGTGCTGCTGTCGGTAGTGCTGGTGCTGCTGCTGCCGGTGTTCCTGCAGGGGATCGCCGCGGTGCATCGACGCTCGGCCGGTCGGCCGGGCCGCAACTTCATGCTCGGCGTGTTCTACACCGGGCTGATCATTCTCAGCGTGCCGGCCGCGATCGCGGTGACGGCCTTCGGTTTCTACGAGCAATGGGGGCGGCCCTCGAGCCCGCCCGGAGGCACAACATGATCGAACTCATCCTGATGCAGCGCGTCGACAAGCTCGGCCAGATGGGCGAGCTGGTGAAGGTGAAGCCGGGCTACGCGCGCAACCACCTGATCCCGACCGGCAAGGCGATCCGCGCCAACAAGGACAACCTCGCGCGCTTCGAGCGCGAGCGCGCCCAGCTGGAAGCGCAGAACATCAAGCGCCGCGGCGAGGCCGAGCGCACCGCCGAGCGCGTGGCGGGCCTGTCCATCGTGATCATCCGCCAGGCGGGCGAGAGCGGCGCGCTGTACGGGTCGGTCTCGACCCGCGACATCGCCGATGGCTGCAAGGCCTCGGGCCTGTCGGTGGACCGCGAGCAGGTGATGCTCGGCCAGCCGATCAAGTCGGTCGGCCTGACCACGGTGCAGGTCGCGCTGCACCCCGAAGTCGCCATCCCGGTGGTGGTGAACGTGGCGCGCAGCCCCGAGGAAGCCGAGAAGCAGGCGCGCGGCGAGCGTGTCGAAGCCGAGGACGAGGCCGAGGCCGCGTCGCTCGAAGCCGAGCTGGCCGCCGAACTGGCCGCCGGCCAGGCCGAAGGCGCCTGACGCGCGCGGCGCGGAGGCCGGTCCTCCGCGCCGACCGTGCCGCGCACCGCGCCGGCCCGGCGCGCCCCGCGGCGGTGCGGGCACGACCTTGCCGACCCGCCTTCGCGGGGCTGGCGACCGGCCCGGATCGTCCCGGCGCCCGTGCCCTTGCTGCCAGGCGCGCGCGGTCAGGGCACACCGCCTCATTCGGCCGAACGGTACGATCCGGGTGGATCCGTCCCAGCCTGCCGCCCTGCCCCGTCGTCGGAACCGCATGCGCCTCACCGCCATCGCCATGATCCGCAACGAGGCGGACATCCTTCCCGACTTCCTCGGCCATTGCGCGGCGCTGTTCGACGAGGTGCTGGTGGTCGACCATGCCTCGACCGACGGCACCACCGAGATCCTGGCCGCGGCGGCGGTGCGCATGCCGCTGGTGGTGCGCCGCTACGCCCAGCGCCCCTATGTGCAGTCGCAGCTGGTGACGGCGCTGGCGCAGGAGGCCTTCGCGCGCGGCGCCGACTGGGTGTTTCCCCTCGATGCCGATGAATTCCCGATGGTGGCGGGGCGCGACGACCTGCTGGCGCGCCTGCCGGCCGATGCGGCGGCGGTGCTGTGGCGCTGGCGCAATCTGTGGCCGCTGGGCGACCACGGCTTCGCGGCCTTCGACGCAGCGCGCGACTACGAGAGCCTGCCGCCCGACATCGGCACCACCGTCAAGATCGCCATCGCGCGCCAGGTGCCGGTGCTGCTGCCCGGCTTCGCCATCGGCCAGGGCAGCCACAACGTGGCCGGCCTGCGCGATCGCGCGGGCATGCCCGCCGAGGTCGGGCGGCTCGCGCATATCCCGATCCGCAGCCGCGAACGCTTCGTGATGAAGGCCACCGCCGGCATGAAGGCGGTGGCCGAGACGCCCGCCCTGCCGGCCGGTTCGGCCACCCAGTGGCGCCGCGCGGCCAACCGGCCGGAACGCTTCGACGGCACCGATGGGCTGGCGCGGCTGCGCCGCAGCGCGCTCGCGTATCCGGCCGCGATGGATCCGGCCGCCATCGCCGAGCCCGTCGTGTTCAAGCCCGCCGACCGGCTCCAGGGGCTGCCCGCCGCGCTGCCAGATGCCGCCGCGGTGCTGGCGCGCGAGGCCGCATTGGCCTGGCAGCCGGTGCCCGGGGAACCCTGGCGGATCGCGCTGCGCGACGATGCGCTGGTGCTCGTGCCACGCTGACACCGGCGGCGCGGCGCGGCGCATCGCCGCGGATGCATCCCCGTCATCCCCGCTTTCCACAGGCCGCGCGCGGCGCAGCGCGCCGGTCTAGGATGGCGCCATGAACGAGATCGATCCCGCGGGCAGTTCGCTGCTGGGCCTGTCGCAGCGGCTGCCGCCATCCAACCTGGCGGCGGAGCAGGCGCTGCTCGGCGCGCTGCTGGCCAACAACAAGGCCTATGAGCGGGTCAGCGAGTTCCTCGCCCCCGAACATTTCGCCGACCCGATCCATGGCCGCATCTTCCAGGCCATCCAGCGGCGCGTCGAGGCCGGGCAGCTTGCCGATGTGGTGACGCTGCGGGCGGAATTCGAACATTCCGGGCTGCTGGATGAGGTCGGCGGGCCGGCCTACCTGGCGCAGCTTCTGTCGGCCATGGTCGGCATCATCAATGCCGGCGAATACGGCCGCGTGGTGTTCGATGCCTGGCTGCGGCGGCAATTGATCGACCTCGGCGAAGTGGTGGTGAACCGTGCCTTCGGCGCCGAGGCGGAGCTCGATGCCACGCAGCAGCTGGAAGCGGCCGAGCAGGCGCTGTTCGACCTCGCGAAGGATGGCGCCGCTGGCGAGGGCGGCATGGTCACCTTCGACCGCGCGCTGGCGACGGCGGTGGAGGCCGCGGCCAAGGCCTTCTCCACCCCAGGCGGCGTCTCGGGGCTGAGCACCGGGCTGCGCGACCTGGATGCCAAGATGGGCGGGCTGCACAAGTCGGACCTGATGATCGTCGCGGGGCGGCCGGGCATGGGCAAGACCGCGCTCGCCACCAAGATCGGCTTCGGCGCGGCGAAGGCGATCCTGCGCGAGGCGCGCGATGCCGATCCCAATGCGGTGCCCAAGGGCGGTGTCGCGATCTTCTCACTGGAAATGAGCGCCGACCAGCTGGCGACCCGCCTGCTGTCGGAGGAAGCGCGGATTTCCGGCGACCGCATCCGCCGCGGCGAGATCGGCCAGCGCGACTTCGACCGCTTCGTGGAAGTCAGCCGCGATATCTCGTCGCTGCCGATCTATATCGACGACACGCCGGCCATCACGATCAGCGCGTTGCGGACGCGCTGCCGGCGCCTCAAGCGCACGCGCGGGCTCGATCTTGTCATCGTCGACTACCTGCAGCTGATGCGCCCGGCGGCCGGCACGCGGCCGGAGAACCGCGTGCTGGAGATCAGCATGATCACGCAGGGGCTGAAGGCGATCGCGAAGGAGCTCGCGGTGCCGGTGATCGCGCTGTCGCAGCTCTCGCGCGCGGTGGAATCGCGCGAGGACAAGCGCCCGCAGCTGTCCGACCTGCGTGAATCCGGGTCGATCGAGCAGGACGCCGACTCGGTCATGTTCGTCTATCGCGACGACTACTACCTGATGCAGCGCGCGCCCAAGGAGCTGGCCTTCGACAACAACGACAAGTTCCACGAGGCGGTCGACAAGTGGCAGAAGGACATGGAGCTGGCGCACAACAAGGCGGAACTCATCATCGCCAAGCAGCGCCACGGCCCGACCGGCACGATCAAGCTGTTCTTCGAGGCCGAGTTCACCCGCTTCGGCGACCTCGATACCCATCACGAGGACTCCATGCGTGACTGACGCCCTGGCCATCCGCCCCGCACGGCCCGAGGATTTCGACGCCTGGCTTCCATTATGGGCGGGCTACAACGCCTTCTACGAGCGCACCGGGCCGACCGCCGTGAGCGAGGCGCAGACGCGCACCACCTGGGCGCGCTTCCTCGACGGCCACGAACCCATGGAGGCGCTGGTCGCCGAGCATGACGGCGCGCTGGTCGGCTTCGTGCACATCATCTTCCATCGCAACACCACGATGATGGGCCCGACCTGCTACCTGCAGGACCTGTTCGCCGCGCCGGCACTGCGCGGCAAGGGCGTCGGTCGGGCGCTGATCGAAGCGGCGGCGGCGCGCGCGACGCAGGCCGGCGCGGCGCGGCTGTACTGGCAGACGCAGCAGGGCAATGCGACGGCGCGCCTGCTCTATGATCGCATCGCGCAGAATTCCGGCTTCATCGTGTACCGCATGGACCTGGCGTGAGCCCGCAGACCGGCCAGCCGGTCCTGACCATCGACCTGCCGGCGATCGCGGCGAATTGGCGCGACCTGGCGGCGCGCGGCGCACCCGGCGCGGTGGCGGGCGTGGTGAAGGCGGATGGCTACGGCCTCGGCGCCATCGAGGTGGCGCGCGCGCTGCGCGGCGCCGGCTGCCGTCACTTCTTCGTGGCCTGCCTGGCCGAGGGGCTGGCGCTGCGCGCCGCACTCGGCGCGGGTCCGATGGTCGCGGTGCTGGAAGGCTTCGCGCCGGGCGAGGATGGCGACGCGGGCCTGGTGCCGGTGCTGAACGCGCTGTCGGACGTGGCGGCCCATGCGGCGGCAGGCCGCGCGGCCGGCGTGGCGCGGCGCGCCATCCTGCACCTGGATACCGGCATGGCGCGGCTTGGCCTGGATGCGGGGGAACAGGCGCGGGTCATGCAGGACCACGGGATCCTGGCCGGTCTCGACCTGATCTATGCGATGACGCACCTGGCCTGCGCGGATGAACCGCAGCATCCGATGAACGCGGCCCAGGCGGCGCGCTTCACGGCCGCCTGCGCGGGGTTGCCGGCGATGCGCCGGTCGCTGGCCAATTCATCGGGGATGTTCCTCGGGCCGGGCTTCGGCAGCGACCTCGCGCGGCCGGGCTGCGCGCTCTATGGCATCAATCCCACGCCGGGCGCGCCGAACCCGATGCGCCAGGTGATGCGGCTTGATGCGCCGGTGCTGCAGGTCCGCGATATCCCGGCCGGTGCTTCGGTCGGCTACGGCGCCTCCTGGGTCGCGCAGCGCGCCTCGCGCATCGCCACGGTTGCGGTGGGCTATGCGGATGGCTACCTGAGAAGCCTGTCGGGCCGGGCCATGGGCGAATTCCAGGGCCGGCCCGTTCCCCTCGTGGCACGGGTGTCCATGGATTTGACGACCTTCGACGTGACCGACCTGCCCGACATCGCCGTGGGCCGCCGCATCACCGTGCTGGGTGGCGCGCGCTGCACGCCGGACGAGGCGGCCGCGCGCGCGGGCACCATCGGCTACGAGATGCTGACCGGCCTCGGTGCGCGCTACCACCGCGACTACCTGCGGGGCTGAGGGCTTGAACCTGGTGCTGAACCCCCTGGCCGCGGTCGGGCGCGGCGTGATCGGCGGCTGCCGCAGCGTGGGCGCCGTCGCCCTGTTCGCGCTGGCCGGCGTGTCGCACCTGCTGCGGCCGCCCTTCTACGGCCGGCTGTTCCTGCGTCACCTGGCGGAGATCGCATACTTCTCCCTGCCCGTTGTCGCGCTGACGGCGGTGTTCACCGGCATGGTGCTGGCGTTGCAATCCTATACCGGCTTCGCGCGCTTCAACGCGGAAGGCGCGGTGGCGAACGTGGTCGTGCTGTCCATCACGCGCGAACTGGGTCCCGTGCTGGCCGGGCTGATGGTGGCCGGGCGCATCGGCGCCGCCTTCGCCGCCGAGATCGGCACCATGCGCGTGACCGACCAGATCGACGCGCTGACCACGCTGTCGACCAACCCGATGAAGTACCTGGTGGCGCCGCGGCTGCTGGCGGGCGTGGTGGCGCTGCCCTTCCTGGTGGTGGTGGCCGACATCCTGGGCGTGATGGGCGGTTGGCTGATCGGCACCACGCAGCTCGGCTTCGGCTCGGCGGCGTATCTCAAGGCCACGATGGATTTCCTGCAGGTGTCGGATGTCGTCTCGGGGCTGGTGAAGGCGGCCGTGTTCGGCTTCGTGATCACGCTGATGGGCTGCTGGTGCGGCTACCATTCGCGCGGCGGCGCGCAGGGCGTGGGCGCGGCGACCACGGCGGCGGTGGTGTCGTCGTCGATCCTGATCCTGGCCCTCGACTACCTGCTGACCGCGATGTTCTTCGCGACATGACCGACGCACCACCGAAGATCCGCCTGCGCGGCCTGTGCAAGGCGTTTGGCGACAAGCGCGTGCTGGATGGCGTGGACCTCGATATCCGCGCCGGGCATGGCATGGTGATCCTGGGCGGGTCGGGTTCCGGCAAGTCGGTCACCATCAAGTGCATCCTGGGGCTGGTGCAGCCCGATGCCGGCACCATCGAGGTCGATGGCCGCGACCTGCTGTCGATGCCGCGGCGCGATCGCGAGGCGCTGGCCGACCGCATCGGCATGCTGTTCCAGAACGGCGCGCTGTTCGACAGCCTGCCGGTCTGGGAGAACGTGTGTTTCAAGCTGCTGGCGCAGAAGCGCATCACGCGCGGCGCGGCGCGCGACAAGGCGGCGGAGGTGCTGGCGCAGGTCGGCCTGGCGGCGTCGGTGGGCGACCTGTCGCCGTCCGAACTCTCGGGCGGGATGCAGAAGCGCGTGGGCCTGGCGCGCGCGATCGCGGCCGAACCGGACATCATCTTCTTCGACGAACCGACCACGGGGCTGGACCCGATCATGGGCGCGGTGATCGACGGGCTGATCGTGGATTGCGTGAAGCGCCTCGGCGCCACCGCCGTGTCCATCACGCACGACATGGCGAGCGCGCGGCGCATCGGCGACGACGCGGCCATGCTGCACAAGGGGCGCATCGTCTGGACCGGCGCGGCGGCGGCGCTGGGGGAGACCGGCAATGCGGTGGTGGATCAGTTCGCACGCGGGGAGCGCGACGGGCCGATCCAGATGGAGTTGCGGCGGTAGCGCAGGCGGTCGGCCCCGCGCGCCTGCGCGGCACGCCTCGTGACCCGCGCGCCTGCCCGGCGCGACCCCTTGACCCGCGCGCCTGCCCGGCGCGACCCCTTGACCCGCGCGCCTGCCCGGCGCGACCCCTTGACCCGCGCGCCTGCCCGGCGCGACCCTCCCCTCACGAAGCCCGGCCGCGCCGGCGGAACGGGCCGCATCCGAGGAACGCCGCCCATGACGCTCACGCTCAAGCCGCTCCATCCGCTGTTCGTCGCCGAGGCCACCGGCATCGACCTGCGCGCCCCCATCGGCCCCGACCTCGCCGCCGAGATCCACCACGCCATGGACCGCTACAGCGTGCTGGTCTTCCCCGGCCAGCCGCTGGACGACGAACAGCAGATGGATGTCGGCCGCGCGCTGGGCACGCTGGAAGCCACGCGCGGCGTGGTGGACGCGCACAAGCACCGCCTCAAGCACCAGGAGATGAACGACATCTCCAACCTCGACACTGACGGCAAGCTGCTCGCCGCCGACGACCGGCGGCGGATGTTCGCGCTCGGCAACCGGCTCTGGCACAGCGATTCGTCGTTCAAGCCGACACCGGCGATGTATTCCATGCTGCACGCCCGCGTGATCCCGCCCGATGGCGGCGAGACCGAATTCGCCGACATGCGCGCCGCCTGGGATGCCCTGCCCGAACGCACCAAGGCGAAGATCAAGGGCATGACCACCTGGCATTCGCTGATCTATTCGCGCGCGCAGCTCGGCTTCGACGAATACACGGCGGAGGAGAAGATCGCCTTCGCCCCGGTGCCGCAACGCCTGGTGCGCCGGCATCCGGGGTCGGGGCGCACCTCGCTCTACCTGTCCGCGCATATCGGGCGCATCGAAGGCATGCCCACGCCCGAAGGCATGGCGATGATCCGCGACCTGACGGAACACGCGACGCAACGGGAATTCGTCCACCGCCACCACTGGACCCAGAACGACCTGGTGATGTGGGACAACCGCTGCACCCTGCACCGCGCCCGGCCCTTCGAAGACAGCGTCCACCCCCGCGACATGCGCCGCGTCACGCTGACCGACGTGGCGCCGACACTGGAACAGCAGGCGGCGTGACGACGCGGCGAGGGAGGGCTTTGCCCTCCCCCGGACCCCCACCCACCAAGGGCTTAAGGCCCTTGGAACCCTCGACTTGATCGGAGAGTTTGGGGAAGGGCATCGTCAGTGCCACCGACGCGGCGGTCACGCCATGCCCCTCCCCAAACTCTCCGAATAAGAATCCGCGGTCCAGGGGGCCGTAGCCCCCTGGTGGGGGAGGTCCGGAGGGGGGCAAAGCCCCTCTCCGGCGTTGCCTGCCTTCCCGCCCGCCCCCAGCGGTGCGACATAGCGTCATCGCGAATGGAGGCCAGCCATGGAACGCTACGACCTGATCCTGAGGGGCGGCCATGTCGTCACCCCCTGGGGTGTCGAGGCGGCCGATGTCGCCGTGCGCGACGGCCGCATCGCCACGCTGGGCCACCTGCGCGGCGCCGAAGCAGCCGAGACGATCGACTGCGCCGGCCTGCATGTACTGCCTGGCCTGATCGACCCGCATGTGCATCTGCGCGACCCCGGCGACCCGTCGGTGGAATGCATCGAGACCGGCACCAAGGCCGCGATCCTGGGCGGCCTGGCGGCGGTGTTCGACATGCCGAACACTGCGAAGTCGGTCGTCAGCCGCGACATCCTGGATGACAAGCGCGCCTTCCTCGAAGGCCGCGCCTGGTGCGATGTCGGCCTTTATGTCGGTGCGTCGAAGAAGAACATCGGCGAGTTGGCGGAACTGGAACTGCAGCCGAATGTCTGCGCGGTGAAGGTCTTCGCCGGTTCCTCCACCGGCGACCTGCTGGTCGAAGACGATGCCAGCCTGGAAGCCGTGATGCGCGCCGGCCGCCGGCGCATCTGCTACCACTCGGAAGACGAGTATCGCTTGCAGGAACGCAAGCCGATGTTCACCGTCGGCATGCCGCACCGCAACCACATGGAATGGCGCGATGTGGAAACCGCCATGCTCGGCACCAAGCGGCTGATGGCGATCGCCCGCAAGACCGGCCGCGCCGCGCATATCCTGCATGTCTCGACCGCCGAGGAACTCGCCTACCTGCGCGACTTCCGCGATGTCTGCACGGTCGAGGTGCTGCTCAACCACCTGACCCAAACGGACGAGGCCTATGACCGCCTCGGCGGCTATGCGGTGATGAACCCGCCGATCCGCGACCAGCGCCACCTCGATGCCGCCTGGGCGGCGGTGGCTGATGGCACGGTGGACTGCATCGGGTCGGACCACGCGCCGCATTCGCGCGAGGCGAAGGAACGCCCCTGGCCGAACACCGCCGCGGGCCTCACGGGCGTCCAGACGCTGGTGCCGCTGATGCTGGACCACGTCACCAGCGGCCGGCTGTCGATCTCGCGCCTGGTGGACCTGATGTGCGCGGGGCCGGCGCGCGTCTATGGCGCGCTGGGCAAGGGGCGGCTGGCCGCCGGCTACGATGCGGACTTCACGCTGGTCGACCTCAAGCGCCAGCGCATGATCCGCAACGACTGGCTGGCCACCCCCGCCGGCTGGACGCCTTTCGACGGCACGGTCTGCACCGGCTGGCCGGTCGCCACCATCATCCGCGGCCGCGCGGTGATGCGCGAGGACGAGGTGCTCGGCGCGCCCGCCGGCAAGCCCGTATCCTTCGCCGAGACGCATCGGTGACCGCCGAGGAGGCAATCGCGTCCCGCCGGTCGATCCGCGCCTTCCTGCCCACGCCGGTGCCGCGCGATGTGGTCGAGCGCATCCTCGACATCGCCGCGCGCGCGCCCTCGGGCACCAACATGCAACCCTGGCGCGCCCATGCGCTGGCGGGCGCGCCGTTGCGCGCGCTGGCCGATGCGCTGGTGGCGCAAGCCGCCGCCAAGGTCGAGGCCGAATACCGCTACTACCCGGCGGAGTTCTTCGAACCCTACCTGTCGCGCCGCCGCAAGGTGGGTTGGGACCTCTACGGCCTGCTCGGCATCGCGCGCGGCGAGAGCGGGAAGATGCAGCGCCAGCACGCGAAGAACCTGACCTTCTTCGGCGCGCCGGTCGGGATCATCTTCACCATCGACCGGCGGCTTGAGATCGGCTCCTGGCTCGACACCGGCATGTTCCTCGGCAATGTCATGGCGCTGGCGCGCGCGCAGGGTCTCGACACCTGCCCGCAGGCGGCCTTCGCGCCGCATCACGCGACCATCCGCGCGATGATCGGCATCCCGGAAACCGAGGTGGTGGTCTGCGGCATGGCGCTCGGCCATGCCGACCCGGCCGCGCCGGAAAACACCCTGGTGACCGACCGCGCGCCGGCCGCCGAATTCTGTTCTTTCGCCGGCTGGGACGACCGGTAGTGCACCCGCCGCACCGCGGCACGCGCACGCGGAGATGAGCCCCGCGCACATCCCGGACCCTGTGCGGGAGCTCGGCGGCGCCGGGGTCGGCGCCGCGCAACGGTGCCGGCCAGGTGCTGCGCGGCGAACTCGCCGCCCTTCCGACCCCGCCATGACCGCCGGCGCATGACGTCGCTGACCGGCTCCGCGCTGTGGCTGCGCCTGATCACCATCAGCGCGCTGTGGGGCGCCGCCTTCCCGCTGATCCGCTACCTCGCCGCGCATATGCCGCCCTTCGCCGTCGCCGGCGTGCGCGGCGTGCTGGCGGCCGCCGCGGTCTTCGCCTTCCTGTGGTTCCGCCGCGAGCTCGGCCGGCTGCCGCGCAGCGTGCTGGTCACCGCGCTGGTGCTCGGCGTGCTGAGCGGGGTGATCCCGAACACGCTGATCCCGCTGGCGCTGCAACGGATGGAGGCGGCGCCGGCCTCGCTGGTGCAGGCGGCGGGGCCGCTGATCCTGACGCTGCTGGCCGGCTTGCTGCTGCAGGGCGAACGGCCCACGCCGAGGATGCTGCTGGGCATCGGCACCGGCTTCCTCGGCATCGCGCTGGTGGTGGGATCGGGCGGGCTCGGCGGCGGCAGCCTGTCGGGGGCGCTGCTGGTGCTGGGGGCGACCTTCTCCTACGCGCTCAGCACCATCTGGGTGCGGCGGGCGGATCGCGGGCCGGCGGCGGCGCTGGCGCTTGGCCAGCAGGTGGTGTCCGGCGTGATTTCCGGCAGCCTGGCGCTCAGCGTGGATGGCGCGGGGGCGCTGGTGCAGCCGCCGGAGGTCTGGCTGGTCGCGGCGATTCTCGCGATCTTCGCGACCGCGGTGCCGCTGACCTTGTTCCTGAGCCTCGCGACCCGCGCGCGCGCGGCGGATTCCGCCATGGTCGGCTATATCCAGCCGGTCTTCTCCACCGCCATCGCGGCGGCCTGGCTGGGCGAGGTGCCGACCTGGCATGTCGCGGCCGGCGGGGTGATCGTGCTGGCCTCGGTGTGGCTGGTCACCAGCCGGCGCTGAAGCCTGACGGAACCCGGCGGCGTGGCGGCGCGACCGGCACCAGGCGACAGCGCGGCGGGCGCCGTTTCCGCCCGCCTCGGCGCGCTGCAATGGCGCCAGACCATGGTTCTTTGCGCGCATCCTTACCCGTCCAAACGACTCCGTTTGAACCGATGAAGCCGCAGCCCCCGGGTTTCACCAGCATCTTCGCCCGATGAGGCGATCCCACGCGATCGGGATCTCCTCTCGCCCCTCGCTTTCGCGACCACCTTCACCCGACCAGATGATTCGATCGGATCGGATCTGCCCTAAGAACCGACCGTTTCGCCGGCCGCCCGCCCCTTGGCCGGCATGCGCCCGAAAATCCAGGCCGTCAGCGCCGGCGGCAGGCCCCCCACCAGCCGCGCCATCGCATAGGTCGGCCAGGGATAGGCGATCCGCACCCGCCCGCGCGCGATGCCCGCCAGCGTGCGCCGCGCCGCTTCCTCGGCATCCATCAGGAAGGGCATGGGGAAGGCGTTCAGCGCCGTCATCGGCGTGCGGACATAGCCCGGGCAGACCGCATGGAGGCGGATGCCGCGCTGGCGCTCCGTCGCGTCCAGCGCCTCCGCCCAGCGCTGCACCGCGGCCTTGGTCGCGCAATAGGCCGGCGCGCCCGGCGCCGCCACGAAGGCGGCCAACGAGGCGATGACCGCGACCCGCCCGCGCACCCCGTCGCGCCCGGGCGCCTGCGCCGCCATGGCCTCGATCGCCGGCAGGGCGGTGTTGAGCACGCCGGTCACATTGGTCTCGAAGATCGCGCGCGCCTGCGCCGCGGGTTCGGTGGCGCCGCCGGTGCCCGCCGAGATCCCGGCATTGGCGACCACCAGGTCGAGCCGCCCGGCCCCGCCGATCCACCCCGCCATCGCCGCCGCATCGGTCACGTCCAGCACCGCCGGGCACACCTGCGCGCCCTTGGCCCGGCAGGCCGCGGCGGCGCCCTCCAGCCGGGCCGCATCGCGGCCGGACAGGTGCAGCACCACCCCTGGCCGCGCGCAGGCCTCCGCCAAGGCCCGCCCCAGCCCGGACGATGCCCCGGTGATCAGCACGGCGTCCCAGGCGGCTTGCATCCTGATCCTTCCGGGGGGAGAAGCGGCGCCATGGCCGCACACCCCCTCTCCTCCATGACCGGCTTCGCCCGCGAGGGCGGGGCGCTGCCCGACGGATCCTCCTTCATCTGGGAATTGCGCTCCGTCAACGGCCGCGGCCTCGATGTGCGCCTGCGCCTGCCCAATGGCTTCGACGCGCTGGAATCCGCGCTGAAGGAAGCGGCGGGGCGGGCGCTCAAGCGCGGCAATGTCTCGGCGACGCTGACCGTGAAGCGGGAGGAACGTGCCGGTGCGCGCCTCACGCCCGACCCGGCGGCGCTCGACCAGGCGCTGCGCATCGCTCTCGACCTGGCGGCGCGCATCCCCGGCTGCCCGCCGCCGCGCGCCGAGGCATTGCTGACGCTGCCCGGCGTGCTGCGCGCCGAAAGCGTGGAACCGGACGAGGCGGAGGAGGAGGCGAAGCGCGCCACTATCGCCGCCGCCTTCGCCCGCGTGCTGGAGGGGCTGGTGGCGTCGCGCCGCGCCGAGGGCGCGAAGCTCGCCGAGATCCTGGGCGTGCTGCTGGACGAAGTGGTGGCACTGCGCGACCTGGCGGCGACCGAGGCCGCCGGCCAGCCCGCCCTGCACGCCGCCCGCCTGCGCGACAGCCTCGCCGCCCTGCTGGAGGGCGAGCGCCGCGTCTCCGAGGACCGCCTGGCGCAGGAGGTCGCGCTGCTGGCGACGAAGTCCGACGTGCGCGAGGAGCTCGACCGCCTCTCGGCCCATATCGCCGAGGCGCGGCGGCTGCTGGCCTCGGGCGAGGCGATCGGCCGCAAGCTCGATTTCCTCACGCAGGAATTCGTGCGCGAGGCGAATACCCTGTGCAGCAAGTCGGCCAGCACGGCGCTGACCCGCATCGGGCTCGAGCTGAAGGCGGCGATCGAACGACTGAAGGAGCAGTCGGCCAATGTCGAATGACGCCGCGGCGGCGGATCAGTCCTCCGGCAGGCGCAGCGGCAGCGACGGGTCGCGGTCGACCAGGATGGCGGCAGCCACCTGCAGGGCCACCAGCGCGGTCAGGATGATGGCAAGCGTCGGGTACAGCATCGTGAAGCCTCCTGTGCTGCGTTCCTCCCCAACCCACTCCGGCATCTGGATTGCTGCGACGCACAATACAAGGCGCCCGGCGTCGTGATCGCGCGGCGCGGCCTGTGCCTGGTGCTCGCGGCGGCACCCGGGGCGGGCAAGACCTCGGTATCGCGCGCCCTGCTGCAGACCGAGCCCGACCTCTCGCTGTCGGTCAGCGCCACCACCCGCGCGCCCCGCCCGCGCGAGGAGGAGGGCGTCCATTATTTCTTCAAGTCGCCGGAAGCCTTCGACGCGATGGCCGCCGCCGGCGAATTCCTGGAGCATGCCCGCTTCCTTGGCCGTGCCTACGGCACGCCGCGCGGGCCGGTCGAAGCCGCGCTGGCATCCGGGCGCGACGTGCTGTTCGACATCGAATGGCAGGGCCACCGCCAGATGAAGGCCGTGCTGCCCGAGGATGTGGTCGGCATCTTCCTGCTGCCGCCCTCCCTGCCCGACCTGGAAGCCCGGCTGCGCGGCCGCGGCCAGGACAGCGAGGTCGAGATCGCGCGGCGCATGGCCGCGGCGCGTGAGGAAATCACCCACTGGGATGAATTCGACCACGTGGTGGTCAACCGGGACTTCGACGCGACGGTGGCGCAGGTACGCGCCATCCTGCACGCCGCGCGCACCGAGCGCCGGCGCCAGCCCGGCATGGCCGGCTTCATCGCCGGGCTGCTGGCCGGCTAGGGCAGGTCCCGATCCGATGGACTCAGCCGGTTGGGTGAAGATGGTCGTGACGACAGGCGCCAGGGACGTTGCCGTGGGCCATCGCGACCGGACAGGGCGCTAGCGCGTGGCGATCATCATCGAGATCGTCGCGCCGGTCTTCGCGATCATCGCGCTGGGCTGGGGCGCGGCGGCCTGGAAATGGGTGGACGAGGCCGGCTTCCGCACGCTGATCTGGTTCACCTTCACCTTCGCCTCGCCGGCGCTGCTGTTTGCCGGCGGCACCTCGGGCAATACCGGCGGCGGGCCGGCCGCCTTCGTGTTCTTCCTGGCCGCGCTGGTGGTCTATGGCGCGGCGCTGTGGCTGGCGCTGCGGCATCTGTCGCTGAACCTGGCCGAGGGCGGGCTGTTCGCGCTCAACTGCACCTTCGGCAATACCGTGATGATGGGCATTCCGCTGACCGCGGCGGCCTATGGGCAGTCGGGCCTGGCCATCCTGCTGGCGTTGATCGCGCTGCATTCGATGGTGCTGCTCAGCCTCGGCACCGTGGTGGCGGAGCTTGGCCTGCACCGCCATGCGCCGTTGGGGCGGGTGCTGCGGGCGACGCTCGGCGGCGTGCTGCGCAACCCGATCGTGATGGCGGTGGTGGTGGCGCTGGCCTGGAGCACGCTCGGCCTGCCGGTGCCCTCCGCGATGCGGCGCACGCTGGAGCTGATCGGCGCGTCGAGCCCGCCGCTGGCGCTGTTCTGCCTGGGTGGGTCGCTGGCGTCGTTCCGCCTGGCGGGGTCGCTCGGCGACGTGGCGTGGTCGCTGGTGCTGAAGCTCGCGGTGCTGCCGCTGCTGGTCTGGGGGCTGTGCATCGCCTTCGGGCTCGGTGCGCTGGAGACCGCGGTGGCGGTGACCACGGCGGCGCTGCCCACGGGGGCCAATGCCTTCATGCTGGCGCGGCGCTACGCGGTGGGGGCGGAGCGGTCGGGCGCCACGGTGCTGGTGTCGACCATCGTGTCGGTGTTCACGCTGGCGGCGGTTCTGGCCTGGTTCAGGGGGTGACGCCGTGCTGACGCTGTTCCTCGCCCCCGGGGCGAGTTCCATGGCGCCGCACATCGCGCTGCACGAACTCGGCGCCGCCTTCGATATCCGCGCGGTCTCCCTCGCGCGGCGCGAGCAGCGTGAACCCGCTTTCCTCGCGCTCAACCCCGAAGGCCGCGTGCCCGTGCTGCTGGTCGACGGGCGCCCGCTGACCGAGGTGGCGGGCATCCTGTTCTACCTCGCGCGGCGCCACCCCGAGGCCGGGCTGCTGCCGGAGGGCGGCGCGGAAGCCGAGGCGCATGTCGTCGCCTGGATGTCCTTCCTGGCCGCGACCGTGCATCCGGCGCGGCGGCAGGGGATCGAGGCTGCGCGCGCCGCCTGGGCGATCGCGCAGGCGCGCCTGGCCGGCCGCGCCTGGGCCGTGGGCGATCGCATGAGCATCGCCGACATCCACCTGTTCCGCTTGTTCTGGCGCTTCCGTGGCGGCGCGCCGGAGGCCGCCGCGGGTTTCCCGGCGCTGGCGGCGCACTACGCCCGGATGATGGCGCGCCCCGCCGTGCAGCGGACCATCGCCGTCGAATCCGCGATCGGCTACGAATTGCCGGCGTGACGCACGGCGCGGGCGTCAGCCCGCCGGGGACCGCGCGGCCACCAGCCGCGCCAGCGTGTCGAACTCCGCGACGCTCAGCGTCTCCGCCCGCCGCGCGCCGTCGATGCCCGCCGCCGCCAGCAGCCCCGGCGCGTCACCGAGCGCCTTCAGCGACCCGCGCAGCATCTTGCGGCGCTGGCCGAAGGCCGCCGCCGTGGTGCGCTCCATCGCCGCAAACAGCGCCGGGCCGGGATCCTCGGCATGCGGCACGAAGCCCACCACCGCCGACCACACCTTGGGCGGCGGGCTGAAGGCGCCGGGCGGCAGGCGCAGCAGCAATTCGCAGCGGCACCGCCACTGCGCGAGCACCGCGAGCCGCCCATAGGCCGGCGTGTCCGGCGCGGCGCAGATGCGTTCCGCCACCTCCTGCTGGAACATCAGGGTCATGCCCTCGATCGCCGCGGCGGCGCGCAGCCAGCCGACCAGCAGGGGCGAGGCGATGTTGTAGGGCAGGTTCGCCACGATGCGCCGCGGCGCCGCCAGCAGCGCGGGCGGATCGATGCGCAGCGCATCGCCCTCGACCACGCTGAGCCGGCCTGGATGCGCGGCCTCCAGCGCCGCCAGCGCGGCCACCGCGCGGCGATCGAGCTCCACCGCCACCACGCGCGCCGCGCCGGTCGCGAGCAGCGCGCGCGTCAGCCCGCCCGGGCCGGGGCCGATCTCCAGCACCTGCCGCCCATCGAGGTCGCCGGCCAGCGCCGCGATCCGCCCGCAGACCGCGGGGTCCAGCAGGAAATGCTGGCCGAGCGCCTTGCGCGCATCCAGGCCGTGCCGCGCGACCGTCTCGCGCAGGCTGGGCAGGCCGTCGTCGGTCAAACGATCAGCCGCGCCGCTGGGGCGGCGTGCCGGCGGCGGGCGGCGTGGTGGCGGCGGGGGCCTGGTTGCGGATGTCGATCTGCGCGCGGCGCTGCAGGTCGCGCAGCACCTGGCGGGAGATCAGTTCGACGCGTTCGCGCAACAGCCGGTCGCGTGCCTGTTCGGGGGTGAATTCCGCCAGGTTGCGGGTCTCCCGCGCGCAGACCGCGATGATCAGCACGCCATCGGGCGAGATGATCGGCTGGGTCGGGCGGCCGATCGGCAGGCTGGCCAGCAATTCGCGGAGTTCGGGCGGGTTGATGGTGTCCTGGCGCACCTGGCCGGGGTCGGCCGGGCGTGGCCCGCCGCGCGCCGCCGCCTCCACCTGGTCGCAGCTGCGCGCGGTCTCCGACAGGCGCTGCCCGGCCTCGACCTGGCGCAGCTGCTGGGCGGTGGGCGCGGCCGGGTTCACCTGGCCCTCGAAGGGGAAGAAGGCTTGGCGGAGCGACAGCATGGTGGCGATGTCGCGCCCCGCCGTGCGCTTCTGGCGCAGCTGCGCGATCACGAAGCCGCCGGGCACGCGGATCGGGTTGGAGACCGCGCCCTCGGGCATCTGGCGCACCACCGCGGCCACTTCGGGGTCGAGCCGTTCCGGCTGCACCCAGCCGAGGTCGCCACCCAGCAGCGCGGTCTGCGCCTGGCTGAACTGGGTCGCGACCATCGGGAAGGGCGCGCCCTGGCGCAGGCGCGCGATCACGTCGTCGGCGAAGCGGCGGACCTCGGCCTCCTGGGCCGGGTTGGAGACGGGGATGTAGATCTCGGAGACCAGGAATTCGGGCTGTCCGGTGCGCGCGCGCCCGGCGGCGACATAGTCGTTGATCTCGGCTTCCGAGATCTGCGCCTGATTGCCGAGCTGGCCGCGCAGCAGCCGGTTCCAGCCGATCTGCGCGCGGATCTGGTCGTACAGCACGCGTGGGTCGATGCCCGCGCGGCGCAGGTTCTCCCGCAGGCCGCCGGGCGGCAGGCCGTTGCGGTTCTCGATGTCGCCGACCGTGCCGGCGATGTCGGCATCGGTGACCGGGATGCGGCGGCGCGCGACCTCCTGCGTGCGCAGGCGCTCATCGACCAGCAGGCGCAGGATCTGGTCGTTGGCGCGGCCGGGCGCGTCGCCGGTCATGCCCGCGGTGAGCGCCAGCAGGCGACGGCGGCTCGCGACCTCGTTCGCGGTGATGACATCGCCGTTCACCACCGCGGCGACGCGATTGGCCTGGGCCCGCGCCGGCGCGACCGGGGCGGACAGGCTGATCACCGCCGCGCCCAGCAGGGCCAGGAGCGGTGTGCGGAGGGAGGGGTGCATCGCGACTGTCATGACGCTGCCTTCATACGACCCGGGGCAGGCGCGGGGAAGCGCGCTGCGGCCGGGATGGCGACCCTGCCGCCGGGGCGGGCAGGGCCGGGCGAAACATTTCAGCCGCCCCGGTCAGATGGCCCGGAAGCCCACATCGCCGATGGTCTTGAGGCCGATGCGGAACAGCAGGACCGTATTGGCCGGATACAGGTTGTTGGTCGCCGGATCCTCGGCGAAGCGCTTGAGGAAGCGGGCTTCGAACAGGAAGCACTCGTCCTCGTAGGCGATCGATGCGGTGGCGACGACCGGGCGGTTGATCTCGATGTCGTAGCGGCCGAAGGCGCCGATCCGCCAATTGCCCCATTGCTGCTGGATGCCGAAGGCGACTTCGTTGCGATCCTGCACAGGCGTCAGATAGGGCACCGCGGGCGTATAGAGGTAGCCGGCGGTGAGTGTCGTGCGCGTCTCGAAGCTCACATTGGTCGCGAGGTCCATGAAGCGCAGGTCGCCATTCTCGTTGGCGAAGCGCCCGCGGCCCAGGAATTCCAGCCATGGCGTCGGCATCACCCGCGCCCGCGCCACGTAGTCCGAGGCGCGGTTCTCGACCCCGCTGCCGGCATAGAAAGGCCCGCCATCGCGCTGCGTGCGATACGACGCGCCGGCCAGCCCTTCGATCATGCCGCCATTGGGGAAGTACCAGGCGCCGCGCAGCGCGTAGTCGATGCGCGTGCCGCCTTCCTGGCGGTCGCGGCCATAGAAGCGGTTCAGGCTGAACAGGTTGGCGTCGGTGAATTCGAAGTCGATGCTGTCCTCGTTCGGCACCGAGGACTGGTTGCCGGTGAGCGGCCCGCCGACCACCTGCAGCATGGGTTCGATCACCTGGTGGCCATAGGCGCCGGCCGGGCGGATGAAGGGCATGCGCCAGGCGAGTGCGGCGCGGATATTGGCGCGCGCCGCGGTGCCGTCATTCGCCGTGGTGGAATTGTTCGGCGCGAGCGCGAGGTCGGTGAAGGCATAGGAGGCGATGTCGGACTGCGCCCGCACCGTCCAGATGCCGCCGAGGCGGTCGTTCATCGGCAATTCGTAGCCCAGGCGGAAGGCGCCGCGCTGCGTGTTGGTGCCCTGGCTGCGGAACACCGCGAAGTTCCAGGTGTCGAAGGTCAGCGTGCCGCCCAGCGCATCCACCGGGGCACGCCAATCGAGGTAGATGTTCGGCCCGACCGTCGGGATCAGGCTGGTGTCGTCCGACGGGCGCAACCCCTGGAAGATGCGCGCATCGACGCGCGCATAGGCATCCGAGCCCCAGAACCCCTCGGTGAACACGCTGGAATCGAGCCGCCGGCGCGCGCCGTAGCGATAGATCCGCAGGTAGTCCTCGCTGCTGGCGCGGTTGAAGTCGAAGCCCGCGCGCCAGGTTTCGTCCAACGCGAAGCGCCCGCGCGAGAAGATGTGCCCGGCGAAGCCCTCGGGCGTGTCGTCATCCCCGTTCAGGTAGCCCAGCGAGCCTTCCGCCTCGATCTCGCCGAAGTTGAAGCGGCGGCGATACTCCAGGCCGAGGTTGGGCACCTGCCGCGTCGCGAATTGCGGCCGCAGCACCAGTTCCTGCGTCGGATCGATCGCCCAGTAGTAGGGGGTCTCGACGAAGCCGCCCAGGAAGTTGGTTATGCCGAAGGTCGGGCTGAGGAAGCCCGATTGCCGCGGCGCATCGCCCGCGGGGTGCTGCAGGTAGGGCGTCCAGAAGGTCGGGATGCCGGCGAATTCCACCACCGCGTCGCGGTATCGCGCTTGGCGCCCGGCCTGGTCCAGCGTGGCCGTGCGTGCGCGCACCTGCCACAGGGGCGGCGCGAGCGGATCCTCCTGGCAGGGATCGCAGGAGGAATAGACCACGCGCGAAAGGTCGAAGATGGACCCGCCGGTGCGCCGCGCGCTGTTCGCCGCGACGCGCCCGTTCTGCGCGAGCAGCCCGCGCAAGCCTTCGATCACGCCGTCGCGGAACTGGTTTTCCAGCACCACGCTGTCGGCGAAGATGACCTGGCCGTCGGCCTCGATCAGCTGGACATTGCCGCGCGCGGTGGCGATGCCGGTGTTGCGGTCATAGGTGAATTCATCGGCGCGCACGACGCGGTTGCCCTGCCAGGCCTCGACCCGCCCGCGGGCGATGACCAGGGCGCGATTCTGGTCGTATTCGACTTCCTCGGCGGTGAAGGTGACGGGCTGGTCCTGGGCGGGCGGCGCGGCAGCGGCCGGCGCGGGGGCCGGCTGGCCGGGCAGCACAGGGGCGACATTCTGCGGCGCCACGATCGGCGGCAGCGCGCCCTGCTGGGCCAGCGCCGGCGCCGCGGCGGTGGCCAGCAGGATAACCAGGGCGCCCCGGCGGAACATCACGGTCAGCCATCCTCCAGGTGCAGCAACAGCGCGGTGGCCAGCAGGAAGCCCGCCCCGGCCGGGGCCCAGGCGGCGAAGATCACGGGCAGCGTGCCGGCCTCGCCGAATTCGCCGGTGATCTTGTCCACCACGAACAGCGCGAAGCCGGCGGCCACGCCGCCGCCGATCATCTGCGCCACGCCGCCGCGGCGCGACGAGCGCATGGAAAACCCCGCCGCCAGCAGCGCCATCGCGGCCGCCAGCAACGGCAGCGCCAGCAGCGACTGGAAATGCAGCCGGTGGCGCACCGCCGAGAAGCCCGCATTCTCCAGCACCTGGATGAAATCGGGCAGCGCCCAGAAGGACAGCGTGTCGGGGCTGGCGAAGGAATCCTGGATGCGCGCGGGTGTGAGGTCGGTCGGGAATTCCAGGCGCTGCGCGGGTGCCGGCATGCGGTCGGCGCCGAACACCACGGCGTCGGGAATGATCCAGCGGCCCTGTGCGAGCACCGCCGAGGGTGCCTCGACCCGCGCCAGCGGCCGATCCTCGGCGGACAGCCGCCAGACGCTGACGTCATCGAGGCGAAACGCCTCGCCGGCCCTGAGGTCGCGCAGCGCGACCGGGCGGCCGGACAGGATCGCGACGCCGCGCGGGTCGATCCCGGCATCCGCCTGGCGCAGCCACAGCCGCCCGCCCGCCAGCGCCGAGATGCCGCTGGTGTTGCGCAGGAATTGCGAATCGAGCCGCTCGGCCCGCGCCAGCATCGCCGAGGACAGCGGCGAGATCGCCGCCGTGGCAACCGCGCCCAGCAGCACCGCCACCGCCACCGGCCCCGCCAGGAACCCCCAGGCCGAGACGCCGGCGGCGCGCGCCACCACCAGCTCCGATGACCTGGTCAGCCGCCAGAACGCGATGATGCCGCCCAGCAGGATCGCGAAGGGCAGGATCTGCATCGCGACGAAGGGCAGCCGCAGCGCGGCGATCTGCCCGACCAGCGCGAAGGTGGCGTCCTGGCGCGTGGCGGCGCGGCGCAGCAATTCGATCAGGTCGAACAGCGCCACCAGGCCCGCCAGCGCCGCCAGCATCGCCACCGTCATGGTGGCGAAGCGCCGCGCGACGTAGATCATCAGCGTGCGCGCGAAGGTCATGGCGCGGCCGGCACCGGGGGTGGCGCGGGGCGCGGCCAGCCGGGCGCGCCGGCCAGCCACCAGGCGGCAATCACACCCGGCAGCACGGTCTGCAGCCAGATCAGCGGCACCCAGGCATTGTCGCGCGCGGCGAGGTTGCCCGCGGTGAGCCCGAGCGCCAGCAGCCCGACCACCAGCGAGATGCCCACCGCGATGCGCAGCCCGCCGCCATGGCGGCGGAATTCCCCGGTCAGCGCCACCGCCAGGCCCACCAGCGCGAAGGACAGCGCGGTGAGCGGCCCCGACAGGCGCTGGTGCGCCTCGGCGAAATAGCGCCGCACCTCGCGATCGCGCAGGCCTTCCTCGGGGTCGGGGTTGAGCAGTTCCGCGACCGAACGCTCGCGCGAATCGCGCGACCGCGATTCCTCCCCGCGCGAGGCGCGCGCCAGGTCGAGGCTGTTCTCGGTGAAGGACAGGATGTTCAACCGCAGCGGCGGCGTGCCCGGCGCCGCGTTGGCCGGCGCGCGTTCCACCTGCTGCCGCACGCCGTTCAGCAGCGTGACCCGCGGGCCCGATGCCGCGACGGAGATGCGCCCCTGCTCGGCCAGGATGGTGACCGGCGCGCCGGCATCGCGCTGGTCGTGCACCAGGATACCGCGCAACGTGCCGTCAGGGTCGCGGTAGCGCGCATAGACCGTGAGGTCGTTGCCCACCTGGCTGAACACCCCTTCCTGCAGCAGCACGCCGACCAGCTGGTTGCGGATCTCGAACTGCCATTGCCGGAAGGCGGTGTGGCTGACCGGCACCAGCCACAGGTTCAGCAGCATGCAGGCTGCCGTCGCGAGCGTCGCGAGCAGCACGGCCGGCCGCGCGAGCCGCCATTGCGACAGCCCGGCCGCGCGCATCACCACCAGTTCGCGGTCGCCCGCCAGGCGCACATAGACGAACAGCACCACCACGAAGGTGGTGATCGGCAGGATGACGGCGAAGAAGGAGGGCAGCATCAGGCTGGTCAGCTCGACGAAGACCACGAGCGACAGCCCGCGGTCGAGCACCAGCTCGATGAAGCGCAGCGACTGCGTCAGCCACACGAGCGCCGCCAGCCCCACCGTCACGGCAATGAGGGCGAGGGCGAGCTGGCGGAACAGGTAGCGGTCGATCCTGGTCATCGGCGCCGGGAACCTAGAGGTTTGTGGCCGGCGCCGAAAGCCTCACGGACCCGTGCGCGGACGGCTCAGCCACGCCAGGGTGCCGGCCAGCCCCGCCAGGTCCTCGACCACCCTTGTGCCGCGCAGCGTCAGCCCGTGGCCGGCCGCCTTGCCTGCGTGATGAAGCAGCCGCGCGCCGGCATCGGTGGAATCGTGCCGGGCGCGATAGATCTGCCGCGACAGCGCCATGTGGAAGGCCTTGCGCCAGCGGATCCGCAGCGACGGCGCCGAGGACCGCCCGCCGGCATGCGTGACCACCGCGCCGGGCACATGGATCACCGCGCGCCCGCGGGCCAGGGCGGCGGCGCAGATGGCGTCGTCCTCGTAGAACAGGAACAGCGATTCGTCGAAGCGCAGCGCATCCGCCGGGCGCAGCAGCATCGCCGCGCCGGAGGCGAATTCGACGCAGGCCGGCCCCTCCGGCCAGGGCTCGCCGTCGCGCCGGCGCGGCAGGCGGCGCCGGCGCTTCTGCGCGGCATCGGTGGATCGCACGCGGCGGCCATCCGCGCCCAGGATGGCGGGCGCCAGGATGGCGGCGTCGGGCCAGGCATCGGCGGCGGCCACCAGGGCGTCGATCGCGCCGGGCGCGAGGCGCGCATCGGGGTTGAGCAGCAGCACGAATTCCGTGCCCGCCCGGTCCATCCCGGCATTGCAGCCGGCGCCGAAGCCGCGGTTCACGGCGTTGCGGATGATGGTCGCGCGCGGCGCCGCGGCGGCGACGCGATCCGCCGTGCCGTCGCCGCTGGCATTGTCCACGACCACCAGCGCCAGGGCGCCCGGCAGCGAGTCGAGGAAGCCGCCGATCGCGTCGGCGCTGTCATGCGTCACGGTCACCACCGTGACGCGCGCGGCGGCGGTCACGCGCCGGCCCGGCGCCGCGCCTTCAGGGCAGCACCTTGCCGGGATTCATCACGCCCCGCGGGTCCAGCGCTGACTTGATCTGCTGCATGGTCGCGAGCTCGGCGCCGCCGCGCCAGGCTTCCATCATGTCGGTCTTGAGCCGGCCGATGCCGTGTTCGGCGGAGAACGACCCATCGAGGTCGCGCACCACCGCGTTCACCGTGTCCATGATGTCGTGGCTGCGCGCGAGGAAGGCGTCGGGGTCCATGCCCACCGGCTGTTCCAGGTTCATGTGGATGTTGCCGTCGCCCATATGGCCGAAGGGGACGGGGCGGATGCCGGGGATCAGCGCCTCGCAGGCGGCGGAGGCGCGGCGGATCAGCTCCGGCACGCGGCTGACGGGCACCGAGACGTCGTTCTTGACGCTGGCACCTTCCTTGCGCTGCGCCTCGGGGTGTTCCTCGCGGATGCGCCACAGGGCGGCACGCCGCGCCTCGCTGCCGCCCATCACGGCGTCCAGCACCTCGCCCGATTCCAGCGCGGCGTTCAGCACCTGCTCAGCCAATCCCATCAGGTCGGCGTCGGCGCGGGTGGAGGCGAGGTCGACCAGGATGTAATGGTCCGCGCGTTCGGCCACCGGCAGCGTGACGCCCGGGATGTGCTTCACCGCGAAATCGACGCCCAGGCCCGACATGTATTCGAAGGCGCGGATGGCGGTTTCGTCCACGTCGCGGAAGCGGCGGAACACCGCCAGCGCGGCGGCTTCGTCGGCCACCGAGCAGAACAGCACCTCGTTCACCCGCGGGCGCGCGAACAGCCGCAGCGTGGCGGCGGTGATGATGCCGAGCGTGCCCTCCGCCCCCACGAACAGATGGCGCAGCGCGTAGCCGGTATTGTCCTTGCGCAGCCGGCGCAGGCCGTTCCAGACCTGCCCGTCGGGCAGCACCACTTCGAGGCCCAGCATCAGCTCGCGCGCATTGCCGTAGCGCACCGTGGTGTTGCCGCCGGCATTGGTGGAGAGGATGCCGCCGATCATCGCCGTGCCCTCGCCGCCGAAGGACAGCGGGAACAGGCAGTTCGCCTCGGCCGCGGCGTCCTGCGCGGTCTTCACCACCACGCCCGCTTCGGCGGTCATGGTCATGTCGATCGGGTCGATGTCTCGGATGCGGTTGAGCCGCGCCAGCGACAGCACGACGGAGCGCCCGTTGCCCTCCGGCGTCGCGCCGCCGACCATCGAGGTATTGCCGCCCTGCGGCACGATGGCGATGCCCGCCTGCGCGCAGATCCGCACGCAATCCGCGACCTGCTGGGTGTTCGCGGGGCGCAGCACCGCAAGCGCGGCGCCGCGATACAGCCCGCGCCAGTCGGACAGCGCGGGGGCGATGTCGGCCGGGTCGGTCAGCAGGCCGGTCGGGCCAAGCAGGGCAGCGAGGGCGTCAGGCAGGTCAGACATGACGCCCGGTGTGCCGCGCCAGCCGCCCGCCGGTCAATCTCAGCCGCCGCCGCCCATGCGGGCAAACACCTGGCGATCGCGATTTTCCTGCATCAGCATGGTCAGGCTGGGGAACTTGCCGAAGCCCAGGCCCTGGGGCGGGCCGCCCTCGGGGTCGGGCTCGATCTTGCCGTAGGGTTCGGAGGACAGTTTCTCCCACTTCCCGGCGGGCTTCTTCGCCTCGATCGTCACCACCGTCGCCTTCAGCAGCATCCGCACGATCGCCTCCTTGGGCGAGGACGGCTTGGTCAGCGAGGGGTTGCCGCCGACCATCGTCCAGCCGTTGGCCAGCGCCCAGGCGGTCAGCGCGTCCTTGTCCATCATGGGCTTGGTCCTTCGGTTGTCGCGGCCTTCTGCGCGCCGGCCGGCGGCGGCGCAAGGCTGTCGCGCGTCTCGCCGGGGCTGGGCTTCAGCCCGTAGCGTTCCACCAGCGCCCAGACATGGCGCGGGATCATGTTGCGCATCATCGCGGGCTTTTGCCGGCGCAGATGCAGCACCGTCTCGATCGCCTTCATCTCGACGCGGGCGCGGGCGAATTCCAGGCCGCGGGGCCCGATGCGCGGCTGCAGCCACGCCACGATGGGGCGCGCCCAGTTCGGCATGCGGCGCAGCGGCAGGCCGCCGGCGGCGCGTTCGGTATTCGCCATGAAGCCGCGCACGGCGGCGCTGCGGCGGCCGGAATCGCGCGGCGTTTCCACCAGCACCTCGTCGCCGAGCAACGACAGCAGCGCCTCGCCGCGCGGGTTCCGCACGATCAGCCACTGCGCGCCGGTGCCGCCCATGTAGCCGACCGTGATGTCGGCCAGCACGTTGGTGTAGTCCACGCAGGTGCGACAGGTCAGCGGGAAGAAATCGCCCGGCAGGTCGGCCAGCGGCAGCAGCAGGAACGGGATCTCGCGCTTGCGGCCATCGGCGTGGCGGATCTCGACATGGTAGTCGGCGCGGAATTCCAGGTAGGTCACGGTCGCCGGCGACGGGTCCACCAGTGCGAGGAACTTGTGGAAATTGCCGGTGGTGGTGTTGTCGGAACAGGGCGTGCCGATGACGAAGATCTCCTCGAAGCCGAGGCGTTCTTCCAGCGCGCGCAGCGCATAGACCTGGCAGGGTATGCCGATGATCGCCACGCGCCTGTGCCCCGCCGCCGCGGCCGGTTCCAGCAGCGCCAGCAGCGGCGCGTAGCCCATCCGCATGCCGCGGCACTGCGCGAGGTCCGCCGCGTCCGTGACCAGCACCGGCACCGGCTTCCAGCGGTCGTCCGGATCGGGCGCCATGGTCAGCACGGCGGTGACCGCGCCGGTTTCCAACAGGCGTTCGGCGATGCGCGTGGTGATGCCGGTCCATTGCGCGCCGCCCGATGGCGGGCGCAGCGCGGCGCGGACCATGCGGCGGAACGGGCCGAAATGCGCTTCGTCCGGGCGCGCCGGGTCGCGCGCGCGGCCATGCACGCGCGCCTCCAGCGCCGCGTAGTCCGGCTGGATGAACTGGCAGGCCGTGCCGCAGGCCTTGGCATCCGCCATGCGGGAGACGCCGCAATCGGTGCACAGCCCGCGCGGCGCGGCATCGCGCAGCGGCGGCGTGGTGATGCTCACAGGAATGCCACGCCGATCACCGCACCCGCGCCCAACACCCACAACGGGGAAAAATCCGTCCGCCACACGAACACCGCCGAACACGCCGTCAGCACCGCCGGCAGCCACCCCGTCGCGGTGCCCTGCGCCAGGATCAGCCCCGACGCGCCGATCAGCCCGACCGCGATCGGCACCAGGCCGCGTTCCACCACCCGCAGCCAGAACCGCCCCGCCAGCCGCGCGCGCAGCCGCGAGAATCCGAAGGCCATGAAGGATGTCGGCAGCGTCATCGCGAGCGTTGCCGTCAGCATGCCGAGCACCCCGCCGACATGCCAGCCGAACAGCCCCACCACCAGCACGTTCGGCCCCGGCGCCGCCTGCGCCAGGGCGAAGCGCTGCGCGAAATCGGCGCTGCTCATCCAGCCATGCACATCGACCACCAGGCGGTGCATCTCGGGCAGCACCGCGATGCCGCCGCCGACCGAGACCAGGGATATGGCGCCGAAGCCCAGCACCAGCTGCCAGAAGATCGTGGCGGTCATTTCGCGCGCAACGCCCGCCAGGCCGCCGCGATGCCGAAGGGCGCCAGCCCCAGCACCACATAGGGCAGCGGTACGCGCAGCACCCCCGCCGCCACCAGCGCGCACACCCCCACGGCCAGCAGCGTGGGCGGCGGCTTCAGCTTCTGCGTCATCTTGGCCGCGGTGCCCAACACCATGCCCGCCGCCGCCGCCGCCACGCCGGCCAGCACCGCCTTGACCACCGGCACCTCGCCATAGGCATCGTAGAACATCGCTAGCCCCGCCAGCAGGATCAGCGGCCCGCCGAACAGCGCTACCGGCGCGGCGATGGCCCCCGCCGTGCCGTGGAAGCGGTCGCCCACCATGATCGCGGCGTTCAGCGCATTGGGCCCGGGCAGGACCTGGCCCAGGCCCAGCGTCTCGGCATAGTCCTGGTCGGACAGCCAGCGCTTTTCCTCGACCAGCACGCGCCGCGCCCAGGCATTGATGCCGCCGAAGCCGATCAGCCCGATGCGGCCATAGGTCAGGAACAGGTCGGCCAGGGTCGGCACGGGGCGCGCGGGCTGGGCATCGGTCATGCGCCAGCAGGGGACATGGCCGCCGGCGCCAAGGCAATCCCCCCAAAGGCCGGCGGCCTCTCAAGCCGCGTCGTTGAGCGCCCAGTCATAGGCGAAGCCATCGAGGAAAGGCACCGCCCTGATCGCCGCGGCGAGCGGCGGCGCGGCGTGTTCCAGCAGATGCGGCACGACCCCGTCCCAGCCGCCGAAATCCGCGGCGAACCAGGCAAACAGGCTCGACACCGCAAGCCCGCGCCGGCCCGGCGTCACGCCACGCGGATGGTTGACATAGCCGCGCGCGCCCTGCGCCATCAGCAGCGCGGCATTGGCGGGCGTCAGGGCGCGCTCCGGCAGGTCCGGGCAGCCGAGCGATGCGCAGTTCACCACGTAGTGGATGCGCGGGTCGCGCCAGATCGGCCGCAGGATCCGGTGCTCGATGGCGTTGAGGCTGACCGCCTCGCCCTCGATGCGCAGCAGCGGCGCGTCCCACGGCCCGCCGATCAGCAGGCTGCCGCCCAGGTCGATGTCGCGGATCGAGCGCACCGGCCAGGCATCCAGCACCACCCGCACGGTCAGCGCATTGTACAGGTTGACCCAATAGGCGAACTGCCCGTCCCGCGGCAGGCGCGAGACCGGCACCGCCTGCGCCATCGCCAGGTAGCCATCGAGCACCGCGCGCCCGTCAGCCGCCAGGGCGCGATAGGCGAAGCGCGCGATCCCATCCGCACCGGCGCGGCGATGGCGCCGCAGCAGGCCATCCCAGGCGGCGTGGTCGACCTGCAGCGTCGCGCCGGGATCATGCGCGGCCCAGCGTGACCAGAGCCGGGCGCGCGGCGCGAACAGGGCCTCGAACCGGTTGGCCCGCGCCGGGCCCGGCAGGCCGGCGCCGGCCAGCGCCAGCACCACCGCGCGCCGATCAGCGGTCACGGAATTCCGGCGCGGCCAGGCGTGCCAGGGCCCGCCCGCCAAGGTCGTCGGTATCGACCGAGAAGATGACATGGGTCGGCGCCGGCGCGGCCTCGCCGAAGGCGGTGCGGAAATCCGCCGCCGGTTCGGCCGCATCGGCCAGCCAGGTGCCCAGCGGCGCCTCCGGCCCGCGCCGCACCACCTGCGCCGCCCGCCCACGGCTGCCCGGCGTCGCCAGGCGCGTGCCCGGCGGGGCCGTGCCGCCCCACACATAGGACAGCAGCCGCCCCGACAACGCACCCAGGCCCAGCAGCGACCCGAAGGAGGGAAACCCGCCCGCCGCCGGATAGGCCAGGTGCACCGCCGCAGGGCGGTCATCGGCGCCGGCCACCGACAGGTCGCTCGCCGGCGGCGCGGCATCGACGCGCCAGCGCCAGGCCAGGCGCGGCGCCTGCGCCTCGGCCGGCGTCAGCGGCCGCACCAGGAAGCCCACGGCGCGGTCGGCTTCCATCACCAGCGTCGCGTCGGCCTCCTGCCAGGCGCGCGCGGCGCGCCGCCCGGGCGCGGCGATGAAGCGCCAGCCGGCCGCCGCCAGCGCATCGGCGCCCTCACCCCGCACGGGTGCGATGGCGCAGGCGCCCAGGATCAGCCGCCGGCGCATCGCCGCCGCTCCGAATCATACGCCCGCGCGAGCCGCGCGGCATCCGCCCCCGCCAGGTGCCGCGCATGCAGCCAGGCCCAGCCGGCAACGATGCGCGCCGGATGCCGCCCGGCGAAGCGGCGCGAGGATGTGACCAGTGGCGGATCGGCGATGCACAGCAACGGGCCGGCCGTGCGCAGCCGACGCACCAGGTCGTAATCCTCCATCAGCGCAATCGGCCGCACGCCGCCGACCGCCTCCAGCACGGCGCGGCGGACGAAGATGCCGCTATCCCCGTAGAACAGGCCGCGGCGGCGCAGCCAGGCGTAGAACCCGCCGAGCCAGGCATCGAAGCCGGTGCCGCCGTCGAACAGCAGCCGGAAGTTCCCGCCCACCGCCTGCGGGGCGGCCGCCAGCGCCGTGCCGACCGCGGTGACGATGCCGCGCCGCGGCCGGGTATCGGCATGCAGCATCAGCACCGCCTCGCCCCGGGCCAGCGCCAGGCCGGCGCCGAGTTGCGCGCCACGCCCGCGCGGCGCCACCAGCACCTGCGTCGCGCCGGCCGCGCGGGCGGCGCCGGCGGTGCCGTCCTCGCTGCCGCCATCGGCGATGATCGCCTCCGACGGCCAGGGATCGGCCCTGAGGGCGGCCAGCAGGGGCGCGATCCGCGGCGCCTCGTTGAGCGTGGGGATGACCACGGAAACCATGCCCCGCGCGTCGGGGCGGCATGGCGTGTCGGGCCTGGGGGGGGCAGTGCCGGTCATCGGCCCGGTTTCGCGCGAAGCCGAGGCCCGGTTACGGTTGGCCCGCAGGCGCCGGGCATTTCCATCGGCGGCGGGGAACGGTAGACGACCGCGACCGCGCAGCGCGCGGCCCACCACCTGGAAGGCTCCGCCCCATGCCGACCCGCCGCACCCTGTTGAGCGCCCTCGGCGGCGCCCCTGCCCTCATGGCCCTGCCCGCCGCCGCGCAGGACGCCACCTTCCCGAACCGACCGATGCGCATCCTGCTGGCCTTCGCGCCGGGCGGCGGGACCGACCTGATCGCCCGCGCGCTGGCCGGGCCGATGCAGGGCATCCTGGGCCAGCCGGTGGTGGTCGAGAACCGGCCCGGCGCCGGCGGCAACATCGCCACCGAGGCTGCGGCCACCGCCCGTCCGGACGGCTACACGATGCTGATGGGCAACCACGGGCCCATGAGCGTGAACGTCACCCTGTTCCGCAACATGCGCATCGACCCCGAGCGTGCCCTGGAACCCATCGGCCTGGTGGCGGATGCGCCGCTGGTGGTGGTGGTCGGGCCGAAGTCGCGCGCGCAGACCCTGCCGGAACTGCTGGCCGAGATCCGCGCCGCCAACGGCAACATCACCTATGGCAGCGCATCCAACGGGTCGGCCAGCCACCTGGCGGCGGCGCTGATGCTGCAGATGGCCGGGCTGACCGCCGAGCACGTACCCTTCCGCGGCGCCGCGCCGGCACTGACCGACGTGGTCGCGGGCCATCTGCACTTCATGATCACCACCCTGCCCTCCGTGGTCGGGCTGCTGAATGGCGGGCAGTTGCGGCCCATCGCGGTGACCGGCGAGACGCGCATGGGCGTGCTGCCCAACGTGCCGACCGTCGCCGACACCATCCCCGGCTACAAGGCGACCGCCTGGTACGGCCTGCTGGTGCCGCGCGGCACGCCGGCGCCGATCAAGGAACGCCTGTTCGCCGCGATGCGCCAGGCACTGTCCGATCCCGACGTGATCCGCCGGCTGCGCGACGAGGGCGCGGAGCCGTCCTCGATGGATGGCGAGGCCTTCGCGCGGCTGATCCGCTGGGAACGCGAGCGCTGGGCGACCGTCATCCGGCAGGCGAACATCACCGTGGACTGACGGCGCCGCGCGCCGCTGCGCACGCCGTTGCCCGGCCGGGCACGCCGGCCCGGTCGGGAACGGCTCATGTGTCCTGCCCGCGAAGTGCGTGGGTTTCGTCACGCACGCAGCGGACAAGCAGGCCGCTGAAAGCAAGGGCTGGTGGCCCGAAGACGAAGCCCGCGGGGCTTCGGAGCCGGGACACTAGCCGAACCGCCCATCCCGCGCGATGCTGCGCGCCAAGCAGCATCAACCTGAGGGATGGGAAGCGCATGAGCGCAGCAGTGCCGATCGCCGGCCACAAGTTCATCATCGTGGGCGGGGCGAGCCTGGTCGGCTCCGCCACCGCGGCCGAGCTGCTCGATGCCGGCGCGCGCGAGGTCGTGCTGTTCGACAATTTCTCGCTGGGCTCCGAACAGGCCATCGCGCATATCAAGGACAACCCGCGGCTGAAGACCGTGCGCGGCGACGTGATGCGCCTGCCCGACCTGCTGCGCGCCATGGAAGGCTGCGACGGCGCGCTGCTGCTCGCCGCCTACATGACGCTGAACATGAACACCGACCCCTGGGGCGGGTTGGATGTGAACATCCGCGGCGTGCAGAACGCGCTGGAGGCGGCGCGCGCCAACAAGGTGCGCAAGGTCGTCTTCGCATCGTCGAACGCGGTCTATGGCTACGGCCCCGGCGTGAAGGGCGACCTGGTCGAGGACACGCCCTTCTATTCGGTCGGCGCGCCACCGGCCGCGATCCTGTACGGCGCCACCAAGATCATCGGCGAACAGCTCTGCCGCGACGCCAAGCGCCGCTTCGGGCAGGACTACGTCGTGCTGCGCTATTCCACCGTCTATGGCGAACGCCAGCACTACCGCGCGGCGAATGCGCTCTACATCATCGAGACCTGGGACCGCGTGAAGCGCGGCGAACGCCCGCAGGTGTTCGGCGACGGGTCGGAGACCAAGCACTTCGTCTATGTCGGCGACCTCGCGCGCGCCAACCGCATGGCCTTCGAATCGCCGGCCACCGACGTGGCGGTGAATACCTCGGGCCCCACGCCGATCACCACGCTGGACCTGGTGAAGATGGTCACGAAGCTGGCCGGTTCGACGATCGAACCGGAATTCGTCGGCGACACGCCGGGCAAGGTGCGCCTGACCTCCGGCGGCGCCTTCCGCATCGCGCATGAGGAAGCCTTCGCCGCCATCGGCTGGAAGCCGGAAGTCGGCATGGAGGAAGGGCTGGCCCGCCTGATGCGCTGGATCGACGGCAATGAGGCCCGTGCCGCCTGACCTGCCCATGATGGCGCGGGTCGAGGCGATCGCCCGCGCCACGCCCGACCGCGCCGCCTTCATCCGCGCCGATGGCCCGGTGGGCTACGCGCAGGTGACACGCGAGGTGCGCGCGCTCGCCGAGCAGTTCCTGCGCGCCGGGATCGCGCCCGGCGATGCGGTCGGCATCACGATTGCGGATGACTGGACGCATATCCTGTGCTCGCTGGCGCTGATCCGGCTGGGGTGCCGCCAGGTCGGCCTGCCGCGGCGCGACCCCGTGCCGCTGCGCGAGGACCTGGCGCGCCGCGTCGGCGTGGTCGCCATCATCGCCGATGACGCGGCCGATGCGCTGGGCGGCGCCACGCTGGTGCGCCCCGACCGCGAGGCCGCCGCCGCCGCCGCCGACGCGCCCGGCAGCCTGCCGCCGATCGGCTTCGGCGAACTGGTCATGGCGACCTCCGGCACCACCGGCCGGCCCAAGCTGATGGTCGCGCGCGAGCCCATGCTGCTCGACCAGGCGGAGCGCATCGCCGGCTTCGGCGGGATCTTCCTGCATCGCCCGAGCTTCGACGGCAACCACAGCAAGCGCCTGAGCTACCGCAGCCTGGTCACCGGCGGGACCGAGGTGCTGGCGCAGGACCTGCCGCCGCGCGACCTTGCGGCGCTGGTGGCGCGCCACGGCGTCACGCGCGTCCATCTGGCGCCGCGGGACCTCGCGACTTTGCCCGATGCGCTGGGCGATGCGGCCTGGCCCGCCGGCACGTCCATCGTCACCACCGGCACGCGCGTGCCCCAGACCGTGCGGCGCGACGTGCAGCGCCGGCTCGGCTGCGCGCTGCACGTCGTCTATGGCACCACCGAGGCCGGCATCGTCAGCATCGCCGGCCCGCACGACCATGACGACCACCCGGATTCCGTCGGCAGGATCCTGCCGGGCGTCGCGGCCGAGGCGCTGGACGATGCCGGGCGGCCGCTGCCGGAAGATGCGGACGGGCTGCTGCGCTTCCGCACCCCGGCGCAGGTCGATGGCTACCTCGATGACCCGGAGGCCGACGCGACGTATTTCCGCGACGGCTGGTTCCACCCCGGCGATGTCGGCCGGCGGCTGCCGGGCGACGTGCTGCTGGTGGCGGGGCGCGCCGATGACCGCATGACGCTCGGCGTCATCAAGATCTTTCCCGCCGAGATCGAGGCTGTCGCCGAAGGCTTCCCCGGCCTGGTGGAATGCGCGGTGTTCCCGCTGCCCTCGGCGGCCTTCGGCGAGATCCCGGTGCTGGCGGCGGTGGTGCGCGAGGGCTTCGATGCCGCGGCGCTGCTGGCGCATTGCCGCGCGCGGCTGGGCATGCGCGCGCCGCGCCGCATCGTGGTGGTGCCGGCCCTGCCGCGCAACGCGCAGGGCAAGGTGCTGCGCCGCGAACTGGCGCGGGTGGCGGGCGGGCCCTGACCTCGCGGCGCCGCCCGGCCCATGCCATGCTGGCGCAAAGCACTGCATGGAGGACGTCATGACAACGACAAGAAGAACACTGCTGGCCGCCGGCGCCGGCCTCGCCGCGCCGGGCATCGCGCCGGCCTTGGCGCAGGCCAATCGCTGGCCGGAGAAGCCGGTCGAGATCGTCGTCGGCTTCGTCCCGGGCGGCGCCACCGACCTCGATGCCCGCGCCATCGCACCCATGCTGGAACGGCGCCTCGGCGGGCCGGTGGTGGTGGTGAACCGCCCCGGCGCGGGGGGCGAGGTCGCGCTCGCCTCGGTCGCGCGGGCGCGGCCGGATGGGCATGTGCTCGGCACCACCAACATGCCCGGGCTGCTGACCATCCCGATCGAACGCAGCGCGCAGTTCAAGCTCGATGACTTCGCCGGCATCGCGAACCTGGTCACCGACCCGACCGCCATCACCGTGCACGAGGACAGCCCCTATCGCACGCTGCCCGACCTGGTCGCCGCGGCGCGCGCGCGGCCCGAGACCATCACCTACGCCTCGCCCGGTGTCGGCACCGACGACCACCTGCAGCTGGTGCTGCTGCAGGCGGCGACCGGCACGCGCTGGGTGCATGTGGTGTTCCAGGGCGACCCGCAGCTGATGGCGGCGGTGCTCGGCAAGCAGGTCGATGCGATGGGGCTGAACCTCGGCCCGGTCTCGGCCAATCGCGACAAGCTGCGGACCCTGGCGATGGCGGGTGCGGCGCGCAGTTCCTTCCGGCCCGACGTGCCGACGCTCAAGGAACTGGGCTTCGATGTCGAGATGGCCTCGGAGCGCGGCCTGGTCACGCAGGCCGGCGTGCCGCCCGCGGTGCTGGCCAAGCTGCGCGAGGCGATGGCCGACGTGGTGCGAGACCCTGCCTTCGTCAGCGCCTTCCGCGCCCGCTTCACCGAACCGCGCCCGGAAGGCGGCGAGGCCTGGTTCACCCGCCTGCGCGGCCTGCAGGAGGGCTACCGCACCCTGTACCAGCGCACGCCCTGGTCGCAGCGCTGACCGGCAGGCCGGCGCCGGCGCGGGGTGGCGGCGCGCCTGACCACCGCGCGGCTGATCGCCGTACGAAACGGCGCGGGCGCCACGCCGGGGCGCGCTGGCGCTGTGCCAGCGCATCGACCGCGTGGCAGTTGTCGCGCGCAGGCGCCGATGGTGGCGGCGCTGCCGCGGGGCCGGGGGCTGCGGGGCGACCTGCCGCGGCTGGCCCAACGTCTGCCTTGATGGCGCGCGGCACGTCGATCAACCCCAGGTTGGGATTGGCGTTGCGCCTTGCCCGAAGCTGGGCGGCTCGTCACATTGCGCGACCTTGAGACCGCCGGGACACGACGCCACGACCATGGACCACCAGCCCAGCCCGCCACCGCATCACGCCGCCCGCCTGCGCGACCTGGTGGCCACCGGCGTGCGCGCCAATCCGGTGGTGACCGTGAACGATCCGGCCCTGCTCGCGCGGCTCGCGGATCCGGCGGCGGATTGCAGCTTCGAGGAGCTCGGCTTCGACTCGCTGGCGCGCATGGAGCTGTGCATCTGGATGCAGGTCGAGGCCGGGTTCGAGGTCACCGAGGGCGAGCTGCTCGACCATCCCTCGGTCGGCGCGCTCGCCACGCATCTCGCCCTGCGCGGCTGATGGATGTCGTCGCCGAACTGGCGCGTTGCGCGACGACCGCCGATCGCTACCGGCTGCAGATCGAGGCCGAGAACGAGCTGAGCCCGGCCGAGATCGACGCGCTGCACGCGCGCGCCGCCGGCCTGCCGGATGCGTCGCGCGACTGGGTCGACAAGCTGGCGGCGATGTGCCGGCGCATCCGCGATCCGATCCAGCCCTTCCGGCGCCGTGCCCTGGCGCCCGAGGTGTCGTTCTTCGAGGGCTCGGCGCCGCCCGGCGCGCCGCGTGCGCTGGTGGTGGCCTTCGCGGGCGTGGCGAAGCGCATGATGCTGCCGCTGGGGCCTTTCCTGCAGGGGCTGCCGGCGGACCGCTGCGACGTGCTGGTGCTGCGCGATCCCGACCGGCTCGCCTTCCTCGCCGGGCTGCCCGGCTATGCGGCGGACCTGCCGGCGCTGGCGGCGCGCATCGCGACAGACCTGCCGATGGCGCGCTATTCCGGGGCGGCCTGCATCGGGGCCAGTTCCGGCGGCGCCGCCGCGCTGGCCTTCGGTCCGCTGATCGGCGCCGGGGTCGCGGTGTCGCTGGGCGGGCTGCATCCGCGCGGCATGCCGCTGCGCCACGCCGCGACGCCGATCGACCGCTATGTTTTCGACGCGCTGCGCGCCGGCACGCCGAAGGCGGCCACGCGGCTGGTCTGCGCCCATGGCGAGGATTTCCTGCGCGACTGCGTGCGCAGCCGCCTGCTGGCGATGACGGTGCCGGGCAGCGAGGTGCTGGTGGTGCGGGGCGTCGCGCTGCACGGCGTCGTGGCCGGGCTGTTCCAGCGCAATGCCCTGGCGCGCTTCCTGGAGGAAGTGCTGCTGGACGGGACGCTCCCTGCCGACGGCGCCTGGCAGCCCTGATCAGGCGGCGCGCGGCGCCAGGCTGTCGCGGATGAAGCCGACCAGCGGGTCGACCAGCGCCGAGCGCCCCTCGGCGTCGCCGAACAGGCACATCTCGGCGGTGCCGCAGGGCGGCAGGCCGGGCAGTTCCTCGAGGCCCGGCGGCAGCCCGGACCGGCCCAGCACCGTCGCGGCGAAGCCCGCCTGCGATGCCGCCGCCACGCCCAGCAACGAGGCCGAGGTGTAGAGCACCTCGCAGGCGATGCCGGCGCGGGCGAGCGCGGCCAGCGCGCGGTCGCGGAACATGCAGCCCTGCGGCAGCATCGCCACCGGCAGGGCGCGGTCGGGCGGCGGGGTCCAGCCGGGTGCCGCGACCCAGATGATGGTCTCGGTGAAGATCGCCCGGCCCTCGGTCTCACCGTCGCGCCGCTTGCCCAGCACCAAATCCAGCGCGCCATCGGCCATCGCGGCGCGCAGGTCGTGGCTGCGCCCGACTTCGACTTCAAGGCGCACCTCCGGATAGGTCTGCGCGAAGCGCGCCAGCACCGGGGCCAGGTTGCGCGGGATGAAGTGGTCCGCCACGCCCAGGCGCAGCCGGCCGGCGACCGGCGGGGCGATCATGCGGCGCACCGCCTCGTCGTTCAGCGCCAGGATGCGGCGCGCATAGGCCAGCAGCGTCTCGCCATCGCGCGTCAGGGTCACGCCGCGCCCGCCGCGGTCGAGCACGCGCCTGCCCAGGATCTCCTCGAGCCGCTTCACCTTCAGGCTGATCGCCGATTGCGTCAGGCCGAGCGCCAGGCCCGCCGCGGTGAAGCCGCCGCGCTCGGCCACCGTGACGAAGCCGCGCAGCAGGTCGAGGTCGAGATCCGGGACGCGCATGGCATGAGGAACCATCATGCCGCCTGGCGCGTCAATGATGCCCGCAAATGAAATGGGCCGGACCCCGCAGGGTCCGGCCCGGTCCCGACCCGCTGGGCGGGATCAGATCTCCTCGTCGCCGCCCCAGCCGCCGCCGTCATCGGCGGCGCCCCAGGCGTCCTGCGGCTCGGCCGCGGCGTCCTGGCCCCAGGCGGAGTCGGCCGGGGCCTTTTCGCCACCGCCCCAGCCGCCGTCGTCGGCGCCGGCGGTCGGCGTGGCATCGGTCCCGCCGGTGCCGAGGCCGCCGGCAGCCGCGGCCTGCGCCGCACCGCCGCCGCCCAGCGCGCCCATCAGCATGTTGCCCAGCAGCATGCCGCCCGCGACACCCGCCGCGGCGGCCGCCGCCGTGCCGAGGAAGCCCATGCCGCCGCGCGTCTGCTGCTGCATCGCCTGCGGGTTGTAGCCCGGCGGGTATTGCGGCTGCGGGCGCGGCGGCATCGCCGGGGGCATCGGCGCGTTGGACCGCCCGCCGAACATGCCGCCGAACAGCCCGCCGCCACCCGCCTGCGCGGCCTGCGCCTGGCCCTGGCGGCGCGCGTTCTCGACCTCCCATTCCAGCTGCTGGATGCGGTTGGTGGCCTCGATCAGCGCCGCTTCCTGGGCGAAGGCGGATTGCGTGATGCGGTAGCGCGCCTGCGGATGGCGGGCGAACAGGTCGGCGATCAGCCGATCGGCCTCCGGGTCCATCGGCGGCAGCTCGGGCGTGCGCGCCGGGCCGGTGGCGCCCCAGGGGCCGGAGGGCGCCTGCGCGATCGGCGCGGCGCCGCTCATGCGTTCCACGAAGGCGGTGATGATCCGCCGTTCCTCGTCCGTCATCGCTTGAATCCTCTCCCGACATGGCAGGGGGCGCCGCCTGTGCTCGGCCCGCTCACCCGACGCGGCGCGACATGGCCCGCTGGAGGGACCGATTCAAGATGTGGTGGGGCGCCTGTCACGCACCCGCCATGATGCGGGGCGGCAGGCCCAGGCGGCGCCATTCGATGGCGGGGCAGCGGTCCATCACCACCGCCAGGCCCGCGGCGCGCGCCCGCGCGGCGGCGGCATCGTCGATCACGCCAAGCTGCAGCCAGACCGATCGCGCGCCCAGGCGGATGGCGTCGTCCACCACGGCGCCGGCCTCGGCGGAGCGGCGGAAGATGTCGACCATGTCGAGCGGCGCGGCGTCGTCGAGCGCGGCCAGCGCCGGGATGCCGTGGACGGGGCGCCCGGCCAGCGCGGGGTTGACCGGCAGCGCGTCGTAGCCGCGGTCGAGCAGGAAGCGGAAGACGCCGTTGCTCGGCCGGGCGGGACGGTCGGAGGCGCCGACCACGGCGATGCGGCGGGTGGCGAGCAGGAGGTCGCGGATGCCGTCGTCGTTCAAAGGAACACCGCGACCTGGTCGAGCGCCTTCTTCGTGATCACCGGCACCCGGCACGGCTCGGCGGGGTGGCCGGCGACGATGACCATCAGCGCCTTCTCGTGATCCGGACGGCCGCAGGCCTCGGCCAGGAACCCCATGGGAGACGGGGTGTGCGTGAGTGTCGCCAGCCCCGCGAGATGCAATGAGGCGATCAGCAACCCGCAGGCGATCCCCACGCTCTCGGGCACGTAGTAGTGCTTCACGCGCTGGCCGTCCGGCCCGATGCCGTGGCGCTGCGCGAAGACCACGATCAGCCAGGGCGCGGTCTCGAGGAAGGGCTTTTCCCAATTGGTGCCGAGCGGGGCCAGCGCGTCGAGCCATTCCATCCCGGCGCGCCCGGCGTAGAAGGCGCGTTCCTCGGCCTCGGCGGCGGCGCGGATGCGTGCCTTCAGCGCCGGGTCCGCCACGCAGGCGAAGGTCCATGGCTGCTGGTTGGCACCGGAAGGCGCGCTGGCCGCGGTCATCACCGCGGCTTCGATCAGCGCGCGCGGGACCGGCCGGGCAGAGAAGTCGCGCACCGTGCGCCGCCGGCGCATGGCGGCGAGGAAGCCGGCGGCGCGCGCCGCGCTCTGCGCCTCGTCCAGCGGTTCGACGGCATGCGCTTCGAAGGCCGGCGTCATGGGCCCGCCCCCGGCGCATCGTGGCGCTGCGGCGGGGCGCGACGGTGCTGGTGGCGGATCGGCATCAGAATTCCTCGAGCAGCCGCCCGCAGCCTTCGACCCGGTCCATGATCCCGTTGGCGCGCAGCGCGTGCCAGTAGGTGGCGGCGTTGATGGCGATGACCGGCTTGCCGAGCCACAGCTCCGCCATCGCCGCCAGCTTGACCATCGACAGGTTGGTGCCGACCTGGATAATCGCGTCCACGTCGTCGCCATCCAGCCGCTTCAGCGCCTCGACGCATTGCCTGGACGTGATCTGCGCGATGCCGGTCCAGGAGCGCGCCTGCATGGCGATGTCGCGCACCACGCTGAACCCCATGTCGCCGAAATACCGCGCGACTTCCGTGTTCATGGCCGGCCAGTAGGGCGACAGCACCGCCAGGCGCTTCACCCCGCCATGCGCCTGCAGCGCCGCCGTGCAGGAATGCGACCCCACCGAGATATCGAGGCCGGAGAAATCCTTGACCTGCGCGATGAAGCGATCGGCGCCGCGCGCGCCATCGAAGAAGGTGACGGCGGACATGCCCATGACCAGGTAGTCGGGCCCGCAGGTCATCACCGAGCGCACGGCATCGAGCGTATTCGCGCCGATCAGCTCCGCCCCGGCGCGGAAGGTCTCGTTCGAGACGGCATCGGCATTGGGCGTGAAGATGCGGCTGTAGTGGTTGGTCACGCCGGCCGGGCGCATCATGTCGAAATCCGGCTGCACGATGGTGTTGGTGGACGGCCCCATCACGCCGAACAGCCTGCGCCAGCCCAATGCGTCCTTGCCCATCGCCCTGCTCCTGATGCGTCGTGGGCGCGAGCCTGCCACAGGCGCGCGCCGGCGCCAGCCCTCGCCGGTGCGGCCCCGGGCCGGCCCGTGCGGCCGGGATCGAAGGCAGGCGCGATGCGGCACGCAGCGTGCTAGGCATGCGCCCATCCCGGGGCACGCCGCCCCGCGCCGGAGACCGCCGCCGATGAATCGCCGCAGCCTGCTGATCGCCGCGCCCGCCCTCACGCTGCCCCTTGCCGCGCGCGCGCAGGGCGCCTGGCCGGACCGGCCGGTGCGCTGGGTCAACCCGGGGCCGGCGGGCGGCGCGGGGGACGTGCTGTCGCGCCTGGTGGCCGACCGCGTGTCGGCGCGCATCGGCCAACCGGTCGTGGTCGAGAACCGGCCCGGCGCGGGCACCAATATCGGCATGACCGCGGTCGCGCGCGCCGCCCCCGATGGCTACACGATCGGCCTGGCGTCGATCGCCTCCCACGCCGCGAATCGCTGGCTGCACGCGAACATGCCCTTCGATGCGCAGCGCGACTTCGCGGCGGTCGGGCTGATCGCGCTGGTGCCGAATATCGTGGTGGTGCCGCCCACGATCCCGCCGCGCGACCTGGCCGCCTTCGTCGCCTGGGCGAAGGGGCTCGGGCGGCCGCTGAACTTCGGGTCGGTGGGCATCGGGTCGTCGCAGCACCTGGCGGCGGCGCAGTTCGGCCTGATCACCGGCATCGAGATCGTGCACGCGCCCTACAACCAGGCCGGGCAGATGAACACCGACCTGATCGAGGGGCGGCTCGATGTGCTGTTCCAGTCGATCTCGGCGGTGTCGGGCATGGCGCAGGCGGGGCGGATGCGCCCGATCGCCGTCAGCGGGCCCGATCGCGTGCCGGCCTTCCCCGACCTGCCGACGATGCGCGAGCAGGGCGTGGACGTGACCACCACCGGCTGGTTCGGCCTGTGCACGCCCGCGGGTGTGCCGGAGCCGATCCTGGCGCGGCTGGATGAGGCGCTGGCGGCCTCGCTGGCGGAGCCTGAACTGATCCAGCGCATCACCGCCGGCGGATCGGTGCCGCGCGTGATGCGCCGCGCCGAATTCGCGCAATGGATGGCTGGCGAGAGCGAGCGCATGGGCGCCATCGTCCGCGCCACCGGGGCGCAGGTGAACTGATCCGCGTCAGCCGCCCAGCGCGCGCCGCAGCGCGAGGCCGACCGGCACCATCCCGGGGATCACTTCCCGCGTGAAGATACCGAGGGTCGCGAGGAACGGCGCGAGCCCCGCCGGCGCCGGCGGGGCCGCGCCGAGCGCGCCGACCAGCCCCGGTGCTTGCGCCTCGGCCGCCGCGATCGCCGCATCGCGGGCGCGGACCAGTGCGCCATCGTGGAACAGCGGTGCGAGCGTCGCCGGCAGCGCCTCCAGCACCGACGGCCATTGCGCGAGATGCAGGTACAGGCTCGGCATCACGGCCGGGTCCGACAATCCGTGCTGCGCCGCCAGCGCCCGCGCGACAGCCGCCAGGTCCGGCGGCAGGTCGGCAAGCCGCGGCAGCGGCGGCGGCGCGGGCAGGGCCAGGCCTGCTGCGGCCGTCGCGCCGGCCGGCCCCGGCGCCAGGCCG
>NZ_CAKKLX010000025.1 GCF_918698155.1 Roseomonas sp. CECT 9278
AAGTCGCCCTCATCGCCTGCCTGCGCCGCCTGCTCACCATCCTCAACGCGATCATCAAGGCGCAACGTCCATGGCAAAACGCTTGACCCGCAAGACGGTCGCTCTGGACACCAATACCTGATCGGGGGATTCGGGGAGGGGCATCGACGGCACCGCCATCGCGACAGGCACGCCATGCCCCTCCCCAAATCCCCCGATTGAAGTTGCGGGATCCAAGGGCCTTAAGCCCTTGGCGGAGGGGGTTCGGGGGAGGCAGCGCCTCCCCCGTCCACGCCCTCCATGGCCGGCACTTCCCGCGCCACCGCCAGCATCAGCCGGCGCAGCCAGGCGTGGCCGGCGTCGCTTTCGAAGCGGCGGTGGAAGATCAGCGACAGGCGGGTGTGGCGCATCTCGATGGGCGATTCGCGCAGGGCCAGGCCGTGGGCCTCGGCCAGCCGTTGCGCCAGGCGGCCTGACAGCGTCATCACCATGTCGGTGCGCGCCAGGATCTCGGGCACTGCGGACAGGTGGGCGACCACCGCCCCCAGCCGGCGCCGCTTGCCGCGGCTGGCGAGTGCGACGTCCAGCGCGCCGTCGCGCGATCCGTTGGGTGAATGCAGCAGGTGCGGGTAGCCGATCAGCCGGTCCTCGGTCAGCACGCCGGTGGCCAGCGGATGGCCCGGCCGCATCAGCGTCAGGAAGCCTTCCGGCAGCAGCCGGATGCGCGTGTAGATCGCCGGCGGTTCGGGCAGCACGCCGATCGCCAGCGCGGCCTCCCCGCGGTCCAGCAGCGCCTGCCAGTTGGTGCGGTCGGCGTGGCTGATCGCGAGCAGGCAGCCCGGCGCCTCGCGCGCCATGCGTTCCAGCAGGCGGGGGGCCAGCACCGCCTCGGCATATTCGCTGCACGCCACGGTGAAGACGCGGTCGCTCGTGGCCGGGTCGAAGGGGGCGTTGACGGCCAGCGTCTCGCGCAGCCGGTCGAGCACCTCGGCGACCGGACCGGCGAGGGCGAGCGCGAGTGCGGTGGGTTCGACCCCGCCGGGGCGGCGCAGGAACAATTCGTCGTCGAGCGCCGCGCGCAGCCGGGCCAGCGCGTTGGAGACCGCCGGCTGCGACAGGTTCAGCCGCTGCGCGGCGCGCGTGACGTGCCGCTCGCGCGCCACCGCGTCGAACACCCGCAGCAGGTTGAGGTCGAGGGTCGAGAGATCAGCCATTCCTGCCGGTGATGATGGACGTTCCGAAGCGGCGTTGGAAGCAGCGGGGCCGCCGGAGGCATTGTCCGCGCCATCGCCGCCCCACCGGGGCGCACACAAGGACCACGACGATGACCGACGTGAAGACCACCACCCCCTATGCCGCCCTGCTGCTGCGCGTCAGCATGGGGCTGCTGTTCCTGGCCCATGGCGGGCTGCTGAAGCTCGGCACCTTCGGGCTGGCGGGCACGATGGGGTTCTTCGGTTCGCTGGGCTATCCGCCGATCTTCGGCGCGATCGTCACCTTCGCCGAGATCGGCGCGGGCCTCGCGCTGATCGCCGGCGTGGGCGTGCGGACCGTGAGCCTGCTGTCGATCCCGATCCTGGTCGGCGCCACGATCCAGCACCTGCCCAATGGCTGGATGTTCGGCAACCCGCGCGGCGGCTGGGAATTCCCTGCCTTCTGGACGGCGGCGCTGCTGGTGCAGGCGGGGCTGGGCGCCGGGGCGCATGCGCTGGAGCTGGGCCGCCTGGCACGTCGCCAGGCCGGCACCGCCAGCGCGTAGCGAAGCAGCGGCGGGGGAAGCAATTCCCTCGTCTCCCGTGGCGGTGCGGTGCAACGCCACGGGATCGTGCCCGATCGCAGCGGCTCGCTGCATCGCGTCCGGGCCTGCTGCCTGGGCGCAACTTCATCCGCGTGATGGATGCGGTTCGAAGGGGTGGGGCTCTCGGTCGCGACCCCCGCAAGGCCTCGGCCGGTGCGGCGCCGCGGGCGGGCAAGGCGGCGGATCGCCCGCCATGGAACGCTGTCGCCCTGACGCGCACAGGCGCGCCGACGCCGGGCCGGCGGCCCGTTCAGGAGTCGTTCGAGACTGCGCCGCCCGGCGCGTCCCGGAGCCCGGCGCCGGCCGCTCCCCTGCCCGTCACAGCCCGATCGCGGCGCCCAGCGCCAGCACGGCGGCCAGGGCCAGCGCGAACAGCGTCAGCACCATCCCCGCCGCGCGCAACGGCACGATGTCCGGCTCGCGCGACATCCCCACCGCGTGCAGCACGCGCCCGGCCAGCATCGCCGCGCCGGTGGCGTGCAGCGCCCAGCCCGGCGCCCCGCAAAGCTCCGCGGCCAGCAGCGCCGCCAGGAAGATCGGCACGTATTCGGCGAAGTTCGCATGGACGCGCGCCGCGCGTTCCAGCGCGCGATCGCCGCCGGTCCCGAGCACGATCCGCGTGCTGAAGCGCGCGCGCAGCACGCGCAGGGTCAGCACCAGGAACACAGCCAGAAGAAGGGCGGCATGGAGCGCGGCGATCCGGGGCATCGGCTTTCCTGTTCGAAGGACATCCAGGCTATGCGGCGGCGCCGGCAGGAACGGAAGGCCCGATCGCATCCCGACGCGATGCGCGCCGCGCCGCCCGCATGCGCCCCCGCCCGCCCCGTGCCATTCGACAGGACCGCGCGGGCGGACCATATGCCGCCGGTGACCGAGCCCCTCGCCCTGTATATCCACTGGCCCTTCTGCGCGGCGAAATGCCCCTATTGCGACTTCAATTCCCATGTGCGCGACAGCGTGGACGAGGCCCGCTTCCGTGACGCGCTGCGGCGCGAACTGGCGCATGAGGCCGCGCGGGTCGGCCGCCGTCCGCTCGCGAGCATCTTCTTCGGCGGCGGCACGCCATCGCTGATGTCGCCCGACACGGTGGCGGCGCTGATCGCCGATGCGCGGGCGCTGTTCGATGCCGCGCCGGAAATCGAGGTCACGCTGGAAGCCAACCCCACCAGCGTCGAGATCGGGCGCCTGGCCGCCTTTCGCGACGCCGGGGTGAACCGCGCCAGCCTGGGTGTGCAGTCGCTGGAGGGGGAGGCGCTGCGCTTCCTCGGCCGCAAGCACGATGCGCGCGAGGCGATCGCCGCGCTGGAGGCCGCGCGTGCGATCTTCCCGCGCCTGTCCTTCGACCTGATCTACGCCCGCCCCGGCCAGGCCGAGGCCGCCTGGCGGGCCGAGCTGCGCCGTGCGCTGGCGCTGGCGGCGGATCATCTCTCGCTCTACCAGCTGACCATCGAGCCCGGCACGCAATTCGCCACGCTGCATGCGCGCGGCGATTTCGCGCTGCCCGAGGGCGACGACGCCGCCCGCCTGTACCATGCCACCGCCGAGGAAGCCGCGCGCTTCGGCCTGCTGCCCTACGAGGTCAGCAACTACGCCAGGCCCGGCGCGGAAAGCCGGCACAACCTGGCCTATTGGCGGTATGGCGACTACCTCGGCATCGGCGCCGGGGCGCATCAGCGGCTGCTGCTGGACGGCCGCATGGTGGCCACGCGCCGGCACCGCGCGCCGGAGGAATGGGCCCGGCGCGTCGAACAGCACGGCCATGCGGCGACCGAGGAGGAGGTACTGCCCCCGCAGGACCGTGCGCGGGAGGCGCTGCTGATGGGCCTGCGCCTGGCCGAGGGCGTGGACCCCGCGCGGATCGCCGCCCGGTCCGGCCTGGCTTTCGCCGCCGCGGTGGATCCCGCGATGCTCGCCGCGCTGCTGGACGAGGACTACCTGGCCTGGACCCCCGAGGGCCGCCTGCGCGCCACGCCCGAGGGCATCGTGCGGCTCGACGCCCTGCTGCCGGTCCTGCTGCGGTAGGGCGTCTTGCGCCAAGCGCCCCGGGCGTGCATGCGCGGGAGGTGCCCTCCCCGGTCCTCGGTTCGCGAGCGCCGGCCACGCGCGCCTTGGCTCGCGTTGCCGTCTCTAGGCCAGTGCTTTTGCGAGCATCCTTACCCGACCAGGTGGACTCCACCGGATCGGGATCGGCTCTACCGGCGGCGCCGGGCGGGCGCCTCCGGCGCGGCCTCGGCGGCCGGCGCCGCGACGATGGCCGCCGCCTTCTGCCGGTCGAGCGCCGCCAGGTCCGCCGCGAGGTAGCCTTGCAGCACCTGCGGCGTGTCGATGGTGGCGTTCGACGCCCGCTGCGCGCGCGCGATGCTGGGCGCCGCCGCGGCGCGGATGGCACTGGCGCGGTCGGTGAACCAGGCGTCGCGCGCCTCGGCCGACGGGAAGGACTGCGGCGGCAGCATCACCGTGGTGTCGTTGTAGCGGCGCGTGCTGCCGCTGCGCACCACCGCGGCATTCTGGATGGCGCCGGTGCCGACCGGCTGCGGATGGTGGATCCCTTCCGCGAAGTCGCGCACGGGGCGGAGCGCGAGGGTGGTCTCCAGGTGACCCGGCGCGCTGCACGCGGCCTCGATGATGGCGGTGCCGCGGGCCAGCGGCACCTGGGCAGGCGTGGTGACCTCCCCGATGCGGCTGCCATCGGCGGTATTGGTGAGGATGCACCGCGCGCCGGCCGGCTGGGAATTGAGCGTGATGCGGCCGGGGTAGGCGGCCGGACGGGCCTCCCCGCCCAGCGCCGAGCTGTCGGACAGGGCGCTGCCGCAGCCCGCCAGCGCCAGCAGGCCGAGCAAGGCGCCGGCGGCAGGGACGGTCCTGCGCAGGCCGTGGATGGGGTGACGCATGGCGTTTCTCCGACTGGGCGCGTGGCGTGGCGTGAGATCGTGCGCGGCGCTTCGAATTGATTAATAAATCGTGAAACTCTCGAAAACAAGATTTCTTTCGATTCACGAGACGCGCGGTCCGGCTGTCGCGCGCCATGGCAACCGACCGCCTTGATGTCGCCGCTCGGCGCCGCAACACTGTCGCCATGCCGTCCGCCACAGGGGCCGAGGCCCGCGCCGCCCTCGAGGCCGCCGGCCAATTGCCCGACGCCGAGATCGACCTGGCCGCCACCGCGCTGCAATTCGCCCGGGTGGATGCGCCCGACGCCGACTGGCGCGACGCCGCCGCGACGCTGACCGCGATCGCCCGCGCCGCGGTCGGCGCCGCCGCAGCCGACCACGCCGCCGATGCCGGCGACCCGCAGGCGCGGCGCGAACGCCTGCTGGCCGTGCTGCACGGCGAATTCGGCCTGGCCGGCGACACCCAGACCTATGACGACCCGGCGAATGCCAACCTGATCCGCGTGCTGGAACGCCGGCGCGGATTGCCGGTGGCGCTGGGCATCCTGTGGCTGCACGCCGCGGAGGCCGCCGGCTGGGCGGCGCATGGCGTCGATTTCCCGGGGCATTTCCTGCTGGCGGTGGAAGGCACGCGCGGCCAGGCGCTGGTCGATGTCTTCGCCGGCGGCACCGCGCTGGAAGCGCCCGCCCTGCGCAGCCTGCTGAAGCGGGTCGAGGGCGAGGCGGCCGAGCTGCGCCCCGGGCTGCTGCGGCCCATGGGCAAGCGCGACGTGCTGCTACGCCTGCAGAACAACATCAAGCTGCGGCGCCTGCGGGCCGGCGCGCTGGAAGGCGCGCTGGCCTGCACCGAGGACATGCTGCGCCTGGCGCCCGATGCCGCGGCGCTGTGGCGCGAGGCAGGGCTGATGAACCAGCGCCTGGACCGGATCGGCGCCGCGTTGGGCTGTCTCGACCGCTTCCTGGTGCTGGTGCCGGAGGGCGAGGCCGCGCTGCGCATCCGCAGCCTGGTCGAGGAACTGCGGCAGAGATTGAATTGATCCCTCAGGCGGCGGGCGGGCCGCGTCCGCGGCCCTTGCCTTCGCGCCGCGGACTGGCAGGCCCGGCGCGGCGGGCGGGTTGGGCGCGGTCGCGCAGTCGCGCTCCCGGATCGCGCTGCGCACGATCCGAAGTGTTTGCATGACCCTCAGGCGGCGGGCGGGCCGCGTCCGCGGCCCTTGCCTTCGCGCCGCGGACTGGCGGGCCCGGCGCGGCGGGCGGGTTGGGCGCGGTCGCGCCGTGCGCTCCCGGATCGTGCGTCGCACGATCCGTGTTAGCGGGGCCGCCGGCCCGGTGCTTCGGACGCGGAATGGCAGGGCGGCGCGCGGCGCGGGACAGCGGGGCTGTGCGGGCAGCGGGGACGATGCCTATTCTGCGCGCATGTCCACGCCCAAGCCGCGCGTCGCGCTGTTCGTCACCTGCCTGGTCGACCTCTATCGACCCAGCGTGGGTTTCGCGGCGATCCGCCTGCTGGAACAGGCCGGCTGCGTGGTCGAGGTGCCGCCGGTCCAGACCTGCTGCGGCCAGCCCGCCTTCAATGCCGGGGACCGCGCGACGGCACGCGACCTCGCGCGCGGAATCATCGATGCCTTCGCCGGCTACGACCATGTCGTCGCACCGTCCGGGTCCTGCGCGGGCATGCTGGCCCATCACCTCCCGACCCTGTTCGAGGACGATCCGCAAGCCCGCGCGAAGGCCCAGGAGCTGGCGGGCCGCACGCACGAGCTGGTGTCCTTCCTGCGCGACGTGCGGGGCGTCGCGACGGTCGATGCGCGCTTCGACGGCACCGTCACCTACCACGATTCCTGCGCCGGCCTGCGCGAGATGGGCGTGAAGGCGCAGCCGCGCGCGCTGCTGGCCGGCGTGCAGGGCCTGACTCTGGCGGAGATGGCCGATCCCGAGATCTGCTGCGGCTTCGGCGGCACCTTCTGCGTGAAGTATCCGGACATCTCGACCCGCATGGTGACGGACAAGTGCCGCGACATCGCGGCGACCGGCGCCGGCACGCTGCTGGCCGGCGACATGGGCTGCCTGCTGAACATGGCCGGCCGCCTGACGCGCGAGGGCAGCGCGGTGCAGGTGCGCCACATCGCCGAGGTGCTGGCCGGCATGACGCAGGAGGTCGCGCCGATAGGCGCGCGGGACGTGGCACCGCCGATAGGCGCGCGGGACGTGGCACCGCCGATCGGCGCGCGGGATGCCACGCCGCCGTCCCAGGGGGGCCGGACGCCATGACGCTGCCCGCGGGACCGCTGGCCGATGTTGCCGGGCGCGGCTTCGCCCGTGTCACGGGCGCGCAGATGGTGGGCCTGATGGGGCCGGGCGGCCAGGCGGATGCGCTGGCGCCGTTCTTTGCCTCCTGGAACCGGCTGGAGACCGACGCCTTCATGCGCGACGGCGGGCGGTATCGGCGCCGGCGCATCGCGAACTTCACCGCCGAGCCGGGCGTGCCGGGCCATCTGCGCGGCGCGCACCGTCCGCATTTCCAGGCAGTGGTGCACAATACGCTGAATGGCGGCGTGGATCGCTGGTTCGCACCGATGGAGGATGCGGTGGCGAGTTGTGCGCCGCTGGTGGCGATGCTCGACCTTGGCCGCGCGTTGGCGGATTCGCTGCACGGCGCGCAGCCCTGGTTCGTCGAGGCGCACCAGTTCCGCATCGAGGCCGCCGCCGGCGCCCCCGGCTTTCCGACGCCCGAAGGCGTGCATCATGACGGCGTGGATGTGGTGCTGATCACGATGATCGCGCGCACCAACCTCAGCGGCGGCGAGACGGTGATCGAGGATGATGACGGCCGTCGCCTGGCGCAGTTCGTCCTGCGCGACCCGCTGGACACCGCGCTGCTGGACGACCCGCGCGTGCGCCACGGCGTGACGCCCGTGGCGCCGGTGGACGATGCGCTGCCGTCCTGCCGCGACGTGCTGGTACTGACCTGGAAGCGCGGCGGCGCGCCGGGCTGATCGGCCCGCCCGCCGCCCGAGGGTCATCACAAAGACTCGGATCGCGCTCCGCGCGATCCGGGAGCGCACAGCGCGACCGCGCCCAACCCATCAGCCGCGCCGGGACCGCCAGCACCCGGCGCGCAGGCAAGGGCCGCGGACGCGGCCCGCCCACCGCCTGAGGGATCAACAAAAGCGCAGCCCGATCCCGGCGAAACCGGGATCGGGGCGCGATCAGGCCGGGATCAGCACGCCCTGCACGACGTGGATCACGCCGTTGCTGCACAGGATGTTCGGCCGCACGATCGAGGCCGAGGCGCCCGACGGCGCCGCATTCGCCCGCGCCGCCTGGATGCGCGGTTCGGCCGGCGTGCCGCCGACGATGCGCAGGTCGATGCCGCTGAGCATCCGCACGCGGCCGCCGCGCGCCTGGATGTCCGGCAGGCGCAGGCGCCCGCCGGCGATCAGGTTGCGCAGCGATGCCGCGCCGCCGTTGCGGAATTCCGCCGGGGCCGCGCCCCAGGCCAGGTTGGTCGGTGCGAAGACGGTGAAGGTCTCGGCACCACTCAGCATGTCGGCCAGGCCGGCGGACCGCAGTGCCGAGCGGAAATCCGACACGTCGGACAGGATGCCCAGCACGCTCATGACCGGGAAGCGGCCGTCGGCGGTCACCTGCTCCGTCGCGCAGCCGGCCAGGGCCAGGGCTCCGCCGCCGGCGGCGAATAGGGAACGACGCGTGATCACCGGCGCTTCTCCTTGCAAGGGCGCCAACCAAGGGGCGCGAATCGGTCTGCCCACGGGGGCCGCGGCCTTTTCGCGCTCCGGGCGGCAGAGGGCAAGCCCCGCGGCGGCCGGGGCATGCGCCCGCGCCGCCTGGGCGCGGGGATCGGCCACGGCGGGCGGGCGGCCGCCCTGTCAGGGCCGGGCTTTCGCGCTACATTGCGCCCGTCCCGCAGGAATTGCCGCCGTGGTCCAGGTCACCTCCCCCGCCTTCAAGCAGAATGCCGCCCGCGCGCTGGCCGATGCCGGCCTGCAGAAGGCGCTCGGCAAGGCCAAGGGCGCCTTCCTGCAGCGCCGGGCCGAGGCTGTCGCCCGCCTGCCGGAGTTCGAGGCGCTGCGCGACATCGGCCGCGACATCAAGAACCACACGCTCGCGAACCTGGATTTCTACCTCGAGACCTACGCCGCGAATGTGGAACGCGCCGGCGGCACGGTGCATTGGTGCTCGACGGCCGATGAGGCGCGCGCGGCGGTGCTGGGCATCTGCCAGCGCGCCGGCGCGCGCACCGTCACCAAGGGCAAGTCGATGATCAGCGAGGAGATCGCCGTCAACGACCACCTGGAGAAGCACGGCATCGAGCCGGTCGAGACCGACCTCGGCGAATACATCATCCAGCTGCGGCGCGAGCACCCGTCCCACATCATCGCGCCCGCCTTCCACCTGAACCGCGAGGATTGGGAAGCCGATTTCCGGCGCATGCACACCGACCTCGACCCCAATCGCGTGTTCAACGAACGCCGCGACATCCTGGCCGAGGCGCGCACCAAGCTGCGCTCGCGCTTCCTCGCCGCCGATGTCGGCATCACCGGCGCGAATTTCCTGATCGCGGAAACCGGTTCCTCGGTGATCGTCACGAACGAGGGCAATGGCGACCTGACGCAGACCCTGCCGCGCGTGCACATCGCGCTGGCCAGCATCGAGAAGGTGGTGCCGACGCTGGAGGATGCGACCTCGCTGCTGCGCCTGCTGGCGCGCTCCGCGACGGGCCAGGATTTCTCGGTCTACACCACCTTCAGCACCGGCGCGCGCCGGCCCGGCGACCTGGATGGGCCGGAGGAATACCACGTCGTGCTGATCGACAATGGCCGGTCCAACATGATCGGCTCCGAGTTCCAGGACATGCTGCGCTGCATCCGCTGCGCCGCCTGCATGAACCACTGCCCGGTCTATGGCGCGACCGGCGGGCATGCCTATGGCTGGGTCTATCCGGGGCCGATGGGCAGCGTGCTGACGCCCTCGCTGGTGGGCATCGACAAGGCGGCGCTGCTGCCCAACGCCTCCACCTTCTGCGGCAAGTGCGAAAGCGTGTGCCCCGTGAAGATCCCGCTGCCCAATCTGATGCGGCATTGGCGGGAACGCGAATTCGAACGCCACCTGACGCCGGCGACGGTGCGGCGCAACCTCGGCCTCTGGGCCTGGTTCGCCAAGCGGCCGCAGGCGTATCGGATCGCGACGCGCCTGGCGGTCGGCGCGCTGAAGCTGCTCGGCGGCCGCAAGGGTTCGTTCCGCTCGCTGCCGCTGGCCGGCGGCTGGACCGAAGGGCGCGACCTGCCGGTGCCCGAGGGCGGCACCTTCATGGCGCGCTACGCGCAGCAGCAACGGAAGCGGTGAGGCCATGAGCAAGGACGCCATCCTCGGCGCCATCCGCCGCGGGCTGAAGCGCGGCCCGCTGCCGGCCGACCAGCGCGCCATGCTGGACGGGCGGCTCGCGACGCACCCGCGCCACCTGATCCCGGCGCGGTCGCGCGTGCCGCGGCCCGAGCAGATCGCGCTGTTCATCCGCAACGTCGAGAAGGAATTCGGCACCGTCGCGCGCGTGGCCGATGCCGCCGAGATCCCCGGCGCCATCGCCGACTACCTGGCCGCGCAGAACCTCGCGCCGCGCTTCGTGCTCGCACCACACCCGGAGCTCGCGGCGCTGCCTTGGGCCGACAAGCCGCTGCTGGAATTCGAAGCGCGCCGCGCGGAGGCGACCGACGCCGTCTCGGTCCAGCACGGCTACGCCGCCATCGCCGAGACCGGCACGCTGATGCTGCCCTCCGACGCCACGCGCCCGACCACGCTGAACCTGCTGGCCGAGACCGAGGTCGTCGTGCTGCGCACCAGCCGCATCATGGGCGCCTACGAGGAAGCCTGGGACACGCTGCGGCGCGAAGGCACCGATGCCACCACCGGCGGCATCGGGACCCCATCGACAACGCGAAACGTTGCCGATGGGCGCCCGTTCATGCCGCGCAACGTCATGCTGGTGACCGGCCCGTCGCGCAGCGCGGACATCGAACAGACGCTGGAGCTCGGCGCGCATGGTCCGCGCCGGCTGCATATCGTGCTGCTGGATGACGACGCCGCCGACCCGCCGGCCCAGGCCCCCGCCGCCGCGCCGGCGCAGGCCGCCCCCGCCGCCGCGACGAAGGCCCCGACACCGAAGCGCGGCAAGGCCCGGACCGGCTCCACGGCGCCGCCGGAGGCATGACCCGCCGCCGCCTGCGTGGCCTGACCGAGGCCGACCGCGCCCTGTGGCGCGCCTATGCCGCCGAGGTCGCGCCGCTGCCTGGCCGCGAGCTCCCGCCCGCCCCGCCGGCCCCGCCCGCGCCGGTCGCGATCGCCACCGCGCCGCTGGCGTCCGCCCCCGCGCCCGCGCCGCGCTGGTCGCCGCCCGACATCGCGGTGAACACGCCGCCCTCGGGCCTCGATGACCGCCGCTGGCGCGACCTGCGGCGCGGGCGCATCCGCCCCGAGCGCAGCATCGACCTGCATGGCCGCCGCGCGCAGGAGGCCCATGGCGCGGTGCGCGCCTTCCTGGCCGATGCCTTTGCCGACGGCCTGCGCTGCGTGGCCGTCATCACCGGGCGTGGCTCCTCGGAGGAAGGCGGCGTGCTGCGGCGCGAATTGCCGCATTGGCTGAACGCGCCGGACCTGCGGCGCATCCTGCTGGGCGCGGCGCATCCGCACAGCGCCAATACCGGCGCGGTCCACCTGCTGCTGCGCCGGCGGCGATGACGCCCTTCGGCGCGCGGCTGCGCGAACTCCGCACCCAGCGCGGCGTCACGCTGAAGGACCTGGCGGCGGCGTTGCAGGTCTCGGCGGCGTATCTGTCGGCGCTGGAACACGGCCGGCGCGGCAAGCCCTCGGCCGGGCTGGTGCACCAGGTGAACGAGTATTTCGGCCTGATCTGGGACGATGCGGAGGATCTCAACCGCCTCGCCCGGCATTCGCATCCGCGCGCGGTGCTGGACACCTCGGGCCTCGCGCCGGAGGTGACGGACCTCGCCAATCGCCTGGCGCGCGACATCCGGCAGATCACGCCCGAGGCCGCCGCGCGGATCGGCGCGGTGCTCGACACGCTGCCCAAGGGAAGGCGCTGATGCAGGCGGTCTCGGCGGGGTTGCTGGCGGGGTTCGTCGGCTTCGCATCCTCCTTCGCGGTGGTGCTGCAGGGGCTGGTGGCGGTGGGGGCCAATCCGGCGCAGGCGGCATCGGGGCTGATGGCGCTGTCGGTGGCGATGGGGCTGGCGGGCATCCTGCTGTCGGCGCGCCTCAGGCTGCCCATCAGCGTGGCCTGGTCCACGCCCGGCGCGGCGCTGCTGGCCGGCACCGCGATGCCGGCGGGCGGCTTCGCCGAGGCGGTCGGCGCCTTCCTGATCTGTGGCGTGTTGCTGACGGCGGCGGGGCTGTGGAAGCCGCTGGGGCGCGCGGTGGCGGCGATACCGGCGCCGCTGGCGAATGCGATGCTGGCGGGGCTGTTGTTCACGCTGTGCCTGGCGCCGGTGCGCGCGGTGGCGGAACAGCCGGTGGCGGGGCTGGCGATCGTGCTGGCCTGGGCGGTGGTGGCGCGCATCAACCGGCTGCTGGCGGTGCCGGCGGCGGTGGCGGTGGCGATCGGCGTGATCGCCGCGAGCGCGCCGCTGCCCACGGGCGGCTGGCAGCCGCAGCTGGAGCTGGTGGTGCCGAGCTTCTCGCTCGCCGCGGTCACCGGCATGGCGCTGCCGTTGTTCATCGTGACCATGGCGTCGCAGAACATCCCGGGGCTCGCGGTGCTGTCGGTCAATGGATATCGGCCCGATCCGGGGCCGCTGTTCGCCACGACGGGCGTCTTCAGCGTGGTCGCCGCGCCGTTCGGGGCGCTGGCGGTGAACCTGGCGGCGATCACCGCGGCGTTGTGCGCGGGCGAGGGCGCGGGGCCGGACCCGGCGCGGCGCTGGGTGGCGGCCGTGGTGGCCGGCGCGACATACATCGTGTTCGGCTTGTTGGCGGGGGTGGTGACGGCCTTCGTGGCGGCGGCGCCGCCGGTGCTGATCCAGGCGGTGGCGGGGCTGGCGTTGCTGGGCCCGCTGGGCGGGGCGATGCTGGGCGCGGTGCAGGCGCCGCAGGCGCGCGAGGCGGCGCTGGTGTGCTTCGTGGTCACCGCATCCGGCCTGTCCTTCATGGGGATCGGCGGCGCGTTCTGGGGGCTGCTGGCCGGGGGGGCGATGATGATTCTGGCGCGGTGGCGGGCATGACGGCGCGATGGGTGCCCTGGGCCGCGATGGCGGCGATCCTGGCCGGCGTGGCGCTGATCCAGTTTGCCATCGGGCGGTTGTGGATGTGTGCCTGCGGGTATGTCTCGCTGTGGCATGGCGATGTGTGGTCGTCAGGCAATTCGCAGCACCTGACCGACTGGTACACGCTGTCGCACCTGGCGCATGGCTTCATCTTCTACGCCGCGCTGCGCTGGGTCGCGCCGGGATGGAGCGTGGCGTGGCGCGCCGTGGTGGCGCTGCTGCTGGAAGGTGCGTGGGAGGTGGTGGAGAACACCTCCCTCATCATCGACCGGTATCGCGAGGTGACGGCGTCGCTCGACTACCACGGCGACAGCATCGTCAATTCCTTCGGTGACGGGGTGGCGATGCTGGTGGGCTTCTTCCTGGCGGCGCGGCTGCCGGTGGTGGCGTCGGTGCTGATCGTGATCGGGATGGAGGCGCTGGCCGCCTGGGTCATCCGCGACAACCTGCTGCTGAACGTGATGATGCTGGTGTGGCCGATCGAGGCGGTGCGGGAGTGGCAGATGCAGGGCGTGCCGAGCCGCTGACGGCGCCGCATGACGCGGCTTCTCGCCCGCGGAGCGGGCGCCCGGCGCCTGAGGGCAAAAAACGGATCGTGCGCCCGCACGATCCGGGAGTGCACGGCGCGACCGCGCCCAACCCGTCAGCAGCCGCCAGCGCACCAGTGCATGGCGCGCAGGCAAGCGGCCCGGATGGGCCGCGCCCGCCGCTTGAGCGTCAAAAAATCAGGCCGCGTCCTCGCGCCGATCCCTCGGCTTCACATACGCCAGCGCGGCGTGCTCGGCGCAGTACGGCTTGCCGGCCATCGGGTCGCCGCCGCAGAAGCGGAATCCCTGGGTGCCCGGTTCGCCGATCGGCCAGCAGCAGGCGCGCGCGCCGATGCGCGGGCGGGCCGTGGGGAAGGACCGCACGACCTGCGGGGCGCTCGACTGCTGCGGCGGCGCGGCCGGTGGCGCCTGGCGCAGCACCGGGGGTTGCACCAGGCGCTGCATCGGCACATGGACCGGGCGCGGCGCGCGCGGCACCGGCGCCGGGCGCGGCAGGGCGTCGCGGCGGATCGGGCTTGGGCGCGCGGGCAGGCTCAGGCGATGCGCCTTGCCGACCACCGCGTTCTTCGAGATGCCCATGCGCCGGCCGATCTCGGCCGTCGAATGGCCTTCGGCCCACAGCGCCTTCAGGCGCTCGATCGCCTCGGTCGTCCAATCCATAGCGCGGTCCCCCGATGTCCCCCGACACAACATACGGTAGGCCAACCAGGCATCGGCACACAAGTTCTGCGATGCACGTCAGGTGCAGATTTATGTGGACAAGCCTGTGGACGGCGCGTCGCAAGAGCTCGCTTGCATAATGCAAGCATTTGGCGCCTGATGATGGTCCACTGCGCAGGACCGCCATGCCCCGCATCGACTTCGCCCGCATGCGCTGCCCCGTCGCCCGCGCCATGGCGATCCTGGGCGAGCGCTGGACCATCCTGCTGCTGCGCGAGGCCTTCGCCGGCACCACCCGCTTCGATGCCTTCGAACGCAACCTCGGCATCGCGCCCAACATCCTGTCGGCCAGGCTCGGCGCGCTGGTGCGCCATGGGCTGATGGAGCGCGTGCCCGATGGCGGTCGCCACGCCTATCGGCTGACCGAGCGCGGGCGCGACGCCTTCCCGCTGTATCTCGCGATCCGCGACTGGGGCGCGCGGCACCTGTCGGGGCCGGAGGGTCCGTCCACCATCATGATCGACCGCGCCACCGGCGCACCGGTGCTCGCACCGGAACCGCGCCGGCCGGACGGCACCCCGATCGCGCCCGAGGATGTCCGCATCCTGCCCGGCCCCGGCGCCAACGAGGCCACGCGCCGCCGCTTCGGGACCGAGGTGCCGCATGGCTGACGGGACCGTGCTGGCCGCGCCGGCGCCCTCGCGCGTGCGGCGCATCCTGGCGCTGGCGGCGCCGACCACGCTGCTGGCGGGCACCCAGGTCGTGGCCCTGCTGATCGAACCCTGGCTGGCGGCGCGGCAGGGCACGCCGGCGCTGGCCGGCTGGGCGGTGGTGCTGCCTTTCGCGCTGCTGCTGGGCCAGATGTCGGCAGGGGCGATGGGCGGCGGCGTGGTCTCCGCCATCGCCCGCGCGCTGGGTGCCGACAAGCGCGAGGAAGCGGCCGCGCTGGCCACCCATGCGCTGGTCATCGCCTGCGCGGGGGCGGCGCTGTTCATCGTCCCGCTGGCGATCTTCCCGCGCACGCTGCTCGGGCTCATTGGCGGTCCGGAGGCGGCGGCCGCGGGGGCTGCCTATTCCGCCTGGCTGTTCGGCGCCGGCGCGCTGCCGGCCTGGCTGACCAATACGCTGGCGTCGATCCTGCGCGGCGGCGGGCGGCATGCGCTGGCGGCGCGCGGGGTGATCGGCGCCTGGCTGGCGTTTCCGCCGCTGGCCTGGGTGCTGATGGAACCGATCGGCATGGGGCTGGCCGGGGCGGGGCTGGCCTTCGCGCTGACCATGACGGGCGCGGCGGCGGTGATGGCCGCGGCGGTGATGGCGGGCGGCGCGGGCTTCACGCCGAACCTGCGCGCCCCGCTGCAAGGCGCGCTGTTCCACCGCATCCTGTCGGTCGGGCTGGTCGCCTGCGCGATGGCGACCATCGCGAACCTGGCGACCATCCTGGTCACCGCGCGCATTGCCCATCACGGCGCGGCGGCGGTGGCGGGCTATGGCATCTCGGCGCGGATCGAGTTCCTGATGATCCCGCTGGCCTTTGGCGTGGGTTCGGCGCTGACCGCGCTGGTCGGGCGGTCGGTCGGCGCGGGGGATTGGGCGGAGGCGCGGCGCATCGCCTGGACCGGCGGGGCGCTGGCGCTGGGGGTGACCAGCGCCATCGCCATCCCGGTCGGGATCTTTCCCGCCGCCACCGCGGCCGCCTTCACCAGCGACCCCGCGGTGCGCGCCATCGCGACGCAGGCGCTGTCCATCATCGCCTGGGCGATGCCCGGCTTCGGCATCGGCATGGCGCTGTATTTCGCGGCGATGGGCGCGGGCCGCATGAGCTGGCCGGTGGCGGCGGGGCTGTCGCGCATCGCGCTCGCGGTCGGCGGCGGCTGGCTGCTGGGGGATGCGATGGGCTTCGGGCTGACCGGGCAGTTCGTCGCGGTGGCGCTCGGCATCACCACCTATGGCGCGGTCTGCGCCGCGGCGGTGCGGCCGGGGGTCTGGCCGGGCGCGCCGGCGGCGCCGCGCTGATCGCGGCATGGACGGCGCCCTCGGCCTGCGGCTACAGGCGGGGGACCCGGTACAGGTTCGCGTCCATGCGGTTCCGCCTTGGCTGCCTGCTGCTCATGCTGGTCTGCGCCGCCTGGCCGGCGGCCGCGCAGCTGCGCCTGCTGCCCGCGCTCGATACGTCGAGCCCCTATGCGACCATGCAGTCCTTCCATGCCGAGACGCATCGCCTGGCCGGGCTGTTCGCCGCCTATCGCGCGGATCCGAACCACGCGACCGGCCTGATGCTGCGCGACGCGGTGCATCGCGCCTCGGACCAGCTGCTCGACCTCGGCGACGTGCCGGTCGCGGTGCATCGCAAGGTCGGTGCGCGCGCGCTGGCGGAGCTGGCCGACATCCTGCTGCGCCTGCCCGAGATCGCGCCCGGGGACATGCCCGGCGCGCCGGACCGGGCCGGGCCGCTGCCCGCGCGCTGGACGCTGCCCGGCACCGAGATCCGCATCGATCGGATCGGCGGCGCCGATGCGCCGCCTGAGTATCGCGTCTCGCGCGCCAGCATCGCGCGGCTGGGCGAATTCCACGCCCAGGTGATGGACCAGCGGCCGCTGCGCCCCGCCAGCATGACGAATTGGCGCGAGGCGCAGATCCAGATGGCCGGGCCGATCTTCGCGCCTGATCTGATCGCCCGGCTGCCGGCGCCGCTGCGGCGCACGCTGCTCGAGACGCCGGTGTGGAAGGTCGTCGCCTCGGCGATCATCATGCTGGTGTCGCTGCTGGTGCCGCTGGCCTGGGGCGGGTACGTGCGGCGCTGGGCGCGCCAGGCGGCCCCGCTGCGCCGTGTGCTGCGCTGGCTGACCGTGCCGCTGGTCCTGGCGCTGTCGGTCGGGTTCGCGCATGTCCTCATTGACGGCGAGGTCAACCTGAGCGGCCCGCTGTCGGACCTCGAGACGCTGAGCGCCATCCTGCTGCTGCATGGCGCCGGCGCCTGGGCGGCGATCCTGGCCTGCCGCCTGGTGGCGGAGGCGATCATCGCATCGCCCCGCGTGCCGGACGACAACTACGACGCGCACCTGCTGCGGCTGCTGGCGCGCATCGTCGGGCTGATCGCCGCCGCCACCGTGCTGGCCTATGGCGCCAACGAGATCGGCATCCCGGCGCTGGGCCTGGTGGCGGGGCTGGGCGTGGGCGGCATCGCGGTGGCGCTGGCGTCGCAGTCCACGGTCGAGAACCTGTTCGGCGGCGTGTCCATCTTCGCGGACCGGCCGTTCCGGGTGGGCGACGCCATCCGCTTCCAGGCGGCCAATGGCCGGGTCGAATCGATCGGCCCGCGATCGACGCGCATCCGCGGGTCGGACGGCACGCTGACCACGGTACCGAATGCCGACATCGCCAAGGCGCATGTGACCAATCTGTCGGTGCGCAGCCGCTTTGTCTTCGACCATCGCGTGGCGCTGCCGCCGGCTGCGGACGATGCCGAGGTGTCGCGCATGCTGGCGGCGCTGCGCGCCCTGCTGGCGGACCACCCGATGGTCGGCCGCGAGCCGGGCCTGCCGCGCGTGCGCCTGGTGGCGCTGACGCCGACGGCGATCGAGATCCAGGTCTTCGCCCATGTCCTGGCCCCCGACCAGGACAGCTTCCTGGAGGTGCAGGAGGCGCTGCTGCTGCGCATCCTGGCACAGCTGCGCGCCCCGGCGGCGACCGCGGCGGTTTGAGAAGCCGCTTGAACATGGCGGCACCGGCCCGCATGCCCGCCCGGCCGATCGGTCCCCCGCAGGGCGCAGGCGGGCGGCGTTGCGGGCCGCGGCCGGCGGTCTGAAACGGTGCCCGGGAAGCCCCGGGGCGGGCGGCGTCGCGCACGCGTCCCCGCGCCGCGCCTTTCGCCCGGCCCGGGCCCGGCGCTATATGGCCGCGTGACCACCGACCCGCCCTTCTGGCGCGCCAAGACGCTCGACGCGATGACGCGCGCCGAATGGGAGAGCCTGTGCGACGGCTGCGGCCGCTGCTGCCTGCACAAGCTGCGCGACGAGGACACCGACCGGCTCGCCTTCACCAATGTCGCGTGCCGGCTGCTCGATGGCGATACCTGTCGCTGCAAGGACTACGCGAACCGCAAGCGCCGCGTGCCGGATTGCGTGAAGCTGACCCCCGCGCGCATCGCCGGCATCGACTGGCTGCCGCCGACCTGCGCGTACCGCCTGGTGCGCGACGGGCAGGACCTGCCCTGGTGGCACCCGCTGGTCTCCGGTCGCGCCGAGACGGTGCACGAGGCCGGGGTTTCGGTGCGCGGGCGCGTGGTGGCGGAACGCGCGGCGGGCGATTTCCAGGACCATGTCGTGACCTGGCCCGGCCGCTGGCCGGCACGGGCACGCACACCACCCAAGGCGAGGACAGCAGGATGAAGAACGCGATCTATGGCGGCGTGAATGCCGCGGTGCTGAGCGCGATGGGGCCGGACCTGGCGCCGGACCTCGACCGCATGTCGGCGCATGCGCGCTGGCTGCTGGCAAATGGGTGCAACGGCCTGGGCGTGCTGGGCACCACCGGGGAGGCGAATTCCTTCGGCCTGCACGAGCGCAAGCAGATCCTGGAAGGGCTGATCTCCCGCGGCATTCCCGCGGCGAAGATGATGCCCGGGACGGGCTGCGCCTCGTTGACCGATTCCGTGGAGCTGACGAAGCACGCGCGCGATGCCGGCTGCCCCGGCGTGCTGATGCTGCCGCCCTTCTACTACAAGGCGCCGACGGATGACGGGCTGTTCGCCTGGTTCAGCGAGGTGGTGCAGCGCGTGGGCGGCGGTGTCGCGATCTACCTGTATCACTTCCCGCAGCAATCGGCGGTGCCGTTCAGCCTGGATCTGATCGGCCGCCTGCTGAAGGCGTATCCGGGCGTGATCAAGGGCGTGAAGGATTCGTCGGGCGACTACGCGAACATGGCCGCGATGGTGCGCGAATTCGCGAAGGATGGGTTCGAGGTCTATTCGGGCAGCGACGAATTCCTGCAGCAGATCCTGGCGGAAGGCGGCGCGGGCTGCATCACCGCGGCGTCCAACGCGAACAGCCATTGGGGCGGGATCGTCTACGCCAAGCGCACGGGTGCGGAGGCCGATGCCGCGCAGGCGGTGCTGACCGCGACGCGCCGTGCGGCGACCTCGGTGCCGCTGATCCCGGGGCTGCGCGAGGTGATCGCGCGCAGCACCGGCGATGCCGGCTGGCGCGCGATCCGCCCGCCGCATCTGCCGCTGAGCGCGGAGCAGGGCGAGAAGGTGTGGGCGGCGTGGACCGCGGCGGGCGCAATCCCGCTGCCGGGCATGACCGCTGCGAAGGCCGCTGCGGAATGACGGCGTCCGACGACCGGAGCGCCGAAGGGCGCGGAGGTCTGAATCGGCCGCCGCAGGCGAGCGAGCCCCTGCGCTGCCGCGAACCCGCCATCGCCACCGTGCAGGTGGATGACGACCATGTCCGCGTGACCCGGTGGGATTTCCCGCCGGGTAGCGAGACCGGCTGGCATCGCCACGGCATGGCCTATGTCGTGGTGCCGGTGAATGACGGCGAGATGCTGCTGGAACTGCCCGGCGGGCAGACGGCGTCAGCGTCGATCAAGGCCGGCGTGGCGTATGCGCGCGCGGCGGGCATCGAGCACAACGTGGTCAATGCAGGGGACACGGCGTTCGCCTTCGTGGAGACGGAGCTCAAGCACCTGATCGGGTGATGCGCCTGCCCGGCAGCGTCACCAGCGCCAGCCCCGCAAACACCAGCGCCGCCGCCGGGATGGTCAGCCAGCCCGGCCTTTCCCCGAACAGCGCCCAGCCCCAGGCGAGCCCGGTCAGCGTCACCACATAGCCGGTCTGCGACGTGATGACGCCGCCATGCGCGCCGAGCGAGCGGAAGTAGATGATGAAGGCCAGCGCCGTCACCGCGCCCTGCAACGCGCTGACCGCCAGCCCGTCGGTGGGCGGCAGGTGCACCTGCCCCACCAGCGCGGCGAACACCGCGACCTGCACCGTGCCCGCCACCAGCGTGCCGGTGGCCAGCGCCAGCGGCGGCGTCCCGCGGGGCGCGAGCCGCACCGCCAGCAGATTCGACGCCGCGTAGCAGACCGGTGTCAGCGCCGCGAGCAGCGCCCAGGGCAGCACGCGCGGATCGGGCAGCGCGGCACCCGGGCTCATGGCCAGCAGCACGCCCGCCAGGCCGAGCGCGGTGCCCGCGACGCGCCGCCGCGTCATGGGTTCCAGCCCGAGCAGCGCCGCGCCCAGCACCGTCAGCATCGGCGACAGCGGCACCAGCAGCGAGAAGAACCCCGCCGGCACATGTTGCAGGGCGGTGAAGCCGACCAGGTTGGCCAGCGCCAGGCCGAACAGCCCCGACACCGCATAGTGCCGCAGATGCGCCGGCGTCGTCGGCACCACGATGCCGCGCAGCCGGCACGCCGCCAGCAGGACCAGCGCGCTGCCGGCGCCCGCGCAGGTCGCGATCAGCAGCGGCGGCCAGCCGATCGCGCCCAGCTGCTTCACGAAGGCCGGCGTGGCGCCCCAGATCGAACCCAGCAGCAGCAGCGGCGGCAGCGCAGGATGCATCGCGCCACACGTCATCGCGCGCGCGAAGCTGTCAAGCGGTTGAACCCTTCACCATCGCTGCGCCATGTTGGGTTCATGGATGCCTCCGATTCGGAAACCGTCGTGCTGCGCCCGGGCGTGCTCGGCCCGCCTGTCGATTGCCCGGTGCGCTGGTGCCGGTCCGCGCGCGCACGGCGCGTCAGCCTGCGCATCGATGCCCGCGCAGGCGAGGTGGTGGTGACCCTGCCGATGCGCAGCGGCAGGCGCGCCGGCATGGCGCTGCTGACCACCCATGCCGCCTGGGTGATGCAGCGCCTCGCAGCGCTGGCGCCGACGCTGGCCTTCGAACCCGGTGTCGAGATTCCGCTCGGCGGCCGCCCGCACGTGATCCGCCACGACCCCACGGCGCGCGGCGGCGCCTTCCTGGATGGCGCGACCATCGTGGTGACCGGCGCGCCGGAATTCCTGGCGCGGCGCGTGCGCGACTTCCTGCGCGCCGAGGCCAAGCGCCGCATTGCCGTGCTGGCCGAGGGCCACGCCGCGACGCTCGGCGTGAAGATCGCCGCGATCCGCCTGAAGGACACCAACAGCCGCTGGGGATCCTGCGCGCCGGATGGCACGCTGGCATTTTCCTGGCGCCTGGTGATGGCGCCGGATGCGGTGCTGGACTACGTGGTGGCGCATGAAGTGGCGCATCTTCGCGAGCTGAACCACTCGCACCGCTTCTGGGCGCATGTGGAGCACCTGAGCCCGAACCGCGAGGCCGCGCAGGAATGGCTGCGCGAGAACGGCCCCGCCCTGCTGCGCATCGGCTGACGCCGCCCTATATCTGCGGTCCTGACGGAGGATCCGCATGAAGGCGATCGGCTTCACGAAGTGCCACCCGGCCGACCATCCGGAGGCGCTGCTCGACCTCGACATCCCCGACCCCGCGGCGCCCGAGGGGCACGACATGCTGGTGGAGGTGCGCGCGGTATCGGTCAATCCCGTCGATACCAAGCGCCGGCGCAGCGAGGAGCCGCAGGGCGGCCCGCGCATCCTGGGCTTCGATGCCGCCGGGGTGGTGCGCGCGGTCGGCCCATCCTGCACGCTGTTCCAGCCGGGCGACGAGGTGTTCTACGCCGGCGTCGTGACACGCGCCGGCAGCAACGCGCAGCTGCAGCTGGTCGATGAACGCATCGTGGGCCGCAAGCCCGCCAGCCTGTCCTTCGCCGAGGCGGCGGCGATGCCGCTGACCACCATCACCGCCTGGGAAGGGCTGTTCGACCGGCTGGGCATCGCCGAGGGCGGCGGCACCGGCGACGTGCTGCTGGTGGTGGGCGGCGCCGGCGGCGTCGGGTCCATGGTGATCCAGCTGGCGAAGCAGCGCACGGGGCTGACCATCGTCGCCACCGCATCGCGCCCCGAGACGGTCGCGTGGTGCCGCGACCTCGGCGCGCATCACGTGGTCGACCACACCGGCGATATCGGCGCGCAGATGAAGACGCTCGGGCTGAAGGGGGCGCGCCATGTGTTTTCCACCAATACCACCGCGCGCAACTGGGGGCAGATCGTCGATGCCGTCGCGCCGCAGGGGCGCATCGTTCTGATCGAATCCCAGGCCCCGATCGATGCGCGCGCGCTGATGCCGAAATCCGCCTCGCTGCACTGGGAGCTGATGTTCACGCGCCCGATGTTCGGGACGCCCGACATGATCGAGCAGCACCGGCTGCTGGATGCGGTGGCCGAGCTGGTGGATCATGGGCGCATCCGCCACACCATGACGCGCAACCTCGGCCCCATGACCGCCGCGAAGCTGCGCGAGGCGCATGCGCTGGTCGAGAGCGGCACGATGATCGGCAAGGTGGTGCTTGAAGGGATCTAGAGCCGATCCCGATCAGCTGGGCTCATTCGATCCGGTCAGGATGGTCGTGCAGCCCCACGGCCCGGAGACGATGCAGCGCGCCGAGGCAAGCGGCGGCGGCACCAGGCGCGCGCTGCTGGCGGCCGGCGGCGCGCTGGCGTTGCCGGGCTGTTCGGCCGAGCGCATCGCCGCCGCGCTGACGCCGACCGGCGGGTATTCGGTGCGCCGCGACATCGCCTATGGCCCGCTGCCGCGTCATCGCGTCGATGTCTATGCGCCGGACGCCGCGGCGGCGGATGCGCCGCTGGTGGTGTTCCTGCATGGCGGCGGCTGGCGCAACGGGTCGAAGGACACCTACGGCTTCCTGGGCGAGGCCTTCGCATCGCGTGGCATCGCCACTGCCGTGCCGAACTATCGCCTGTACCCGGAGGTGCGCTTCCCGGCCTTCGTCGAGGATTGCGCATTGGCCATGGGCTGGGCTGGGTCCGCGCCTGATCTGCCGCGTGGGCCGCGCGTGCTTGCGGGGCATTCGGCGGGGGCGCATATCGCGATGCTGCTGGCGCTGGACCCGCGCTGGATGGTGGCGCCGCCGGCGGGCGTGGTCGGCATTGCCGGGCCTTATGACTTCCTGCCGCTGCGGCGCGGCGGCTTCATGGCCGACCTGTTCGGCGGCACCGACCGCGTCGAGACGCAGCCAATCACCTTCGCCGATCGCCCCGGCCCGCCGATCCTGCTGCTGCACGGGCTGGCGGATCGTACGGTGTTGCCGGAGCAGAGCGAGCGTCTGGCCGCGCGCCGGCGCGCGGCTGGGTATCCGGTGCAGGTGGTGACCTATGCCGATGTCGGGCATATCGACATCATCGGGTCGCTGCTGGCCCCGCTGCGCGTCGTGGCGCCGCCGGTGCTGGGCGACATCGCCGGTTTCGTGCAGCGCGTGGGCGGCTTGAACCCGGACGTACAAGGGGGTTGAGGCATGCCGCAGGGCATCGCATCGCTGCGGCGGATCGTGGTGGGGTTCTGGGCAGTGTCGGTCGCGACCGTGGCCGGCGCCGTGTGGCTGTCCGCCGCGACGGAGGACTGGACGTGGCTGGCGCGGTCGGGGGCGATCCTGACCGCGCTCGGCCTGCTGTTGGCATCGCGAAAAATCCTGATCGCGCGCAACGACCTGCTGGCGCTGCTGCACGACATGGAGCGCGCGGACGGCACCGAACGTACAGCGCGCCTGGCGTCCTTCAAGCAGCTGCAGAAGGATATCGACCGCCAGGTGCTGGAGAAGGCGGGCTTCGCCCTGCTTGTGATCGGCACGCTGATCTGGGGCTTCGGCGACCTGGTGGGGAAGATCTAGCCGGTCGCAACGCCGGCGGCGCGCGCTTTGTCGACCAGGTACGCGCGTGCGGCCTGCATGTCGTCGAGGCTGCCGAAGGCGTTGGTATAGGCGCCGCGGTAGCCGCGCGATTCCAGCAGCGCGAACATGGCGCCGAAGTCGAAGTCGCCCTGGCCCGGGACCAGGTGTTCCTCGAAGCCGTTGCGCCAGCAATCGGCCAGGCGAACTTCCTTCACGCGATCGAGCGGGATGGCATCGACGAAGCCCTGCACGCCGGGTGGCAGCAGGTGCGCGTGGTTGGCGGTGAAGGACAGCGCGAAGGATGGCGAGTGGATGGCGTCGTAGCAGTAGCGCCATTCATCGATGGAACACGCCAGGTAGTGGACCTCGGCGTTGTCGGGTTCGCGGTTGAGGTTCTCGAGCAGCAGTAGCGCGCCGTGCGCCTCGGCGTGCTTCACCATGCGGGCCAGGCGGTCGCGCCCGGCCTCCATGCGCTGGGCCACGTCGGCGGTGAAGTGGTAGCCGGCATGCACGACGATCCATTGCGCGTCGAGCTTCGGCGCGACCTCGATATAGGCGCGCAGATAGGCGTCCACGGCCTCGCTCAGGAAGGGCGAGTATTCTGCGACATTCACCGCCGACAGCGTATGCAGCGCGACATGCACGCCATTCGCCTTGGCGCGCGCGCGAATGTCGCGGCAGCGCGCATCGTCGAACAGCGTGACGGCATTCGCCCCGGTATCGAGCTGGATGTCGATGTGGCGCACCTGGTTGCGCGCCGCCCATTCGATCGCGTCCTCGAGCTTCAGCTTGCGCCCGACATCCACGCCGATGCGGTCGATCAATGACATGCCTTCCTCCGTTGCCCTTGACGCCCGGTTTACATCGTGGGGGGGCGATGGCAACGTCAAGGTGTCCAAGAACGACTGTTCAGCCGTGACCGCCAAAGGCGGCCGGCACCATCGCAGGTGGGAGGAAGCCGGATGTTCCTGATCGACAGGCGACAGCTGCTGGCGCTCGCGACGTGGTCCGCGGCAGCGGCCACCGCCCATGCCCAGGCCCCGATGCACCCGCAGGAACGCGAGTTGTACGAAGCCGCCAAGCGCGAGGGCGAGATCACCTGGTACACCGGCCAGTACAGCGCCGATGCGTCGGAAGCCGCCGGGCGCGCCTTCAACGAACGCTATCCGGGCGTGCGCTGCAACGTGGTGCGCAGCACCTCCCAGGTGGCCTTCCAGCGCCTGTCGCAGGATTTCCGCGCGGGTGTCGGGCAGTGCGACGTGTTTTCGTCGACCAATGGCGGGCATTACATCCAGCTCAAGCGGCAGAACCGGCTGGTGCGCTTCCGGCCGGTGAATGCCGACGGTCTGCTGCCCATCCTGCGCACGCCTGACCCGGACAACTTCTTCCAGTCGTCCTTCCTCGGCATCTACCTGATGGGCCACAACACCAACCTGGTGTCGGAAGCCGAGGCGCCGAAATCCTGGACCGACGTGCTCGATCCGAAGTGGAAGGACAAGCTGGCGGTCGGGCATCCGGGCTTCAGCGGCGCCATTGGGCTGTGGGCGCTGCAGATGCGCACCATGTTCGGCGCCGACTACCTCCGCCGGTTCGAGCGCAACAAGCCGCAGGTGGGCCGTTCGTCGATCGACCCCGTGACGATGATGACGGCGGGCGAACGCTCGGTCGGCGTCGCGGTGCCGTCGGCCTCCACGCTGTTCGCCGCGTCGCGCGGCAATCCGCTGAAGCTGATCTACCCGACGGAAGGCGTGGTCGCCGCACTCTCGCCCTCGGGCATCCCGACCAATGCGCCGCACCCGAATGCGGCCAAGCTGTTCCAGGAATTCCAGACCGGCCCGGCGCTGTCGACCGCCGTGCGGATGCTGTTCAACGAGAGCATCCGCCCCGACGTGCCGCCGCCCGAGGGCGCGCGCCCGCTCGACCAGGTGACGATGCTGGCGCCGACCATGGAACAGGCCGAGCGCGGCGTGCCGGAAGTGCGCGAGCAGTGGCGCGAGATCTTCGGCGTCTGACGTGACCGACACCGCCCTGCCGGCCGCCGCCACGCGGCCGGCGCGCCTGCGCCTGCTGGAACCGATCATGCTGCTGTGGGTCGCGCTGATCGCGGCCCTGCTGGTGCTGGTGGCCGCGCCGCTGGTGAAGATGCTGCTCATCTCCTTCGAGATGCAGGACACCGGCGAGTTCACCTTCGAGAACTACCTCACCGCCTATGGCCGGCAGCGGTATATCGATGCGCTGCGGAACTCGCTGCTGCTCGGGCTGCTGTCGGCGCTGATCTCCACCGTCATCGCGGTGCCCATGGCCTGGGCGGTGTCGCGCACCGACATGCCCTTCAAGGGCTTCACCTGGGCCATGGTGCTGGCCGCCTTCATCATGCCGCCCTACCTGGGTGCGATCGGCTGGATCCTGTTGGCCGGGCCGAATTCCGGCTGGATCAACGTGACCTGGCGCGCGCTGACCGGGGCGACCGACCCGCTGGTGAATGTCTACACCTTCACCGGCATGGCCTTCGTGATCGCGCTGCATTCCTTCCCGCTGGTGTTCATCTTCGTGAAGTCGGCGCTGGACCTGATTTCGTCCGAGATGGAGGACGCCGCCAACATCCTGGGCGGCGGCACCTGGACCACCATGCGGCGCGTCACGCTGCCGCTGGTCTGGCCGTCCATCCTGGGCGGCTTCATCCTGATCTTCCTCGAGACCATCGCGCTGTTCGGCACGCCCGCGATCATCGGCATTCCCGCCCGCATCAACGTGGTCACCACGCAGCTGTGGCAGTTCTTCGAGGACCCGGTGCGGGTCGAGGTCGCGGCCGCCTATGCGATTCCGCTGCTGCTCATCACCATCGCGATGATCGGCGTGCAGCGGCTGATGCTATCGCGCAAGGGCTTCGTCTCGCAGACCGGCAAGGGCGGCGAGCGCCGCCAGGTCAAGCTCGGCCCCTGGCGCTGGGTGCTGTTCGGCTGGTGCCTGCTGGTCGGGCTGCTGGCGGTGATCAAGCCGCTGACGGTGCTGCTGCAGGCCTCCTTCGCCAAGGCCTGGGGGCGCGGCTTCTCGCTCGATAACCTGACGCTGCGCAACTACCGCTTCCTGCTGTTCGAACACGATGTCGCGCCGCAGGCGACGCTGAACACCGTGTGGTTCTCGGCGGCCTCGGCCACCATCGCCGGCGTGATCGCGCTGCTGGTGGCCTATATCGTCATCCGCAAGCTGATGCGCTTCGCCGATGCGCTGGGCTTCCTGGCCATGGCGCCCTTCGTCATCCCCGGCATCGTCATGGCGATCGGCTTCTACGCCGCCTATGCCGGGCCGCCGCTGTCGCTGTACGGTTCGGCGCAGCTCATCATCCTCGCCTTCGCGGCGCGCTTCCTGCCGATCGCCTACGCCAACTCGCAGGCGGCGATCCGCGCAGTCCACCCGGAGATGGAGGAAGCGGCGCGCATCCTCGGCTCCGGCCGGCTGCACGCGATCCGGCGCATCACGGCGCCGCTGCTGAAGACCTCGCTGCTCGGCGGCTGGCTGGTGGTGTTCATCGTCGCCTCGCGCGAATTGTCGGCCGCGATCTTCCTGGTCGGGCCGCGCACGCGCACCATGTCCGTGCTGCTGTATGACCTCAGCGAGCAAGGCAATTTCGAGGTGGTGTCCGCCATGGGCGGCATCCTGTTGGTCATCACCATGGTCATCGTCGGCATCGGCATGAAGCTGGTCGGCCGCGACTTCATGCTGCGGAGGGAATAGCGTGCCGCGCCTCACGCTCACCGGCCTGACCAAGGCCTATGGCAAGCTCACCGTCGTCGATCGCGTGGACCTGACGCTGGAGGAAGGCGAGTTCGTCTCCCTGCTCGGCCCGTCGGGCTGCGGCAAGACCACCACGCTGCGCATGATCGCCGGCTTCGTCGACCCGACCGGCGGCACCATCAGCGTCGATGGCGGCGTGCTCTCGGCCCCCGGCGCCGTGGTGCCGCCCGAACGCCGCGGCATGTCGATGATCTTCCAGTCCTACGCCATCTGGCCGAACATGACGGTGGCGCAGAATGTCGCCTTCGGCCTGGAGCTGCGGAAGCTGCCGCGCGAGGAGGTGAAGCGCCGCGTGGCCGAGATGCTGGCGGTGGTGCAGCTCGACAAGCTGGCGCATCGCTACCCGGCGGAACTCTCCGGCGGGCAGCAGCAGCGCGTGGCATTGGCGCGCGCCATCGTGGTGAAGCCGTCCGTCCTGTTGCTCGACGAACCGCTGTCGAACCTCGACGCCAACCTGCGCGAGGAAATGCGCTTCGAGATCCGCCGCCTGCACGACGAATTCCGCATCACCACCGTCTATGTCACGCACGACCAGGCGGAGGCGATGGCGACATCGGACCGCATCGCGGTGATGAACCAGGGGCGCATCGAGCAGGTGGACGCACCGCACCTTCTCTACACCAGGCCGCGCACGCGCTTCGTCGCCGGCTTCGTCGGCCGCACCAACCTGCTGGAAGCGCGCATCGAGGGCGACGACCTGCTGCTCGATGGCGTGAACCTCGGACCCGCCGCGCGCGCCGGCATTGCGCCGGGCGTCACCGGCGCGGTGCTGGTGTCGCTGCGGCCGCAGGCCATGGCGATCCTGGTGGCGCAGCCGCCAGCAGACGATGCGCTGCTGCTGCGCGCCACCATCGCCGAGCGCACCTATCTCGGCGAGGCCTGGGACTACGTGCTCGCCCCCGAGGGCACCGGCCTGCGCCTGCGCGCCGCCGCGCCGCCGCTGGAGGCGCATGACGTCGGCGCGAAAGTCTGGCTGCGGATCGACCCGCGCCAGGTTGCGGTGGTCGAATGAACGGTCAATGCATCGGCAGCGCCAACGGCGCGATCTCGTCGCCGCTGCGGCCGCGATAATCCCGCCCGCGGGCGTCGCGCAGCATCTTCGCCTGGCTCTCGGCGAGGATTCCTGCGGCCTCGGCAACGTTCAGCCGGGTCGGTCGGCCATCCGCGAAGACCGTCTCGCCCCCGACCAGCACGCGCTTGACCGCGCGGTCGGCGGCGTGGAACAGCAGCGCGCGCAGCGGGTCGCGTGGCGGGTTCATCAGCGGATGCGACAGGTCCACCAGCACGACATCCGCCGCCGCGCCCTTCTCCAGCCGCCCGAGGTCCGGCCGCCCCAGCGCCGCCGCGCCGCCGGCGGTCGCGGCATGGAACACGCTGCCGGTATCCGCCGCCGCCACGTCGCGCACCGCATTGCGCGCCAGGATGATCGCCAGGCGCATTTCCTCGATCAGGTTGTGCGGCGCGCAATCGGTGCCGAAGCCCATGTTCACGCCGCGCGCGCGGTACTTGCCGAAATGCTTCAGGTGTTCGCCATAGCGCGCGAAGGGCGTCGGGCAATGCGCGACGGTGGCACCGCTGTCGGCCACCAGGCCGATATCCTTCGCGGTGTGCCAGCCGATCGACGTGTGCTCGTCCACGAAGATCGCATGGCCCAGGATACTGCGCGGCGTCAGCAGCCCGATCGATTCCGCCCATTGGATCGGCGTGGTGCCGTGGCGGCGGATCATCTCGCGCACCTCCACGACGGCTTGTGCAATGTGGGTGGTGAAGCCGCGGCCGGTCTCGCCGGCGTAGGCGATCGCCTCGCGCAGCATGTCTTCCTCGACCGTGTCGATCTGGGCGGGGAAGACGATGCCGTGCAGGCGGCCGGAGGGGTCGGACTCGGCTTCCTTCATCAGGCGCTTGGCGGCGTCGAACTGGGTGCGGGCGTTCTCGCGGTTCCACAGGTAGGTCACGGTCTGCGGCGCGGACATGCCCCACTGCGCGGCGGCGAAGCCAGGGCCGGCCCAGACGCGCAGGCCGCTCTCGCGCATGATGGGCAGCCAGTCGGGAAATGGCGGCGAGAGATCGACCACGCTGGTCACGCCAGCCGACATGAGTTCGGCATAGGCCAGGCGCATCGCCGCCGCCTGGCCGGCCTGGTCGATACGGAAGGCCTGCAGCCGTTCGAACAGCCCGGTCATCTGCTGTTCCGGCACGCCGTGATCCTCGCGCACGCCGCGCGAGGCCGGTTCGGTCGTGGGATGCGTGTGGATGTTGACCAGGCCCGGCATCACCAGCAGGCGACGGCCATCAACGACCTCGGCGCCCGGCGGCGGCGCGGCGTCGGGATCGTGGCGCGCGATGGCGGCGATGCGCCCGCCCTCGACCAGGACATCCATGCCGCGCGCATAGGCGTGTTGCTTCGCGGGTGCATCCCACACCACCGCCCAGGCAGCGTCGCGGATCAGCATCGGCGTGGTCATGGCGTGGTTTCCCTCAGCGCGGACGGTTGGCGTAGTCCCAGGTGGAGAAGCTGAAATCCTGCTGCGCGCGCGCCTGCAGGTGGCAGGTGAAGCAGGCGTTCAGCGGGCCCTCCACGCGCGTGCCGTTGGCGGGGTTGAAGCGCGCATATTCCCATTCGCCGTTGCGCTGCTCGGGGCCGTAGCCCTCGCCCCAGCCGCGTTCCTTCTGCTGCGCGGCGATGGCGATGAAGGCGGGTTCGGGGATCAGCCGGCCATTGCCATCCCGCAGCACGTTGCCCGCCGCATCCACTCGGGCGCGCTGGTCGGCCATGATGGCCAGCGTGCCATAGGGCAGCGGCTGCCCGGCGGCGAGCGCTGCGAAGGCCTCCGGGTTCACGTACATGTTGCGGATGATCTTGCGGTCCGGCCGGTCCACCGTGGTGTAGCGGATGAAGCGCGCCTGCCAGTCGGCCGGCAATTCGATGTTGTGCGGACCGGGCGCGTAGGGGCGGGTCTGCGCCAGCGCGGCGGAGCCGAGGGCGGCCGCCAGCGCGACGGCGGCGAGCAATGCGGGACGTGTCATGGACCGTTCTCCCTGGTGTCGGCACCATCCCGCCTTGTCCGCGCGCGCAGCGCAAGGGGCAGGCTGACCGGCGCGCCGGCCGCGCCTATCCTGCCGCCCGGGAGAGGACCGCCACGCCATGACCGCCGATATCCTGCTCGCCCTCGACCAGGGCACGACAAGCACGCGGACGATCGCCTTCGATGCCGCGCTGGCGCCGCTCGCGATGGCGCAGGAGGAATTGCCGCAGCACTTCCCGAGCCCCGGCTGGGTCGAGCACGAACCGGAGGACATCTGGCGCGGCGCCGTCGCCACCCTGCGCGGTGCGCTGGCGAAGGCCGGCGCGGCCGCGTCCCGCGTCGCGGGCATCGGCATCACCAACCAGCGCGAGACCACCCTGCTGTGGGACCGCGCCACCGGCCGGTGCCTGCACCGCGCCATCGTCTGGCAGGACCGCCGCACCGCCGACCATTGCGCGCGCCTGCGCGCCGAGGGCCTCGAACTCCTTCTGACCGACCGCAGCGGATTGCTGGCGGACCCGTATTTCTCCGCCACCAAGCTGGCCTGGCTGCTGGACAATGTCGCGGGCGCGCGGGCGGCGGCGGAGCGCGGGTCGCTCGCCTTCGGCACGGTGGACAGCTTCCTGCTCTGGCGGCTGACCGGCGGGCGCGTGCATGCGACGGATGCGACCAACGCCGCGCGCACCATGCTGTTCGACATCCGACACGGCGCCTGGGACGACGAGCTGCTGCGCATCTTCCGCATCCCGCGCGCCGTGCTGCCGGAGGTGCGCGACTGCGCCGCCGAATTCGGCGTGACGGACGCGGCGCTGCTGGGCGCACCCATCCCGGTGCGCGGCATGGCCGGCGACCAGCACGCCGCCACCATCGGCCAGGGCTGCTTCGCGCCGGGCATGGTGAAGTCCACCTACGGCACCGGCTGCTTCGCCATGCTGAACACCGGCGCCGACCAGGTCGCCTCGCGCAACCGGCTGCTGACCACCATCGCCTACCAGCTGGGCGGCGTGCGGACCTATGCGCTGGAAGGGGCGATCTTTGTCGCCGGCGCGGCGGTGCAATGGCTGCGCGACGGGCTCGGCATCATTCGCGACGCGGCGGAAGCGGGCGTGCTGGCGGCGCAGGCGGACCCGGCGCAGCACGTGGTCATGGTGCCGGCCTTCACCGGCCTGGGGGCGCCGCATTGGGATGCGGATGCGCGCGCGGCGATCCATGGCCTCACGCGTGGCAGCGGGCGGGCGGAGATCTGTCGCGCCGCGCTGGAATCCGTGGCGTTCCAGACGCGCGACCTGGTGGATGCCATGCTGGCCGACTGGCCCGCGGCCGGCGACACCGTGCTGCGGGTCGATGGCGGCATGGTGGCATCCGACTGGACCATGCAGTTCCTGGCCGACCTGCTGGGCGCGCCGGTCGACCGGCCGGTGGTGCGCGAGACCACCGCGCTGGGGGCGGCGTATCTCGCGGGGCTGCAGGCGGGGCTGCTCGCGGCGCCGGGCGTGAGCGGTGCCAGCCATTGGCGGCTCGAACGCCGCTTCACGCCGGCCATGCCGCGCGCCGAGGCCGCGCGCCGCCACGCGCTGTGGCAGGATGCCGTGCGACGGACGCTGTCGTCGTGAAGCGCATCATCAACGCCTATGGCACCAACACGCGCCTGTCCGGCGGCATGATGGCGCCCGAGGTGATCGCGGCGATGGCCGAAGCCGCGCGGTCCTGCTTCGAGATGCCGGATGTCCAGGCGGCGGCCTCGCGCGCCATCGTGGACGCCACGGGTGCGGAGGCCGGCATCGTCACCGCGGGCGCGGCCGCGGCGCTGATGCTGGGGGCGGCGGCCTGCATCGCACGGCTCGATCCCGCGGCGATGAACCGCCTGCCCGATACCGACGGGCTGCCCGACGAATTCATCGTCAGCCGCAGCCAGCGCAACATGTACGACCGCGCGCTGCGCGTCGCCGGCGGGCGCATCATCGAGGTCGGCATTCCCGACCGGCTGTCCGGGCCGGGCGTGCGCGATGCCAGCGCGGGCGAGATCGCCGACGCCATCACCCCGCGCACCGCCGCGGTGTTCCACCTGGCCGGCGAGCACGCCGAACCGCCGCTGCCCGACCTGGTGCGCGTGGCCCATGCGCGCGGCATCCCCGTGCTGGTGGATGCCGCGGCGCAATTGCCGCCGGCGTCGAACCTGCGGCGCTTCATCGCGGACGGTGCGGACCTGGTGTGCTTCTCGGGCGGCAAGGCGATCGGCGGGCCGCAGGCATCGGGCATCCTGTGCGGGCGGGCCGACCTGGTGAGCAGCGCGCTGGCGCAGATGCTCGACCTTGACCTGCCGGAGGCGCAATTCGTCGCGCCGCCGGAATTCGCGCCGCTGAACCAGCTGCGTTTCCTGCCGCATCACGGCATCGGCCGGGTGGCGAAGGTGGGCAAGGAGGAGGTGGCCGGGCTGGTCGCGGCGCTGCGCCGCTTCGTCGCGGAGGTTCCCACCGCGCGCTGGATGGCGCGGCTGGGCGCCCTGGACGTGCCGGGCGCGGTGCTGGTGCCCGATGGCGCCAAGCCCGGCCTGCCGCTGCTGGAACTGCGCTTCGCCGACCGCGCGGCGGCCGAACGCGCCGATGCCGCGCTGCGCGCGCGCGACCCGGCGGTGCATGTGGATGCATCGCGCATCCGCCGCGGCGTGCTGGCGGTGAACCCGATCGCGCTGGACGATGCCGACCTGGCGGAGCTGGCGGCGGCGCTCACGGCGTGCTGCGGCGCGGCGGCGCGACGCTGAGTGACCTCTCGACACGGCGCCGCCCGGCACCGGCCCTCTCGAACGGTCGCCGCAGGGCGGCGCGCCGTGCTGCTCAGCGTCGCAACCGCCGCAGCCGCTGGTCGCGCTCGGCCTGGTCCAGGTGCTGGAACGCATCCGCCACGTGCAGGGTGCTGTCGAACACCACGCCGGTCAGTTCGGTGATCGCCTCCAGCGGCAGGCCGAATGACGCGAACCGGCCGGGGTCGAAGGCCTCGATGCCGAATTCCCTGACCACCGCCTTCTGGCTCAGCACGAAGCCATGCACCTCGAGCCCCGGCGCGCCGTCGTCCCGCGCGGCGGGAAGGCACACGACCTTCCAGAACAGCAGGGGATACTGGATGTCGCCCGACCCGAAATCCGCGCTCGGGTCGTTGTCGTTGTCGAGCACCGGGCCGGCGAGGATGCAGGCGCGGCTGCGCTGCTTCAGCAATTGCGCCTGCACGTGCTCCTCGAAGGCGCCCCAGATGCCGCTGCGACCGCGATAGGTCGCGTCGTTGCGGCCCGGATTGGCCTGGTTGAACGCCTCGTGCTGCGGCGTGCAGTTGGTCCAGTGGAACGTGTCGGAATTGGCGAATTCGATCTCCGTCTCGGACTCGCCCCAGGCATTGTCCTCGCGCCGGACGACATGGCCGCGGTCGATATTGCCGGCGGGCTTGTAGAATTCCGCGTCGAAGATCTGCGCGAGGGCGGGGATCCGCGGATCGGCGATCCATTTGTCGGTGCCGAAGCCCTTGCGCCCACCCTCACGCTTCGTCTTGCGGTCGGGATCGTAGTCGACGTTCACCGCGGACCACATCTGCATCCGCCGTGTCAGGTTCATCTCGAGGGAGAAGTGGTGATAGTGCAGGATCCACGGCGTTCCATCGGCCCGCGCCAGCATCTCGGCGCGCCGCTGGTGGGCCACGGTCGGCAACGGCACCTGCAGGCCGCCGGATGCCTCCAGGAAGTCGGTATCGAAGCCCGTCCTGTTGGTGTCGCCGTAGTCCCGGTCGAAGCGGATGGCCTTCTCCGGCGCGGCGGCGCCGGCCGCCTCGGCCGACAGGGGCGCCGCCGCCTCGGCCACCATGGCCGGCGCGGCGGCGACCGCGAAGTTCATGGTGACCGGCCCGCTGAAGGTGAAGGCGATCAGCGGCGATTGTCCCTTGGCTGTCATCCTGCTCTCCATCTGGGCGCCGGCGACCGGCGCGGCGTCGGGAATCGCCTGCTTCACATCCTCGACCGGGTCTTCGGTGGTCGCGAGCAGCCGGTCGATCACGGCGGCGGCCGCCGCCCCGGCGTGGCGGCGCTGCCCGCGCAGGCTATCGACGATGGCGCTGACGCGGGCGCCGACATTGGCGATCCACTTGACCTCGGCGTCGCCCATTTCCTCGGTCCAGAAGGTCACGCCGTCGCGCGCCAGCACGCGGCCGTCGCGGCGCGCCGGAATGGCGGCCCGGTGCAGCGCCACCAATTCCCAGTTCGCGCTGAAGGCCGGCGAGCCGGAGGACCCTTCCCCGGTATCCGTCTCATAATGGAGGAAGCCGTCCGCGGTGATGTCCACCAGGCGTGTATCGCCACGGAAGGCATAGCGCTTCGGCCCGCCCTCCGGATGCTGGATGATGTGGATGGGCTGGCCGATCAGCGCCTTGGGCGTCGCTTCGATCAGCCGCACGGTGCCGACATCCACGAGCCGCGTGCTGCGGTCGGTCGCCACCGCCGCGACGCCCACCAAGGCGTAGTCGAGGCGCTCATCCGCCAGGAAGAAGGCCTCCGGGTCGAGCTGGAAGACCACGCCGGCGGCCAGGCCCGCCTGCGTGTCCTCATGGCCGAAATTCGCGCCGAGGCCCCTGGCCTCGGCGCCGTCGGGGAAGACGTGCCAGTTCGTCAGCAGCAGGTTGTCGGCGACCAGGAAGCCGGAGGCCAGGCCCTCGGGGACCATGCCGGGCCTGAACCCGCGCACGATGCGCGCCACCGGGCGGCCGGCGATGCGCGCCGCCTCGCTCGGGGCGAAGATATCGAGGTCGAGGGTCGCGCCCAGGCGTCGCTCGATGCCGAGTGGCAGGCGACCTTCCCGGTGCAGCCGGCGCGCGGTCGCGAGGGCCGATTGCCTTGCGTCGAACAGTTGCTGGCGCGGTTGCGAATCCGCCGCGCCCACGCCGTCGCGGCGGACGGTCTCCTTGTTGGTCTCGCGTTCGGCGGCGCGCCCGTCCCACTCCGCCAGTGCCTGGCGTCGCACCATGCGCAGGCGATCGCGCATCAGGTCGAGGTCGGCCACGACAGCCTCCGTTGCAGGACCAACGGATGCTACCGCGCGGCGATGTCGTGCCGTCCAATGACTCTTTGGTGTCGGGCTACCCCCCCGCGACGCCCTGCGTGTTGACGTACAGGCTGTAGAGCGACTGCGCCGCGGCCATGAACAGCCGGTTGCGGTGCCGCCCGCCGAAGGCGACGTTGGCGCAGCGTTCCGGCAGATGGACATGGCCGATCGGCGCGCCGGCGGCGTTGATGATCCGCACGCCGTCGAATGCCGGCGTCATGCCCCAGCCGCACCACAGATTGCCGTCGATATCCACGCGGAAGCCGTCCGGTGTCTCGCCGGGCTGGCACGCGACGAAGACACGGCGGTTCGACAGCGTCGCGCCGGCCACGTCGTAGGCCAGGATGTTGCGCGGTTCGCTGCGGCTCTCGATGACATACAGGATGCGTTCGTCCGGGCTGAAGGCCAGGCCGTTGGGGTGGTCGACGTCGTCGGCCACCAGCGTGATGTCGCCGGTCGCGCCATCGATGCGATAGATGTTGGTGTGCGGCAGTTCCGGCGCCTGCTTCTCGCCCTCGTAGAAGGCCATCAGGCCGAAGGGCGGGTCGGTGAACCACACCGAGCCGTCGGACTTCACCACCACGTCGTTCGGGCTGTTCAGCCGCTTGCCGTTGTAGTGGCTGGCCAGCACGGTGATGGCGCCGTCGTATTCGAAGCGCACCACGCGCCGCCCGCCGTGCTCGCAGGCGATGATGCGGCCCTGGCGGTCGCGCGTGTGGCCGTTCGCGTTGTTCGACGGCTTGCGCCAGGCGGAGACCGCGCCGGTTTCCTCATCCCATTTCAGCACGCGGTTGTTCGGGATGTCGGACCACAGCAGGCAGCGCGCATCACCGAGCCAGACCGGCCCCTCGCCCCAGCGGGTGCCGTGATGCAGGCGTTCCACCGCCGACAGCGCCAGGTGATACCGCTTGAAGGACGGGTCGAGCGCCACGATGCACGGGTCGGGGTAGCGCAGGCTCGGCTGCCAGCGCGGGTCATCGGTCATGGTGGGTTTCCTCGGTGTTCGCGGCGGGCCGCGAGCATGGCCCGCCGCGACGCCGCGCTCAACCGCCGGCGACGCCCTGCGTGTTGACGTACAGGCTGTACAGCGCGTGCGACGCCGTCATGAACAGCCGGTTGCGGTGGCGCCCGCCGAAGGCGACGTTGGCGCAGCGTTCCGGCAGGCGGATATGGCCGATGGACGCGCCCGCCGCGTTGATGATGCGCACGCCGTCGAGCTCCGCCGTGCCCATGCCCCAGCCGCACCACAGGTTGCCGTCCACGTCCACGCGGAAGCCGTCCGGCGTCTCGCCGTCGCGGCACTGGAAGAAGGTGCGGCTGTTGGCGATGCGCGTCTGCGCGCCCTCCCCGGTCACGTCGAAGGCGCGGATCACGCGCGGCGTGGCGGCGGCTTCCACCACGTACAGGATGCGCTCGTCAGGGCTGAAGGCCAGGCCATTCGGGCGGCCGACATCGCCGGTCATCACCTGGATCGCGCCGGTCTGGCCATCGACGCGATACAGGTTGGTGGGCAGTTCGGGCGTCGCGGTCTCGCCCTCGTAGAAACCCAGGATGCCGAAGGGCGGGTCGGTGAACCAGATCGACCCGTCGCGCTTCACCACCACGTCGTTCGGGCTGTTCAGCCGCTTGCCGTCGAAGCGATCGGCGATGACGGTGATCGACCCGTCGGGCTCGGTGCGCGTGACGCGCCGCGTGAGGTGTTCGCAGGTGATCAGCCGCCCCTGGCGGTCGCGCGTATTGCCGTTGGAATTGTTCGACGGGCCGCGGAACACGTCGGTGCGCCCGGTGGTTTCATGCCAGCGCAGCATGCGGTTGTTCGGGATGTCGGACCAGATCAGCGCGCGCTGGTCGCCCATCCAGACCGGGCCTTCGGACCAGCGCGCGCCGGTGTACAGCCGCTCGACCCCGGCCAGCACCAGGCGATAGCGGGCAAAGGACGGGTCGAGCACCTGCACGGCTGGGTCGGGGTAGCGCTCGCTCGGCTGCCACTGGGCAAGCGCGGGCGTGGCGGCAAGCGCGATCGCGCTGCCGGCGGCGCCCAGCAGGGCGCGGCGTTGGATGGGCATGGGGGCGGTTCCTTCCTTGCGCGGCCCTCTGGCGGGACCGCGGCGGGAGGCTATCACGCTGATGCGGCCGCGGAACGCCATTCGCGCGCGCTGGCCGCCGCCGCTGGAAGGACCGGGCGGCGCGCCTACCGCGTGCCGCGCGGCGGGTTGGGCAGGCTCTCGGTCTGCACGCGCGGGGTGGTGGCCGGGCCGGGGCCGGGCGTGATCACCGCCGCCGGCGGGGCGGAGCCCTGGGGTGCGGCGGCCGGCGCCGGGGTCGCGGCCGGCGCCGCCGCCGCCAGGCGCATCAGCGCGGCGCGCAGCGGGTCGGCGGCGGGATTGTGCGCCTCCATGCCCACCACGACCTGGCGGGCCGAGACGTCGCGGCCGAAATAGGCCCGCATGGCCGCGCTGCGCGCCGAGAGCACGTTGCCGTCCAGCGACACGCCGGCGAACAGCCCGCGCGCGCGGGCGATGGTCACGATATCCGCGCCCACCGCCGCGGTGGTCGACCCGGCGATGCCGCGCCCCAGCGTGCCGAGCGCCACGCCGGCATCCGCGCCGACGCGGAACTGGCTGTCGAGCACCGCATCCAGCGCCTTGTCGTTCATGATCAGCATGACGACCTGGGCATCCTGGATGCCGATCTGGAAGCCGATGGACCCGCCGCCCATGGTGTAGAAGGCCGGCGAGGACCACGACCCGCCGCCGTCGCGCGCCACCAGCACGCAGTCGCCGCCCTGCCCGGCGATGACGAAGCCGCCGCGAATGACGCGCGGGCAGATCATGGCGGCACGCGCGCGGCCGAGCAGCGATCGCGCATCGGAGCTGAGGTCGCCGATGTCGAAGACCTCGGTGAGCGAGAGCGTGGCGCGATCGACCAGCGCCTGCTCCTCCGCCTGGGCGCGGGCATCGCCGGGACCGCAGGCCAGGCCGAGGGCAGCGAACGCGAAAAGGGCAAGACGGCGCATGAGGCGAGCCTCCCAAGCCTTTGAGTGAACGTTGTTCTAGAGCAGATCCTGATCGGATGGAATCATCTGATCCGGCGAAGCTGCGCGCGCGCCCACCGCGCAGGCGGTGGTGCCGCCGGGAAACCGCGCCCGACCGGGCTGCGCGGCCGGACACGGGGTCCGAGATGGCATTGTCGTGAACGCCGGGTCAGTCGAAGGCGAGGCTGCCCAGGATACCCTCGATCGCCGGCCGCCATGCCGCGAACGTCCGGCGCGCGCCGGCCAGGTCGCGGCCGAGCGCGGTGCAGTTCAGCGCCGTGACGCCCTGCGGGCGGTGCACCATCACGACCTCGCCCCGCGCGCCGATGCGTCCGCCATCGACCGGGGTCATCACCTCGTAGCCGAAGGCCTGCGCCGGCAGCCCGCCGATCCGCATGATGCGGCGGTCCAGGATGATCGCCTGCGGGCCGTCGCTGCCCAGGCTCTCGCGCGCCTCCGCCTCGGTCATCGGGGTGGTCGCGGCGGCGGCGTCGAGCTGCTGCTGCGTCAGCGCGCGCAGCGCGGGCTCGGCGCGATGCGCGGCGCTGCAATCGGCCGGGCCGTGGGGATGGCCCTGCGGCGTGCGCAGCACGAGGTCGACATGGCCGGCCTGGGCCGGCACGGCCTGCCAATCGGCCGGCGCCCGCAAGGTGAAGCCGCCGCCCGGCGCGCGATGCATCGCCAGTTCCTGCGCCGCGGCGGGCACGGCGCCGAGCAGCACGGCCAGCAGGATCGCGCGGCGGCGCATCAGGATGCCGGCGCCGGGGGCGTCCAGGGTTCCTCGTTCACCGCGGCCACGCGCCAGTCGGGGCCGTGCTTCTCGATGCGGGTCAGCGAGAGGTTCTTGATGGAGAAGACCAGCGCCTGGTCGGGCGTGAGGCCCATCGCATGGGCCAGCGCGGCGCGGATCGACCCGCCATGGGCGATGATCACCACGTCCTGGCCCTCCAGCAGCGTGGCCATGCGTTCCAGCACGCCGGCGACGCGCGCCTGCACCTGGCGGAAGCTCTCGCCGCCGGGGGGGTGTTCCTCGCCGCCATGGGGCCAGAAGGGGTGGGCGGGGCGCGACAGCAGCGCCGGCAGCGCCTCGTGCGGGATGCCCTGCCATTCGCCGAGGTGCTGTTCGGCGAGGTCCGGCTCGGCGTCCAGCGCCGCCTCCGGGTAGCCGGCGGCGAAGATGGCCGCGGCGGTGAAGCGGGTGCGCGAGAGGTTGGTGACGCACCAGCGCGCCGGCTGCGGCAGGCGATGCGCCAGCCAGCGATAGGCGGCGGCTTCCTGGCGCAGCGCCAGGTCGCACAGCGCGACATCCATCGAGCCGTACAGGACGGCGCGGGCGGAAGGTTCGACCAGCGCGTGGCGGACCAGGAAGAAGCGGGTGGGGGTCATGGTCCGTGCCCTCTACGGCGGAACCAGGTCGCTGGCCAGATGCGCGGGCGGGCGGGATGATCGCGCCATGGACATCACCTGCCACGACGGCTGGACCCCCGGCGCGATCGGCGACATCGCCGCGCTGCACGCGCGGCAGTATGCCGTGAGCCACGGCTTCGGCGCCTATTTCGAGGCGAAGGTGGCGCGCGAGCTCGGCGACTTCCTGCTGCGCCTGGACCCCGCGCGCGACCTGTTCCGCTGCGCGGTCGGCGAGGGCCGCGTGCTGGGGTCGATCGCGCTGGATTGCGGGGAGGACCCGGCCAGCGCGCATCTGCGCTGGTTCATCATGGACCCGGCGCTGCGCGGCCGGGGGCTGGGGCGGCGCTGGCTGGCGGAGGCCATCGCCCAGGCGCGGCGCATCGCCATGCCGGAGGTCCATCTGTGGACGCTGGCGGGCCTGGATGCCGCCGCGCATCTGTATGAGGCCGCCGGCTTCGTGCTGGACCGCGAGGTGACGGCGCAACAATGGGGGCGCAGCGTGACGGAGCGGCGGCTGGTGCTCGGCCTCGAATCGCAGGATCAAAGCGGCCTGCAACGAAAAGGTTCCCGGCTTGTACACCCCGATCCGCCTGGCACGGCGTGAGGACGCCGAAGGCATCAGCCTCGTCATCATCGCCGCGCTGAGGGAGACGAACGCCAGGGATTATTCCGAGGCGATCATCGCGCGCGTCGCGCGAAGTTTCTCCCCTGCCGCCGTTCTCGATCTCCTGGAACGCCGGCTCGTCTTCGTCGCAGCGAAGGGCGACGCCATCCTCGGCACCGCCAGCCTCGATGGCAGCGTGGTCCGAACCGTCTTCGTCGATCCCGCGTGCCAGGGGCGCGGCATTGGCCGCTCGCTGATGACACAGGTCGAGCGGGCCGCGATGGAAACGGGCGTTGCGATGCTGACCGTCCCGTCCTCCGTCACCGCCGAAGCGTTCTACGCGAGGCTGGGATTTGTCACCGTGCGCGAGAGCCACCACGGCGAGGAACGGACGATCGTGATGGAACGCCAGCTGTCGCGCGTATCGGGTGGTGTGGATGAAGGCCTTGCCGTCACTCGCCGATATTGAGCAGCGCCCCGCGCACCCGCGCCTGGTGGAATTGCCGCAGGAAGATCCACGCCGCCGCCGCCAGCCACACACCGTCCAGCAGCACGGCCCAGGCCAGGTGGTCCCAGGCGATGCGCCCATCCACCAGCACCGCGCGCATCCCTTCGAAGACATGCGTCGCCGGGATGCACAGCGCCAAGGGCTGCAGCCAGGCCGGCAGGATCGCCACCGGGTAGAACACAGCGGCGAAGGGCGCGATGCCGAACATCACGCCCCAGGCCAGCGCCTCGGCCCCCGCGCCGTGGCGCAGGATCAGCGCGGTGACCGCCAGCGCCACCGACCAGCCCATCGCCATCAGCGCCGCCACGAAGGCCACCAGCACCGGCCCCAGCTTCCACACACCGAAGCCATACAGGAAGAAGGCCAGCACCATCGCCGGCACCACCGCGGCCAGGGTCCGCAGCAGGCTCATGGCCGCAAGTCCCGCCACCAGCTCCCACGGGCGCAGCGGCGAGACGAAGATGTGGCCGAGGTTGCGCGACCAGATCTCCTCGAGGAAGGAGATCGCGAAGCCCATCTGGCTGCGCAGCGTGATCTCCCACAGCAGCACGCCGCCCAGCAGCACGCCGGCCGCCACCGACGCCGTGTTGCCCTGCACGCCCGCCAGATAGGCGGTGATGAAGCCCCAGACCACCATCTGCAGCACCGGCCAGTACATCAGCTCCAGCACGCGCGGCCAGGACCGGCGGTACAACGCCAGGTGCCGGTACATCAGCCCCCAGATGCGGCGCGCCGTGCCGCCCTGCGCGGTCATGCCGCGCTCTCCGCCCGCGCACGCCCGCGCGCGATGTCGAGGAACACCTGCTCCAGGTCGTCGCGCCCGTATTTCGCCAGCAGCGCGGCGGGGCTGCCCTCATCGACCACGCGCCCGCCCTTGAGCATCAGCACGTTGCAACACAGGCGCTCGACCTCGGCCATGTTGTGGCTGGCCAGCAGGATCGCGGCGCCGGTGGCCGCGGAATAGCGTTCCAGCGTGCCGCGCACCCAGTCGCCGGTATCGGGATCGAGGCTCGCGGTCGGTTCATCCAGCAGCAGCAGCGCAGGGCGGTTCACCAGCGCCTTGGCCAGTGCCACGCGCGTCTTCTGCCCGGCGCTGAGCTGGCCGGCATGGCGCGTCGCGAAATCGCCCAGCGCGAAATCCTCGACCAGCTCGGCGATGCGCCGCGTGGCATCGGGCACGCCGTACAGGTGGGCGTAGACGCGCAGGTTCTCCAGCACCGTCAGCCGATGCGGCAGCGCGATGTAGGGGGAGGAAAAATTCATCCGCGCCAGCGCCGCGAAGCGGTCGCGCGCCATGTCGTGGCCCAGCGCCACCACGCGCCCCGCGCTGGGCACCAGCAACCCCAGCAGCATGGCGATGGTGGTGGATTTGCCCGCGCCATTGCCCCCCAGCAGCCCCCAGGTGCGGCCCATGGGCAGGGTGAAGGACAGGTCGTCGACCGCCGGCGGGGTGCCGGGCGTGTAGGTCTTCGACAATCCCTCAACCAACAGCGCCGGCGATTCCATGCCGTCCATATAAACGGCGAAGGCGCGTTTGCGACCCTCGGTTGGCGGACAGAAACGTCGTTCGGCCGATCGCGCCCGCGCGATCCGCAAGCGCACGGCGCGACCGCGCCCCGACCATCAGCCGCCGCCGGCGCGTCTGTGCATGGCGCGCTGGCAAGGCGGCCGCATGGCCGCCGCCCGCCGCCCGAGGGTCCACGACATCATCTTCGGCTTTCGATCAGCCGCCCCTGGAACAGCGTGATGCCCATTTCCCAGCCCCAGGCGATCGCCGCCGGGCGGTCGACGCCCGCCAGCACCACCGCCTCGGCGTCGGGCGGCAGGGCGGCGCGCAGCGCCTCGGCGCCCGGCGTGCCGAGCGCGGGCAGCCCTTCCGACCAGCGCAGCCGCACCAGCCGCGTGCCGGCGCGCGCCGGCGGCAGCGCCAGCAGCGCGCCGGCCACCGGCGCATCCAGCATCGGGCGATGGCCGCGCAGCAGCAGCACCTCGCGCGCGAAGGCGAAGCCGGCGGGGTCGGCGGCGGCTTCCTCGGCGCCGATCGCGACGGTCAGCGCGCCGCGCAGCGCCGCCGGCCACATCGCGTCCAGCCGCAGGAATTCGGGCGAGGTCACCGCATCCACGCCGAGCGTCAGCGACAGCGGCCCCAGCCCGCGCAGTTCCTCGGCATGGCACAGCCCGGCCAGCAGGCGCGCATCGATGCTGCGGCGGAAGCGGCGCGCCAGCCACGGCGTGCGCGCGAGGTCGCAGCCCGGCAGCAGCGCGGCGCAGACATCCTCCAGCGCCACGCGGCGGTCTTCCCAGACCGGATCGGGCGCCCCGCCGCCAGGCACCAGGCGGCAGACGCGGCGGCGGCGCAGGAAGGCGGTGACGTCGGCCGAGAGCAGCGCGCGCTCGGCCTGGCCGATCGCCGCACCCTCCGGCGCGCGGCCGGGCAGCGGCGCCGGCGCGGCGCGCATCGCGGCATCGAGGCCGAGCGCCTCCTCGACCGCCGAGAGCACCGCCGCGGCCTGGTCGGGCAGGCGCAGCAACTCCACCGCGCCGGCCTCCTGCGGGTCGAGCATGCCGGCGATGGCCTGGTGCGCGGCCGCCAGATGATGGCCGGGCAGGCCCTCCACCGCCGCCAGGCCGGCGCGCGGCAGGTCGAAGACGCGGGTGCGGGAGGTGCGGCGCAGCCCTTCCCAGCCCTCGCGCAGCAGGGCGAGCTGCGCCGGGCGGCGGTGCTGCGCCGACAGGCGGGACGGGCGGAACACCAGCACTCGGCGCTCGACGCCGGCGGCGACGGTCTCGCGCACCAGCGCCGCCAGGCTGACCGCCCCCGCCGCGCCGGGTGGCGCGCCGAGCGCTCCGATCACCGGGACCTCGGCGAGGATCATGGCGGCACCAGCGCGCCGAGCAGCGCCGGTTCGCGGCAGCCTGCGCGGCCCTCGGCGGCGGCGGCGGCGGCGCGCGCGGTGCACTGCGCACGCGTGCAGCCGGCGGCCTGCGCGCAGCCGGCCATGCGGGTGGCCGCCATCACGGTGTCGATCCAGGGGCCGGCGAAGCGCGCGATGCCGAGCGCCAGGCCCCATTCCAGCGCCTCCTGGCCATCGGCGCCGTCGAGCACCAGGCGGGCGGGGTCGATGCGGCGCAGCGCGGCGGTGGCGGTGCGGCCGGCGAGGGCCGGCGACCACGCCAGCACAAGCAGGTCGGTCGGCAGGGCCTCCGGCGCGACCAGCGCGAGCGACGCCGCGTCGATCCCGCGCGTCGCGAGGCCCCAGCCGGCATGGTGCAGCGCCTGGCGCCGCGCCGGCAGGCCCTCCGCCAGCGCCTCGCGCAGCGAGAGCGCCGCAACCAGCGCCGGCGTGCCGGGCGGATCGCCCTCGGCGGCGGGCGGGTCAGGCAGCAGCGCGGCGGGCAGGTCGAGCAGCAGGGGCACCGGCGCGGCCAGGCCGAGCAGCGCCTCGCGCCCCGTGGGGTCGGCCAGCAGGCCCGGTAGGCGGGCGCGCAGGCGGTCGGCGGCGTGGTGCAGCAGGTCGGGATCCTCGGCGGCGGCGCCCAGATGGGGGGCCAGCGCGGCCGGCGGCAGGCGCAACCGCAGGAAGGCGAGCCGCCGCGGCTGCCCGGCGGCGATGTGCAGCACGCCGCCGCGGTGCAGCAGCGCGGGCAGCGGCGCGGCATCGGCCAGGGCCTCGATCCCGGCGGGGGCCGGGGCCGGCAGCGGGCGGGGGGCGGCGGGGACCGGCGCGGGCAGCGCGAGCAGCACCGCCATGGCATCGGGCAGGTCGATCCGTTCGGGCGCGGCGCCGAACAGCCGCAGCAACGCGGCCTCGGCGCGGCTGGCGTCGGGCGGGTCGGCTTCGGTCAGCACCAGGTCGCCGGTCGCGGTCTCCAGGATGGCGCCGCCGCGGGCGCGGCCGGCATCCTCGAGCAGCGCGAGGGCGACGCGGCGGCGCGCATCGGTGCCGGGCGCGGGAAGGCGCAGCGCCACCCGGCCGGGCTGGCCGCGCTGGGCCCGGCGGATCGCCTCGGCGCCCAGGCCTGCCGGCACGGCACGCGGTTGCGGCCCGGCCGCGGCATCGGCGGTGGAGAAGACCAGCGATCGCATCCCTGCATCCTGCGAGGGCGCGTCGGGTGATCCCGCGCGCATCTCGCAGCATGCGGCGGGGCGGTGAAGGAAGGGTTTGCGATTCACCCCATCGAAATCCGACCCGGACATCGTATATGTCACCCAACGAACCCTTGCCGGAGACGCCAACCAAGATGCGCCGAACCGCTTCCTTCCTGACCGCGCTGGCCGCGCTGGCCCTGGTGCTGACGCCCATCCTGGCCGAGGCACGGCCCGGCGGCGGCGGATCCTCGGGCAGCCGCGGCAGCCGCACCTATTCCGCGCCGCCCGCCACCCAGACCGCGCCCAGCGGCGCGCAGCGCATGGACCGCACCGCGACGCAGCCGGGCAGCCCGGCCGTGACGCGCCCGGGCATGGCGCCTGGCGCGGCGCCGGCCTCGCGCGGGTTCTTCGGGTCGTTCGGCGGCGCGCTGCTGATGGGCGGGCTGATCGGCGGCCTGCTGGGCTTCGGCCTGTTCGGCGGCGGTGCCGGCTTCGGCGCCATCCTGGGCATGCTGCTGCAGGTCGCGCTGATCGGCATCGTGGTGATGCTGGTGGTGCGCTTCTTCCGCCGCCGCCAGCAGCCGGCCATGGCGGCCGGCCCGCAGGCGCATGCCTTCCAGCCGCAGCCCGAGGCCAAGCAGTTCGGCGGCGCGGGCGGCATGAAGGCTGCCGCGCCGGCCGTGCCGGTGGCGATCGGCCCGGCCGACTACAAGGGCTTCGAGCAGGCGCTGGTCGAGCTCAACGCGGCCTGGTCGAAGCGCGACCTGACCGCGCTGCGCACGGTCGCGACGCCCGAGATGGTGTCCTATTTCGCGCAGGACCTGCGCGACCTGGAAGCCCGCAACTGGCGCAACGAGACGCGCGACGTGCGGTTGGACCAGGGCGACCTGGCCGAGGCCTGGAGCGAGGATGGCGAGGACTACGCCACCGTCGCGATGCGCTTCTCGATGCTGGACGCGACCTTCGACAACGCCACGAACGAGGTCGTCGAAGGCAGCACCACCAAGCGGACCGAGGCGACCGAGCTCTGGACCTTCGTGCGCAAGGGGCCGGGCGGGCGCTGGATGGTCTCGGCGATCCAGCAGGCCGCCACCGCCTGACCCACGCGACGCGCGCGTGATGCGAAGGGCCTCCCGCGCCGGCGGGAGGCCTTTTTCATGCGCGCCGGGCGCCGGGTCAGCGGTCCAGGAAGGCCCGCACAGGGCGCAGCGACACCTCTGGCGCTTCCTCCTGCGGGACATGCCCGAGGCCGGGCAGCACCACGAGCTCCGCCCGCGGCAGCACCGCCAGCCAGTCCTGGGCGTGACTGGCCGGGATCAGCCGATCCTGGTCGCCCCACAGCAGCAGCACGGGCTGCGCCAGGCGCGGCAGCAGCGGGCGCGGGTCCTCCAGCACATGCTGGGCCATGCGCGCCAGGATCGCCGGGCGGACGCCCGGCGCGCGCAGCAGGTCGTGGGCGCGGTCGACATCGGCCTCGGTCATGCGCGACGGGTCGGCATAGGCGGGGGCGAGCGTCGCGCGCACCACCGCGCGCGGCATCATCCAGGGCAGCAGGTGGACCACCGGCGGCACCGGCTCCGGCGCGCCATAGGGGCGGCCAGGGCTGGCGAAGCCATCGGGTGACACCAGCACCAGGCGGCGTACCCGCGCCGGTTCGGCCAGCGCGAAGCGCCAGGCGATGCGCCCGCCCATCGAATTGCCCACCACATCGGCCTGCGCGATGCCGAGCCGGTCCAGCAGCGCCGCCAGCACCACCGCGGCGCGCGCATCGGAATAGTCGCCGGTCGGGTCGGGGCCGGTCAGCGCGAAGCCGGGCAGGTCCACGCGCACCACGCGGAAGCGGTCGGCCAGCAGGCCCGCCCAGGGGTCCCAGCTGTGCAGGCTGGACCCGAAGCCGTGCAGCAGCAGCACGGCGGGGCCCTCGCGCGGGCCGGTGTCGCGGAGATGCAGCCGCAGCCCCGCCACATCCAGGAAGGCCGAGGGCGGGCCGGCATGGACGGCGCGCAGTCGGGCGGGGTCCTCGTCAGGCGTGTAGAGCCACATCGCGGCGCCGATCAGCAGCAGCAGGAGGCCGGCGCCGGTCCAGCGCAGCAGGCGGCGGATCATCGGCAGGCCACGGCCGGGGCATCGCGCGGGGCGCGGCGCGTCACGCGCCCTCGCAGCCCTTGGCGCGCAGCGCGTCCAGCACCCAGGCGCGGTCGTAGGTGCCCGCGTCGATCGCCGCCTGGGCCTTCTGTTCCTTGGCGTTGTGCGCCTCGGCGGCGGCGATCACCTGTTCCGCATGGGCGCGCGGCACCACCACCACGCCATCGGCATCCGCCACGACCAGGTCGCCCGGCATCACCACCTGGCCGCCGCAGGCGATCGGGTGGCCGATCTCGCCGGGGCCGTCCTTGTAGGGGCCGGACGGCGTGGCGCCGCAGGCCCATACGCCGATATCCATCGCCGCCAGCGCATCGACATCGCGCACCGCGCCATCCAGCACGATGCCCTGCACGCCGCGCTTCTGGGCGTGGCCGATCATGAGTTCGCCCATCAGCGCGATGGAGAGGTCACCCGCGCCGTCGCCCACGATGATGTCGCCAGGTGCGGCCATGTCGCAGGCGCGGTGCAGCAGCAGGTTGTCGCCCGATCGCGCCTTCACGGTGAAGGCCGGGCCGGCGATGACGCGCTTGCCGCCGAAGGGGCGCATCCCGCCGCGCATGGTCTGGATGCGGTTCATCACGTCGCCGATATTCGCCGCCGGCAGCTTCAGCGCGCGGGCACACAGGTCGGGTGCCACGCGCTGCGTGACGGGGGCGATGCGGAAGCCGATGGTCATGCGATGGACATCCTGGCGACTGGAAGGGTGCCGCAATCGAGCATGGCCGCGCGGCGCGGCATAGGGTCCGCTCAGGGCACCACGATCCGCATCGGCTTCGGCGCGGCGCCGATCGTGACCGGCAGGCAGCCGGCCGCATCGCCATCCGCCTGCGCGGGAATGCCCGGTCCGTCCAGCATCACATGCGATGCGCGGCGGATCTCCACGCTGCCCAGCCGCGACAACAGCCCAAGCGGCAGCGCCGCGCCGTAGCGCATCGCCGCCAGCACCCCGGCATCGCGGAACAGCACGACATGGAAGCCTTCCGCCCGCGGGTCCGCGCCGGGCGCCAGCAGAAAGCGCCCGGCATAGAGCCGCCCCTTGCTGACGATGATGCTGGCCGCATCCAGCGCCTGGCCGTCGATCACGCAGCGGATCGGCGCGAAGGGGTAGCGCGGCATCTCGCGCAGCGTCTGCGCCACATAGGCCCCCTTGCCGATGGCGCGCTTCAGGCCCGCGGGCAGGTGGTGCACCACGGCGGCGTCGAAGCCCGCGCCCAGCATCTGCACGAACAGCAATTCACGCCCGTCGGCATGGTGCGCGAGGCCCGGATGCAGCAGCGCGGTGCGGCCCATGGCCAGCACCGCCGCGGCACCCGCCGGGCTGCGCGGCAGGCCGAGCTCCAGCGCCAGCACATTGGCGGTGCCGAGCGGTAGCACGCCGAGCGCGCTGTCCGATCCCGACAGCCCGGCCGCGACCTCGGCAATGGTGCCATCCCCGCCAGCGGCGACCACGACGCCGACGCCGTCCTGCGCCGCCATGCGCGCGATGCCGACGGCATGGCCGCGATGCGTGGTCTCCGCGACCTCGGGCCGCAGCGCGAGGCCGCGCAGCAGGTCAAGCGCGGCCAGCAGCCGGCGGCGACGGCGCGCCCCGGCGGCTGGGTTGAAGACGATGAGCATGCGCGGTGGCATCGGGCAGGGCTTCTGGCAGCGCGATGGTGGCGATTCGGCGACGGCGGCGTTGCGTGATGATGACATGCCGGTGCCGCAGGCGCTTGCGCCACATGCTTCATGCAGGATTCACACGCGGGCGCGCAGCCGCGCGGTATCGCCCCGCGCATCTGCAGCACGCCGCCGGAGTCGCGCGGAGCCCCGCGCGCAAAGGCGCCGTCCGGGAGCGATGTTCGGATGCACGAGACCACGGCGCGCCGCCGCTACCGCACCATCTTCCTGTCGGATGTGCACCTCGGCACCAAGGGGGCGCGCGGCGACTTCCTGGTGGATTTCCTGCGCAAGGTGGAGTGCGAGAAGCTCTATCTGGTGGGTGACATCATCGATGGATGGCGGCTGCGGAAATCCTGGTACTGGGATGCCGACCACGACGAGGCGATCCGCCTGATCCTGCGGATGGCGCGCCACGGCACCGAGGTCATCTACATCCCCGGCAACCACGACGAGATCTTCCGCGACTGGCTCGGCCTGGAGTTCGCCGGCGTGAAGCTGGTGCGCGAGGCCGAGCACGTCGCCGCCGACGGCCGCCGTTTCCTGGTCATCCATGGCGACGAGTTCGACGGCGTGATCCGCTACGCCAAGGTGATCGCGCATCTGGGCGACTGGGCGTACGACTGGGCGCTGTTCGTGAACCGCTGGTTCAACGCGGCGCGCCGGCGGCTGGGCTACCCGTATTGGTCGCTGTCGCAGTGGCTGAAACGCCAGGTCAAGGAAGCGGTGAAGGCGATCGACCGCTTCGAGACCGCGCTGGCCACCGAGGCGAAGCGCCGCGGCCTGGACGGCGTGATCTGCGGCCACATCCACCATGCCGAGATGCGCGAGGTGGCCGGCGTGCTCTACATGAACGACGGCGACTGGGTGGAGAGCTGCACCGCGCTGGTCGAACACGCCGATGGGCGGTTCGCGCTGGTGGACTGGGTGGCCGAGAACCGGCTGTCCTATGCGCGCGCGCCGAAGCGCGCCGCCATCCCGGCGGCCTGACGCGGCATGGACGACGCGCCTGTTGCGGCGGACAGCATCGGCGTGCGCGTCGCGCCGCTGCGCATCCTGGTGGTCTCGGACGCCTGGTTCCCGCAGGTGAATGGCGTGGTGCGAACCATGTCGATCGTGGTGGACCACCTGCGCGCGGGCGGCGACACGGTGGAGGTGATCGGCCCCGACCGCTTCGTGAACATCCCGACGCCCGGCTATGCGGAGATCAGGCTGGCGATCGCGCCCGGCCGGCGGTTGCGCAGGCTGGTCGATGCCTTCGCCCCGCAGGTGGTGCATATCGCGACGGAAGGGCCGCTGGGCTGGGCGATGCGCGCGCTGTGCGTGAAGCGCGGCTGGCCCTTCACCACCGCCTTCCACACGCGCTTCCCGGACTACCTGCATGCGCGCACGCGCATCCCGGTTTCGTGGTCCTGGGCGGTGATGCGGCGCTTCCACAATGCCGGCGCGGGCACCTTCGCCGCCACGCGGTCGCTGCGCGAGGAACTGGCCGCGCGCGGCTTCACCAAGGTGCGCGCCTGGACGCGCGGGGTGGACCTGGCGCGGTTCCGCCCGGAACCCCGGGACCCTTGGGAGGGCCTGGCGCGGCCGGTCTTCCTGTATGCCGGGCGCGTCGCGGTCGAGAAGGGGATCGACGCGTTCCTGTCGCTCGACCTGCCGGGCACCAAGGTGGTGGTGGGGGATGGGCCGGCGCGGGCGGGGCTGATGGCGAAGTTCCCCGGCGTGCATTTCACCGGCTATCGCGACAACGGGATGCTGGCGCGGTCCTATGCCGGGGCGGATGTGTTCGTGTTTCCGTCGCGCACCGACACCTTCGGACTGGTGCTGCTGGAGGCCTTGGCGTCGGGCACGCCGGTCGCGGCGTTTCCGGTGACGGGGCCACGGGATGTGGTGACCGACCCGCGGATCGGCGCGCTGGACGAGGATTTGCGCGCCGCCTGCCTGAAGGCGCTGGAGGCCGACCGGGCCGCCTGCCGGACGCATGCCGAGGCGTGGTCGTGGGAGGCCTGCGCGGCGCAGTTCAGGGCCGCGCTGGTGCCGGTCGCGGCGTAGCGCCGCGACTCTTCGCCCTGGCCGCTTCGACGCCTCGCGCTGCCTGGTCCTGCGCGCGTCGTCGCCCGGTCGTGGCCTGCTGCGTCACGCGTCGATCCGGTCGAAGTGGAAGACCTTGGCGATGATGCGCCATTCGCCATCGGCGCGGATGAAGCTCAGCAGGTCGGTGAAGGCTTTCGCGCCGATCGCGCATTCCACGCGCGCGATGGCCGTGTGCGGCCCGGCCAGCGCGATCGAGACGATGCGGTCGCGCCGCGCCTCCCCGCGGCTGGCGGGCGAGGGGCGTGCGTCGACGATCGGGAAGTATTCGGCCATGCCGAGATTCACCACCGGCGCTTCGGACGCGCAGACATAGCGCGCATCGGAGTGGAACACGCGCGCGAGGCGGCGCGTGTCGCTGTGGTACAGCCCGTCGAAATACAGGCCGAGCGCCTGCGCGATGGCGGCAATGGCGGCGGCGTCATGGGCGTGCGTCATGGCGCTATGCCGCCGCCAGGATGCCAGTGCCCTGGCGCCATCGGCATGCCGCTTCCGCGACGCGGCGACCCAGATGCGCCGCCGTCGCACGGTCCGATTCCGGCGGCGCGAGCTCCGCCGGCAGGTCCGCATGCGACTGCGCCATGGCGCCGAGGAATCCCGCCAGGCGATTGAGGTCGGCGGGCGATCCCGTGCTGGTGTGGTTGCCCGGCAGCAGCCCCAGGCCGACCCAGACCATGCCGTGCTGCATGGCGAACAACGACAGCGCCTGCAGTGTCGCGAGCTTGTCGCCGTTCATGCCGGCGGAATTGGTGAAGCCCGCCGCGATCTTGTCCTTCCAGGCCTGCCTGGCCCAGCGGTCCGAGGTGGCGTCCAGGAACGCCTTGAAGGGCGCGGAAGGCCCGGCCATGTAGGTCGGCGTGCCGAAAATGATCGCATCGGCGGCGTCGAGCGTGGCCCAGGCGGCGGCGTGGCGCTCGGCCTCGATCAGCGTGGCCTCGGTGCCGGGCACGCCGGCCGCGCCGTGCAGCACGGCCTCCGCCTGCGCCTTCGTGTGGCCGAAGCCGCTGTGGTAGATGATTGCGATGCGTGCCATCCGGATGTCCTCTCTGCGCGGCGCGACGGCGCCGGCGTGCTGCGGAGGCAGATGATGGCGCGCGCCGCGGCGATGAAGCCCGCGCCCGCGCAATGCGGTATCCGCCCGGATACCGGGGAGATTGTCCGATGCCGCTGAAGGTCAGGAAGAACCGCGCGCCGCAGCCGCCCGACACCTGCCCGCTGAGTGCCTGCATGGCGGTGATCGGCGGCGCCTGGACGGCGAATGTGGTGTGGTATCTCGGCGCGGGGCCGCGGCGCTTCAGCGAGTTGAAGGGCGACCTCGCGCCGGTCTCGGCGCGCGTGCTGACGCGCCGGCTGCGCGAGCTGGAAGACGCCGGCGTGGTGCAGCGTCACGCCATGGCGACATCGCCGCCCAGCGTGGAATACACGCTGAGCGAATTGGGTCGCGAATTGCTGCCGGCGATCGAGGCGATCGTCGCCGTCGGCCATCGGCTGAAGGCACGCGCCGCCGCCGCGTGAGGCGACGCGCGCCCCGTGTCAGCGCAGCAGAGCGGCGCCGCGGCGCAGCGTGGCGGCGGCCTCGGCGACCAGGCGGTCCATGATCTCGGCGGCGGTCGGGATGTCGGCGATCATGTCGATGCCCTCGCCGGCCCAGATGACGCGCGTGGCGAAATCGTCGGGCTGCGTGCCCATATAGGCTGGTTCCTCTTGCGGGCGTGCCGCCGCGAGTTCTGCCTCGCGCCCATGCCAGCGGTCGGCGAAGCCGTTGCGCAGCGCGCGGCCGGGGAATTCGGCGGGCCAGCCCAGCCCGCGCACCACGTCGAAGACGCGGGTCTGGCGCGTCTCGTCGCCGCCGGCGCCGACCACGCGCTGCTTCATCGCACCGGTCCAGAGCGATTCGGCCGAGACCGCGAAGCGCGTGCCCATCAGCACCCCCGCCGCCCCGAGGCTGAGCGCCGCCGCGAGCCCGCGCCCATCGGCGATGCCCCCGGCCGCGACCACCGGCACGCTGCCCACCGCGTCCACCACGGCGGGGACCAACGACATGGTGCCGCGCAGCGTACCGCCATGCCCGCCGGCGTCGCGGCCCTGCGCGATGACGATGTCGGCGCCGGCCTGCACCGCAGCCACCGCCTGGCCGACCGACTGCACCTGGCACATCGCCAGGCACCCCGCCGCCTTCACCTGCGGCAGCCAGGGCACCGGGTCACCGAAGGACAGCATGACGACGGCCGGGCGGCCGGCCAGGGCTTCGTCCAGCGCATCGGGGCCGTCCGGCAGCGCCCAGGTCACCAGGCCGACGCCGACACGGGTATTGCCGGCCTCGGCGCGTTCGCGCCGGATGGCGGCGGCATCGGCATAGCCCGACCCGACCAGGCCGAGCCCGCCGGCGCGGGTGACCGCCGCGGCCAGCCGCCCGCCGGCCGCCGAGCCCATCGGCGCCAGCAGCACCGGATGCGTGATGCCGAGCAGCCGCGTCAGCGCGGTGTCGAGGAGCGCGGCCATCAGCGGCGTGCCCCGGGCAGGTGTCGTGGTTCGGTTGGTGTCATGGAGTTCTCTCCCATCCTGTCATGCGGATGGGACGAGCCTACGACCCGCGCGGCGTCGCTTGAACGCCCGCGCGGTTCGCCCGTGGCGAAATGCGGTATCCCGCCGGTAACCCGGGGTGCGGAGCGGGCCCGCCGCCTATTCCCCGATCGCCCCCGAGATCCACGCCTTCAGCGCGCCCTTGGGCATCGCACCCACCTTGGTCTCGACCGGCTTGCCGTCCTTGAACAGGATCAGGGTGGGGATGCCGCGCACCGCGTATTCGTTGGGTGTCATCGGGTTGTCGTCGATGTTCACCTTCGCGATGGTCAGCTTGCCGGCGTATTCGGCGGCGATCTCGTCCAGCATCGGCGCCACCATGCGGCAGGGCCCGCACCATTCGGCCCAGAAATCCACCAGCACCGGGCCTTGGGCTTCGAGGACGTCCTGCTTGAAGGTGTCGTCGGAGACGGGCTTGGTCATGTCACCCATGGGGGGTCTCCATCAGGGCAGGGACGGGAGGTCCCCGCGGTTGTGACAGAAATCGTGTGCCGCGCGCCCCGGGTCAAGCGTGGGGGGTCGCGGGGGCGGGCTTGGGGCGGAACAGGACGCCCTTGATGCGTTCGCGCAGCGTCTGGAACACCACATACAGCATCGGGATCATGAAGATGCCGACCGACGACGCCGCCAGCATGCCCCAGAAGACCGGCGTGCCGACGGCGCGGCGGCTGATCTCGGAGGCGCCCTCGGCCACCACCAGCGGATAGAGGCCGAGGATGAAGGCGAAGGACGTCATCATCACCGCGCGGAAGCGCAGCTTCGCACCCAGCGTGGCGGCCTCGGTGATCGACACGCCCTTGTGTTCGCGCTGGTCCTTGGCGAATTCGATGATGAGGATGCCGTTCTTCGCCGCCAGCGCGATGAGCACCACGATGCCGACCTGGGCATAGAGGTCGAGCGCCAGGCCCGCCGGCCCGATCGCCGCCATCGCGCCCAGCACGCCGACCGAGACCGACAGCAGCACCGGCACCGGGATGGTCCAGGATTCGTACAGCCCGACCAGGAACAGGAAGGCGAACAGCACGGCGAGTGCGAGGATGGTGCCGGTCTGGCCCGAGGCCGCTTTCTCCTGGAAGGCGGTGCCGGTCCATTCGTAGGAATAGCCGGCCGGCAGCGTGGCGCGCGCGACCCGTTCCATCGCCGCCAGCCCGTCGCCGGACGAACGCCCCGGCGCCGATTCACCGTTGATCGTGAGGCTGCGGACGTTGTTGTAGCGCATGATGGATTGCGGGCCGAATTCGATGCGGGCATCGGCCAGGGCGCGCAGCGGGATCATGTCCCCGTCGCGGTTGCGCAGGTTGACGCGGTAGATGTCGGGGATGCCCATGCGGTCGGCTTGCTCGGCCTGCAGGCTGACCTTCCAGGTGCGGCCGAACAGGTTGAAGTCGTTCACATAGGCCCCGCCCATCGCCGCCGAGACCGCCGAGAAGATGTCGTTCAGCGACAGCCCCAGCACCTGCGCGCGGTCACGGTCGATATCCAGGAAGACCGAGGGGTTGCTCGCCGAGAAGGTCGAATAGACCCGCGACAGCGCGGGTTCCTGGTTGGCCGCCAGCACCAGCGCGCGCATCACCGCCGCCATTTCGCCGACCGGGCGGCCTTCCAGGTTCTGCAACTGAAATTCGAAGCCGCCGGCGGTGCCCAGGCCGATGATCGGCGGCAGGTTGAAGGGGATGATCTGCGCGGCGACCTCGTTGGTGCCGCGCACGACGGAGCGGATGATGCCGTTCACGCCGAGTGCCGGCGTGGTGCGTTCGTCGAAGGGCTTCAGCGTGATGATGAGGAAGGCGCTGTTGGACTGCGCCAGGCCGTTCAGCATGGAATAGCCGGCGATGGTGATGACGTCCTGCACGCCAGGCAGCCCACGCGCCACGGCCTCGACCTGGCGGGAGATGTCCTGCGTGCGGTTGAGGCTGGCGCCGTCGGGCATGCGGATCTCGACGAAGAAGGCGCCCTGGTCTTCCTGCGGCAGGAATCCGGTGGGGGTGCGGCTGCCCACGCCGATGATGCCGGCGAGGAACACCGCGAGCAGGATGATCGAGATGAAGGCGCGGCGCACCAGCTTGCCCACGATGCCGGCATAGCCGTCGCGCACCCAGTCGATGCCGCGCGAGATGCGGCCCATCACGCCCTTCTTGGGCCCGTGATGCGCCGAGAGCAGCACGGCGCACAGCGCCGGCGAGAGGGTGAGCGCATTGATCGCCGAGAAGAACATGCCGACCGAGACGGTCACGGCGAATTGCCGGAACAATTCGCCCGAGATGCCCGGGATGAAGGCGAGCGGCACGAAGACCGACAGCAGCACCAGCGTGATGGCGATGATCGGCGCGGTGATGCCCTCCATCGCCGCCTTGGTGGCATCCGCCACCGACAGGTGGGGCTGTTCCTCGACCTTGGCCTCGACCGCCTCGACCACCACGATGGCGTCGTCGACCACGATGCCGATGGCCAGCACCATGGCCAGCAGCGAGACGGTGTTGGCCGAATAGCCCATGGCGTTGAGCACGACGAAGGTGGCGATCAGGCTGACCGGCACCGCCACCAACGGAATGAGGGTGGCGCGCAGCGATCCCAGGAACAGGAAGACCACGATGACCACCAGCACGAAGGCCTCGATCAAGGTCTTGATGACCTCGTGGATGGTCAGCTTCACGAAGCCGGTGGTGTCGTAGTTCACCGCATAGGCGACGCCGGCGGGGAAGCGTTCGGCCAGCTGGTTCATCACCCGCGCCACCGCATCCGCCGTGCCCACGGCGTTCGCGCCGGGCGCGAGGAAGATCTGGATGCCGATCGCGTCCTGGCCGTTGACGCGGGTGCTCTGGTCCTGGCTCCAGGCGCCGAGTTCGATGCGCGCCACGTCGCGCACGCGCAGCACCGAGCCATCCGGGTTGGCACGCACCACGATATTGCCGAACTGGTCGGTGCTTTCGAGCCGCCCGGTGGTGCGGATGTTGAGCTGGTACGACGTGTCGTTGCTGGCCGGCTGCGCGCCGATGCGCCCGAGCGGGGCGACCTGGTTCTGCGCCTGGATGGCGTTGACGATATCGTTGGGCGTGAGGTTCAGCGCCGTCAGCCGGTCCGTCTCGAACCAGATCCGCATGGAATAGTCGCGCGCGCCGAACATCACGACGTCGCCCACGCCGTTCACGCGCTTGAGCACGTCCAGGATGTTGATGGTCGCGTAGTTCGACAGGAACAGCGTGTCCTGCGCGCCGGTGGTGGAGCGCAGCGTGATGACCTGCAGCAGCGCCGAGGATTTCTTCCTGACCGACAGCCCCTGCCGCTGCACCTGGTCGGGCAATTGCGCGAGCGCCAGCTGCACGCGGTTGTTCACGTTGGTGGTGTTCTGGTCGGGGTCGGTGCCGACCGCGAAGGAGACGGTGAGCGTATAGGACCCGTCATTGCCGCTGGTGGACCGCATGTAGATCATGTTGTCCACGCCGTTGACCTGGCTTTCGATCGGCTGGGCGACGGTGGCTTCCACCACCTCGGCCGAGGCGCCGGGGTAGTTCGCCGTCACCGTCACCTGCGGCGGGACGATATCGGGGAACTGTGCCACCGGGATCTGCATCAACGAGACGATGCCCGCGATGGTCATGACGATGGCGATGACGACCGCGAGGCGCGGCCGGTCGACGAAGACCTTGCTGATCATGGGGTCAGCCGCCGCGCGCGGGGGTCGTCGCGCCGGCAGGCGCGCCAGGGGTCGTCGCGCCGGCAGGCGCGCCAGGGGTCGTCCCGCCGGCAGGCGCGCCGGAGGGTGCAACGCCGGCAGGCGCGCCAGGGGTCGTCCCGCCGGCAGGCGCCGCGCCTGCGCGCGTGGGCGTCGCGCCAGGCGGGGTTTCCTGCTGGCGCGGTGTCACGGGCTGCCCCGGCCGCGCGCGCTGCGACCCCTCGATGATGATGAGCTGGCCGGGCTCCAGCCCCTCGGTCACCACGGTCTGCCCGTCCGGGCCGGCGGTGGTGCGCACGCGCTTCACCTCGACCTTGTTCTCCGCGCCCACCACCAGCACGAAGGCGCCCTGCTGGTCGATCTGCAGGGCCGATTGCGGGATCACGATGGCCTGTTGCGGCTGCGCGGCGCGCACCACCACCGCCACCGCCTGCCCATCGGTCAGCAGGTGCTGCGCGTTGGGCACCTGGGCCACCACCTGCACGCTGTCGGTCGAACGGTTGGCCGAGACGTCGATGAAGTCGATCCGCCCGGCGGTCGGCAGCAGGGTGCCGTCGGGCAGGCGAACCAGCACCTGCACGCCATCGGTCCCGGATTGGCCCTGGGCCTGGCGGAAGCGCAGCAATTCGCGCTGTGTCACCGGGAAGGTCACGCGGATCGGATCGTCGCGCACGACCTGCACCAGGATGCCGCTGTCCGGCCCCACCACGTTGCCGGGGCTGAGCGGGGATCGCCCGGCGCGCCCGTCGAAGGCGGCGCGGATGGTGGTGTAGCCGTACTGGATCTGCGCCTGCTCCAGCTGGGCCTTGGCGGAATTCACCGCCGCCTGCGCCGCCGCCTGGGCGGTGATGCGATCATCGACGGTCGATTGCGGGATGGCGTTGGTGCGCAGCAGTTCCTGCCCGCGCTCGACCTGCAGGGTGGCGTTGCGCAGCTCGGCCTCGGCGCGCTCCACCGCGGCCTGGCGCAGCGCCACCTCGGCGGCGAAGGGCGCCTGCTCGATGGTGAACAGCAGGTCGTTCGCCTTGACCTGGGCGCCTTCCTCGAAATGCCGGGCATAGAGGAAGCCGGTGACGCGGGCGCGGACCTCCTGCTTGTCGATCGCCTCGACCCGGCCGATGAACTCGGCGCCCTGGCTGATCGACTGGCGTTCCACCCGCGCCACCACCACGGCCGGCGGCGGGCCGGATTGTTGCGCGGGCGGTGGGGAATCGCAGCCCGCCAGCACTGCCGGCGGCAGCGCGGCCAGCAGCACGGCGATGCGCATGCGCCGCGCGGCGGCACCCTGGAAGCTGCGGACCCACGCCATGCCGGAACACCTTCGAATCTTCTGACGGCGCGATCCTGCCATGGCGCCGCGCCATCGCGAAGCCGCCGGGATGCGGTGCCGCTTCGCCGGTGCCGCCGGGCGTGCTACGGCCGCAGCGTGACAATTCCGTGCCACAGGCTCCCATGGCGAAGCGCCTGATCCGCCACCCCGCCATGCAGCGGCTGCTGGCGTGGCTGGTCGCGCTGTATCTCCGCCTGGTCTGGGCCACCACCCGCTGGACCCTGGTGGGCGAGGAACATGCCCGCGCCTTCGCCGACCGCCCGATGATCCTGGCCTTCTGGCACGAACGACTGCCGCTGGCCGCGCTCGGCTGGCGGCTGCTGGCGCGGCGGGTGCCGCAGGAAGGCGGGCGGCGGGCGCAGGTGCTGATCTCCCGGCATCGCGACGGCCGGCTGATCGCCGCGGCCGTGCAGCCCTTCGGGATCGATGTGGTGCACGCTTCCTCCTCAAAGGGCGGCGCCACCGGGCTGCGGGCGTTGGCGCGCATCCTGGCGCGGGGCGGCGTCGCGGTGATCACGCCGGACGGGCCGCGCGGCCCCGCGCGCGCGGCGGCGCCCGGCGTGGCGCAGCTGGCCGCCCTGGCCGGCGTGCCCGTGCTGCCCTGTGCGGCGGCATCGTCCCGAATGCGGCTGGCGGGGTCCTGGGACCGCATGCGCTTCCCGCTGCCCTTCGCGCGCGGCGTGGCGGTGATGGGCGCGCCGGTGGTGGTGGCGCGGGAGGATGCGGCGGCCGGCATCGACGCCATCGCCGCCGCGCTGAACGACGCCTGCGCGCGCGCCGATGCGATGGTGGGGGCATGACGGCGCGCCGCGGCACCGCGGCCCGCGTGGCCAGGGACAGGCGGTGATGCTCGCGCTGGCTTGGCGCTGGTCGGCCGCCGCGCTGGCGCCCGTGCTGCCGCTGCACCTGCGGCGCCGCGCGGCGCGCGGCAAGGAGGACCCGGCGCGGCTGGCCGAACGCTACGGCCACGGCGCCGCGCGCCCGCCCGGCCGGCTGGTCTGGCTGCACGCCGCCAGCGTTGGCGAGACCATGTCCGTGCTGCCGCTCATTGAGGCGCTGGCGGCGCGCGACCCGGCGCTGCACGTGCTGGTCACCACCGGCACCGTCACCTCCGCCAGGCTGCTGGCGGACCGCCTGCCGGCGGCGCTGGCGCCGCGCGTGGCGCATCGCTTCGTGCCGCTCGACGTGCCGCGCTGGGTGGCCCGCTTCCTCGATGGCTGGCGACCGGATGCGGCGGTCTTCGTGGAATCGGAGCTGTGGCCGAACCTGGTCGCCGCCACCGCTTCGCGCGGCATCCCGATGGCGCTGGTCAATGCGCGCATGTCGGCGCGCGCGGCGCGGCGCTGGGCGCGCGCCCCGGGGCTGGCGCGCCGCGTGATCTCCGCCTTCCGCCTGGTGCTGGCGCAGACCGAGGCCGACGCCGCGCGGTTCCGCGGCCTGGGCGCGCCGGGCGCGACCTGCCCGGGCAACCTGAAATACGCCGCCCCGCCGCTGCCCGCCGACGACGCCGAAGCCGCACGCCTGGCGGCGCTGTTCGGCGACCGCCCGGCCTGGGTCGCGGCCAGCACCCACCCTGGCGAGGAAGCCCTGGTCATCGCCGCGCACCGGCGGCTCGCGCCCGCGCATCCCGGGCTGCTGACCATCATCGTGCCGCGCCACCCCGAACGCGGCCCCGAGGTCGCCGCCCTGGCCCGGGAAATCGCGCTGGCGCGCCGCGGCGCCGGCCAGGATCCGGGGCCGGACACGCAGATCCTGCTGGCCGACACGCTGGGCGAGCTCGGCCTGTGGTATCGCCTGGCGCGCCTTGCCTTCGTCGGCGGCTCGCTGGTGGCGCATGGCGGGCAGAACCCGCTGGAGCCGGCGCGGCTGGGCTGCGCCGTGCTGGTCGGCCCGCATACCTGGAACTTCACCGAGATCCTGGACCGCATGGCGGCGGCCGGCGGGCTGGTTCGTGTCGACCCCGGACCGGACCCGGCTGCCATGCTGGCCGAGGCGGTGGGCGACATGCTAACGAACCCTGGCCGGGGGCAGGCGCAGGCAAGCGCCGCCGCCGCGGTGGCGGCCGAACAGGCCGGCCTGCCGGACCGGATCGCCGCGGCGCTCGTGCTGCTGCTGCCCGGCCCGGGCGATACGTCGGCCGCACCGGGCGGCAATCTGGCGGCGGCACCGGCCCTCTCCGGGCCGCCGGGGGAAAGGACAAGGGTGGACGGTACCTGATGCGGGCTCCGGAATTCTGGAGCGGCGGCAGCGGCGGTGGGCTCGCGCCCATCCTGCTGGCACCCGCCGCCGCCCTCTACGCAGCCGCCACCGCGCGGCGCATGGCGCGGCCGGGCTGGCAATCGCCGGTCCCGGTGATCTGCTGCGGCAATGCCACCGCCGGCGGCGCCGGCAAGACCACTGTCGCGCTCGATATCGGCCGCAGGCTGAGCAACCGCGGCATCGGCACGCATTTCCTGCTGCGCGGCTATGGCGGGCGCATCAAGCACGCGACCCGCGTGGACACCGCCCAGCACGACAGCACCGCGGTGGGCGACGAGGCCCTGCTGCTGGCCGCCGAGCGCCCGACCTGGGTTGCCGCCAACCGCGCCGCCGGCGCCCAGGCCGCGATCGCTGGCGGCGCCCAGGCCATCGTGATGGATGACGGGCTGCAGAACCCGACGCTCGAGAAAGACCTGTCGCTGCTGGTCATCGACGGGTCCTACGGCTTCGGCAATGGGCGCATCATCCCGGCCGGACCGCTGCGCGAACCGGTATCCGCCGCCGCCGCGCGCTGCCGCGCCGCGGTCCTGATCGGCGCCGACGAGGCCAACGCCTTGGCCCAGCTGCCGGCCAGCCTGCCGGTGCTGCGCGCCCGCCTGCGCCCGGGGCCCGAGGCCGAATTGCTGGCCGGCCAGCCGGTCTTCGCCTTCTGCGGCATCGCCAACCCGCGCAAGTTCTTCGCCACGCTGCAGGAAGCCGGCGTGTTCCTGGCCGGCAAGCAATCCTACGCCGACCACTACCCCTTCGACGAAGGCGACATGCGCGACCTGCTGGCCGAAGCCGAAAGCCTGCGCGCCACGCCGGTCACCACGCGCAAGGACTTCGTGCGGATCCCGCCCGCCTTCCGCAACCGGGTGACGGTCGTGACCGTCAGGCTGGAATGGGAAGAACCGGTCGAGATCGAGTCGCTGCTGGAACCGCTGGCCAGCCGGGTGCCGATGCCGGCCTGAAAGGGCCGAGGGGCGTCGCCCCTCGGGCTCCCCACCAGGGGGCGACGGCCCCCTGGACCGCGATTTATGGCCACTTCGCCCTTGGCATCGTTTCCATCGGCGCGACGTCGACGTCCAAGCCGCACCCGAGGCCGACGGCATCCACCACGGAGCCCAGTTCCAGTACGCCCTCGCGGATCAGAAGGCGCGGGCCACGCGGGGTGTCTGCATACAAATCCGGATGCGCCTCCATGAAGCGCACCGCCTCCGTCTTCGAACGGCCAGCGAAGCCATCGACGAAGTGATGGCCGTTGCGCTCGACATGCACCAGGCCCATCGCCGACACGAGGGCGAGGTCCTGCTGCACGCAGACGCCGGCCAGCGTGGTCAGGTCCTCCGCACTCATGAAGTAGCGCGGCGCAACCTCCGCGGCATTCCACGCACGGCAACGCGCCAGGTTCACCAGCGACCGCCACACGCCCTTGCACGCCTTCGACGAAATGCCGGTGTAGCCGAGCGCCTTCGCCTGCACGAAGGCATCGAGCGGCCCGTCGCTCTCATCCACGATGACCGGGCGCGCGGCGGCCAGAGCGCCCATCGCGCCCTCAAGCGCCTTCGCGCGCTTCACCGGCTGCTCGATGAAGGCGATCGACGCATTCAGCCGCGCCAGCCGCGGTTCCGCCTGCATGGCGCGCCACAGCGCCAGCACGCCCTCGGCATCCTCGTACTGTTCGTTGCCATCGAGGCTGACCTGGTAGCCATGCAGCCGGTCGAGCACGGCGGCGATGCGGCACAGCCGGTCCACATCGGCCGCGACATTGCCGCCGACCTTCAGCTTCCACCAGGCGTGGCGATAGATGGCGGCGACCTCCTCGACGGTCTCGGGCAGGCCGTCATCGACCCGTTCGGATTGGTCGGCGGCGGTGATCGGGTCGACCAGGCCGATGGTGTGGCGCGCATGCATCCGCCGTGCGGGCGTGAGTGACGCGAGCATCGCGGCGAAGTCGACGCCCGGCAGGTCGGGCAGCACGGCATGCGGCGCCATGCCGCCGATATTCGCGCGCAGCCCCTGCGCGAAGGACAGCCCCTGCGCCTTCAGCAGCGCATCCAGCATGGCGCGATCCAGCAGCGCGCGGCCATAGGAGGCGACCAGCGGGTTCAGCTGCTCCGCGCCGCAGGCCGCGACATGCGCGGCGTAGGAATCGGCATAGTGCCCGAAGGCGGTATTCGCGCCGGCGGCCAGTGTCGCCTGTTCGGCCAGTTCCAGCGCGCGGCGCAGTTGGTGTTCGTTCTGCGCGTCGGACCAGCGCGGGTCCTTGTCGAACCACTTGGCGGCCAGCGTCTCGGCCGCCACGCCCCAATGTTCTGACCCGTCCTCCAGCGCGATGCGCGCGCGGACCACCGCCTGGCGGCCATGCGTGACGGTGATGACGCCAAAGCGGAAGGGCAGGCGCAGCTGGAACGGCCATTCGAAGCGCTGGGTTTCCAGCAGCCGGAAGCGCGGGGCGGTCATGCGGCGGGTTCCTGCAGGGCGCGGAGGTAGCCGATCGCGCGCGCGGCGCTGGTCGGCCCGTCGGGGATGTAGTCGAAGGGCTCGACCGCGGCGAAGCCGGTGTAATTCGTGCGGCGCAGCGCCTCCAGCACCGGGCCGAAGCGATCGCCGCCCTGCCCCGGGCCACGCTTGTTGCGGTCGTTCAGGTGGATATGCGCGATCAGCCCCGACGGCATCCAGCGGTCGAGCAGCGCGGGGATGCTGTCCGCCTCGCCATTCGCGGCGGAGCAGGTGTCGAGCATCGTCCGCAGCGCCGGGTTGCCGATGCGCCGCACGATGGCGGCGGCCTGTTCGACCGTGGTGCACCAATTGGTCTGCCCGGCATCGAGCGGTTCCAGGCAATAGGTCACGCCATACCGCGCAGCCCAGTCGCCGGCGCGCGCCATCGCCTCCTCCGCGCGCGCGGCGTCGCCATCGGCGGCGACCTGCCGTGCGCCGGGCGACCCATGCACCAGCAGCGTCGCGCCGAGATCCGCCGCCAGCGCCACCAGCCGTTCCATCACATCGAGCGTGCGCGCGCGGGTCGCGGCATCGGCGGTGGTGATGGACAGGCCGGCGGGTGCGACCAGCAGCCAGTGCAGCGAGGTGATCGCCGTGCCGGCATCGGCCGCGGCGCGCCGCAGGTCGATGCGCCGCGCCGCCGGCAGCAGGTGCGGCGCCTCGGCATCCAGCGTGAAGGGCGCCACTTCCAGCCCGTCATAGCCGAGCCCCGCCGCCAGCGCGCATTGCGCGGCGAAGTCCAGGTCGCGCACGACCTCGTTGCACAGGCTGATGCGCATCAGGCGATCTCCGTGAGCGACACGACGCGCGCTTCTGCCGCGGAACGCCGTGCCGCGTCCAGGATGCGCGCGGGCGCCAGCGCGCCGTCGCGCAGGTTCGCGTGCGGTTGCCGGCGCGTGCGGACGGCGTCGATGAAGGCGGCGAGTTCGGCGGCGACCACCTGCACCGGGTCGGCGGCGGGGATGGCGGGGTCCTCGCGCGCCGCGTGGCGCGGCAGCCAGGCGCCTTGCGCGGCAGGTTGGTGGGTGCCGCGGCGCAGCGCGAAGGTCTCGGCGGCGAAATCCACTTCCGCCAGCGCGGCGCGGCCGGCCACCGTCACTTCCTTGCGCGTCTCGGCACCTGGCACCACGGCGTCGGGCCAGCGGCCGGGCAGCACGCAGCCTGCCTCGATCAGCGCCGTGAGGCCGGAGGGGAAGATCATCTGGATCACCGCCAGGTCCTCGCGCCCACGGCCGAGCGGATCGGACAGGGTGGCGAAGACCTTCGCGGGCGCCTCGCCGGCGATCCAGGGCAGCAGGTCGGCGAAATGCACGGCGTCGTTCAGCAGCGCGCCGGAATCGCCGCGCGCGCGCTTCACGCCGGAAAACCGCGCGGCGATGTGATGCAGCGCGCCGAACTCGCCGGCCGCCACCATGCGGCGCAGCGCCTGCGCCTTGGGGTGGAAGCGGAAATACAGGCCGACCTGCGCGATGCGACCCTGCGCGTCGGCCAGCGCGGCCAGCGCGGCCGCTTCCGCCGCCGTCTCGGTCGCCGGCTTCTCCAGGAACAGGTCGCGCCCGGCGCGCAGCACCGCGCCGGCGATCGGGAGGTGGGTGGGCACGGGTGTCGCGATGATGGCAGCGTCGCAGGCCGCCAGCCCATCCGCCAGGGACCGCGCCACGGTGCAGCCTGTCGCCGCCGCGGCGCCGGCGTCGGCGTCCAGCACCAGGGGTTCGATGCCCATGCCGCGCAGCGCCGCCAGGTGCACGCGCCCGAAGGCGCCGCATCCGACCAGCAGCAGGCGAGGCATCGAGGCGGCCATGGCGCCGAGTGGGCGGGCTGCGCGGCCCTTCGTCAAGCGCTTGACGGCGGCCCGCGCGCGGCGTGGCATCGCGCGATGCGCCCCTTGATGCCGGACGACCTGCCCCGCGCCGCCGCGCTGTCGCGCCTGGTCGGCTGGAACCAGGTGGAGCGCGACTGGGCGGCGTTCCTGCACGCCGGCGAAGGCCGCGCGATCGACGACGGCCAGGATGCGCTGGCAGCCACCGCGGCGGTGATCCGCCATGGCACCGACCTGGCCTGGATCTCGATGGTGCTGGTGCGGCCCGACCTGCGGCGACGGGGCCATGCCACGGCGCTGATGCGCTGGGCGATCGACGCGCTGGCCGGCACGCGCTGCATCGCGCTCGACGCGACGCCGGCGGGGCGGGAGGTCTATCGCCGGCTCGGCTTCCGCGACCTGTGGGGGTTCTCCCGCTGGTCGATGCCGGTGCTTCCCGCGGTGCCGTGTGCGCGGCCGTTGCGCGACGCCGACTGGCCGGCGGTGCTGGCGGGCGATGCGGCCGCCTTCGGCGCGCCGCGCGAGGCGCTGTTGCGCGACTTCGCCGCCCGCGCGCCGGCCTTCGTCGCCGCCGGCGGCTTCGCCCTCGCGCGCGATGGCGCGCGCGGCTCGCAGATCGGCCCGGTGGTGGCGCGCGACGATGCCGCGGCGCGCGCCGTGCTGGCGGCCGCGCGCGCCGCGCTGCCCGGCGATGCGGTGGTCGACCTGCCCGATGCGCGCGGCGCGCTGCGCGATTGGGTCGCGGCAGCGGGCGGGACGCTGCAGCGGCCCTTCACGCGCATGGCGCTCGGCGCCGACGTGCCGGGCGACGCCGCGCAGATCGCCGCCGTCGCCGGGCCGGAGTTCGGCTGATGCGCCGCGCGGCGGCCGATGCCGGGGGCGCCTTGACGCCACCGCGAGCGCGGCCGCACCATCACGGTAACCACAAGGTTACTTCACCACGACGCCACGCCGAACGCGGCGCGCCACAACGCTGAGGGAAGGGTCGAAGACATGCTCCGCAGGCATCTGATCGCCACCGCCGCCGCCGGCATCGCGGCGCCCGTCACGCTGCGCGCGCAGGGGGCGTGGCGACCCGAACGTCCCGTCACGATCATCGTGCCCTGGGCGGCCGGTGGCTCCACCGACCAGATGGCGCGCATCGTGGCGGCCGAGCTGGAAGGCCCGCTCGGCCAGCGCGTGGTGGTGGTGAACCAGCCCGGCGCGTCGGGGTCGATCGGCACGCGCAATGCGCTGGAAGCGCCCAAGGATGGCCTGACCTGGGCCGCCGGCGCGGCGGTGGATGTGGGCTGCTACAAGGTGCTCGGGCTGCTGGATACGCAGCTGTCGGACTGGAACCTGTTCTTCGCCGTGGCGAATGTGAACGTGCTGGTGGCGAACCCGCAATCGGGCTTCCGCGATTTCGGCGCGGCGCTGGAGGCGCTCAAGACGCGCGGCCAGGGCATCGGCGTGGCGACCGCGGGCGTGTCCTCGGCCGGGCACAACATGATGGAGGCGCTGCGCGCCGCCACCCAGCTGCAATATCGCCATGCCACCTATGATGGCGGCAATCCGGCGATGATCGCGACGGTGTCGGGGGAAACCCCGCTCGGCGCCGTGCTGCTGGTGGAAGCGGCCGAGATGATCCGCGCGCGCCGCCTGGTGCCGCTGGCCGTGCAGTCGGAGAACCCGGTGACGCTCGCCGCGCAGGGCAATGCGCCGGCCATCGAGATCCCGTCGGTGCGGCGCTGGATCCCGGGCATTCCCGCACCGCTCAATTACTTCGGCATCTGGTCGGCGAAGGGCGTGCCCGACAATGTGGTGCAGACCATGACGGGGCTGTGGACCAACACCATCGCCAATTCGCAGCGCCTGAAGGACTATGCCAATTCGCGCGCCGCGCTGTTCACGCCGCTGCACGGCCAGGCGGCGCATGACGAGGCTTGGAAGATGGTCCGCCAGACCGCCTGGCTGTACTTCGATGGCGGCAAGGCGCGCGTGAGCCCCGAGACGCTGGGCATCGCCCGGCTTTGAGCACGCCGGACGTCGTCACGCCGCTCGATGGCGAGAAGGCGCCGGCATCGCCGCGCGCCGACCTGGTCACGGCGGCGGTGCTGTTCGCGCTGGGCATCGCCATCATGGCGCAGGCCTGGTCGATGCCGCGCTTTGTCGAGCAGTCCGGCACCGGGCTGACGGCGCCGGGCATCGTGCCGGGATTCTATGGCGCCATGATCGCGCTGCTGGCCGGCGTGCTGGGGCTGCGGGCGGTGCGGCGCGGCGGCTGGGCGGTGCATGCGCCACGCCGCGCGGCCAATGGCGACGGGCGGCAATTGCTGACCGCCGCGGTGCTGGGCGTGGTCTATGCCGGCGTGCTGGTCGGGCGCGTGCCGTTCTGGCTGGCCTCGGCGCTGTTCGTCTTCGCCTTCACCACCGTCTTCGAATGGGACCAGGGGCCTGAACGCCGCGTGCGGCGCGTGGTGGAAGCCGCGCTGGTCGGCCTGGGCACCGGGCTTGCGGTGACGCTGGTGTTCGAAAAGCTGTTCCTGCTGCGCCTGCCGTGACCAACCCTTTCGACATGCTGCTGGGCGGCTTCGCGCACGTGCTGGGCGGCGGCGCGGTGTGGCATGCGCTGTGGGCGGTGCTGATCGGCATCGTGATCGGCGCGCTGCCGGGGCTGACCGCGACCATGGGCGTCGCGCTGCTGACCACGCTGACCTTCGGCATGGGCGCGAATGTCGCGATGCTCGTGCTGGTGTGCGTGTATGTCGGCGCGATCTATGGCGGGTCGCGCAGCGCGATCCTGCTGAACATTCCCGGCACGCCGGCATCCGCCGCGTCCACGCTGGATGGCTTCCCGCTGGCGCGGCAGGGGCTGGCGGGGCGCGCGATGGGCATCTCCACCGCCGGGTCGTGGCTGGGCACGTTGTTCGGCACGCTGATCCTGGCGCTGTTCGCGCCGTCCTTCGGCGAATTCGCGCTGCAGTTCGGCTCGTACGAGATGTTCTGGGTGGCGATGTTCGGCATCATCATCGCCGGGTCATTGTCCGGCGGGGATCCGCTGAAGGGCTACATCGCCGGCTTCATCGGCCTGTTCGTCGCCACCATCGGGCAGGAGACGAACCACGCCTATGCGCGCTTCGCCTTCGGCAACGGGGATCTCGCGGGCGGGCTGGGGCTGCTGCCGGTGCTGGTCGGCGTGTTCGGCGTGGCCGAAGTGCTGTCGGCCATGCGCGGGCCGGCGGTGAAGGCGGTGTCGTCCAAGATCGACAGCGTCATCCCGCGCATCCGCGACATCACGATGTATTGGCGCACCATCCTGCGGTCGGGTGCGCTGGGCACCTTCATCGGCGCCATGCCGGGGCTGGGCGAGGACATCGCCGCCTGGACATCCTATGCCGCCGCCAAGCGCGCGAGCGCGGAGCGCGAGAAATTCGGCAAGGGCAGCGTCGAGGGCCTGATGGCCGCCGAGACCGGCGAGAGCGCCTGCGTGCCCGGCGCCATCATCCCGGTGCTGACGCTGGCGGTGCCCGGTTCCGCGCCCGCCGCCGTGCTGATGGCGGCGATGATGATCCATGGGTTGAACCCGGGGCCGATGCTGGCGATCACGTCGCCTGAATTCATCTACCAGATCGTGGCGATGCTGGTGATCGCCGACATGGTGAAGCTGTTCTACGGCCTGGTGCTGGTGAAGCCGCTGCTGTGGATCCTGCTGATCCCCCGCGCACGGCTGATGCCGGTGGTCTTCGTGCTGTGCACGGTCGGCGCCTTCGCCATCACGTCGCGGCTGTTCGACATCTGGGTGATGCTGGGCGCCGGGGTGGTCGGCTTCATCCTGCGCGAATTGCGCTTCCCGATGGCGCCGCTGGTGCTGGGCATCGTGCTGGGGGACCTGCTGGACAAGAACCTGCTGCGCGGGCTGGTGCTGTCGGGCGGCGACCTGAGCCCCTTCTTCACGCGGCCGATCAGCATGGGGTTGTGCGTGCTCACACTGCTGGCCGCGGCGTGGTCGATCCCTGGCGTGACGGCGCTGTTCCGGCGGCGCGCCGTGGCGTAGCGGTCAGGGTGCCTCGGCCCGGCCGGACTCCGCGCTGCGCAGCCAGGCCTCGATCAGCCGCTGCACGGGCAGGCCGGTGGCGGCATCGTTGGATGGCGCACGGCGCTGCGCGATGGCGTCCAGCACCTCGGTGATCATGGCGCGGTGCGGGCCGTGGTCGAAGGCCATGGGGTCGGCGCCGCCGCCGCCCGCGCTGCCGTGGTCGATGATGTCCGGCGCGCGGCCCTCGATGTGCAGGTCGAGCCGCTCGGCGGCCAGGACCGCGCTGCCGCGGGACCCCGCGATCTCGATGCGTTCGGGGAAGCCGGGGCGCGCCACCGTGGTGGCATCCACCGCGCCGATCGCGCCGTTCGTGAAGCGCAGCGCGCAGGCGGCGATGTCCTCGGTGTCGATGGCGCGCAGGCCCGATGTGCGCGCGAAGCCGGTCACGGAGGCGACCGGCCCGGCCAGATGCAACAGCAGATCCAGCGTATGGATCGCCTGCGTCAACAGCACGCCGCCGCCATCGCGCGCCTTCATGCCGCGGCCGGGGGTGGCGAAATACGCATCGTCGCGCCACCAGCGGATGCTGGCGGAAGCGGACAGGATGTCGCCCAGCGCGCCATCGTCCAGCGCAGCCTTGAACCGCAGCGCGGCGGGGCGGAAGCGGTGCTGGAACACCACGGCGGCCCGGCGCCCGGCGCGCGCGGCCGCATCGACCAGCGCGGCGGCGCGCGCGCCATCCCATTCGACGGGCTTTTCCACCAGCACGTCGCAGCCGGCGGCGAAGGCCTGTTCGGCCAGCGGCAGATGCGTGCGCGGCGGGGTGAGCACCAGCACCAGCCCGAGCCCCGGCGACGCGAGCAGCGCCTCGATGCGGTCGAAGACCGGCCAGCCCCAGGCGGCGGCGAAGGCGGCGCGGCGGTCGCCCGATGGCGCGAAGCCGCCAACCACACGCAGCCGCCCCGCCGCTTCGAGGTCGCGCAGCGCCAGCGCATGCGGCTTGACCGCCATGCCCAGGCCGATGATGCCGACGCCGATCACGCTGCGCGAATCCCGATGCGCGCGAGGCGATGCGCCGCCGTGGCGTTCACCGCATTGTCGGGCAGTTCGCCGCGCGCCAGCGACGCCACCTGGCGCACCGTGTCCATCGCCTGGTGCTCCATGGCTTCCGGTGTCTGGCCGGCGATATGCGGCGCGGCCAGCACGTCGGGCCGGCGCGCCAGGAAGGCCGAGGGCCGCTGGTCCTGCGCGCGGCCGACATCCATCGCGGCACCTGCCAGGTGCCCGCTGTCCAGCGCGGCTTCCAGCGCGCCTTCGTCGACCAGCTCCCCGCGCGAGAGGTTGATGAAGCGCGCGCCGCGCTTCATGCGCGCGAAGGCCGCGGCATCGAACAGGTCGCGCGTCTCGGGGCTGGAAATCGCGAGGCAGACGACGATGTCCGACCCCGCCAGCAGCGCGGCGAAATCCAGCTGCGTGATGCGCGGGTCGTCCACCACCGCATGCGGGTCGCTCACCAGCACGCGCATGCCCAGCGCCAGCGCGACCTCCGCCAGCCGCCGCCCGATCCGCCCATAGCCGACGATGCCGAGCGTGGCGGCCGAGAGCTGCAGCCCCATCCGCCCCTGCGGCTCCTCGCCGCGGCGATAGGCTGCCGCATAGCCCGACAGGTCGCGCGCCAGGTCCACCATGAAGCCGATCCCGACCTCGGTGACGCTGTCGATGAAGCCCGGCGTGGCGCGGGTGACCAGCACGCCGGCGGCGCTCGCGGCCGGCACGTCGATGGTGCTGATGTCGACCGCGACGCGCAGGAAGGCGACCAGGTCGGGCGCGGCGGCGAAGGTCTGCGCGGTGCCCGGCGTGGCGCGGTCGGCGACGATCGCCTGGCAGCCGCGCGCGGCATCCGCCAGCGCCGCGCCCGACAGCACCACGTCGCCCGGATTGCGCACCACCTCCGCATGTTCGCGCAGCGCCGCCAGCGCACGATCGCCGTAGTAGCCGGCGAACATCTCCGGCGTATGCGCCAGGAACACCTTCATCATGGACGCGTCCTTCCCCGATGCGCGCAGCCTATCGCGCCATGCGGGGCGCGTCGCCCACGGCGTGTAAAGTCTTTGCGGATTCGCGCGCGCATCGGTTGAAGGCTTTACCGCTTCACGCAAGCGGGGCGCGATTGCCCCTGCCGCAAGCCGGCGATCATCGGCATGTCATCGGTCCGACGTCGAGGAGGATCCCATGACGATGCTGACCCGCCGTGCCGCGATCGGCGCCCTGGCCGCCACCCCCTTCGCCGCGCCGGCGATCGCCAATCCCTGGCGTGCCGACCGGCCGATCGAATTCGTGGTGGGCTTCGCCGCCGGCGGCGGGACGGACATCGTGGCCCGGCTGTTCGCCCGGCACCTGGAACCGCGGCTCGGCCAGCCGGTCACGGTGGTGAACCGGCCGGGCGCGTCGTCGGAGATCGCGCTGACCTATGTGGCGCGGGCGCGGCCGGACGGGCATGTGCTGGGGCTGACCAACATGCCGTCCTTCGTGACCATCCCGGTCGAACGGCGCGCGCAGTACACCCTGGACAGCTTCACCTTCGTCGGCAACATCATGACCGACGCGACCGGCTTCATGGTGAAGGCCGACGGGCCGATCCGCGACATGGCCGACCTGATCCGCCTGGGGCGCGAGCGGCCGGAGCAGATCGTGGTGTCCACCTCGGGCATCGGCACCGACGACCACCTGCTGCTGGTCATGCTGGAACGCGAGACCGGCGCGCGCTTCACCATCGTGCACTACAACGGCGCGCCACAGCAGCGCACCGCGCTGATGGGCGGCCAGGTGCAGGCCAACATGGTCTCGATCGGCGAATACGCGCCGGCGCCGCAGGGCATGCGCTACATCGCCCATGCCGGCGCCACGCAGAGCCGCTTCGCCCCCGACACGCCGACGCTGCGTGGCATGGGCCTCGACATCGAGATGTATTCCGAACGCGGCATCGTCATGCCCGCCGGCACGCCCGCGCCCATCGTCGATCGCCTGCGCGAGGCGGTGAAGGACGCCGCCGAGGACCCCGCGACGCGCACCACCTTCGAGGCGCAGTTCATCGAGCCGAGCTACGAAGCCGGCGCGGCCTGGGAATCGCGGATGCGGCGCGCGCAGGGCGTCTATGCCGACCTGTGGCGCCGCCGCCCCTGGATCAGCTGAGGCGGCGTCCGCCCCACCCTTGCGGCGCATGATGCGGCGCCGCAAGGAACATCCTCCCTTCCGCGCGCCCCGCATTGCGGCGATGCTGCGCGCGACATGCAATCAAGCCTGGCCGGGGTGGCGCTGCAGCTCGCGGCGCTGGCGACCTTCGTCGTCATGGACACCATCATCAAGCTGCTCACGGCGCATTTCGCCGTGCCGCAGGTGATGTGGGCGCGCTTCCTGTTCGGCTTCATCACCGTGGCGATCGCGCTGCGCATCGCCATGGGGCATTTCCCCTGGCGGTCCCGCGCGCCGGGGCTGCAGACCCTGCGGAGCCTGACTCTGGCGGCCTGCAACTGGCTGTTCACCACGGCGCTGGTGCATATCCCGCTGGCCGATGCGACGGCGGTCGGCTTCGCCTCGCCGCTGTTCACGGTGGCACTTGCCGCGGTGTGGCTGAAGGAAAGCGTGGGCTGGCGGCGCTGGACCGGCGTGGTGGTGGGGCTGGTCGGGGTGGTGGTGCTGCTGCGCCCGCCCTTCCTGTTCGCCGGCGAACCGGTGCACTGGGCCATGCTGCTGCCGCTGGGCACCGCGGCGCTGTTCGCGGTGTACCAGATCCTCACGCGCAAGCTGGCGGCGATCGACGACCCGCGCACCACCATCCTGCACACCTCCCTGGCGGCGGCGCTGGTCACCTCCGCGATGCTGCCGACCGCCTGGTCCTGGCCGAGCACGGGCGGCTGGGGCGTGCTGGTGCTGCTGGGCATCCTGGGTGGGGCCGGGCACGGGCTGATGGTGCTGGCCTTTGCCCGCGCGCCGGTCAGCCTGCTGGCGCCGATGTCCTACACGCAGATGATCTGGGCGGTGCTCGCGGGCATCCTGGTCTTCGCCGACTTCCCCGACATGATGACGCTGGCCGGCATGGCGGTGATCGCCGCCGGCGGCGTGCTGGTGGCACTGCCCGACCGCGCCCGGCAAGGCAGCGCCTGACCCAGGCCGCGCAAGCCCGCGCTTGCGCCGCGCTTCCCGCTGGTCTAGCCAGACATGTGGCGGGCCCGTGACCGGGTTCGCGTGCCTCGCGGTCCGTTCGGGAGCCGCGCATGAGGGATTCTATGGCTGACATCGGCATGGCCAAGGGGGCCGAGGAACGCGGGCATGCGCGCGCAGCGCTCGATGCCGACAGCGTGCGCGAGGCCTATCGCCGCTGGGCGGGCGTGTACGACACGGTGTTCGGCGGCGTGTCGGGCTTCGGCCGGCGGCGCGCCGTGGCCGCGGTGAACCGCCTGGCCGGGCCGCGCGTGCTGGAAGTGGGCGTGGGCACCGGGCTGGCGCTGCCGCTCTATCGCCGCGACCTGCAGGTGGTCGGCATCGACCTGTCGCGCGAGATGCTGGAGAAGGCCAAGGAACGCGTCGAGTCCGAGCGCCTTGGCAATGTCGGCGGCCTGCTCGAGATGGATGCCGAGCACATGGCCTTCGCCGACGGGTCCTTCGACATCGCGGTGGCGATGTTCACCGCCAGCGTGGTGCCCGACGCCAAGAAACTGTTCGCCGAGATGTCGCGCGTGGTGCGCCCCGGCGGCCACCTGCTCTTCGTGAACCATTTCGCCGCCGAGGGCGGACCGCGCTGGTGGATCGAGCGCGCCATGGCGCCACTGGCGCGCCGGCTTGGCTGGCATCCCGATTTCGCGCTGCGCGACCTGCTCGACCCCGAGGTCGATGCGGTGGAGCGCATGGAAGCCTGCCCGCCGGCCGGCATCTTCACACTGGTGCAGATGCGCAGCCCCGACGCGCCGGCGCGGGCCCTGGCCGCCGAATAGCGCCAGTTCCGCTCGCCCTGGGGCAGTGCAGGGCCTCCAGGCCATTGTTTTCACGAACACCTTCGCGCGACCAGATGAGTCCATCTGATCCCGACCGGCTCCAGCCCTTCGCTTCCACGCGCAGCTTCAACCGGTCGGATCATCCCATCGGGTCGGGCGCTGCTCCAGCGTCGTTCCGGCACCGCGGGCTCGGCCCGCCGGCGCTGCCGCCATGCTGGCCGGTGGGCCTCGTGTGCGTGCCGAAACGCCCGCTCAGCCGCGCCGGGGCGCCGGCGGCCGGCCGCCGCGCGGCGCACTGCCGCTGCCGCGCCCCACGTCGAAGCCCAGGAAGCCGACCTCCGGCCGCGCCGCGCCGCCATCATTGGCGAATAGCCGCGGGCGCATCGACGGCGCCGGCGTGGCGCGCCCCGCCACCGCGCCCTGCGCCCGCGCCGCGGCC
>NZ_CAKKLX010000026.1 GCF_918698155.1 Roseomonas sp. CECT 9278
AAGTCGCCCTCATCGCCTGCCTGCGCCGCCTGCTCACCATCCTCAACGCGATCATCAAGGCGCAACGTCCATGGCAAAACGCTTGACCCGCAAGACGGTCGCTCTGGACACCAATACCTGATCGGGGAATTTGGGGTGGGGCATGGCGCGCCGTTCGCGTCAGTTGTTCCGGCGATGCCCCTCCCCAAATCCCCCGATTGAAGTTGAGGGATCCAAGGGCCTCAAGCCCTTGGTTGGGGAGGTCCGGAGGGGGCAAGGCCCCCTCCGTGCCGCGCTCACCCAGCCGGGATCAGCTTCACCCGCTTCCCATCCACCCCCAGCGCCAGCCGTCCGCCCTTCAGCGCCAGTGCGGCCTCGCCGAACACGTCCCGGCGCCAGCCGTGCAGGGCTGCGACGTCGTCGCCGTCGCCGGCGGCCAGGCGGTCCAGGTCGTCGCTGGTCGCGAGCAGTTTCGGGGCGACGTTGTGTTCCTCGCTTTTCGCCGCCAGCAGGACCTTCAGCAGCGCCACCAGCGCGGGGGAGGCGGGCGGGCCGGCGCGGTCCTTCGGCGCCTCGGGCAGGCTGTCGTCGGGCATGTCCTTGCCGGCCTTCACGGCGGCGAGCAGCCCGGCGCCCGACCGCCCCTTGGCGAAGCCTTCCGAGATGCCGCGGGCGCGCGCCAGGTCGGCCGCGGCCTCCGGCGTGGTGGCGGCGATCTCGAGCAGGGTCTCGTCCTTCACCAGGCGCTGGCGCGGGATGTTGATGCGCTGCGCCTCGCGCTCGCGCCAAGCCGCCACGGCCTGCAGCACCCCCAGGAAGCGCCGGTTCGTGGTGCGCGGGCGCAGCCTTTCCCAGGCGGTTTCGGGGTCCTGGCGATAGGTCGCGGGATCGGCCAGCGCGCCCATTTCCTCGGCCACCCAATTCAGGCGCCCCTCGCGCCGCAGCTTGGCGTCGAGCGCGGTGTAGATGCGCCGCAGATGCGTCACATCCGCCGCGGCATAGGCCAGCTGCGCGGCGGAGAGCGGGCGCGCCGACCAGTCGGAGAAACGGTGCGCCTTGTCGATCTGCACCCCGGCCAGCGACCGGCACAGCCCGTCATAGGACACCTGGTCGCCATAGCCGGCGACCATGGCGGCGATCTGCGTGTCGAACAGGGGGGTCGGCACGGCGCCGAACTTCAGCAGGAAGATCTCCACATCCTGCCGCGCGGCGTGGAACACCTTCACCACCGCCGGATCGGCCAGCAATTCGCCGAGCGGGGCGAGGTCGAGCCCCGGCGCCAGCGCGTCGACTTCGGCCACCTCGTGCTCGCCGGCCAGCTGCACCAGGCACAGCTCCGGCCAGTAGGTGCGCTCGCGCATGAATTCGGTGTCGACCGTGACGAAGGCCTCGGTCCGCAGGCGGGCGCAGAGCGCGGCCAGGGCCTCGGTCTCGGTGATCAGGACGGGGGTGGGTTCGGCTGCGGCAGCGGGGCGGCGACTCATGTGGGTTCGGTTCTAGACCCCGGGGCGGGGGGAGGGAAGGCGGCGCGGGGCGGTCGGCCGCCGGCCGGGCCTGCGGGCCCGCCGGCGTGGGCGAAGACGGCAAGCGCGCAGGCGGCCTTGCGGCCCCCCCCGGCGTGGCGGGCGCCGGTGTCGCGGCGGGCACCACCTTGGCGGGCGCAGCCTGGCGAGGCGGGCTGGCGGCGCGCAGGGGCACGGCGCATCGTGGACGGCGCAACGGAGAACACGCCCATGCAGATGCGCCCGCTCGGCCGGTCCGGCCTGTCGGTTCCCCCGGTCGTCTTCGGCGGCAATGTCTTCGGCTGGACCGCGGACCAGGCGATGTCCTTCCGCCTGCTCGATGCCTGCGTCGAGCGCGGGCTGGTCGCGATCGACACGGCCGATGTCTATTCCACCTGGGTCGCCGGGCACGCGGGCGGCGAATCGGAGACCGTGATCGGTGCCTGGCTGAAGGCGCGCCCCGGGGTGCGCGACCGCGTGCTGATCCTGACCAAGTGCGGCATGGAGATCCCCGGGCAGGGCAAGGGCCTGTCGCCCGCCTGGATCGCGACCGCCGCGGAGGCCTCGCTCAAGCGCCTCGGGATCGACCGCATCGACCTGTACCAGGCGCACAAGGATGACGAGGCGACGCCGCTGGCCGAGACGCTCGGCGCCTTCCAGCGGCTCATCGAGGCCGGCAAGGTGCGCGCCATCGGGTCGTCCAACTACACGGCCGCGCGGCTGAAGGCGGCGCTGGACCTGAGCGCGCAGCACGGCCTGCCGCGCTTCGAGAGCCACCAGCCGGTCTACAACCTGATGGACCGCGGCATCGAGGCCGGGCTGCTGCCGCTGTGCCTGGCGGAGCAGGTGGGGGTGATCACCTATTCCGCGCTGGCCTCGGGCTTCCTGAGCGGCAAGTACCGGACGGCGGCGGACCTGACGAAGTCGGTGCGCGGCGAGCGGTCGGTGGCGAAGCACATGACCGACAAGGGCATGGCCGTGCTGGCGGCGCTGGATGCGGTGGCGGGCCGGCACGGGATCAGCCCGGCGGCGGTGGCGCTGGCCTGGCAATTGGCCCGCCCGGGCATCACGGCGCCGATCGCGAGCGCGACCAGCCCCGCGCAGCTGGCCGAACTGGCGGCGGCGGGCGAGGTGGCGCTGACCGCGGCGGAGATGGATGCGCTGGACGCCGCCAGCGCCTGAGGCGCCGCGCGCCGGCGCGCCCTGCCGCCGGCGCCTGGCCCGGCTGGGCGCGGACCATCCCGCCGCGCAGGGTCCGCGGGCTGTCCCGGCATCGTCGCGCGGGGGCAGCGGCGGCCGGACCGGGTCTGGCGCCCGCCGATGGAGGTGATGGACGCCGATGCCCGCCCAGGCACCCCGCTACGCGCGGGCGCGTCAGGGCGCGCCATGGGTCGCCACCCAGGCCGAGGTGTCGAGCCCGGCGCAGACCGGCATTTCCCGCCGCGCCAGCAGGAACCACCCCGCGCCGTCCCAGGCCCAGGCGCGGATGGTGCCGCAATCCTCCCGCCCGGCCGGGTGGTCCTGGGCGCGCAGCACGCCGAAGTCGAAGTCGAAGACGCTCGCCGCCAGCCCCTCGGTCCCGGCGGCGCGGGCCGGCCGGTCGCCATCGGGCAGTGCCAGGGGCGCCGGCTGGCCGCCCGGCGGCGCGCCGAACCAATGCAGCCGCGCGCCGGCGCAGGCGATCGACCACAGCCGCCCGCCGCCCGGCAGGTCGAACTGACGCAGGGCGCCGGCGCAGGGGGACCCGGGCAGGGGTGCCGGCGGCAGCGCCTCGATGGCGGGTGCCAGGCGGTTGCGCGGATGCGGGGCGTGCATCGCCAGGGCCTGCGGCGCCGGCAGGCGCGCGCGCATCAGCGCCATCCAGGCGGCGCGGAAGCCGGCAGGGTCCGGCAGCCGGACCGGCGGGCTGGCGGCGAGCGGGTCGCCGCGGAGCAACTGCGCGAGCCAGGCCGCCGCCCAGTCGTCGGGAAGGCTCCCGCGGCTGCGCGGCAGGATGTGGCGCGGGGCGGGGGCATCCGGCGGGAAGGGGCCGACCGAGACGCCGCCATCCGGCAGCGGGCGGTCATCGAGCGGGATGGCTTCGATCGCCACGGCGGCGTTCGCGGTGGCGGCGACCTCGATGCGCAGCGCCAGGCGGGTGGTGCCCGGTGCGGCCATGGGCAGGCCCACCAGGGTGCAGCGGCCGGTGTCGGTGCAGCCCATCAGCCAGTCGCCATGCCGTTGCAGGCCATCGGCGGCGCCGGGGGCGGGCGCCAGCAGCCAGGCCAGGACGAGCGCGGCGGCAAGGCGCGGGGGGTGTGGCATGGCGGGCTCCGGACGCTGCGCCCAGCCTGTCGCGCTGCCGCCGTCAGGGCCATGAGGCGCTTCGCAGCGCTGGCGCCGGCGGGGCCGGGTCGGTGGGCGGTGCCGCGCGGCACGCCGCCGATCGCGGTGGTAGCGGGTTGAAAATAGGAAAAAAGTCAGATATCATCCAGGCGATGGAGCCACCCCGCCGCGCCCCTGCCGCGCCGACCCCAAGCCCCCCGGCGATGCCCGCCGGCGCATTTGTCCGAAACCCGCATGGCCGGGCGGCGCCGCGGCCGACCGCCGCCGCGCTTGACAGCCCCGGCCCTCTCGGTCCCTCTGCGCGGCCTTCCCTCCCAGCCTGTCACGGTCGCCAGAACATGCACGCCTATCGGACCCATACCTGCGCCGCGCTGCGCGCCACCGACGCCGGCAAGACCGTGCGGATTTCCGGCTGGGTGCACCGCAAGCGCGACCATGGCGGGGTGCTGTTCGTCGACCTGCGGGATCATTACGGCCTGACGCAGTGCGTGGTGGCGGCCGGCTCGCCGCTGCTGCCCACGCTGGAGGAAACCCGCCCCGAGAGCGTGGTGACCATCACCGGCGAAGTCGTGCTGCGCGAGGGCGCCACGGTGAACCCCAAGCTGCCCACCGGCGAGATCGAGCTCCGCGTGCGCGAGGTCACGATCCAGTCCGCCGCCGAACAGCTGCCCATCCAGGTGGCCGGCGAGCAGGAATTCCCCGAAGACCTGCGCCTGCGCTACCGCTTCCTCGATTTGCGGCGCGAACGCCAGCACCGCAACATCATGCTGCGCGCGGGGGTGATCGCGAGCATCCGCCGCCGCATGATCGACCAGGGCTTCACCGAGTTCCAGACGCCGATCCTGACCGCGTCGTCCCCCGAGGGCGCGCGCGACTTCCTGGTGCCCGCGCGCAACCACCCCGGCAAGTTCTATGCGCTGCCGCAGGCGCCGCAGCAGTTCAAGCAGTTGGCCATGGTGGCGGGCTTCGACCGGTATTTCCAGATCGCCCCCTGCTTCCGCGACGAGGCCTCGCGCGCCGACCGCTCGCCGGGCGAGTTCTACCAGCTCGACTTCGAGATGAGCTTCGTCACGCAGGAAGACGTGTTTGCCGCGATCGAACCCGTCATCGCAGGTGTGTTCGAGGAATTCGCGGGCGAGCGGAAGGTGTATGGCGCACCCTTCCCGCGCATCGCCTACGACACCGCCATGCTGGAATACGGCTCGGACAAGCCGGACCTGCGCAACCCGCTGCGCATCACCGACGTGACGCAGCACTTCGCGGGCTCGGGCTTCGGGCTGTTCGCGAAGATCGCGGCCTCGGGCGGCATCGTGCGCGCCATCCCGGCCCCCGGTGCCGCCGACAAGCCGCGCGGCTTCTTCGACAAGCTGAACGACTGGGCGCGGGCGGAAGGGGCGGGTGGCCTCGGCTACATCCAGTTCGCCGCCGATGGCGCGAAGGGGCCGATCGCGAAGAACCTCGAAGCCGACCGCGTCGAGGCCATCCGCGCCGCCTGCGGCCTCAACCCCGGCGACGCCGTGTTCTTCGCCGCCGGCAAGAAGGACGATGCCCCGAAGTTTTCCGGCAAGGTCCGCACCCGCCTCGGCGAGGAGCTTGGCCTGATTGCACAGGACGAATTCCGCTTCTGCTGGATCGTCGACTTCCCGATGTACGAGATGAACGAGGACACGAAGCAGATCGACTTCAGCCACAACCCCTTCTCCATGCCGCAGGGTGGGCTGGAGGCGCTGAACTCGATGGACCCCTTGGACATCAAGGCGTTCCAGTACGACATCGTGTGCAACGGCGTGGAACTGAGCAGCGGCGCCATCCGCAACCATCGCCCCGAGATCATGATCCGCGCCTTCGAGATCGCCGGCTACACCGCCCAGGATGTCGAGGACCGCTTCGGCGGCATGCTCAACGCCTTCCGCTACGGCGCGCCGCCGCATGGTGGCTCCGCACCTGGCATCGACCGCATCGTGATGTTGCTCGCTGACGAACCGAACATCCGCGAGGTCATCCTCTTCCCGCTGAACCAGCAGGGCGAGGATTTGATGATGCAGGCGCCGGCCCCGGTGCCGGCGGCGCGGCTCAAGGAACTGCACCTCAAGCTGGATCTGCCGCCCGCGAAGGGTGCGGCGGGGCCGAAGACTCCCTAAGTTGATGGTCCCGTCCTGCCCAAGGAGACCGCGATGCGGCTGCGCCTGCTGACTGCCCTTCTCGCGCTCCTCCTGGCCCCCGTGGCGCAGGCGCAGGCGCCCGCCGCCACGCCGGTGCCGCAGGGCCAGCAGATCGAGGCGCGCCACCTGGCGGCGCATCGCGCGGCCTATCGCCTCACGCTGGCGCAGGCGCGCGAACCCGGCAACATCGCCCGCGCCGAGGGTGCCATGGGCTACGAGGTGATCGACGCCTGCGACGGCTGGGCGACCCGCCAGCGTTTCTCGCTGACGCTGACCGATCGCGACGGCACCGAGGTCGAGACCGCATCGGACTACGCGACCTACGAGAGCAAGGACGGCCGCCGCCTGCGTTTCACGCTCACGCAGATGACGCAGGGCGCGGTCACCACCCGCATCGCCGGCGAGGCCGAGATCGGCGCCGATGGTTCGGGCGTTGTGCGCTACAGCGAACCCGCCGCGCGCGAGGAACGCCTGCCGCCGGGCACCATGCTGCCCAACCACCACACCATCCTGACGCTGAACGCCGCGCGTGGTGGCCAGCGCCTGGTGGTCGGCCCGCTGTTCGATGGCACCTCGGAGGATGGCGCGCAGGACACCACGACGGTGCTGTCGGCCTGGGATGCGCCGCGCGATGTGGCGGAATTCCCAGCACTTTCGCCACTGGGGTCCGTGCGGATGCGGATCGCCTTCTTCGACCGCGACGCGCAACAGCAAGGCGGCGGCGCGACCACGCCGTCCTATGAGGTCTCCTTGCGCTACTGGGAGAACGGCATCGCCGACCAGCTGCTGATGGACTTCCGCGAATTCGTCGTGGAAGGCCGGATGGTGAAGCTCGAGGACGTGCCCGGCGGGTGCTGAGGCGCTGTCGGTGAGCCTCTCGCTGGCCTATGCGTATCTCGGCATCGCCATCGTCAGCGAGGTGATCGCGACCTCGGCGTTGAAGGCCTCGGACGGCTTCACGCGGCTCTGGCCGAGCCTGGCCACGGTGGTGGGCTACGCCATCGCCTTCTATTGCCTGGCGCTGACGCTGCGCGTGATCCCGACGGGCATCGCCTATGCGATCTGGTCGGGGGTCGGGATCGTGCTGATCTCGGCGGTCGGCTGGGTGTGGTTCCGGCAGGCCCTGGACCTGCCGGCGCTGGTCGGGATGGGGTTGATCGTGGCGGGCGTGGTGGTGCTGAACGTCTTCTCGAAGTCGGTCGCGCACTGACGTGCGCGCGGCGGGGGTCAGCCCCGCCGCAGGTTCCACACGAAGGGGTTGGGCCCCTGGAGCACGCCGTCGATGTCGCGGCGGAAGGCCGTGCGCAGGCGGAACAGGCCGGTCGGCGCGAAGGGCACCGCATCCCAGGCCAGTTCCTGCAGCCGGCGCATCGCCGTGGCCTGCGTGTCGGCATCGGTGGCGCCGATCCAGGCCTCGACCTGCTGCTCCACCGCCGCATCGGTCGGCCAGCCGGGCCAGGCGGCCAGGCCGTTCATGCGGATGGCGAAGGAGACCGCGGGGTTGGCGATGGTCGCCGCCGGGCCATTGGTGTTGTGCAGGTTCCAGCCGCCCTGCGCCGGCGCGTTGCGATTGGACCGGCGCGCGAGCACCGAGGCCCAGTCGCTTTCGACCACCTGGATGTTCACGCCGAGGCTGCGCATCAGCGCGACCGTGAGCCGCCCCTGCTGCGTCACCGCCGGGAAGTCGGACGGGTTGATGTGAACGATCGGTTCGCCGCTGTAGCCGGCCTCACGCAGGGCGGCGCGGGCACGGTCCATGGCGGCGGGGCCGCGTGCGGCGGGCGGGAATTCCACCACGCCGGGCAGGCCGCAGGGGAACAGCGCGTGGCATTCCTGCCAGTCGCCTTCGAGCGCCACCGCCGACATGAAGTCCGACTGCACGATCACGTCGCGGATGGCGCGGCGCACGCGCACGTCGTCGAAGGGCTTGTGCAGGTGGTTGAAGCGCAGGAAGCCCAGGAAGCCGTTCGGGTCGTAGATCTGCGTGCGCGTCTGTGGCCCGCGTTCGAGCACCGGCACCAGGTCCGGCAGCGGGTATTCGATCCAGTCGATCTCGCCGGTGCGCAGTGCGGCGGCGGCGGTGCCGCCATCGGGGATCCAGTTGAGCTCCAGTCGGTCGAAATGCACGCGCTTGCCGCCGGCCGCGGCCTCGGCCGGTTCGTCGCGCGGGATGTAGGCGTCGTTGCGCGTGTAGTGGCTGCGGCTGCCCTGCACGTAGTCGGCGCCGATGAAGCGCCAGGGGCCGGAGCCGATCATGTGCTCGACCCCGAGCGCGCGGTCGGCGGGCAGGGCGGCGATGCGCTCGGGCATCATGAAGCAGGGGGATGCGCCGGGCTTGGCCAGCGCGTCGAACAGCGCGGGGAAGGGGCGGTGCAGGCGGAAGACGATGGTGCGGTCGTCGGCGGCCGACAGGTCGGCGGTGGCGCGCATCAGCACCTGGCCGAAGCCGTCGCGGGACGCCCAGCGCTTGATGGAGGCGACGCAGTCCGCCGCGCGGACCGGTTCGCCATCATGCCAGCGCAGCCCGTCGCGCAGGCGGATGCGGACGGTGCGGCCGGCATCCTCCACCGTGTGCCCTTCCGCCATCTGCGGGCGCGGGCGCAGCGCGCGGTCGGCGCCATACAGCGTGTCGAACACGCAATAGGCATGCGTGGTGATGATGGTGCTGGGGCTGAACACCGGGTCGAGCGATGCGAGTGCCGCCTGCGGCATGAAGCGCAGCGTGCGCGCGCGGGCCGTCTGCGCGAGGGCCGGGCTGGCGATGGCCGCGGCGCTGGCGGCGATGAACGTGCGGCGATGCATGCGTCGTTTCCTCCATGCCGGCGCAGGAAACGGGGGCTCCGCGCATGGCCGCGCGATGCCCCGCAAGGGTGCGAACGCGCGGACGAACGGGTGGCACCGTTCCCTACACCGGTCCGAACCGGATCAGGTTCCATGGGTCGCGGGTGAAGCCCGCCTCTCAGCCCCCGGACGGGGCTCCCCAAGGTGTCCAGGGCCTGTGTGCACCCGGCGCGGGCGGTGCGCAAGGGTGGGTCGCGCGTGGGCGTGGGTCGGCTAGGATGGTGCTCCGCCAGGGAGGAACGACCGATGGACACCGCCACGCTGCCGCCGGCGATCAGGCTGCACCCCGAGGATGGCGTCGTGATCGCGCGTGCCGTGCTGATGCCGGGAACCGTGGTCGCGCCCGGCGTCACGGTCGGTGCGCGACGCATTCCCGCCGGGCACAAGGTGGCGGTGCGCCCGCATGCGAAGGGCGAGGCGATCCGCCGCTACGGGCAGATCATCGGCTTCGCGACCGACGCGATCGAGCCCGGCGCCTGGGTGCATACGCACAACTGCGAAATGGGCGACTTCGCGCGCGACTATGCCTGGGGCGTGGATGCCAAGCCGACGCAGTACGTGGACGCGCCCGCGAGCTTCATGGGCATCCGCCGCGCCGATGGGCGCGTGGCCACGCGCAATTACATCGGCATCGTGACCAGCGTGAATTGCTCGGCGCATGTCGCGGAGCTGATCGCGCGGCAATTCGAACGCAACCCGATCACCGGGCATGATCCGCTGGAAGCCTGGCCGCATGTCGATGGCGTGGTGGCGCTGACGCACAAGACCGGCTGCGGCATGACGATGGACGAGCCGCTGCGGGTGCTCCGCCGCACGCTCGCGGGCTTCGCAAGGCATGCGAATTTCTCGCACGTCATCGCCATCGGCCTGGGCTGCGAGGTCAATCAGCTCGGCCCGATGCTGGAGGAGCAGAAGCTGACCGGGCGGCTGCGGTCGATGGACATTCAGGACAGCGGCGGGTCGCGCGCGACCGTGCTGAAGGGGATGGATTTCGTGAAGGAGGTGCTGGCGGAATCGAACACCGCCACGCGCGTGCCGGTGCCGGCTTCCGAGCTGTGCGTGGCGCTGCAATGCGGCGGGTCGGACGGGTATTCGGGCGTCACCGCGAACCCGGCGCTGGGCGCGGCGTCCGACCTGGTGGTGCGCCATGGCGGCACGGTGATCCTGTCGGAATCGCCGGAGACCTACGGCGCCGAACACCTGCTGACGCGCCGCGCCGTCTCGCGCGAGGTCGGGCAGAAGCTGGTCGACGTGATGACCTGGTGGGAGGAGTACACGAAGCGCGAGGGGGCTGAGATGAACGCCAACCCGTCCCCGGGCAACAAGGCGGGCGGCCTGACCACCATCCTGGAGAAGTCGCTCGGCGCCATGGCCAAGGCCGGCACGACCAACCTGGTCGAGGTGGTTCGCTACGCCGAACCCGTCACCGCCAAGGGCTTCGTGTTCATGGACACGCCGGGCTACGACCCTGTGGGTGCGACGGGCCAGGTGGCGGGCGGGGCGAACCTGGTCTGCTTCACCACCGGGCGCGGGTCGGTTTTCGGGATGAAGCCGGCGCCGTCCATCAAGCTCGCGACCAATACCGCGATGTATGAGCGGCTGTCGGACGACATGGACATCAATTGCGGCGCGATCGTCAGCGGCGGCGAGAGCGTGGAAGCCTGCGGACAGCGGATTTTCGAGCTGATGCTGCGGACGGCATCGGGCGAGAAGACGCGCAGCGAGGCGATGGGCTTCGGCGCGCAGGAATTCGCGCCCTGGGTGCTGGGGGCGACGATGTGAGCGGCCTGCTGCACTTGAGCCTGGCGCTTGCTGCTCTGGTCGCAATGACAGTGGCGGTCTTGTCGGCGCTGAGTGCCGCGCTCCTCCCGGTCGGCTTTCGCCGGGAAGATCGCCAGGGCCGTTTGCTGCGCGGCTTCCATCACCCCGACCTGATCATCGGCGTGGAAATGGTTTCAGGCGCCTACTTCGATGGATCGGCGGACCGCCGGCGCATTCGCATCGTCGAATTGGCGTCTGGCGAGGTCTGGGCAGCGCCCACCGAGGATCTGATCGCCGACCGCGTAGGCCAGTAGCTGGCGAACAAGGCTGATAAAAGCGTTCTTTTACAGGTCCTTACGTTGCTCGGTCTGGCAGATATGCTTGACACTGACGATTTGGATCGCCGTATAAGACATGAAACGAATGGCGAACTCGACCTCGCCGCCGTCAGGAGTATGCAGGCATGACCAGGATTTCCCTGGCCGAACGTGGCGACCAGATCATGCGCAAGCGTGACGCGGGCTTCGTCATGCCCGCCGCGGACGCCCTCCGCAACACCGGCCTGCGCCGGACGGCAGACAAGCACCGCCTGCTCGAAACACTGCGCCAGGAGGCGGAAACTCAGCGCCGCGCGCTGCCCTTCACCACCCGCATCGGGGTGTGAGGGTCCTTCTTCTCGCCCTCGGCACCGCTGCGGTGCTCGCTACGGCCATCCTGATGGTAAGCGCGCTCGTGGCAGGTGCGCGCGCCGTCCGAATCGGCGGTGCCAGGCTGCTTGTCAACGGTATCGCCTGGTTCCTGCCGCCGCCGGACCTGCCACCGGAAGCCAGGCCGCATATGCGTCGCGCCCTGCTGTGCTGGCTTGGCGCGATGGGGTGCATGGCGCTGGCCGGGCTCGCCTTCGGCGTCGGCGGGGCGCTGGCATGACAGCCGAGGCCGTCCTCGCGGCCGCGCGCCGCCTCGATGCCGCGGGCTTCATGCCGTCGAAATCCGGCAATCTCTCGCTGCGCGACGGCGATGGCTTCGTCGTCACGCCCGCCGCGCTGCCCTATGCCGAGACGACCGAGGCCGACCTGGTGCGCGTCGCTGCCGATGGCAGCGCGGTGGGCCGGCATCGGCCGTCCTCCGAATGGCAATTGCACGCCGCCATCCACGCCGCGCGCGCCGATGTGCAGGCGGTGGTCCACACGCACAGCCCGCGCGCCACCGCACTGTCCTGCGCGCGGCATGGCATCCCGCCCTTCCACTACATGGTGCTGCTGGCCGGCGGCGATGTGCGCTGCGCGGCGCACGCGACCTTCGGGACGCAGGCGCTGGCGGAGAACGCCGTCGCCGCGCTGGAGGGTCGCCGTGCCGTTCTGCTCGCCAATCACGGCGTGGTGGCGGTGGGCGCGACGCTCGCCGCCGCGGTGGCGCTGGCCTTCGAGGTCGAGAACCTCGCCGGCCAGTATCTCGACCTGCTGGCGGCCGGATTGCAGCCGGTCCTGCTGAGCGAACGTGACCTCGTGGAGGCGGCCGCGAAATTCGCCGGCTACGGGCGGGGGATCTGACCGGCGACCCTGCCTGGTGCCATCGCGCCGTGGATCAGCCCACCGGCCCGCGCGTGATGGCGGTGAGCGGCGCGTCATAGCTCCGGTAGGTCGCCTCGATCGCGGTGATGCCGGCCTTCGCCAGGCGCGCCGCATGCTTCGCGTGATAGGCCTCGGCCGCCGCGCGGGAGCGGAACAGGTAGATGCCGCCGGCGCGCCGGTCCGCGGCCGATTCGGTCCAGATCTTCCAGTCGAGGTCGGGCTCGGCGGCGATGTCCTGCGCCAGGGCGCGCAAGGCGGCCGCCTGGTCCGGCCCGCCGGGCGGGCGGGCCGGAAAATCGAAGATCAGCAGCGTCGGCCCGTCGCTCACCTGCGCGGTTGTTGCTGGGCGCGCGGCGGCGGCGGCGGGGCCAGCAGCTGCTCGATCTCGACCACCCGGCCGAGGTCGAATTGCAGCGTGCAGGCCGCGCGGTCGGCGGCAGCCTCGGCGCCGCGATCGGGGTTGGTGCCGGCGAAGTCGCAGCGGCGGTCGCGATAGGCCACCCAGGCCGCCTGCACATCCGCGAGTGCCGCGCGCCGCGCCGGGTCCTGCTGCGTTGCCAGCAGCCGTTCCACCGCAGTCTCCAGCCGCGGCGCCACCGTGGTGCGCTGCGCGTCCATGCAGCGCGCGGCCAGCGCCACGTCCTGCGAGGCGCCGATGCAGGTGCGCAGGTTTCGCTCCACCTGCGTTGCCAGGTCGTCCTGGCGCGGCGCCGCCTGGCGCTGCTGCTGCGCCGCCGCCAGGCCCGGCAGCAGCGCCACCGCGGCGAAGGCGGCGGCGCGCAGCGTCACGACGCCACCAGCTTCTGCTGCTGTTCGCCCAGCCCCGCGATGCCCAGCTTCATCACCTGCCCCGCCTTGAGGAAGACCGGCGAGGGCTTCTTGCCCAGCCCCACGCCCGGCGGCGTGCCGGTGAAGATCACGTCCCCGGGGTTCAGCGTGATGCACTGGCTGACATAGGCGATCACCTGCTTCACGCCGAAGATCATGGTGCGCGTCGAGCCATCCTGCTGGCGTACGCCATCGACGTCGCAGAACATCGACAGGTTCTGCGGGTCGGGCACCTCATCCTTGGTGACCAGCCAGGGGCCGAGCGGGCCGAAGGTGTCGAAGCCCTTGCCCTTGTCCCACGCACCGCCGCGTTCGGCCTGCCATTCACGCTCGCTGACGTCGTTGCCCACCGCGTAGCCGGCGACGTGGTCGAGCGCCTGGTCCTCGCTGACGTATTTCGCGCGGGTGCCGATGATGATGCACAGTTCGACTTCCCAGTCGGTCTTCACGCTGTTGCGCGGGATGACGACGTCGTCGTTCGGCCCCGACAGCGCGTTCAGCGACTTCAGGAAGACGATCGGTTCCTTGGGGATCGGCGCGCCGGTCTCGGCCGCGTGGTCGGCGTAGTTCAGCCCGATGCAGACCAGGTTCTTCATGCCGGTCACGGGCGGGCCCAGGCGCGGATTGCCGGCGACCTTGGGCAAGGTCGCGGGATCGATGGCGGCGATCTTCGCGAGGGCCGCCGGCGCCAGCGCATCCCCCGCGAGGTCGGGAATCATGCCCGAGAGATCGCGGATGGCCCCATCCGCGTCCAGCAGGCCAGGCTTTTCCTGCCCGGGGAGACCGTAGCGCAGCAGCTTCATCGGCGTGTTCCTGACCGTGTCATTGGCCATCGCACCATGCCAGGGAGCGGCCAGCGCCGGAAGGGCTCAGCTCCGGCGCGGTGCCCCGCGCACGTGGCCGAACAGCGCGAAGCCGGCGGCGACGAAGCCCAGTGCGACGGCCTGGTTCGGCGCCATCGCGATGGTGCCGTTCCAGATCAGCAGCGCCAGCAGCATGGCCAGCGAGCCGAGCATCATGAAGGCGGGCATCGCCGCCTCGTCGACCATTCCGGCGAGGACGACCGCGCCCATCATCGCAAGCAGCGGAACGGCGAGTTCAAAGCCCATGGTTCACGGCCTCCCTATGGCTGGAATGAATCCTTCTCACAACGTCCAGCCGCCGTCTATGACAATGGCCTGGCCGGTGACGAAGGCGCTCTCCTCGCAGGCCAGGTAGACCACCAGCGCGGCCATCTCCTCGGCGGTTGCGAGGCGGCCCATCGCCTGGCGCGCGACGAAGGCGGCGCGCGCGGCCTCGAACGACCCGGCGGCGGCGGCGTTGGTCGCGATGCGTTCATGCAATGATGGCGTGTCCACCGTGCCGGGGCACAGGCAGTTGCAGCGGATTCCCTGCGTCACGTAGTCGGTCGCGATCGACTTGGTCAGGCCGATCACCGCGGCCTTGGTGGTGCCGTACAGGAAGCGGTTGGGCGCACCCTTCACCGAGGAACAGGCGCTGGACATGTTGACGATGGATCCGTGCCTGCGCTCGGCCATGCCGGGCAGGACGGCGCGCGCCACCTTCCACATGGCGCGCACATTCAGCGCGAAGCCGACATCCCATTCGTCATCGGTGCAGGTGACGACGCTGTTCTGGTGGACGAAGCCGGCGCAGTTGAACAGCACGTCGACCGGGCCGGCCTCCTTCGCGACGCGCTCCACCGCCGCATCGTCCAGCACATCCAGCGGCAGGTGCGTGATGCCGCGCGCGCCCAGTTCGCCGACCTTCTGCGCGTCGCGGTCGGTGGCGATGACGGTCGCACCCTCGGCGGCCATGGCGAGGGCGGCGGCGCGGCCGATCCCCTGTCCCGCCGCGGTCACCAGCGCGCGCTTGCCTGCCAGCCTGCCGGTCATCGGCACCCTCCCTGTCCTGGCCCCGAGGATGGGCGGCGGCGGCGGGCGGCGTCAATTGAGGCGCGTGGCTTGACGCGGCAGGCGGCCGCGCGGCTTGCTTGCCGGGGCCGATGAGGAGCCAGGGCAATGAATGCGGACGGGCGGATGCGGCTGGGCGTCTTCGTGCAGGCGGCGGGGCATCACGTGGCCGGCTGGCGGCACCCCGATGCCATCCCGGGTGGCCCGGACCTTTCCCTGATGCGCCACATCGCCGTCACCGCGGAACGCGGGAAGTTCGACATGTTCTTCCTCGCCGACAATTTCGCGACGGGGTACGCGGAACACCCGTCGTCGATCGGCAAGTTCGAACCGATCACGCTGCTGTCGGTGCTGTCTGCGCATACGACGCATCTCGGGCTGGCGGCGACGGCATCGACCACCTATTCCGAGCCCTATCACGTTGCGCGCGCCTTCGCCTCGCTGGACCACCTGTCGGGCGGGCGGGCGGCGTGGAATGTCGTGACGTCGTCCTATCCGAAGAACGGGCGCGTCTTCGGGCGCGAGCATCCGTCGCATGCCGATCGCTACGCGATCGCTTCCGAATTCGTCGAGGCCTGCCTGCAATTGTGGGATAGCTGGGATGACGACGCCTTCGTCATGGACAAGGCGCGCGGCACCTTCGTGCGGCCAGGTTCGCTGCATGCGCCGGATTTCCATGGCGAGCACTTCACCGTCACCGGCGGGCTGAACCTGCCGCGCTGCCCGCAGGGGCATCCCGTGATCATCCAGGCGGGCAGCTCCGCGCCGGGCCAGGCGCTGGCGGCGCGCACCGCGGAGGTCGTGTTCACCGCGCAGAACGACATCGACGAGGCCCGCGCCTTCTACCGCGCGCTGAAGGGGCAATTGGCGCCGCACGGGCGCGGCGAAGACACGCTCAAGATCATGCCCGGCTTCATGCCCATCATCGGGCGCGACGAGGCCGAGGCGCGCGCGTTGTTCGCGGAACTGAACCGCACGCTGGACATGAAGCAGGCGAATACCGTGCTGTCCGATCGACTGGGCACCGACATGTCGGGGCATGACCTCGATGGCCCGGTGCCTGACCTGCCCGAGAGCGACCACCTGAAAAGCCGCGCCAAGCTGCTGCTCGACACCGCGCGGCGCGAGGGGCTGACGCTGCGCGACCTTTGCTACCGCGTCGCCGCCGCGCGCGGGCACATGATGGTGATCGGCAGTGCCACGCAGGTGGCGGACGCGATGGAACGCTGGTTCCGCGAGGGTGCCGCGGATGGCTTCAACCTGATGCCGCCGTTCTTTCCCGGGCAGTTCGACGCCTTCGTGGACCAGGTGGTGCCGATCCTGCAGCAGCGCGGGCTGGTGCGGCGTGAATACGAAGGCACGACGCTGCGCGACAACCTCGGCCTGGCGCGGCCGGCGAACCGGCACGCGGGGCGGATGGACAGCGCGGCGGAGTGACGCCGTTCAGTGATTGTGCCGGCTCTCGCCGCGCGTCTCCAGGATGTTGAGATACAGCGTCGCGGGTTCCAGGCAGCCGCCGGTGCCGAGGCTGCCGACGGAATTGCGGTAGATCTCCTCCCACGGCGTCTTGTTCAGCAGGTCTGGCGGGGACCACGCAGCCCGGCGGGCGGCGAGTTCCTCGGCCGGGATCAGCACATCGACCTTGCGCGTGTTGAGGTCGATGCGGATCGGATCGCCATCCTTCAGCAGCGCGAGCCCGCCGCCGACCGCCGCTTCCGGCGAGACATTCAGGATCGAGGGCGACCCGGACGTGCCCGATTGCCGCCCATCGCCCATGGTCGGCAGCGCGCCGACGCCGCGCCGGATCAGCGCGCCGGGCGGCTGCATGTTCACCACCTCCGCCGCACCCGGATAGCCGACCGGGCCGCAGTTGCGGATGACCAGCACGGTCTTGTCGTCGATGCCCGAGTTCGGGTCCTCGATGCGCGCGTGGTAGTCCTCCGGGCCTTCGAAGACGGCGACCTTGCCTTCGAAGACATCGGGCGGGTCCGACAGGAAGCGGGCGCGGAATTCCTTGTCGATGACGCTGATCTTCATCACCGCATTGTCGAACAGGTTGCCCGACAGCACGACGAAGCCGGCGCGCTCCTTCATCGGCTTGGACAGCGGGCGGATCACCTCGGGGTCGGGGGCAGGGACGTTCGCGAGGTTCTCGGCCAACGTCTTGCCGGTGACGGTCATCACGTCGCCATGCAGCAGCCCGGCATCGAGCAATTGCTTCATCACCGCGGGGATGCCACCGGCGCGGAAGAAGGCCTCGCCCAGGTAGCGCCCGGCCGGCTGGCAATCGACCAGCAGCGGGATGTCCGCACCCACGCGCTGCCAGTCCTCGACCGTGTGGTCCACGCCCATGTGGCGCGCGACCGCGACCATGTGGACCGGGCAGTTGGACGACGCGCCGATGGCGGAGGCGACCGCGACGGCGTTCTCGAAGGCCTTCTGCGTCATGATATCGGAGGGGCGCAGGTTCGCTTCCACCATCTCGACGATGCGCCGGCCGGTCTCGTAGGCGATCTGCCCGCGCTGGCGATACGGGCCGGGGATGGCCGCGCAGCCGGTCAGCGACATCCCGACCGCTTCAGCGAGCGAATTCATCGACAGCGCCGTGCCCATGGTCGAGCAATGGCCGACCGATGTCGCGCTCGCCGCCACCATCTCGATGAAGGTGTCGTTGTCGATCTCCCCGGCGGCGAGCATCTTGCGCGCCTCCCAAACGATGGTGCCGGAGCCCGCCAGGCGCCCCTTCCACCAGCCATCCAGCATCGGCCCGCCGGACAGGCCGATGGCGGGGATGTTGACGGTCGCGGCACCCATCAGCTGCGCCGGCGTGGTCTTGTCGCAGCCCAGCGTCAGCACAACGCCGTCCATCGGGTAGCCGTGCAGGATCTCGACCAGGGACAGGTATTGCAGGTTGCGATCCAGCGCGGCCGTCGGGCGCTTCAGCGTCTCCTGCACCGGATGGATCGGGAATTCGAGCGGCACGCCGCCGGCATCGCGGATGCCCGCCTTCACCCGTTCGGCCAGCGCGATGTGGTGGCGGTTGCACGGCGCGATGTCGGAGCCCGTCTGCGCGATGCCGATGATCGGCCGGCCCGACTGCAATTCGCCGCGCGTCATGCCGAAATTCAGCATGCGTTCGATATACAGCGAGGTCATGCCCGGGTCGGTCGGGTCGTTGAACCAGCGCTGGCTGCGCAGACGGAAAGCCCGCTTCGTCTGGTCGTCCGCCGCCATCACGCTTCCCCCTGGTTCGATTGGGGGAAGCGTGGGTCGTGCCCGGCGGGGCTGTCAACCGTCAGGGATAGTTGATGTCGGTCAGTTCGCAGGTGTTGATCTGCATGCGGTCGATGTTGCGCCCGCCTTCCAGCACGATGCGGATGTCGTTCATGCACTGGCCGTTCGGCAGGCGCACGATGAAGGACTGGCCCGGCGGCAGGACGTTCGCGCCCAGATGGTCGCGGCCCCAGTCGCTGGTCGAGGAGGAGTTGGCGTAGATCTCCATGATCGTCTGGTTCGATCGGTTGTTCAGCCGGAAGGACGGGTCGGTGGACTGCGCCTGGGCGGCACCGGCGAGGCCGAGGGCGGTGGCGGCGGCAAGCGAGCCGAGGCCGAAGACGGCGCGACGAGTGGTCATGTGCGGAATTCCGTGGTGCTTCGCCGGATCGGCGACGCGCCAAGTCTCGGCGCGCCCCGATTACCGGTCCATGAAGCAGTTCACGCGCAGCGGGCGCGTCCCGCGGCGCGCTATGCGCCCGCGGCTTCTTCCAGGAAGCCCTGGACGGTCGCGAACAGCGTGCCGCGGTTGCGTTCCATCAGCAGGGTGTGCGTGCCCTCGCCCAGCATCACCAGGCGCTTGCCGGGGCTGTTGGTCAGCAGCGGGAACAGCGCCGCGGCCATGGCGGGCGGCGTGTCGCGGTCCCATTCGCCGACCACCAGCAACGTGGGTGCGGTCACCTTCGACGGGTCCCACCAGGGCCGGCCGGCCTGGCCGTATTCGCGGCTGTCGAGCAGCACGCCATTGGGCGCGCGCAGCACAGGGGGGTTGCGGCGCAGGCCCTCGGGGTCGGTCGCCCAGGTCACGCCGGCCCAGTGTTCGAACCAGCCGGGCGGGATCAGCCCGGCGCGCTTGGCCTCGGGCACGCCGTCGATCCAGCGGGCGCGGGCCTGCGCCTGCGTGACCGTGCGATAGGCGCCGAGCGTGGCCGGCGTGCCGGCGGCGGCGGGGCTCGGGCCTTGGCGCAGCCAGGGCGGCGCCACCAGCACCAGGCGTTCGACGGTGGCGGGGCTGTCGGCGGCGAAGCGGCCCATCAGCGTGCTGCCCCAGGACCAGCCCATGTGGATGATGCGCGGGGTGTTGCGGTGCTGGCGGATGAAGCCGGCCACCGCCGAGATGTCGGCCAGCGCGGTGTCGCCGCGCACGATGGGCGCATTGGCCTCGGGCGGCTGGGCCATTTCGGGCGGGCGGGTGCTGCGGCCATAGCCGCGGATGTCCATGCACCACACGTCGAAGCCGCGACCGGCGATGTAGTCCATCCAGGACAGCCCACCCAGCGGCAAGTCGAAGGCGGTATGCGCCGGATAGGTCGCGCCATGGACGAACAGGAGTGTCCGTTGCGGCACGAAGGCGGTCATCGTGCCGGGGCGCTTGTTGCGGACGAATACTTCGATCCCCGGGTCGCCGGCGGGGACCATGTATTCCTCGGTCAGGATCTCGACCGCCTGGGCCTGCGCCTGCGCGGCGATGATGGGCGCGGCGAGGACAGGGGTCGCGATCAGGGCGCGTCGGTGCATGGCGGCCTCGTGAAATGGTCGGCGGCAGGATAGCGCGCCCGTTGGCGTCGCGCACCGTCCCGGTCTAGACCGGCGCGCATGGACGCCGGGGGCATGGCGGCGGCGGGGCCTCCCGTGCGCCCGGGATGGCGCGCCGAGGCGACGGCCACCCTGCGACTCGCCTTCCCGATCGTGCTGACCAACCTGTCGCAGATGGCGCTCGCGCTGACCGAGACGGTGCTGCTCGGGCGGCTGGGGACCGAGGCGCTGGCTGCCGGCATGTTGGCGGTCAGCCTGCATTTCGCGCTGCTGGCGCCGGGCTTCGGCCTGGCGCTGGCGGCGGCACCCCTGCAGGCGCAGGCGCGCGGGGCGGGGCGGCTGCCCGGGGTGGCGGCGCGCGGCTGGGTGCGCGCGGTGCGCCGGGCGACGCGCGCGGCGCTGTGGGCCTGCGCCATCATGCTGGTGCCGACCTGGGTGCTGCTGTGGGAAGCGGCGGCGGTGCTGCGCGCGCTGGGCCAGGACCCCGCGCTGGCGGCGCTGGCGCAGGACTACACCCGCGCGGCGATGTTCGGCATGCCGGGCTTCTGCGGCTTCGTGGTGCTGCGCGGGTTCCTCGCGGCGATGGAGCGGCCGGGCGCTGCGATGTGGGTCGCCTTCGGCGCCGTCGCGTTGAACCTGCCGCTGGCCTGGCTGCTGATCTTCCCCGCCGGGCTGGGCGTGTTCGGCGCGGGGCTTTCCATCGCCATCGCCAATCTCGGCATGCTGGGCGCGCTGGTGGTGGTGATCCGCCGCGACCGCGTATTCCGCCGCTTCCGCCTGTTCGGCCGCGTCTGGCGGATGGATGGCGCGCGGCTGCGCGAGGTGTTCGTCGTCGGCCTGCCGATCGCCGGGGTGATGCTGCTCGAGATCGGGGTCTTCACCGCCGCGGCCTTCGCGATGGGCTGGTTCGGCACGGTGGCGGTGGCGGCGCATGCCATCGCGATCCAGACGGCGTCGGCCAGCTTCATGGTGCCGATGGGGATCGGCCAGGCGGCCACCGCGCGGGTCGGCCTGGCGATCGGCGCGGGGGATCCGCGCGGGGCGCAGCGCGCGGGCTGGGTGGCGGTGGCGCTGGGCGCGGGCTTCATGGCGGCGATGGCGCTGGTGCTGGTGCTGGCGGCCTCGGCGATCGCGCGGGTGTTCCTCGATGCCGGTGATCCGCAATCGGGCGATGTCGCCGCGCTGGGGGCGACGCTGCTGATCATCGCCGGCGCCTTCCAGCTGGGCGACGGGATCCAGGTGGTGGCCGCCGGCGCGCTGCGCGGGCTGAAGGATACGCGGGTGCCGATGCTGTTCGCAGCCCTGGGCTATTGGGGGATCGGGCTGCCCTTCGGCCTGCTGATCGCGCAGGTCGGCGGCGTCGGGCCGCCGGGTGTCTGGATCGGGCTGGGGGTCGGGCTCGCGCTGGTCGCGGGGATGATGCTGCTGCGCTGGCGGCGGCTGTCGCGCGCCGCCGCCAGCGCGCCGGGGGTCAGTCGCTCTCGGGCGGGATGACGTTGGTGTTCAGCCCGTCGACCAGCACGTCGCGCATCGTCTCGGCGGCCTTGAGGCGGATGTCGTCCCAGGCTTCCGGCGTGTGGAAGGCGATGTGCGGGCAGATGATGAGGCGCCCGGTCAGCCAGTCCTCGCGGTCGCGATAGGCGCGCAGCAGGGACGGGATGTCATTGCCCGGCGGTTCCACCGGGATCACGTCGAGCCCGGCCGCGGCGACATGGCCGTCGCGCAGCACGCGCTCCAGCGCATCGATGTCCAGGATCGGCCCGCGCGCGGTGTTGATGACGACGGCATTCTTCGGCAGCAGGCGGAGTTCGCGTTCGCCCACCAGGTTGCGCGTGGTGCGCGTCAGCGGGCAATGGATGGACAGCACGTCCGCCTGCGCCAGCATCTCGTCCATGGTGCGGGTGCGCGTGACGCCGATCGCGCGGTCCGCGCCATTGGGCAGCGCGGGATCGTAGAACACCACGCGGTAGCCAAGCGCCTTGGCGCGCAGCGCGGCCGCCGTGCCGATGCGCCCGAGGCCGAGGATGCCGAAGGTCTGCACCTCCTGCCGGCGCACCGCGGGGCTGCGCATCACGCCCCAGGGGGCGGGGTTCGGGCCGCGCTGGGTGTCGTGGTACATGGTCAGGCCGCGGCGCAGCGCGAGCGCCATCAGCACCGCGAATTCCGCCACTTCCTGCGTGCCGTAGTCGGGCACGTTGCAGACCTTGATGCCGCGCGCGGCCGCCGCGGCGCGGTCCACGCGGTCATAGCCGACGCCCATGCGGATGATGACGCGCAGCTTCGGGAAACGGGCGATCTGGTCGGCCGGCACCGCCATCCGCAGCGTCATCAGCGCATCGGCCTGCTGGCACAATTCGTCCGGCAGTTCGGCGAGCGACGTCTTGCAAGGCCCCTGCAGGATCCGCACGGACGGTCCCATGATCCGTTCTTCGAGCGAGGTGTCGGGATAGAGCCCCTCGGGCTCGAGCACGGTCAGCGTCATGCGGTTCCTCCGTCGCGTGGCGGCGGAGGATGCGAGCGCGCCGGCGGCCTTGCAAGGCGGCGCGGGTCAGCGCGCGGGGCAGCGCCAGGTGCCGGTGACCGAGATCGATTCGCTCTCGGGCAGGCGGTTGTGCGGGATCTGCCGCACCAGGGTGGTGGCGCGGAAGCGGCCGCCCAGGCCGTCGGGGTTGATGCTGACGCTGCCGGCCTCGGCGGGGTCTGCTTCGGCGACCGTGCGTTCCCAGCGGCCTTCGGGTGTGCCGACCCGGATCGTGAAGGCGCGGCCGAGCTGCACCGGCCCTGCGGCCTCCAGCGCGCCGGGGCGCGGCAGCACATCGAGCAGGAAGCCCGATTGCGGCCCGAAGGGCACCCATTCGGGCGTCAGCCCGGCGGCGACGCCGTCGAAACGCCCGCTGAAATAGACGGAGTAGCCATGCGCGACATTGGGGGGGTCGCTGCGCGGGACCGACGGATCGCGCCCATCGGGATGGTGCCCGCGCGTCGGCCGCAGGCAGAGATGCGTCGCGTCGCCCGGATGGGTGAGCACCACGCCGCGCCGCTGCACCTGGCCGGTGATGTCGAAGGCGACGTGCAGGTTGCCGTCGGGTGGCGGCGCCGGCGCGCAGCCGGACAGCAGCAGCGCGCCGGCGCCCCACCACGCGCACGCCGGGGCGCGGCGCCGCCCCGCCCCGGCGTCCGGGCGCATCAGAACATCGCCGTCGGCGCCACGGTCGAGCCCGACCCGCCCTGCACCTTCAGCGGCTGCATCATGAAGGCGAATTCCTTCTGCGGCCGCCGCGCGAGTTCATCGAGCTTCATGTTCTCGAGCAGGTGCACCCCATGCACCACCAGCGCGATCTGGTGCACCGGCAGCGACGCGTTCGGCATGGTCTTGGACGGCGCGCATTCCACCGGCCAGTTGTCCGAGCCCATCAGCATGGGGTTGCGCGCGATGATCCATTCGGCCGCCGCCACGCCGATGCCCGGGCAGGTGCGGACATAGCGCGCATTGTCGCGCCCCCACAGCGTGCCCCAGCCGGTGTGGATGATGACGGCGTCGCCTTCCTGGATGGTGCTGTTCTGGCGTGTCAGCGCCTGTTCCAGGTCGGCCACCGTGATCTCGTAGTCATCCGGCAGCACGGGCACGCCCTTCGCCCCCGCGACGTCGATCAGCAGGCCGCGCGTGAAGATCGTGCCGATGGTGTGCACGCCCATCTCGGTGAAGCCGGCGCGCGAGCTGATGGAGGGCAGGTTGACGCAGTTGTACACCTCGTCGCCGATCGTCTGGTGCGGGAAGGCATCCAGCTGCGTGCCGACCTGGCCGATCTCGGTGATGACGATCTCCTCGTTCGACCCGCGGCGATTGGCCTCGGGGTTCATGAAGGTGCGCTTGGTGTGCAGGTCGAAGCGGCGCGTGCCGAAGAAGGGCATGGTGGGGGCCAGGGTGTGGCCGAGCTCCACGCTCTCGCCGGTGCGGATCAGCCGCGCGGCGGATTGCGCGCGCGCCGGTGTCATCAGGTTCATCGAACCGCGCCGGTCGGCGGCACCCCAGCGCGACGGGCAGCGTTGCGCGGCGGCGGGCGGGGACCAGTTCTGCTGCGCCTGGACCGGCGTTGCCGTCAGCCCCATATGAGCCCCGCCGCAGGCGAGGCACGCCGCGCCGAACAGGCCGCGGCGCGAGAGCGTCTTCATGGCGTTCCATCCCTTGTTATAGTGTTTCGTGGCGACGCCCGTCGCCGCGGCAGGATGGCACGGCCCAGGGAGAGAATGCGATGGCGGATCGGAACATTCTCGTGACGGGTGCCGCGAGCGGCATCGGCGCCGCGTGCTGCCGCGCGCTGGCCGCACCCGGGGTCGCGATCGCGGTGCACACGCGCGGCAACCGGGAGGGTTCCGCGCGGACCGCCGCCGCGGTGCGCGAACGCGGCGGCGAGGCCTTCGAGATCTTCTGCGACCTGGCCGAAGCCGGCGCGCCGGAACGCGCGGTGGCGGAAGCCGCCGGCTTGCTGGGCGGGCTCGATGTCGTGGTGTCGAATGCGGGCTTCGCCGACCGCACGCCGGTCGCCACGCTGACCGACGCGGCCTTCGCGAAAAGCCACGACGCCATCGCGCTGGCCTTCCTGCGGATCGCGCGCGTGGCGGGGCCGATCCTGCGGCAGGGGCGCGACCCGCGGTTGATCGCGGTGTCCTCCTTCGTGGCGCACCTGTTCCGCAACGACGTGACGGTCTTCCCAGCGTCGGCGGCGGCGAAGGCGGCGACCGAGGCGCTGGTCAAGGCGCTGGCGCTGGAATGGGCACCGGAGGTCACGGTGAATGCGGTGGCGCCGGGCTATACGCGCAAGGATCCGGGGGCGCATGCGGCGCTCGATGCGGCGCAATGGGATGCGATCGCGGCGCGCATCCCGATGAAGCGGCTGGGCACGCCCGATGACGTGGCGGCGGTGGTGGCCTTCCTGGCCTCGCCGGGCGCGGCGTACGTGACGGGGCAGGTGATCCATGCCAGCGGCGGCGTGGTGATCTGATGCTGCGGCGCGCGCTGCTGCTGGCGCTGCTGGCCTTGCCCGCCGCTGCCCAGGACCAGGGCGCGGTGCATGGCGGGCCGGTGCGCGCCCTGGCCGTGGCGCCCGGCGCGCTGGCCAGCGCGGGCTTCGACCAGTCGGTGATCTTCTGGGACCTGGCGAGCGGGCGCGCGCGCGCCGTGGTGCGCTGGCACGCCGGCGCGGTGAATGCGCTGGCGGCGCTGCCCGATGGCGGCGTGGCCTCGGGCGGGGAGGACGGACGCATCGCGATCTGGCCGGCCGATCCGCGCGCGGGCCGGCCGCTGCGCGTGCTGGAAGGTCACGACGCGCCGGTGGCCGCGCTGGCATTGCGCGATGGCGTGCTGGCCTCGGCGGCGTGGGACGGCACGGTGCGGCTGTGGCGCGAGGGTGCTGCGCCGCGTGTGCTTGAAGGCCACCGTGGCAACGTCAATGCGGTCGGGTTCCGCGCCGATGGCGTGCCGGTCAGCGCCGGCTTCGATGGCACGCTGCGCGCGTGGCGCGACGACGGGACGGCGGATGTGGTCGCCGAATTCGCCCTGCCGCAGAACGCGCTGGCCGCGCTGCCCGATGGCGCGGTGGCGGTGGCCGGCGTGGAGGGCGTGGTGCGGATCGTGGCGCGCGACGGCGCGGTGCGGGAAGTGTTCGCGGGCGCGCGCCCGGTGGTGGCGCTGGCGGCCAATGGCGCCGGCACGCTGCTGGCCGCGGCGGGGCTGGGCGGCAGCGTGGCGGTGCTGGCGCTGCCCGACGGTCGTTTGCTACAGACCCTGGATGGCCCCGGCACGCCGGTGTGGTCGGCCGCCTTCGACACCGATGGCCGCACGCTGTGGACCGGCGGGGCGGATCGCCGCGTGCGGCGCTGGGATGCGGTGGCGGGGCGTGCGCTGGGGCCGGTCGGCGAGGCGGCGGATGCAACGCCGCGCGACGGCCTCGACCCCGAGGGGGCGCGCGTGTTCCGCGCCTGCGCCGCCTGCCACGCGCTGAGCGCGCAGGGCGGCAACATGGCCGGCCCGCACCTGCATGGCCTGTTCGGGCGGCGGATGGGCTCCGTCGCGGACTATGCCTATTCCGAGCGGTTGGCGCGCGGCGATATCGTCTGGACGCCGCAGACGGTGGCGGACCTGTTCACGCGCGGGCCCGACGTGGTGACGCCCGGCACCAGGATGCCGGTGCAGCGGCTGGAGAACGCCGAGGACATGGCCGCGCTGCTGCGTTTCCTGGACCAGGCGACGCGCTGATCAGCGCGTGCCGACCAGCCGGCCCTGCGCGTCGTAGCGGCGGATATTGCCGGCGCTGTCGCGTTCGGTGGTGCCGGACAGCCGGCCCTGCGCGTCGTAGTGGCGCACCGTGCCGTTGCCGCCGCGTTCGGAGGTGCCGGACGCGCGGCCCTGGCGGTCGTAGTGGCGCATGGCGCCATTGCCGCCGCGCTCGCTGGTGCCCGACAGGCGGCCCTGCTGGTCGTAGCGCCGCACCTGGCCATTGCCGCCGACCTGGCTCTGGCCGACCATGCGGCCCTGGGCGTCGTAATGCGTGACGGTGTTGCCGCTGCGGCTGCTGGAGCCGGCGATGCGTCCTTGCGCGTCGTAGCGATACTGCGTCTGTGCCAAGGCAGGCGCGGCTGCCAGAAGCGACAGCAGGAGCAGCACAACGAGGCGTGTCATCGCGCGGTTTCCTTCCCGTCGGGGAGGATACTGCCGCGCCGCGCGCACCCTGTCACCGAAATGAATCAGGGCAGAAGGCGGTGGATCGTGACCTCGCGCAGCGTGCGGTCCTCGAGTTCCAGCGTGGTCGGGACGGCGTGGCGGACCAGCGGCTGCAAGCCCGCGCCGGGCAGGTAGGCGCGGCCGGGGTCGGCCAGCAGCACCTCGGCGCCCGCCGCGGCCATGGCGCGCAGCCAGGGCAGGATATGCGCGGTCATCGGCGCCTCGTAGCAGACATCGCCGGCAAGGATGACATCCCAGCGGCAGGCGCTGCCGACGATGTCGCCATCGGGCGTGGCGATGTGAACGCCGTTCAGCGCGGCGTTCAGGCGCACGGCCGCCAGCGCCAGCGGGTCGATCTCGGCGGCCTCCACCAGCGTGGCACCGGACAGCGCCGCGGCCACCGCCGCGATGCCGCAGCCGGCGGCGAAATCGAGCACGCGCTTGCCCGCGACGCGCGCCGGTTCGTCCAGCAGCAGACGCGCGGTGGCCTGCCCGCCCGGCCAGGCGAAGGCCCAGAAGGGCGGCTCGATGTTGCGCTCGGCCAGCCAGGCTTCGGTGGCCTGCCAGATCGGCGTGATCTCGGTGGCGAGGTGCAGCGCGATCTCGGGCACCAGCGTTGCGCGCGCGATCGTTGTGTGGGTGCGGACGAAGTCCTCGGGCGTCACAACCGGCCGATCAGGAAGGCCAGTGCGACCGCCAGGCCGACATCGCGATTGGCCTTGAACAGCCGCAGGCACAGTGCCGGGTCGCGGATGTCGAGCAGCACGACCTGGCGCGCCAGCAGCGCCACCGGCACCAGCAGCGCGGGGGCGAACCACCAGGACAGGCCGGCGAGCCATCCGGCCAGCGCCAGCAGCACGACCATCACCGCGTAGCAGCCGATCAGGAAGGGCCGAGTCGCGTCGCCCAGGCGCAGCGCGGTGGAGCGGATGCCGACCAGCGCATCATCCTCGCGGTCCTGATGCGCGTAGATCGTGTCGTAGCCCAGGATCCAGAAGAACCCCGCCGCCCACAACGCGAAGGCCGCGGCATCCAGCCCGCCCGTCGCCGCCGCGTAGCCGGTCGGTGCCGCCCAGGAGAACACCAGGCCGAGCACCGCCTGCGGCCAGTCGGTCACGCGCTTGGCCAGCGGATACAGCGCGATCGGCACCAGCGACAGCACGCCGAGCAGGATCGCGCTCCAGGGCAGTTGCAGCAGGATGAGCAACGACACCGCCAGCAGCCCGACCAGGAAGGCCAGCGCCTGGCGCGGCCGCACCGCGCCCGAGGCGAGCGGCCGTCCCGCCGTGCGTTCCACCTGGCGGTCCAGGTCGCGGTCCCACAAATCATTCACCACGCAGCCGGCGCCGCGCATCAGCACCGCGCCCAGGCCGAACAGGATGGTCAGCCACAGCCCGCGCCCCCAGGAGGGCGCGGCCAGCGCGAAGGCCCAGAAGCCCGGCAGCACCAGCAGCCAGGAGCCGATCGGGCGATCGAGGCGCATCAGCAGCGCATAGGGGCGCCAGCCCTCGGGCAGCCGCGCGACCCAGCCGCCGGCGCGTATGTCGGTGTATCCGCTCACGCGCCGTATAAGGGGGATGGAGACCCGCCATGTCCACCCCGCGATGCTTCCTCGACGATGCGCTGGCCGAAGGGGCCGAATTGCCGGGCACGGCGGCGCAGGCGCATCACCTCGGCACCGTGCTGCGGCGCGGCGTGGGGGATGCGGTGGCGCTGTTCAATGCGCGGGATGGGGAATACGCGGCGCGCATCGCGCAGCTGCGTCGCGACCGTTGCGCCTTCGTGGTTGGCGCGCGGCGGCGTGCGCCAGCGCCCGAGCCCGACCTGCGCCTGGTGGTGGCGGCGTTGAAGCGCGATGCGCTCGACTGGGTGGTGGAGAAGGCGACCGAGCTCGGCGTGTCCGCCATCCAGCCGGTGACCACGCGGCGCAGCGTGGTGGACCGCGTGAATGTCGAACGCCTGAGCGCGATCGCGCGGGGCGCGACGGAGCAATGCGAAAGGCTGTCCGTGCCGGTGGTGCACGCTGCGCGGCCGCTGCGCGCCGTGCTGGATGCCTGGGATGGCGCGCCGCTGCTGGTCGGCGCGGAACGGCGCGATGCCGTGCCGATCCGCGGCGTTGCGGCGACGCTGCGGCTGCCCTGCGGCTGGCTGGTCGGACCCGAGGGGGGGTTCGACCCGGCCGAACTTGACGACGCCACCCGTCGTGCCTTTGTTACCCCTGTCGCCCTCGGCCCTCGCATCCTGCGGGCGGAGACGGCGGCGGTGGCGGGCCTTGCGGTGCTCCAGGCGCTGGCGGGGGATTGGGCCGCGATCTGAACGCGCCGCGTCCTGCGGCGTTCGTGGAAGGGCTGCATGTCGAATCCCGGCGAGTCGGATCCCACGCCGATCACCTCGGCGCGCCAGCTTGCCGGCTGGTTCGCCGCCGGCAGCAAGCCGCGCGACGCGTGGCGCATCGGCACCGAGCACGAGAAGTTCGGCTTCCGCCGCGACGGCCTGGCCCCGCCGCCCTACGAACCGGGTGGCATCCGCGCCATGCTGGAAGGGCTGATGGCATTCGGCTGGGAACCCATCCTGGACCGCGGCAACCCGATCGGGCTGAAGCGCGGGGAGGCATCGGTCTCGCTGGAACCGGGCGGGCAGTTCGAATTGTCCGGCGCGCCGCTGGCCTCGCTGCACGAGACGCATGCCGAGACCGCCGCGCATCTCGATGAAGTGCGCCGCGTGGCCGAACCCCTCGGCCTCGGCTTCGCGCCGCTCGGCTTCCATCCGCTGGCCAGGCGCGAGGACATGCCCTGGATGCCCAAGGGGCGCTACGCGATCATGCGGCAGTACATGCCCCGCGTGGGTGCGATGGGCCTGGACATGATGCTGCGGACCTGCACGGTGCAGGTGAACCTCGACTTCGGCGACGAGGCCGACATGGTCGAGAAGCTGCGCGTCTCACTCGCGCTGCAGCCGCTGGCCACCGCGATCTTCGCCAATTCGCCCTTCGCCGAGGGCAAGTCCAACGGCTACCGCACGCTGCGCGGCAAGGTCTGGACCGACACCGACCCCGACCGCACCGGCATCCCCGCCGTGGTGTTCGAGGACGGCTTCGGCTTCGAGCGCTTCGCCGATTGGGTGCTCGACGTGCCGATGTATTTCATCATGCGCGAGGGCCGCTACATCGACGCCGCGGGCATCCCGTTCCGCGCCTTCATGGAAGGGCGCGCCGAGGCGCTGGCCGGCCACACCGCGACCATGGGCGACTGGGCCGACCACGTCACCACCGTGTTCACCGATGTGCGGCTGAAGCGGTTCCTGGAAATGCGCGGCGCGGATGCCGGCGCGCCGGCCTACCTCACCGGGCTGCCGGCCTTCTGGGTCGGGCTGCTGTACGACGATGCGGCGCAGAAGGCGGCGCGGGTGCTGACGGCTGGCTGGTCGGTCGACCAGATCCGTGCGCTGCGCACCGCGGTGCCTGCGCAGGCGCTGACCGCGACGATCGGCGGGCGGTCGTTGCAGGATGTGGCGCGCGACGTGCTGGCGATCGCGCGCGATGGGCTGAAGGCGCGCGGGCTGGGCGAGGAGATACACCTCGACCCGGTGGATGCCATCGTGGCGACCGGGCAGACGCAGGCGGACCGTTGGCTGGAACGCCGTGAACGCGTGTGGGGCGGCGACGTGTCGCGGATCTTCGGCGAAGCGGCGGTGTAGGCGGGACCTACAGGTCCCCCAGCCCACCCAGGATCCCGCCGACCACATCCAGCGACACCTTGGCGACGGTGACGGTGGCATCCAGCGCCGCGCCCGCCACCGCGCCCGCGGTCTCGACCACGCCGCTGGCGATCACGTCGATCACGCCGCCGGCGACATCCAGCGCCTGGCCGCCGTGGCTTTCGGCCTGGCGGCGGGCTTCCTCGCGCTGCGCCTCGTCGAGGTCGGGGGGATTCGGGATCATCGGGGCCTCCTGACAACCGCGCCCAGCATGGCGCCCTTGATCCTTTCCATCCAGGAAACGCTTCAGCGCACCGCGGTGCCGCCGACCGTCAGCCCCATCATCTTCAGCGTCGGCTGCCCCACGCCGACCGGCACGCCCTGGCCCTGCTTGCCGCAGGTGCCGATGCCCGGGTCGAGCGCCATGTCGTTCGCCACCATCGCGACCTTGGTGAGCGCATCGGGGCCGTTGCCGATCAGCGTGGCACCCTTCACCGGCGCGCCGATGCGCCCGTCCTCGATCAGGTAGGCTTCCGATGCGCTGAACACGAACTTGCCGCTGGTGATGTCCACCTGGCCGCCGCCGAAATTCACGGCATAGAGGCCGCGCTTCACGGAGGACAGCACCTCCTCCGGCGCATGCGCCCCGCCCAGCATGACGGTGTTGGTCATGCGCGGCATCGGGATATGCGCGTAGGATTGCCGGCGGCCATTGCCGGTGGGGGCCACGCCCATCAGCCGGGCGTTCTGCCGGTCCTGCAGGAAGCCCACCAGGATGCCGTCCTCGATCAGCGTCGTGCGGTTGGTGGGCGTGCCCTCGTCATCGACCGTCAGCGACCCGCGGCGGTCGGGGATGGTGCCGTCGTCGATCACCGTCACGCCCGGCGAGGCGATGCGCTGCCCGAGCAGCCCGGCAAACGCCGACGTCTTCTTGCGGTTGAAGTCGCCCTCCAGCCCGTGGCCGATGGCTTCGTGCAGCAGGATGCCGGGCCAGCCCGGGCCGAGCACCACCTCCATCTCGCCCGCCGGCGCCGGCACGCTGTCGAGGTTGACCAGCGCCTGGCGCAGCGCCTCCGCCACGCCGCCCTTCCACGACGCTTCCGACAGCACGCGGGCATAGTCGAAGCGCCCGCCGGTGCCGAAGGACCCGGTCTCGCGCCGCCCGTCCTTCTCCACCACCACCGAGACGTTGAAGCGCACCAGCGGCCGCAAATCCGCCACGCGCTGGCCGTCGGGGCGGATGATCTGCACCGCCTGCCATTCGCCGAAGATCGAGGCCATCACCTGCACCACGCGCGGGTCGGCGGCGCGGGCATAGGCGTCGATCTCCTGCAGCAGCGCGGTCTTGGCGGCGAAATCCATCGCGGTGAGCGGGTTGGCATCGGCATAGAGCCGCGCATTGGTGGCGCGCGGGCCGGCCTCCATCACGCCCGAGCGGCCCTGGCGGACCGCACCCACCGCCGAGGCCGCGCGCGCCAGCGCCGCGTCCGTCAATTCGCCGGCATGGGCATAGCCGGCCGCCTCGCCGCTCACGGCGCGCAGGCCGAAGCCGCGCGTGGCATCATAGGTGGCGGAACGGATGCGGCCATCGTCGATCGAGATGCCCTCGCTCTCGCGGTATTCGAGGAACAGCTCGCCATCCTCGCAGCCCTCGGTCGCCTCGCGCAGGCGGGCCTGCGCCGCATCGCGGTCGAGCAGGCCGAAGAACAGGGCGTCGGTGGTGGCAAGGGCCGTCATGTCGTCTCCTGGGGCGCCGCTGCCGGTGATGTGGTGATGGCCGGCGGCAGGCGAAGGGTGGCGGTGGTGCCCGATCCGGGGCGGCTGTCGAGCGTGAGGGTCGCGCCCATGGCTTCCGCCAGCATGCGCGCCAGGTGCAGGCCGAGGCCAGAGCCCGGGAAATGCCGCGCATGGGAGGAATCGAGCTGCGTGAAGGGCTCGAAGGCGCGCGGAATGTCCTCCGGCGCCATGCCGATGCCGGTATCGACCACCGCGATGGCAAGCCCGCCATCGGCCTCGGCCCGGGCGGCGATGCGCACGGACCCGCCGGCGGGGGTGAATTTCACCGCATTGCCGACCAGGGCGGTCAGCACGCGCTTCAGGCGGCGTTCGTCGACGCGCGCCGCCGGCAGGCCGGGCGGCGCCTCGACCGCCAGGCTGACGCCGGCCTCGGCGGCCTGGTCCTGCGCGGCAGCCGCCAGCGCCGCCGCCAGCGCCGCCACATCCACCACCGCGCGGCCCAGCGCCTGGTCCGGCCCGGCGGCGCGCGCGACATCCAGGATGTCGTCGATCAGCCCGAGCAGCTGCCGCCCGGCCTGGCGCACCGCATCGGCGAATTCGCCGACCTGGGCGGGGTCGGGGTCGCCCATCAGCGCCTCGGAATAGCCGATCACCGCCGAGAGCGGGGTGCGCAGCTCGTGGCTCATGGTCGCGAGGAAGCGGGACTTCGCCTCGCTCGCCGCCTCGGCCGCCACGCGCGCGCGGTCGAGCTCGTCGCGCACGCGGCGGTCCTCGGTGACGTCGGAATAGGTCCGCACGAAGCCGCCATCGGGCGTCGGGTCGGTGGTGATCTCGAGCATCGAGCCGTCGGGGCGGCGGCGCACATAGCGCGACGGGCCGCGCCACGGGTCGTCCGGGCGGATGCCGATGAACTGCGCGACCTGGTTGGGCGCGCCGAATTCGCCGGCGTCGATCTGGTCCTGGCGGACCTCCAGGATGTGGCGGCCGGGCGCCATCCGGCCTGGCGCCAGGCCGCACATGCGCTCGGCCAGCGCATTGACCGCGACGATCCGTCCCTCGGCGTCGAACAGGCAGATGCCGTGGCGCGTGTTGTCCAGCATGACCTGCAGGATGCCCGCCCGGCTGCGCGCCTGCGTCTCGGCCTCGGCGAGCGCCGTGATGTCGACATGCGTGACCACGAAGCCGCCATCGGGCGTCGGGTCCGAGGAGACTTCGAGCACCCGCCCCTCGGGCGCTTCGCGGCGCAACCGATGCGGGCGGGAGCGGTCCATGGCCAGCGCCGCCTGCGCGTGCCTGGTCGCCTCCGGTTCCGGCCCCAGGCCGCCGACTGCGTGCTGCGCGATGACGAGTTCGTCCAGCGTGCGGCCCTGCACGATCGTGCCGGGCGGATGCCCCGCCAGGGTGCTGGCCAGCGCATTGGCCACCACCACGCGGCGGTCCGGGCCGTACACCGCCAGGCCGTGGCGCATCGATCCCATCGCGGTCTCGAGCAGCGTGGCGCGCCGGCGGGCCTCCGCCTCGGCGCGCCACAGCGCGGTGATGTCGGTGACCACCGAGACATGCCCGCCATCGGGCAGCGGCGCCGTGCGGATATCGAGGGCGGTGCCGTTGGCGCGCTGGCGCCGGCGTTCCTGCGGGCGCGACAGGTCGCGCGCCTTCTCGCGCGCGATCACCGCCTCGACCTCGCCGGCGCCGTATTCGCCGGCGGCGGCGCGGCGGCGGATGACATCCTCCAGCGTGTCGCCCACCAGCAGCGGCGCGCCGTCCATCAGGCGCGAATAGGCGCCGTTGAACAGCGCCACGCGCTGGTCAGGCCCCCAGACGCAGATGCCGTGCGGCAGGGCTTCCAGCACGCCGTTCAGGATGGCGGCGCGGCGGCGGGCATCGTCCTCGGCCCGGCGCAGGTCGGTGACCTCGTCGGATTCGATCAGGAACCCGCCATCGGGTTCGGGCGTGCTGGTGAAGCGCACGATCGACCCGTCGGCGCGTTCGCGCTGGCCGGTGCGACGCTGGCGGCGGTCGGCGGCCAGGCTGGCGGCCTGGTGCTGGCGGGACTGGCTGGTGCGGAATTCGCCGGCGCGGTCGAGCTGCTCGCTGATCGCGCGCAGGGTGGGTCGGCCGGCCAGCATCTCGATCGTGGCGCCGGAATGGCGGCGATAGGCCGGGTTGTGCAGCATCAGCCGGTGGTCGGCATCGAACAGCGCGACCCCGCCGCGCTGCGCGTTCAGCACGCGTTCCAGCAGGCTCACCCGCGCCCGCGCGGAGGCTTCGGCCCGCGTGAGGGCGCTGATGTCCACCGAACACACCGCGAAGCCGCCGCCCGGCAGCGGCAGGCTGGCCACTTCCGACAGTCGCGTGCCGTCGGCCGTGCGCTGGTGGCGCAGCATGAATTGCGTGCGGTCCTGCGCCAGTGCGTCCTCGGCCAGGACCGCCGGGTCACCGGGGCCGAGCAGGCCGCGGAAGGCGAACAGGCGCAGAATATCGCGCAGCGACGTGCCGGGCGGGAAGCGGGCGGGGTCGGCCCCGGCCTCGCCCCACAGCGCCGGGTTGGCGAGGACCAGCCGCTCCGCCCCGTCCATCACCAGGATGGCGTGGGGCAGGGCCTCGATGGCCCGCAGCGCGGCGTCCTCGCGGGTCATCCGGGCGTGGCCGCCGGGCGGCCCAAGGGGCGCCGCAGCGCGTGCAGCGCCAGCAGCGCGCCGGTCAGCACCAGCACCGCCACCGCCTGGTGCAGCGTGCCGAGCCAGGGCGGCACCACCGCCAGCAGCGTGGCCACGCCCAGCGCGTATTGCAGCGCGACCGCGATGGCGAGGCCGATCGCCGCGCCGCGCACCGGCCCGCGCGGCAGGTGGCGCCACGCCAGGAAGGCCGCCCAGCCGGCGGCGGCCAGCGTGGCGGTGGCCAGCAGGCGATGGTTGAACTGCACCGCCGCGATATTGGCGGTCAGGTTCCTCCAGGCCGGCTCCAGCACCCAGTAGCCCTGCGGCACGAGGCGTCCCTCCATGAGCGGGAAGGTATTGTAGTCAAATCCCGCGCGGATGCCTGCCACGAAGCCGCCGGCCAGCATGGCAAGCACCGCCAGACCCGCCGCCGCATGGACCCAGGCGCGCAGGGCGCGCGGCAGGGGCGCCGTGGCCGGCTGCGGGCGCAGCAGCGTCAGCGCCGTCCAGACCAGCACGCCGAACAGCAGGAACGCCATGCCCAGGTGGATCACCAGCCGATAGGGCGACACCGCCGTGCGGTCGGCCTCGAAGCCCGAGGCGACCATGAACCAGCCGATCGCGCCCTGCAGCCCGCCCAGCGCCAGCAACAGCAGCAACCGCGGCTTCAGCCCCGGCGGTATGCGCCCGCGCAGCCAGAACCACGCCAAGCCGCCGATGTAGGCCAGGCCGATCAGCCGCCCCCAGAAGCGGTGGATCCATTCCAGCCAGAAGATCTGCTTGAACCCCTCGATCCCGAAGCCCTGGTTCACCAGCGCATATTGCGGGATGGTGCGGTACAGGTCGTAAAGGCGCTGCCATTCCGCATCGCTCAGCGGTGGCAGGAAGCCCGCCAGCGGCGCCCATTCCATGATCGACAGGCCGGAGCCGGTCAGGCGCGTGGCGCCGCCGATCGCGACCATGATCCAGACCAGGCCGGCGACCGCCAGCAGGAAGCGGGCGAGGGCGCGGCGGTCGGTGGCGGGTGCCTCGCCCGGCGTGGCGGCGAGGGTGCGGTTGTCGAAGGGCATGGGCGCGATATAGGCGAGCCCCGCCGGTCGCGCACGGGGGGTGTCTTTCGCAGCGCGGCTTGCCGGGGCGGGGTGCGCCTGCTACCGCGCCGCCATGTCTGCCGAGCCCCGCGCCGGATCCGCGCCCGCCCAGCCGGCGGCGGATGCCGGGGCACCCCCGCTGCTGTCCGTCGTGATCCCCGTCCGCAACGAGGCGCCCAACATCGCGCCCCTGGTGGCGGAGATCGAGGCCGCCCTGGCCGCGGTGCCGCACGAGATCGTCTATGTGGATGACGGTTCGACCGACCACACGCCCGAGGCGCTGCGCCAGGCGCGCGATGCCGGCGCGCCGGTGCGCGCGCTGCGCCACCGCGAATCCTGCGGGCAGTCGGCGGCCGTCATCACCGGCGTGAAGGCGGCGCGCGGGCGCTGGATCGCGACGCTGGACGGGGATGGGCAGAACGACCCCGCCGACATCCCGCGCCTTTTCGCCCGCGCCCAGGCCGAGGCCGACCAGGGGCGCCGCACGATGGTCGCGGGGCATCGGGTGAACCGCAAGGACAGCGGGGTGAAGCGGTATTCCAGCAAGGTGGCGAACGCCATCCGGTCCCGCCTGCTGCGCGACCGCACGCCCGATACCGGCTGCGGGCTGAAGGTGTTTCCGCGCGACCTGTTCCTGGACCTGCCGCATTTCGACCACATGCACCGCTTCCTGCCGGCGCTGACGCTGCGCCAGGGCGGCAGCGTGGTCAGCGAACCGGTCAACCACCGCCCGCGGGTGCGCGGCGCGTCGAACTACGGGACGCTCGACCGGCTGGTGGTCAGCCTGTTCGACCTGGTCGGCATGGCCTGGCTGCAGCGGCGCGGGCGCCGACCCGTGATCGAGACCGACGCGCCGTGACACGCGCGCCTGCCCGGCGCGTTGTGACGGGCGCGCCTGCCCGGCGCGACGCGGCACGCGCGCCTGCCCGGCGCGACGCGGCACGCGCGCCTGCCCGGCGCGTTGTGCACGCGCGCCTGCCAGGCGCGACGCCATGACCGCGGCCGCCGCCCGGCGCCGGGCGTCCCTGATGAAGTTGGCGGTGATGGCGGCCGGCCTGGCGGCGGCGGGGCTGCTGCTGCGCGGCATCGGGCTGTCGCCGGGGACCGAGTGGGTGGACCGCTGGGTGCTTGGCCAGGGGCTGCTGGGCGACGTGGTGTTCGTGGCGATCGGCGCGGCCGCCACGGCGGTCGGGGCGCCGCGGCAGGGCGTGGCGTTCCTGGGCGGCTATGCCTTCGGCGCGGTGGAGGGAACGCTGCTGGCGCTGGCGGCGCAGGTGGTGGGCTGCGCGGCGTCCTATGGCTGGGCGCGGGCGGTCGGGCGGGGCTGGGCGGAGCGGCGCCTGGCGGGGCGCTTCGGCCACCGGCTGCGGCCGCTGCGCGACGTGCTGGCCGGCAGCCCCTTCGGCGCGACGCTGGCGCTGCGGCTGCTGCCGGTGGGCAACAACCTGGCGCTGAACCTGCTGGCGGGGATGGCGGCGGTCAGCCTGGTGCCCTTCCTGGCGGCCTCGGCGCTGGGGTATCTGCCGCAGACGGTGGTGTTCGCGCTGCTGGGCAAGGGCATCCGGGTGGATGGCGCCTGGCAGTTGGGACTGGCGGCGGGGCTGTTCGTGGTCTCGGCCGTGATCGGCCTGGCGCTGCTGCGCCGGCACAGGGCCGGGCGGGCGCTGGAGGCGGAGGGCGAGGGCGGCTGAACCGCCCCGCCCGGTGCTTCAATGCAGGGTGAAGACCCCATTGCTGTAGCGCAGTTCCGCCGGGCGGGTCAGCGCCGCGCAGGCGACGCGGACCGAATGCAGCGGGCCCTCGATCTCACGGCGCCAGAAGTCGAGGAAGCGGGACAGCTCGGGGAAGGTTGGCGCCTTGTCCACCTTCTGCCAGACGAAGCTCTGCAATACATGCGGGTGGTCGGGCATATGGTACAGCAACTCGGCGGTCGTCATGCGCCAGTCGGGGATCTTCACGATCGGTTCCAGTCCCTGCAGCACCTTGATCCATCCTTTCCCTGCGGGTGGTGAGCCGTGCGGTTCCTGGGCGCACCGTCTGTGTTGGGCGCGCTTCCGTCATCAGGATGACATGAGGGCAGCTGGGACTGCCAAGAAAAATCGTGTTGATTCAATTCATTAGCACTCGCGCTCGGTGAGTGCTGACAAGCGCTTGACGCCGCCGCCGGGGCGGCCTAAGTCGCTGGCACTCCTCTGGGGGGAGTGCTAACGGCCGGGGCGCTTCCGGCGACCGGCCAAGGCTTCCCAGGGCGAGCCGTCATGCAACCCGAGGCTCAGGAGAGGACACACATGAACTTCCGTCCCCTACACGACCGCGTTCTCGTTCGCCGCATCGAAGCGGAAGAAAAGACCCGCGGCGGCATCATCATCCCGGACACCGCCAAGGAAAAGCCGCAGGAAGGCGAAGTCGTCTCCGTCGGCGCGGGCACCATCAACGAGAAGGGCGAGATCCGTCCGCTCGACGTGAAGGCCGGCGACCGCATCCTGTTCGGCAAGTGGTCCGGCACCGAAGTGAAGCTCGATGGCGAGGAGCTCCTGATCATGAAGGAGAGCGACATCATGGGCATCCTCGAGGGCGTGTCCGCCGCGAAGAAGGCCGCCTGAGGCGCCGCTTCGCGACCACCGACAACACATCTGCAAAGGTAGAACACAATGGCTGCTAAGGACGTGAAGTTCGGCGCTTCGGCGCGCGAGCGGATGATTCGCGGCGTGGACATCCTGGCCGACGCCGTGAAGGTGACGCTGGGCCCCAAGGGCCGCAACGTGGTGATCGACAAGTCCTTCGGTGCCCCGCGCATCACGAAGGACGGCGTGACCGTCGCGAAGGAAATCGAGCTCGCCGACAAGTTCGAGAACATGGGCGCCCAGATGGTGCGCGAAGTGGCCTCGAAGACCAACGACCTGGCCGGTGACGGCACCACCACCGCGACCGTGCTGGCCCAGGCCATCGTGCGCGAGGGTGCGAAGGCGGTCGCCGCCGGCATGAACCCGATGGATCTCAAGCGCGGCATCGACAAGGCCGTGACCGAGATCGTGAAGGACCTCGAGTCCAAGACGCGCAAGATCTCGACCTCGGCCGAAGTGGCGCAGGTCGGCTCGATCTCCGCGAACGGCGAGACCGAGATCGGCGAGATGATCGCCAAGGCGATGGAGAAGGTCGGCAACGAGGGTGTCATCACCGTCGAGGAAGCCAAGTCCATCCAGACCGAGCTCGACGTCGTCGAGGGCATGCAGTTCGATCGCGGCTACGTCTCCCCGTATTTCATCACGAATGCGGAGAAGATGATCGCCGAGATGGACCAGCCCTACATCCTGATCTTCGAGAAGAAGCTGTCCGGCCTCCAGCCGATGCTGCCGCTGCTCGAGACCGTGGTGCAGTCCGGCCGTCCGCTGGTGATCATCGCCGAGGACGTCGAGGGCGAGGCGCTGGCCACCCTGGTGGTGAACAAGCTGCGCGGCGGCCTCAAGGTCGCGGCCGTGAAGGCGCCTGGCTTCGGTGATCGCCGCAAGGCGATGCTGGAAGACATCGCGATCCTGACGGGCGGCGAGGTCATCTCCGAAGACCTCGGCATCAAGCTCGAGAACGTGACGCTCGCCATGCTCGGCAAGGCCAAGATGGTCCGCATCGAGAAGGAGAACACCACGATCGTCGACGGTGCCGGCGAGAAGACCGCCATCACCGGCCGCTGCGAGCAGATCAAGGCGCAGATCGAGGAGACCACCTCGGACTACGACCGCGAGAAGCTGCAGGAGCGCCTGGCGAAGCTGGCCGGCGGCGTCGCCGTCATCCGCGTCGGTGGCAGCACCGAGGTCGAGGTGAAGGAGCGCAAGGACCGCGTGGACGACGCGCTGCACGCGACCCGCGCCGCGGTCGAGGAAGGCATCGTCCCCGGTGGTGGCGTGGCGCTGCTGCGCGCCTCGCAGAAGCTGGCCGGCCTCAAGGGCGCCAACAATGATGAGCAGGTGGGGATCGAGATCATCCGCCGCGCCATCCAGGCGCCGCTGAAGCAGATCGCCGAGAACGCTGGCAAGGACGGCGCGGTGGTCGCGGGCGAAGTGCTGCGCACCGACACCTACGTGTTCGGCTACGACGCCCAGAAGGACGAGTACAAGGACCTGGTGGCCGCCGGCATCATCGACCCGACCAAGGTCGTGCGCACGGCGCTGCAGGATGCCGCTTCGGTGGCGTCGCTGCTGATCACCACCGAGGCGATGGTCGCCGAGCGTCCCGCGAAGCCGTCGGCCCCGGCCGGCGGTGGCGGTGGCGACATGGGCGGCATGGGCGGCATGGACTTCTAAGTCCGGGCTCTGCCTGTACTGGTTGGGGAAGGGCGGTCCTGCGGGGCCGCCCTTTCTTTTTGTGCCCTCAGGCGCCGGGCGCCGGCATTCGCCGGCTTGGCTTGCGCGCCGTGCACTGGTGCATTGGCGGCGGCTGGCAGGTTGGGCGCGGTCGCGCAGTCGCGCTCCCGGATCGAGGCAGGGCCTCGATCCGATGGTATTGGTGGTTGCTGCAGCGCTTCGCATGGCGCTATGGCGCTTCGCCCCGCGGTGCTAAGGACGCGCGTCCAGGATCATCGGAACCGTGCCATGAAGCGCCGCGCCCTGCTGCTCACGCCAACCCTGTTCGCGCCGACCCTCGCGGTCGCCCAAGGCACGGCCTGGCGGCCGAACCGGCCGATGACCATGATCGTGCCCTACGCCGCGGGCGGCGGCACCGACATCGTCGGGCGCGAATTCGCACAGATCCTGTCGCAGAAGGTCGGCCAGCCCGTGGTGGTCGAGAACCGCGGCGGCGCCGGCGGATCGATCGGCACGCTGCAGGCGGTGCGCGCGCGCGCGGACGGCTTCACGTTCCTCTACGCGGTGTCGTCCAACATCGTCATCAACCCGCATGTCTATCGCACGCCCGAGCGCGAGGACCCCGCACGCGCGCTGATCCCGGTGGGCATCCTGGCGAACTACCAGTACATCCTGGTGGCCAATCCGCGCTTCCCGGTGACCAACCTGGCCGAGCTGATCGCCATCGCGAAGCAGCGCCCGGGGGAGGTCACCTTCAGCCATTCCGGCAATGGCGGGAACAACCACCTGGCCGGCAAGCTGCTGGCCCGCATGGCCGGCATCGAGATGGGCGACGTCGCCTATCGCGGCACCGGCCCGGCGCTGATGGATGCGGTGAACGGCACGGTGAACTTCAACATCTCCTCCCCGCCGCCGGCGATCCCGCTGGTGCGCGAAGGCCAGCTGCGCGCCTTCGCGGTGACCGGCGCGACGCGTTCGCCGGCCTTCCCGGACGTGCCCACGGTCGCGGAGCAGGGCCTGCCCGGCTATGCCGTGACCGGCTGGCACGGCGCCTTCTACCCGCCGGGCACGCCCGAGGGGCCGGTCGCGATGCTGCGTGCCGCGGTCGGCGAGATCGCCGCCATGCCGGCCTTCCACGAAAAGCTCGGCCGCGATGGGCTCGAGCCGCTGACCGCGCCGGTCAGCCCGGATGCCTTCGCCGCCCAGGTGCGCCAGGAACACGCCTTCTGGGCCCGCACCATCCCGGAGCTCGGCATTCGGGTCGAGTGATCGCCGGCGGTTGACGCTGCCGGCCCGATCTGTGTCCAATTCTGCAGCCTGGCCGCCCCTGGGATCGACTTGCCGCGCCTCCGGATGCCCGGTCGCCTCCAAGCCGGTTGGGGGCGGGATGGGTGACTGCCACGGCGGAGCCAACGCCCGTGGCGAGCGGGAGGAGACGCGCGCATGCCGATCGGCACCGTGAAGTGGTTCAACGCGACCAAGGGCTTCGGCTTCATCGTGCCGCAGGATGGCGGCAAGGATGTCTTCGTGCATGTGACCGCCGTGCAGAAGGCGGGCCTCACGGGACTGAACGAGAACCAGAAGGTCAGCTACGAGGTGGTGACCGAACGCGGCAAGGCGGCGGCGACGAACCTCAAGATCATCTGACCGCCCGGCCGCCCCGCGGCGACAGCCGACCTCCGGCATCGGTGCCATTCCCGCTGCCGTGGTGGGTGCCGCAGCGTCCGTCGGCGGCATGTCCGGCCGCAACCGGGACGCGGCGGCTCCGGCAGCGCCACCCTCCGGGCTCGGCGCGATGTGGTCCACCTTGATGCCGCGAACCATCGAACCGACGCGCGCCGGCCCGCCGGCCGCCACGGACTCAGCCACACGCCGCCGGAGCCGCGAAACCCAGGCCATGTTCACGCTGAACGACCTCGAAGCCGCCGCCGCGCTCGTGCATCGCAGCTTCGCCCCCACGCCCGCCATCGCCTGGCCGCTGCTGGCCGCGCGCACCGGCGCCGAGACCTGGGTCAAGCACGAGAACCATACGCCCACCGGCGCCTTCAAGATCCGCGGCGGCCTGGTCTATATGGAGCGCCTGGCCCGCGAACGGTCGCAGGTGCGCGGCGTGGTCAGCGCCACGCGCGGCAATCATGGGCAGTCGCTTGCCTTTGCCGGCCAGCGCCACGGCGTGCCGGTCACGATCCTGGTCCCGCGCGGCAACAGCATGGAGAAGAACGCCGCGATGCGCGCCTTCGGAGCGCGCCTGATCGAACACGGCGAGGATTTCGACGCGGCGCGCGAGGAAGCGATGCGCCTCGCTGCCGCCGAGGGGTTGGAATTCGCGCCCTCCTTCGCGCCGGACCTGGTGAAGGGCGTGGCGACCTATGCGCTGGAGTTCTTCCGCGCCACGCCGGCGCTCGATGCGCTGTACGTGCCGATCGGCCTGGGCTCGGGCATCTGCGGCTGCATCCTGGCGCGCGACCTGCTGGGGCTGTCCACGCAGATCATCGGCGTGCAATCGGTCGGCGCGCCGTCCTATGCGCTGTCCTTCGTCGCGGGGCATGTGGTGACGACCGACCGCGCCGAGACCCGCGCCGATGGCATGGCGACGCGGATGCCCGATGCCGGTGCGCTGGCCATCATCCGCGCCGGCGCGGCGCGCATCGTGACCGTGACGGATGACGAGGTGGCGGCCGCGATCCGCGCCTATTGGACCGACACGCACAACCTGGCGGAAGGCGCGGGCGCCGCGCCCTTGGCCGCGCTGATGCAGGAAGCGGCGGCGATGCGCGGCAAGCGCGTGGGCCTGGTGCTGTGCGGCGGCAATATCGACCTCGATCTGTTCCGCGACTGGGTGATGGCATGACCGACCTGCTGCTGCGCAATGTCCGGCCGATGGGCGGGCCGGCGTCGGATGTGCTGGTGCGTGGCGGGCGCATCGCGGCGCCAGGCGCGGACGCCACCGGTGCGGCGGTCGAGGACGGGCAGGGGCTGCTGCTGCTGCCCGGCTTCGTCGAAGGGCACACGCATCTCGACAAGACCGTTTTCCACGAACGCGACTGGCTGGTGAACGAGGTCGGCCCGCGCATCGTCGACAAGATCGACACCGAGCGCGAATGGCGCGCGCGCACCGGGCATGATGCCGGCGCGGCGTCGCTCGCGATGGCGCGCGCGTTTCTCGCGGCCGGCACCACGCGCATCCGCAGCCATGTGGATGTGGATACCTCCGGCGGCACGCGCCATGTCGAACGCGTGCTGGCCACGCGCGAGGCGATGCGCGGCGTCCAGGAGATCCAGGTCGTCGCCTTCCCGCAATCGGGCATCCTGGGGCGCCAGGGCACGGAAAGCCTGCTCGATGCCGCGATGGCGATGGGGGCCGACATCGTCGGTGGGCTCGACCCCTGCGCGATCGAGCGCGACCCGGTGCGGCACCTGAACATCGTCTTCGGCCTGGCGGAGAAGCATCGCAAGCCGGTCGACATCCACCTGCACGAACAGGGTTCGATGGGCGCCTTCTCGCTGGAGCTGATCCTGGAGCGAACACGCGCGCTGTCCATGCAGGGCCAGGTGGTGGTCAGCCACGCCTTCTGCCTGGGCGACGTGACCGAGCGCGACCGCGACGCCCTGCTGGCGCAGATGGCCGACCTTGGCGTGGCCATCGCCACCACCGCGCCGGCCTCGCGCCCCGTGCCGCTGGTGGCGGCTTGTCGTGCGGCGGGCGTGACCATCTTCGGCGGCAATGACGGCATCCGCGACACCTGGACGCCCTATGGCTCGCCCGACATGCTCGAACGCGCCATGCTGGTGGGCCTGCGCAACAACTTCCGCCGCGACGACGAGATCGCTCTGGCCTTCGACTGCGTCAGCACGGCCGGCGCGAAGGGCTGCGGCTTCGAAGACTACGGCCTGCATCCCGGTGCGCGCGCCGACCTGGTGCTGGTCGATGCGCGCGCCCTGGCGGAAGCGGTGGTGGTGCGCCCGCCGCGGCGGCTGGTGGTCGCGGGCGGGCGGATCGTCGGGCGCGAGGGCGTGCTGCTGGCGTGACGGCGCGCTGGCGGCCTACCGGTCGTGGCCGCGCGGTGCGAAGGCCTCGTCGGCGAGCACGCGCTTCAGCACCTTGCCCTGGCTGTTGCGCGGCAGGTTCGCCAGCACCGCGATCCGCCGTGGCGCCCGCAGCCCGAGCCTTTCGCGTGCATAGGCCAGCAGCATGTCGGCCGTGACCGGCGCACCGGCATGCAGTTCGACCGCCGCCACCGGGATCGCGCCCAGCGCCGCGGATCGCACCGCCAGCGCCGCTGCGGCCGCGATCGCGGGATGCGCTTCGAGCGTCCGCTCGATCTCGGCGGGAAAGACGTTGATGCCGTTCACCATCATCATGTCGTCGGCGCGGCCATGGATGGTGAGCGCCCCATCCGCCGCGACCGACACCAAATCGCCCGGGTGGAACCACCCGTCGCGGAAGCGCCGCGCCGTCTCGGCCGCGTCGTCCCAGTAGCCCAGCGCCATGCCGGCGCCGCGCAGGCGCACCTCCCCCGGCGTGCCGGGCGGTGCCGGCCGGCCATCCTCGCCCAGCACCTCGACCTCGACGCCGGGCAGCGGCGGGCCGACGCTCTCGGTGGCGGAGTGTTCGCCCGGCCGCGTCATGGCGATGCCGCCGAGCTCGGTCGTGCCGTAGGAGACGTGGAAGTTTGGCGTGACGGTCGCGAGGATCTCCTGGCGCACCGGCCAGGGGATGCGCTGTGCGCCGATCCTCAGCAGCACCCGTGGATCGAGCCGCGCGCCGTCCTTCGCCGCCGCGACCATGGCGGGCACGTGCGACAGCGTCATGCCCAGCGCGTCGATCCGCGCGGCGGCGCAGAAATCATGCAGCGCGCGCCCTCGCAGGTCCGAAAAGGCGGATGTGCCACCCAGCAGCGCGCTGAAGATGCGGTGGCGCTTGGCGTTGTTGTGCTCGACCGAACCAAGCCGCAGCGTCCGGCGCCCGCGATATTCCGGGTAGCCGCGCTGCGCCTGCGCAAGCAGCTGGGCCAGCGAGAACCCCATGATCTTCGCCCGCCCCGACACGCCGGAGCCGGTCAGGAAGACAGCCGGGGCCTGCGGGTCGGCCAGCGGCGCGGGCGGCAGCGTCCCGGCCTCGGCGGTGTCCGAGCGCAGCCGCCCCCAGTCGCAGAAGGCCCGGCCAGGCAGGCCATCCGCCGGCGTGTCGCCGACCACCAGCGCGACATCGAGCCGGTCGGCGAGGTCGAGCCGCAGCGCGGGCGGATCGTGGGAGGCCAGGCAGACCTGCCGCGCGCCGCTCATGAGCAGCGCGAGGCAGGCGGTCATGTGTTCGGCCTCGTTGCGCAGGGTCAGCCCGACCATGCACCCCTCATGCGCGCCGCGCGCCGCGAGCGCGGCCGCGAGGTGCAGCACGCGGCGCAGCAGCGTGGCGTGGTCGACGCTGCCCGATTCGCCCAGCAGGGCCGGCTGGTGCGGCGCCTGGGCGGCATGGCCGGCGAGCAGCCGCTGGAGCAGCGACCCCGCTTCAGCCTGCGGCATGCGACAGGCGTTCGAATCGTGCGCTCTCGGTGGCGAAGATGTCCCGTGCCGCGGCGGCGTCGCCGCCCACCGGCTCGCACATGGCGCGCGCCAGCGTGGCGCGCAGCGCGGGGGAGGCGAGCGCCGCATTGGCCGCCGCGGCGACGTCGGCGCGCCAGGCCTCCGGCGCGTGCGGCGGGGCCAGCAACGCCTGCCAGACATCCCAGTGGAAGCCGGGCAGCAGGGTCTCGCTGACCGTCGGCAATTCGGCCAGGACGGGCAGCGCCGGCCGTTGGCGCGTGGTGCTGCCGAGATTGGCGAGCCCGGGCGGCCCGCCCATCAGGTTGACCGCGCCGAGGATGCCGAAATCCACATGCCCGCCGGCCATGTTCGCGACGACCTGGCCGGCATGGGCGAAGGGCACGTGCAGCGCCGCCGCGCCGATGCCGGTCAGCAGTTCCACCACCGCGAGATGGGTCGCGCTGCCCGCCCCCGACGACGCATAGGTCAGCCGGCCGCTGGCCCGCAGCATGGCGCCGAAGCCAGCCAGGTCAGCGCAATCGAGGCCGGGCCTCGTGGCGACCACCATCGGCGATCGCGCCGCCACCAGGATCGGGATGAGCTCGCGCGCGCGGCTCTGGCGGATGACCGGGTCGGTCGTGTTCGCGAGCGACGAGGTGCCGAACAGCAGCGTGTCGGTGCCGCGTTCGGCGGTTGCGACGGCATTGGCGGCGCGCGTGCCGCTCGCGCCGTTGACGTAGTCGATCACGATGGGGCGGGCGAGCAGCGCGGCGAGGTCAGGCGCCAGTGCCCGCGCCACGACATCGAGCGTGCCGCCCGGCCCGAAGCCCAGCACCAGGCGCAGCGGCGCGCCCTGCGCGCGGGCAACCGGGGGCGCGCCCTGCGCGTGGGCCACGGACGGCGCGGCCACGATGGCAAGGCCGGCCATGAAGGACCGGCGCCGAAGCGCCATGCCCGGGGGTGCTGGTGTCATGGGGTATGGCCCTGGCTGCGAATTCACACAGCAGGACCATAACCCAAGATTGATTTACTGTCTCACAGTTCTTGTTTGGCGCGAATTCCGTGCCTGAACCTGGAGCATGCTGCGTTCGCTCGCGCTCACTACGCAGGCTCCAGCCTCTTGCTTTCAGAGCATCTTCACGCGTTCAGATGACTCCCTCTCAACGCGGTCTGCTCTCTAGGCCGCTGCGTCGACCGGTGCGTAGGGCAGGCGCTTCACCCGGTCCATGTTGATGCCCTCGATCCGCAGCAGGCGCGTCGGGCCGTCGCGGCGCGGCGAATGCAGGATGCCCGGTTCGTACAGGTACGCGTCGCCGGGCTTCATGGCGTAGTCCTTGATGCGCTTCGCCTGGCCCGGGGTGGTCTCGGTCGGGCGCGCGAGGCATTCCCAGTCGGTCATCACCGTCTCGCCGGCGGCCTGGCCGTAGATCGCCCAGGACGGGCCGTGGTCGTGCGGCCCGCTGGTCTTGGCGTCGCGATAGGCGTGCGCCAGCACGGTGAAGCCGAGCTCCGGGTCCTCGTACAGCACCTGGCGCTCGGGCGTGGCGTCGTTGATGTGGGTGGCGACGAAGTCGGCGTCCTTCAGCGCCTCGCCGACCAGGTCGCAGACCATGATGCGGCCTTCGATCCCGGGGTTGTCCTTCAGCGCGGCGCGGGCGCGGGTCACGAACTCGTCGAGGGTCATGGGCATGGACTGTCTCCTCCTGCCAGGCTGTGGAGCAGAGTTTGCTCCCCCCGGAGGCGCAGCGGAAGAGGCGCAGCGGAAGCGGCGCGCGGCGCGGCCGGTCACGGCTGCGCCAGGAAGTCCCGCGTGTCCGCCACGGCCTGGGCCAGCCCCAGCCGGCGGATCAGCACGCCCGGCGGCAGGCCTTGCAGCAGCCGCGACGGCGCGGAGCGATCCAGCAGCACGAACACCCCCTTGTCGTCGGCCCGGCGGATCAGCCGCCCGAAGGCCTGGCGCAGCCGGTGCCGCGCGATGCGGTCGTCGTAGTCCTTGGGCCGCCCGCCCGACAGGTGCGTGCGCCGTTCGCGATGCAGGATGGTCGGGCGCGGCCAGGGCACGCGGTCGAAGACCAGCAGGCGCAGCGCGCGGCCCGGCACGTCCACGCCATCACGCATGGCGTCGGTGCCGAGCAGGCAGGCATGTTCCTCGGCGCGGAACACATCGACCAGGGTGGCGTTGTCCATCGCGTCGATGTGCTGGGCGTACAGCGGGATGCCCGCCTGTTCGAGCGGCCTGGCGATGCGCGCATGCACGTCGCGCAGCCGGCGGATGGCGGTGAACAGCCCCAGCCCGCCGCCGCCGGCGGCCAGGAACAGCGCCTGGAAGGCGGCCGCGACCTGGCCGGCATTCTCCTTCGCGACATCGGTCACCACCAGGCAGCGCGTGCGCGCGGCGTAGTCGAAGGGGGATGGCACGGCGGCGCGGATCGCGGGCAGCGGCAGGTGGGATGCACCGGTGCGCGCCTCGGCCTCGCGCCAGGTCGCCTCGGGGTCGTCGTCGTCGGTCTCGGCTTCGTCGCGCAGCGTGGCGGAGGTGATCAGCACGCCATGCGCGGGCGCCGCCACGGCGGTGGCGAAGGGCAGGGTGGGGTCGAGGAAATGGCGGTGCATGCCGGCATCGGAATCCTGCCCGCCGCGGCGTTCCAGGCTCAGCCAGTCGACATGGACCGGACGCGTGCCGGGCTGCGGCGGGTCGGCCTGCACGGTGGCGAGCATCGCGCCCCAGGCGCGCACCGGCATCAGCGCGCGGCGGTCGATGGCGCGGCAGGCGGCCTCGATGCGGATGCGGTCGCCGACCTCCAGCTCCTCCGCCTCGTCCTCCAGGCGCGCGGCGAGGCGATCGCGCAGGCTGGCCAGCGGTTCCTCGATGCGCCGCAGCGCGCGGTCCAGCGCAGCGGCGGCCGGCGGCAGGGCGGCGGTGACCGGGTGCAGGTCGCATTCGGAATCATACAGGCCGGCATCGCGCGCATCCTGCGTGCGGGCGAGCACCTGCTCGCGCGCGGCGCGCAGGAAGGCCTCGGCGGCATTGGGCGTCTCGTCCGGCGTGGCGCGCGGGTCACCGGCGAGGCGCGAGGGCCAGCCGGGCACCGGCAGCGCGCGCGCGGCGTGCAGCGCGGCTTCGAGCGGGGCGAGCAGGTCGGCGCGTTCGCCGATCAGCTCCTCGAGCCGCCGGCGCAGCCCGCGGGCGCGGGACCGGCCGCCCTCGGCCCCCAGCAGCCAGCGCCGGGCCTCGGCCATTTCGGCGCCGGTCAGGTCCGCGGAGAAGGCGGAATCGGCCGCGTCGAACAGATGATGGCCTTCGTCGAAGACCAGGCGCAGCGGCAGGCCGTCCTCGCCGCCGCCGAGCGCCGCCTGCACCATGACCAGCGCATGGTTCGCCACCACGATCTGCGCGGTGCGGGCGCGGCGGATGGAATGTTCGACGAAGCACACCTTGTAGTGCGGGCAGGCGGAGTGGATGCACTCGCCGCGCCGGTCGGCCAGCGGCAGCACGGCGCCGGGGCCGAACAGCTCGGCGATCCAGCCGGGGAAGTCGCCGCCGAGCAGGTCCCCGTCGCGGCTCGCCAGCGCCCAGCGCGCCACCAGGCCGAGCGCGATGGCGAGGTAGGGCGGCGCGCCGCCGGCGGTCAGGTCATCGAGGTTGAGCAGGCACAGGTAGTTCTCGCGGCCCTTGCGCAGCACCACGCGGCGGCGGCGTTCCTCGGGGTCGGGGAACAGCCGCGCGGTCTCCTGGTCGATCTGGCGCTGCAGGTTGCGGGTGAAGGTGCTGATCCAGACCGGCGCGTTGTTGCGCTCGGCCCAGAGGCTGGCCGGCGCCACGTAGCCCAGCGTCTTGCCGGTGCCGGTGCCGGCCTCGGCCAGCACCACCGCCGGCGCGCCGGGGCGTTCGCGCGGCGCGAAGGCGCCCGCCGCGGCCGAGGCGTAGTCCGCCTGCTGCGGTCGCTGTTCGGCGCCGGGCCCCAGGATCTCGGCCAGGCGCCGCCGTGCTTCGGCCGGTTCGACAGCGAAGGACAGCGGCGGGGTGGGGGGCGCGGCCTCCTCCCATTCCGGCAGGCGGCGCCAGATCTTGGCCGCGCGGGCGTCGGGCCTGGCCTTCGGGTCGCCGAGCGCGGCAAGGACGGATGGCGCCCAGGCCCAGCCGGCCTGGCCCATCAGCGCGGCAAGCCCGGCCGAATCGCGGTTGCGCGGGTGGTCGCGCGTGTCGGCCAGGTGGCGCAGCAGCGCGGTGGCCATGTCGGGCAGCAGGGCGGCGGCGGCTTCGTCGGTGGCCGGCTGCGGCAGGTCGAGGGCGAGTGCCAGGCCGCGCGGCGTCGGCGCGCAGGGTTCCGCGGGGCGGCAGAAGGCGAACAGCTCCAGCAGGTCGTGCGCCGCGTCGATATGCGGCAGGCCGAGGCGGCGCGCGGTGGCCGGGGCATGCACCAGCATCGGCGCGGTGTCGCCGATGCGCCTGCCCACCGCGTCGGCGGGCAGGGTCTCGAACTCGCCCTGGGTGGTCAGCAACACGGCATGGCCGAAGCCGGCGACCAGGCTCGGCACGTCCGGCAGCACGAGTCGCGGGGCGGAAGGCATGGCGCAGGATAGCAGCGGCGCAGGGCCGTGGCAGGGGCGCGCCTGCTGGGTCGGTCCCGCGCGCGGGGCGCCCCCGCGGATCAGGCGGCGTTCGGCGAGCGCGCGCGCCCGAGGTCAGTCCCGCGCCAGTGGCGCCGGCCGATAGGCCGCACTGGCCGCCACCACCGCGCAGCGCCCGCCCGGATAGCCGGGCGCCAGCACGGCCACATCGGCATCGCTGGGAACCGCCAGGGTATCGACCGACCGTCCCGCCGGGCCGAGTGCCGCCAGGATGGCGGGGGCGGCGAGGGGCTGCGCCCAGCCGTCGCGGGCCGGTTCCAGCCGCGCGCCCACCTGTCCGCGCCGCAACAGCGGTGCCTCGGTGCTGGCGCCGCCGCTCCAGTCCTCGATGCGTCGCTGCACCAGGATGCCGCGCACGCGTCCCTCGGCACCCAGCACCGGTGCGCCGGACAGGCCCGGGGCAATGCCGCGGCCGTCGGTGACGCGGAGGTCCAGCAATGCGCCCTCCGGCTGGCGACGCGCGGGCGCGAGGCCGGGGGCGGCCCGGAAGGCGGCCTCGGCGGCCGGGCTGTCGAACTGCGCGAGGGTCAGGATCGCCTGGTCCGCCCAGCCGGGATCGAGCGCCGCCAGGGGGTTCCACGGCCGCGCCGTGGCGGCGACGCGCGCGGTGCCGACCGGCGTGCCGTCGGGCAGGGAGAGGCGGATGGCGGCCTCCTGCGGGGCTTCCAGCGCGCGGGCGACGACATGCGCCGCGGTGATGATGCGGTTGGGCGCGCCAGGCGCGGCGGCGCTGTCGGCCACGATGAAGGCGGTGCCGCGTGTGGTGCGGCCACCGCGCGGGCCCGGCACGCTGACCCGCAGCACCGAGGCGCCGACGCCCGGCGGCAGCACCGCGGCGCCGGCCGCGAAGCAGGTGCCGCCCGGCGCGGCCGCTTCAGGCGACCCCGCGCCCGAGCAGGCGGCGATGAGCGGGAGGAGGGCGGCGAGGAGGAGCGGCGGCTTCATCATGCCGCAAGGATCGACGCGGCGGATGAATCAGCCGGAAATCCGGTGCGTCACGATCGTGCGTGAGCAAGATTGACGCGCGATGAAACTGTTGCCGCGAGAAGCGCGCGCCGGCCGGGAGGGCGCGCTGCGCCGGGCGGGGCAGGCGCCCCGCCCGCGCCAGGTCAGGCCGCCTTGCGTGCCACCGACGGCAGGCGTTCGGCGATCTGCACCGCGTTCAACGCGGCGCCCTTCAGCAGCTGGTCGCCACACAGGAAGAAGTCGAGACCATGCGCGCCGAACACGGGGTTGGCGCGGATGCGGCCGGCCTCGACATCGTCCTGGCCGGTGGCGTTGATCGGCATGGGATAGAGGCCCTGCGCCGGGTCATCCACCACCTTCACGCCGGCGGCGCGCTTCAGCACCTCGCGCGCGGCATCGGCGGTCACGGGGCGTTCGGTCTCGATCGTCACGGCCTCCGCATGCACGCGCATGGTCGGGATCCGCACGGCAGTGCAGGAAACCGGCAGGTCCGCCATGCCCATGATCTTGCGGCTTTCCCAGGCGACCTTCATTTCCTCCCGCGTGTAGCCGTTCGGCTGGAAGGCATCGATCTGCGGGATGACGTTGAAGGCGAGCGGCCAGCGGAAGACGTCGTGCGCGGGCTTCACGCCCTCGACCAGGACACGGCGGGATTCGCGCTCGAGCTCGGCCATGCCTTCGGCGCCGGCACCCGAGGCCGCCTGGTAGGTCGAGACGATCACCCGCTTCAGCCCGAAGGCCTGGCGCAGCGGTTCCAGCGCGACCACCAGGATGGCGGTGGTGCAATTCGGGTTGGCGATCAGCCGGGCGCCGCCGATCGCGGCCGCGTTCACCTCCGGCACCACCAGCGGCACGTCGTCCTGCAGGCGGAAGGCCGAGGAATTGTCGATCACCGTGACCCCTGCCGCGACCATGGCCGGGGCATGCGCCTTGGCGAAATCGCCCGAGACCGCCAGCAGCGCGATGTCGAGATCGCGCACCGCCTCGTCGCTGAAGGCCTCGATGGTGGTGGGGCCGAAGGGGGTTTTCACGGTCGTGCCGGCGCTGCGGGTGGAGGCGAACAGCCTCAGCGAGGTGACCGGGAAGGCCCGGCGCCCCAGAACATCCACGAGCTCGCGGCCCACCGCTCCGGTGGCGCCGACAATACCGACACGCATGTCCCTCTCTGTCCTTTCGACGGTTGGAAGGGGGCGAGTTCAATAGCGCAAAGGCCACGGCGGACCAATGCCTTCCGCGACCGGCCGCGGCCCGGCCAAGCGGGGGCGTGGCAAAGCGCCCCGGGCCTCCTATAACCCCCAACCGCCTGCTGGAAGACTGCGCTGCCGTGACGATCCCCCCGCCTGCCGATCTCTCCGCCGTCAAGGCCTGGCCCTTCGAGGAAGCGCGCAAGGTTGCCGCGCGGCTGGCGAAATCCGGCAAGGCGGAGGCGCTGTTCGAGACCGGCTACGGCCCGTCCGGCCTGCCGCATATCGGCACCTTCGGGGAGGTCGCGCGCACCACCTGGGTGCGCCGCGCCTTCACGCTGCTGACCGGCCTGCCCGCCCGCCTGATCGCCTTCAGCGACGACATGGACGGGCTGCGCAAGGTGCCGGACAACGTGCCGAACAAGCAGATGCTGGCCGAGCACATCGGCCGGTCGGTCACCGCCATCCCCGACCCCTTCGGCACGCATGAGAGCTTCGGCCACCACAACAATGCCCGGCTGCGGGCGTTCCTGGATGCCTTCGGCTTCGACTACGAATTCGCGTCGAGCACCGACTACTACCGCTCCGGCCGCTTCGACGATGCGCTGATCCGCATGGCGGAGAAGCATGACGACGTGCGGGCGGTGATCCTGCCGACACTGGGGCCGGACCGGCGCGCAACCTATTCGCCCTTCCTGCCGATCCATCCGAAGACCGGCGTGGTCATGCAGGTGCCGATGGAGGAGGTCCGCCCGGCCGAGGACCTGCTGATCTGGCGCGACCCGGCCGATGGCTCGCGCCACGCCACGCGCATCACCGGCGGGCATTGCAAGGCGCAGTGGAAGGCGGATTGGGCGCTGCGCTGGTATGCGCTGGGCGTCGACTACGAGATGTCGGGCAAGGACCTGATCGATTCCGTGCGGCTGTCCTCCGCGATCTGCCGCGTGCTGGGCGGCGAGCCGCCCGAGGCCTTCACCTACGAGCATTTCCTCGATGAGCAGGGCCAGAAGATCAGCAAGTCGAAGGGCAATGGGCTGACCATCGACGAATGGCTGCGCTACGCGCCGGCCGAGAGCCTGTCCCAGTACATGTACAACCAGCCGCAGCGCGCCAAGCGGCTGTTCTTCGACCAGATCCCGCGCGCGGTGGACGAATACCTGCAGCACCGCGCGAAGCTGCGCGCCGCGCCGGATGCCGCCAACCCGGCCTGGCATATCCATGGCGGCGCCGCGCCGAACGACCCCGAGCCGCCGGTATCCTTCACCATGCTGCTGAACCTGGCATCGGTGGTGAACGCCGACGATCCGGCGATCCTGTGGGGGTTCCTGGCGCGCTATGCGCCGGGGGCGACGCCGGCGACGCAACCGATGCTGGGCAAGCTCGTTGAGCACGCCGTGCACTACTATCGGGACTTCGTCGCGCCCACCAAGCGCTTCCGCCTGCCCAGCGCGGCGGAGCGGGAGGCGCTGTCCGCCCTGATGGCGGCGCTGCGCGACCGCGCCGTCGACCTCGACGCCATGCCAGTCGAGGACCGCGCCAAGGCGATCCAGGACATCGTCTACGATGCCGGCCGCCGCGAGCCCTTCCTGCAAGCCAACAAGGATGGCTCGATGGGTGTCTCGCGCAGCTGGTTCAACGCGCTGTACCAGGTGCTGCTCGGCCAGGAGGAAGGCCCGCGCTTCGGCGGCTTCGTCGCGCTGTATGGTATCGCCGGCACGATCGGGCTGATCGAGACGGCGCTGGCACGCGCGGAGCAGCCCGCGGCGTGACCCCATCCCAGCGCGCCCTCGCGCTGCTGAAGCGCCATGGACCGACGGTCTTCGGCCTGCTGATCCTGTGCGGCGCGCTGTTCGTGGTGCAGCGCGAATTCCGCACGCTGTCCTGGCAGGATATCCGTGGCGCGCTGCATGCGACGCCCGCCGGTGCGCTGTGGGCGGCGGCGGGGTTCACGCTGCTCGCCTACCTGGTGCTCACCGCCTATGACTGGCTGGGGTCGGTCTATGCCGGCCACCCGGTTTCCTATGCGCGGACCTCGCTGGCGTCCTTCGTGGCGTATTCGCTGGCCAACAACCTCGGCTTCGCGACCGTGTCGGGGGCTGCCATCCGGTATCGGTTCTACGCCGCGTGGGGGCTGCCGCCATCGGCGATCGCGAAGGTGGTGGCCTTCACCTCCCTGACCTTCGGACTGGGCGGCTTCGCGCTCGGCGGCCTGGTGCTGCTGGTGGAGCCCGAGGTCCTGGTGTTCTTCGGCGACAGCATCCCGCACTGGGTGAAGCAGGTGCTGGGCGGCCTGCTGTGGTGCATCGTGGGCGCGTACATCCTGCTCGCGCGGTTCGTGCCGCATTTCCGCATGTTCGGCCACAAGATCGACCTGCCGGGGTTTCGCATGGCGCTGGCGCAGACGGCGCTGGCCAGCGCCGACGTGGCGGTCACGGCGCTGATCTTCTGGTCGTTGCTGCCGCAGGTGGACAGCCTGACCTTCCTGCATTTCCTGGCGATCTACGTGGCTGCCTACACGGCTGGCATCGCCGCAAACGTGCCGGGCGGGATCGGCGTGTTCGACGGCGCGATCATGTTCGGCCTGGCCGGCTACCTGCCGGCGCCCCAGGTGGTCGGCGCGCTGCTGCTGTTCCGCCTGTTCTACTACATCGCGCCGCTGTTCATCGCGGGGCTGATGTTCGCCGCCTTCGAGGTCAGCCAGCGGCGGCATCTGCTCGACCGCTTTTCGCCCGAGCGCGGTGTCGCGATATCGTTCGAGGTGCCGGCGATGGCCGCGCTGGTCGGGCTGGCGGGGCTGACGCTGGTCTTCATCGGCGCGCTGCCGCCCAAGCCCGGGCCGCTCGACGGCGCCTTCGCCTTCATGGACGAGGCGGCAAGCCATTTCGCCGCTTCGGTGCTCGGATCGCTGCTGCTGATGGCGGCCTATGGGCTGGTGCGGCGCCTCGCCATGGCGTGGTGGGCCGCGCAGTTCTTCCTGGTGAGCGCGGCGCTGGTCGCCTGGCTGCGCGGCGAGCCCTGGTGGCTGACCGGCGGCTTCCTGCTGGTGGTCGTGCTGCTGGCCACCGTCCGCCCGGCCTTCTATCGCCGCGCCCGGCTGCTGGGCGAGGCGCTGACCGGCGAGACGGTCGCGGCCATCGCCGCACTCGGCCTGTGCGCGCTCACGCTCGCGACCGTCGCCTATGACGGGCAATTCGCCGAGCTGTCCTGGTGGGGCGTGGTGCTGTCGGGCGATGCGCCCAACACGCTGCGCTTCGCGGTCGGGCTCGCCGGCGTGCTGCTGCTGGTGGCGGCGTTCCGGCTGCTGCGCCCGGCGCGCCCGCCCGCGGCGCCCTATGGGCCGGAGATGCGCGCGCGCCTGGAGGCGCTGGGCGCACGGGCGCCACGGCAGGCGGATGGCGCGGTGTTCGGCGATGCCGGGCGCGCCGGCTTCGCCTATGTGCGGCATGACGGGATATGGCTGGCCCTGGGCGACCCGGGCGGCGAGGCGCGCGACCGCGTGTCGGCCATATGGCGCTTTCGCGACATCTGCGACCAGGCCGGGGTCGACCCCGCCTTCTGGCATGTCGGATCCGAGCTGCTGCGGGTCTATGCGGATATCGGCCTGACCAGCTTTCCACTCGATGGCGCGCCGGGTCGCTACCTGGCCTGCCGCGCGGAGCACGACCTTGCGGCACTGCTGCCGGCACTGCCGGGCCTGGGCGATGTGCGCTGACGCGCTTGCCACGGCCGCGCCGACAGGCCATTCCAACCGGCGCGTGCCTGGAGATGAGGGACTGATATGCGCATCGCCATGATCGGCGCCGGATATGTCGGGCTCGTTTCCGGCGCCTGCTTCGCCGAATTCGGCGTCGACGTGACCGTCATGGACGTGGACCCCGACAAGATCGAGGGGCTGCGCGCGGGGCGCATGCCGATCTACGAGCCGGGCCTCGAGAAGCTGGTGGCCGAGAACGTCCGCAACGGCCGGCTGACCTTCACCACCAGCATGGATGCGGCGGTCAAGGGCGCCGATGCGGTGTTCCTTGCGGTCGGCACGCCGGCGCGCCGCGGCGACGGCCACGCCGACCTGTCGTATGTCTATGCGGCGGCCGAGCAGGTGGCGCGCGCGGCGGACGGGCCGCTGGTGATCGTGACGAAATCCACCGTGCCGGTCGGCACGGGGCGCGAGGTGCAGGCCATCGTGCGCCGCGCCCGGCCACAGGCGCAGATCGCCGTCGCCTCCAATCCGGAATTCCTGCGCGAGGGCAGCGCGATCGGCGACTTCATGCGGCCGGACCGCGTGGTGATCGGCGTCGACGACGACCGCGCGCTGGCCGTGCTGCGGCAGCTCTATCGCCCGCTGTACCTGATCGAGACGCCGGTGCTCGCGGTCAGCATCGAGAGCGCGGAGCTGATCAAGTACGCCGCCAACGCCTTCCTGGCGACCAAGATCACCTTCATCAACGAGATCGCCGACCTGTGCGAGAAGGTCGGCGCCGACGTGCACGACGTGGCGCGCGGCATGGGGTTGGATGGGCGCATCGGGCGGAAGTTCCTGCATCCGGGGCCTGGCTATGGCGGGTCATGCTTCCCGAAGGACACGCTGGCGCTGGCGCGCACCGCGCAGGATGCCGGCGTGCCGATCCGGCTGGTCGAAGCCACCATCGCGGTGAACGAGGCGCGCAAGGCGCAGATGGCGGACCGCATCCTGGCGGCACTCGGGCCTTCGCCGGCCGGCAAGCGCGTGGGCGTATTGGGGGTGACCTTCAAGCCCGAGACCGACGACATGCGCGATGCGCCATCCCTGGTGATCCTGCCGAAGCTGGTCGCCGCCGGCGTCGAAATCCGCGCCTTCGACCCGCAGCCGGGCCATGCGCGCCAGGCCCTGCCGGCCGCCGTCGCCTTTGTCGAGACCGCGCTGGGCGCCGCCGAAGCCGCCGATGCCGTGGTGGTGCTGACGGAATGGAACGAGTTCCGCGCGCTGGCGCCGGCGCGCCTGAAATCCGCCATGAAGGGCGACGTGATTCTCGACCTTCGCAATGTCTGGGACCCGGCGGCGATGCGCGCCGCGGGGTTCGCCTATTCCTCCATCGGCCGCCCGTGAGGGAGTGACCATGCCTGCCTTCAACCACCGCTTCGACCCGACGGTCCTGCGCGAATACGACATCCGCGGGATCGTCGGCAGAACGCTGAAGCCCGAGGACGCCTTCGCGATCGGGCGGTGCTTCGGCTCGGTGGTGGCACGCGCGGGCGGCAAGCGCGTGGCGGTCGGCTATGACGGGCGGCTGCATTCGCCGGAGATGGAGGCGCAGCTGGTGGCCGGCCTGCGCGCCTGCGGGCTGGAAGTGGTTCGCATCGGCCTGTGTGCCACGCCGATGCTGTATTTCGCCGCCTATGACCAGCAGGCCGATGGCGCGGTGATGGTGACCGGCAGCCACAACCCGCCGGACTACAACGGCTTCAAGATGATGCTCGGCAAGAAGCCGTTCTACGGCGCGCAGATCCAGGATATCGGCCGGATGGCCGCCGAGGGCGACGTGGTGCCCGAGAAGGCCGGCACCGACCGTGCCGTGGAGATCGCCACGCGCTACGCCGACCGCGTGCTGCAGGACTGGGATGGCGGCGATCGCGCGCTGAAGGTGGTGTGGGACCCGGGCAACGGGTCGGCCGGGCCGATCGTGAAGGCGCTCACGGCACGCCTGCCGGGCACGCACTACGTCATCAACGGCGATGTCGACGGCACCTTCCCCAACCACCATCCCGACCCGACGGTGGCGAAGAACCTCGAGCAGATCATCGCCGAGGTGGCGCGCGAGAAGGCCGACCTCGGCATCGCCTTCGACGGCGATGGCGACCGCATCGGCGTGGTGGACAATGAAGGCCACATCCTGTTCGGCGACCAGCTGCTGATCGTCCTCGCGCGGGATGTGCTGAAGGCGAAGCCGGGCGCGACGATCATCGCCGACGTGAAGGCATCGCAGGTGCTGTTCGACGAGGTCGCGAAGGCCGGCGGTGAACCGCTGATGTGGAAGACCGGCCATTCGCTGATCAAGGCCAAGATGGCCGAGACCGGCAGCCCGCTGGCCGGCGAGATGTCGGGCCACATCTTCTTCGCCGACAAGTGGTACGGCTTCGACGACGCGCCGTATTCGGCGGTGCGGCTGCTCGGCATCGTCGCGCGGATGGCGGGATCGCTGGCCGAGGTCCGCGCCGCGCTGCCGCAGGTGATCAACACGCCGGAGCTGCGCTTCAACTGCGAGGAAGCGCGCAAGTTCGTCGTGGTGCAGGAAGTGAAGGATCGCCTCGCCGCCGAGGGTGCCAAGGTGCAGGCCGTGGATGGCGTGCGCGTGCTGACCGATGACGGCTGGTGGCTGCTGCGCGCGTCGAACACGCAGGCGGTGCTGGTGGCGCGCTGCGAGGCCTCGTCCGAGGCAGGGCTCGATCGGCTGAAGGCGCAGCTGGTCAAGCAGCTGGTGGCGTCCGGCCTGGAAGCGCCGGATTTCTCGGCGGAGAATGCCGGCCACTGATCCGGCCTTCCCGGCGCCGGCGCGCACGGTCTAGCCTGCCTCCAGCGGCCCGGACACAGGGCCGCGGGAGGAGATTTCGGGTATGACCATCCAGCGCCGCCTGCTGCTGTCGTCGGCCCTTGCCGGCCTTGCCGCGCCCAGACTGGCCGCCGCGCAGGATTTCCCCACGCGGCCCATCCGCATCATCGTGCCCTTCCCCGCCGGCGGCACCACCGACCTTCTCGCGCGTCTGTTCGCCCAGCGCATGACCGAGACCATGGGCCAGTCCGTGGTGGTCGAGAATCGCGGCGGCGGCGGCGGGTCGATCGGCGCCGACGTGGTCGCGAAGGCCGCGCCGGACGGCTACACGCTGCTGTTCCACAACATCACCTTCCCGACCACCACGGCGGCAATGACGCTGGCCGGCCGCCCGCCGCACGACATCGAGCGCGACTTCGCCCCACTCTCGCTCGGCGCCAATGTTCCGCTGATCATCCTCGCCAATCCGGGCGTGCCGGTGACCGACCTCAAGGGCTTCGTGGACTGGGCGAAGGCGCAGCCGAACCAGCCCTTCTACGGATCCACCGGGCCTGGTTCCTTCATGAACATGGTCGGCGAGGTGCTGAAGCGCGACGCCGGTATCCGCATGGAGCACGTGCCCTTCCGCGGCGCCGCGCCGCTGGTGCAGGAACTCATCGCCGGCCGCGTGCAGCTTGGTGGCGACCAGATCTCGACCTGCCTGCAGCATGTGCGCGCCGGCACGCTGAAGGGCCTGGCGAATGTCGCTTCGCGCCGCTCGCCCGTGCTGCCGGACGTGCCGACGGTGCGCGAGCAGGGCTTCCCCTCGCTGGAACTGGAAGGCTGGAACGGCTTCTTCGCACCCGCGCGCACGCCCGCGCCGGTGATGGCGCGGCTCAACCGCGAGATCGCCGCCGCCGCCCGCCAGCCGGACTTCGTGCGCCGCTGCGAGGAGGTGGGTGCCGAGGCCGTGGGCTCCGATGCGGACAGCTTCGGCGCCATGGTGCGCGCGCAATCCGCCAAGATCCGGGACCTGGTGGTCAGCGTGAACCTGCGGCCGGAGTGAGCGCATGGCGCGGGCGATCCGTGATCCTGTTCGTCTACGGCACCTTGCTGGATGCCGGCGTGCTCACCCGCGTCGGCGGTGAGGCGGGGCTCGCGCGGCGTCTGCGCCCGGCGCGCCTCGATGGCTGGCGGCGCGTGGTGCTGCGCGGCACGCCCTACCCGACGTTGCTGCCGGCAGCGGGCGCCGTGGTGGCGGGCGCGGTGCTGCGCGTGGGCGCTGCCGCCTTCGCACGGCTGTGCGCCTATGAAGGCAGCGCCTATGGGTTGGTGCCGGTGCGCGTTGTCACGGCGCGTGGCGGCCTGCGCGCGCGCTGCTGGATCGCGCCGCCCTGGCGGGCGGATCGCGCGCGAGGCTGGCCGTGATCAGGGCACGGCGCGCGCCGCCGCGATGCCGCTGAACCACGCGCCGGCGACAGTCGCGGCGAAGCGCGGGTGGGTGGCCTCACCGGCGAAGCACAGGCGGCCATCGGCGAGCGGCGTGCCCAGCACGCGCCGCGCGGCCTGCGCGCCGGGCACGGCGTGCGAATAGGCGCCGCGGAACAGTGGGTCCTCGCCCCAGCGCGTGACGGTCGCGCGGCCAAGGGCGGCGGCGGCGGGGGCGCCGAACATGGTGGCGACCTCGCTGCGCGCGGCCGCTGCGGCGGCGGCGGTATCGCCCGCCAGGTCCCAGGCCTGGGCGCCGCCGCAGAAGCCGATCAGCAGGGGTTCCCCGAACAGGCGCGAGATGAAGGACATCGGGCGGTCGCCCGGCGCCTCGACGGCGCGGCGGAGGCTTGCGAAGGGCGGCAGGGCCGGTGCGGCGGGATCATCGGCGCGGAAGGCGATCTTGGTCAGCAGCCCCATCGGCAGGGCGTGGATCGCGCCCTGCGTCGCATCCGGCAGCGGTGGATCGAAGGCCATGCCGCCGGCTGCCAGCACGCCGGTGGAGACGGTGACGATCGCGGCGCGCGCGGCGATGCTGCCGAAGGCGCCTTGCGCCACCACGCCGCGCGCGCCCCAGCGCAGCCGGTCCACGTGGGCCGCGAGGCGGACCGGCAGTCCCTCCGCCAGGCGGGCGACCAGGCCGCCGACGCCCTCGCGCAGGATCAGGTTGGGGCTGTCCAGCGCCGTCGCGGCGAAATCGTGCAGGGACATGCGGGAGAGTTCGGCGGCGCAGATCTGCGCGCCCTCCCAATGCGCCACCGTCGCGTCCCAGGGGCCGCCGCGTGGCGCGGCCTGGTCGGCGGGGCGGTCGGGTGCGCCATCGGCGGCGGCGGTCTCGATCGCGGTCCAGAAGGCGTGCTCCGCGGCGGTGAAGGCGGCGCGGTCCGCGGCATCGGCGAACCGCCCGTGCGCGAACAGGCGGCGGTCGCGCAGCGCGTCGTGGTCCAGCAGCGCCAGGCCCAGCGCGCGGGCCAGCGGCGTCAGCGGGTTCTCATCGGCCTGGTGCAGCCAGGAGGCGCCGTGGTCGAAGGCGATGCCGAGCGAATCGCGTTCGGTATAGGCGCGCCCGCCGACACGCGCGCCGGCCTCCAGCACCACGCAGCTCCGCCCGCGCGCGGCGAGCGCCCGCGCCGCGGCGATCCCGGCGCAGCCGGCGCCGATGACGAGGACGTCTGGATCGGAGGGCAACATCGCCGCATCATGCCCCGGACCGCCCAGGGGATGAACCATGCTGCAAGCGCCGCCCGCCGAACCCGGCATGCGCGAGGACGAGATCGACACGCCCGCGCTGGTGATCGACCTCGATGCCTTCGAACATAACCTCGACACCATGGCGGCGCTGCTGGCACCGACCGGCGCGAAGCTTCGCGCCCATACCAAGACGCACAAGTCGCCGGTGATCGCGAAGCTGCAGGTGGCGCGCGGCGCGGTCGGGCAATGCGTGCAGAAGGTGGCGGAGGCCGAGGTGCTGGCCTGGGGCGGCATCCAGGACGTGCTGGTCACCAACCAGATCGTCAGCCCGCGCAAGCTGGCGCGGCTCGCCGCACTCGCGCGGATCGCCGATGTCGGCCTCTGCGCGGATGACGAAGCGCAGGTCGTGATGGCCGAGCAGGCGGCGGAGGCGGCCGGCATCCGCCTGAAGATGCTGGTCGAGATCGATGTCGGCATGGCCCGTGGCGGCATCGAGCACGGCCCGCCCGCGGTGGCACTCGCCGAGCGCATCGCCCGCAGCCCGCACCTGATCTTTGGCGGGTTGCAGGCCTACTACGGCACCGCGCAGCACATCCGCGCCCCGGCGGCGCGCGCCGAGGCGGCGCAGCAGGCGGTGACGCGCACGCGCCGCACCATCGAGCAACTGAAGCAGCGCGGGCTCGACTGCGCGATCGTGGGCGGCGGCGGCACCGGCACCTTCCAGCACGAGGCGGCGAGCGGGGTCTACACCGAGATCCAGGGCGGCTCGTACGTGTTCATGGATGTGGACTACGCGAAGAACGAGGACGGGCCGCCCTTCCGCCAGTCGCTGTTCGTCGCGACCACGGTGATGAGCCGTGCGGGGCAGGGCATCGCCGTGGTGGATTGCGGCCACAAGGGCGTGGCGGTGGATTGCGGCATGCCGGGCGTGTGGCAGCGGCCCGGGCTGCGCTTCGCGGGGGCATCGGACGAGCACGGCAAGATCGTGGTGGAGGATGGCGCGACGCCGGCGCTGGGCGAAAGGCTGCGCCTGGTGCCGGGCCATTGCGACCCGACCGTCGATCGCTACGACTGGTATGTCGGCGTGCGGAAGGGGCGGGTGGAATGCCTGTGGCCGGTCGCGGCGCGGGGTGGGATGGCGTGACGCGCGCCAGCCGCGTCACACCGGAATGGTGGCGTTCTCGCTGAGGGTGCGCAGCGCCAGCGTCAGCCGGTCGACATCCGGGCCGGCGCCCGACCGCGACATCGTCACGTAGAATTCGTTGCCGACGCTGTCGTGGAAGGCCTGCTCGCGCAGGGCGATCTCGCCCAGCGCGTGGAGGTCGTTGACGATCAGCCGAAAGCTCGACGGCAGGAAGCGCCAGACATGCACGTCGACATACCCGCCATCGGCGGTGTCCTTCGCCAAGGCCCGCAGCGCGTCCGGCAGGTCGATGAAGAAGCGCAGCGGGTCCTGCCCGCCGATCGACCAGCCGATGGCGCCGCCGCGCACTGCGTTGTAGGCCCGGTCGTCCCATACGGCACCGGGTGAGGGCATGCGTCGCCCGTCGAGATGCGCCTGCAGCACGGCGCCGGTGCTCGACCACGGGTGCAGCACGTCGAAGCAATGACGCTTGTCCGGGACGGCCAGCAGCAGGACGCCGTCGGGTTTCAGCAGGGCCTCGCAATCCTTGAGGAAGCCTAGCATGTCCGGCGTGTGTTCGATGACATGCGAGGCGACGATGTAGTCGAACAGCGCGCGCTCGCCGACCGTGCCGGCCAGGCCGCGATCGGTGACGACGAAGTCGACAGGTTCGATCATCGCGATGTCGACATGCGGGTTGTCGAGGTACTTCGCCCGCAGACCCTCGGCGTCGGTGTAGTCCGCGGTCCTGACATCGAAGCCCGCGGATTTCGGCAGCAGCGGGTTGTAGCTCGGGCCGATCTCGAGGCCGTGGCCCGCGGTATCGATGAGCGACCGGAGGAATTCGGTTCTGTCCACGCGCATCGGCTCCCTGACGTTGCGGCGGCCGGCTATTGGCTCGCCCAGACGATCCGATGCATCCAGGTGATCTCGGGCAGTTCGAAGCTGTAGCTCGGATGCGCCGGATTGAGGCTGGCCAGTTCGATCCGCTTCGCCGACAGGCGGCGCAGTTCCTTGGCCATCACCTCGCCCTTGCCGGTGCGTACCACCACGCGGTCGCCACGGCGCACCGGCGCACCGGGGGAGACCACCACCACATCGCCGTCGCGGAAGACGGGCTCCATGGATTCCCCCGAGATCTCCAGCGCATAGGCATTGGGGTCGCCGATCTCGGGCAGGGAGATCTCGTCCCACGACCCGCCGACCGGGTAGCCGCCATCGTCGAAATAGCCATCGCCGCCGGCCTGGGCCAGGCCGATCAGGGGAATGCGCCGGCCCGCGCCGCCGCGCCCGCTGCCGCCGCGCGACAGCGCCGGCATGCCCGAGACCAGCGAGGCGAAATCATCGATCCCGCGCCCGACGGCGTTCAGCACCTTCGCCACGCTCTCGGTGGAAGGCCAGCGCGCGCGCCCATCCGCGCCGATCCGCTTGGAGGGGTTGAAGGCGGTGGGGTCGAGCCCGGCCTTGCGTGCGAGGCCGGAGGCGGAGAGCCCGTGCTCGGCCGCCAGGGCATCGAGGGCGCGCCAGATATCGTCATGCCGCATGAGAAACGGTGTCCTTGGGTCGCAGGACGCGAATCCAGATGAAGTGGGCGTCCTGGGGAAGCTATCCTAGGTCTGGTGTCGCAAAGCAATAGGTCAATGTTCCTTTTTCGGCTTGCCGGGGCGCAACTCTTGCGGTTAATGTTCTTGTATTGTTCACCCCACAGGCGAGAACCCCCCATGCGCCCCGCCCCCCGCACTGCCCATGCCCCAAGCTATGCCAGCATCGCCGCCGCCGAACCCTTCCGGTCGGCCGAGGAAGCCTGGTTCTGGACCATGTCCGCGCTGATCGCGCGGCGCGACGGCGCGCGCATCACCGCCGGCAAGGGCGACAAGGTGCGCCCCTGCGAACCGGACGACGTGATCAAGTGCCTGGACCGGCTGTACCGCCACCGCCGCATCGACCTGATCCACGCCCGCATCATGCGGATCTGGGGTGAGCGCGGCCAGGCGCCCGACCCGCGCCACCTGTCCGAACGCGCCGACGCCGCCCAGTGGCGCGAGGCGATGAACCGCCTGGAATGGCCGCTGCGCGTCAAGGGGATCGTGGCATGACGGCGCAGGCCCCGGCAGGGCGGGAGGCGCGCGGGACCCCCCGGCTGCGCGCCGCCCGCGACGCCCCCCAGCAGGTCTGGGTGGTGTTCGGCGGCCAGGCCGACCAGGCCTGGCTGCGCCCGCTGCGCCGCGGCTTCCGCCATTGCTTCGCCGCGCTGCGCGACGAGGCCGGCTGGACGGTCGTGGAACCGGTCTCCGGCCGGCTGCTCGTGCTGCGGGTCAACATGCCGGCGCGCTACGACCTGCCCGGCTTCTATCGCCGGGCGGGGCTGCGCGTGGTCGGCCCCTTCGCGCCTGGCGAGGCGCGCGCGCGTTGGCTCCCGCCCGTGCTGCCGCAGACCTGCGTGGGGCTGTGCCGCGCGCTGCTGGGGAGCGGCGCACCCTTCGCCGTGACGCCGTTCGGCCTGTTCCGCCGGCTGGTGAAGAAATTTCGTGATGATAGGAAAAATGTCTTGACCGCCGCCGCGGCCTGACGTATCACCATCAGGCCAACGGGCGATCTGCGCCTGGCGGCCTTCCTCCCGATCCCCTCCCGACCTTGCGCGAGCCCGCCCTTCCCCCCGGAAGGGCGGGCTCGCGGCTTTTCGGGGTGCGCGCGGGAGGTCCCGTCCCCCCGATCGAGAGGAGCCGTGCGCGCATGGGTGGCCTGTTCCGCGCCCCGAAACCCGTCGTCATCGCGCCTGCCGCCGCACCGGCCCCCGCGCCGGCCGCAGCACCGCAGCAGGCCGCCGAGGAGACCGCCGCCGCGTCCCGCGTCGAGGCGCGCGAGCGTGCCCGCCGCGGGCTGTCCGGCACCATCGCCACCTCCGCCGCCGGCGTGCTCGGCGCCCGCGCCGACTTCGCCGCGACGCGCAAGTCGCTGCTGGGGGAATGACATCATGACACCCGAGGACATCGTCGCGCGGCATGCCCGCGCGGTCGACCGCCGCCGCGCCCAGGATGCGCTGTGGCAGGACTGCTACGACCATGTGCTGCCGCCGCCGACCGGCGGGCGCGTCGCGATCTTCGACGCCACGGCAGCCGATGCGGCCGAGCAACTGGCGGCGTCGCTGCTGGCGGAACTGACGCCGCCGTGGTCGCGCTGGTTCGGCCTGGCGCCGGCCCGCGCGATGGAGGACGACACGCAGGCCGCCATCGCGCTGGAAGACGTGGCCGAGGTGCTGCAGGGGCATTTCGACCGGTCCAACTTCGCGCTGGAGATGCACCAGGCCTTCCTCGACCTGGTGATCGCCGGCACGGGGCTGCTGCTGGTCGAGGAAGCGCCGATCGGCGAGCCCTCCGCGCTGCGCTTCACCGCGGTGCCGCTGCGCGAGGCGGTGCTGGAGGAAGGCCCCTCGGGCCGGCTCGACACCGTGTTCCGTGCGGCGCGGCTGAGCGAGGCGGCGCTGCGCCAGCGCTACCCCGACGCGCCGATGCCCGCGGCGCCGGACGACGACGCCGAGGCGCCGCGCCATCGCGTGCTGGAAGCGGTGTGGCCGGATGCGCGCGGCCACGCTTTCCGCGCGCTGCTGCTGACCGACCGCGGCCCGCTGGTGCTGCGCGATGGCCGCTTCGCCGAGAGCCCCTTCATCGGCTTCCGCTGGCTGAAGGCGCCAGGCGAGGTCTATGGCCGCGGCCCGGTGGCCAAGGCGCTGCCGGACATCCGCACCGCCAACAAAGTGGTCGAGCTGATCCTGAAGAACGCGTCGATCGCCGCGACGGGCATCTGGCAGGCCGATGACGACGGCGTGCTGAACCCGGCGACGGTGCGGCTGGAACCAGGTGCGATCATCCCGAAGGCGCCGGGGTCCTCGGGCCTCACGCCGTTGCAGGCGCCGGGGAATTTCGACGTCTCCCAGCTGGTGCTGACCGACCTGCGCGCGCGCATCCGTGGCGCCTTGCTGGCCGACCGCATCGGTCCGGAACGGCGCGACAACATGACCGCGACCGAGGTGCTGGAACGCGCCGCGCAGACCGCGCGCCTGCTGGGGGCCACCTATGGCCGGCTGCAGGCGGAGCTGCTGACGCCGCTGGTCTCGCGTTGCCTGTCCATCCTGCGCCGGCGCGGGGAGATCCCGCCGCTGCTGCTCGATGGGCGCGACACCGTGCTGCGCTACCGCAGCCCGCTCGCGCAGGTGCAGGGGCGATCGGATGCCGCGAACACGCTGCTGTTCCTGCAGGCGGTCCGCGCCATGGGGCCCGAAGCCATCGCCACCATCGACCTGCCGGCCGCTGCCCGTTGGCTGGGGCGCACGCTGAGCGCCCCCGCCGAAGTCCTGCTTCCCCCCACCGAGAAGGAGTGAGCCCCTCATGCCCGAGGACCTGCTGGAGACCGCGCTGGCCGAAGGTGCCGCGCCGCAGACGAACGCCCGCCCCGAGGACGTGCCCGAGAAGTTCTGGGACGCCGAGGCCGGGACGCTGCGCATCGACGCGCTGCTGAAATCCTATCGCGAGTTGGAGCGCCGCCTGTCGCAGCGTGCCGGCCCGCCGGGCGACGACGCGCCGGAGGAAGACCGCATCCGCTTCCGCCGTGCCATCGGCGTGCCGGACGGCCCCGATGGCTACGAGATCAGCGCGAAGCACGAACTCTGCTGCCCCGACGAGGACATCAACCGCCGCCTGCACGAAGCCGGCTTCAGCAGCGCGCAGGCCCAGCTGGTCTATGACCTGGCGGCCGAACGCCTGTTGCCGCTGATCGCCGAGGCCGCCGGCCAGTTCGAGGCCGAGCGCCAGGTCGAGAAGCTGCGCGACCACTTCGGTGGTGAGGAACGCTTCCGCCGCGTGGCGGCGCAGATCACGTCCTGGGGACGGTCGAACCTGCCCGCGCCGGTGATGGAGGCGCTGTCCACCACGGCCGAGGGCGTGATCGCCCTGCATCGCATGATGGAGGGCAAGGAACCCGGCTTGGCGCGGCGCGGTGAGGAGCCGAGCGCGGCGGATGAGGGTGAGCTGCGCGCGATGATGCGCGACCCGCGCTACTGGCGCACGCGGGAGCCGGAATTCGTCAAGCGCGTGACGGATGGCTTCCGCCGGATGGTGGGCGGGGCGGGCTGAACACGGCGGCGCGCCCTGCGGCACGCGGCACGCAACGAACCACGGAGGACATCCATGCCGGTCAGGATCACGCAGGCCGACCTGCGTCAGGCCATGCGCGATGCGCGGTATTGGAAGCCGGGGCATTCGGAGCGCGCCGCGTACTCCGCCTGGGTCACGGATGGCTTTCGCGCCTTGAATCCGCCTGATGCTGCGCCGCGGAATGCCGTCTGGGTTAAGGCCTATACGCGGGACGGGCATGTCGTTGCGGCGCATTGGCGCGCTTCGCCGCCGCGGCAGGCGACTGCTGGTGCGACTTCGGATCAGTCATCCGCTATGCGTCCGCCGGGCGTTTCCGCAGACATTGTCGAGGTTGGAGCGCTCAGCAGAATTCTGCGAAGACTTCGGCGCGGGCCGGCGGATGGACGTGGGTCAGGCGGCGGAACATCGTCTGCCCCCGGCCGAGGTCGACATCCACGCAGGCCTGACGGGGAGGGGCGAGACCTTGTCGACGATCTTCGCAGTCAGCCCGACACGCGACGCATGGACAATCTGCGCGATCGCGTCGATCAATGGGATCGCCCTGGTGGTGAAGCTGGGCGGGCTAGAGACCTGGAGAGCCTTCGGCCCGACGGGCCGCCGACCAACACGCCGGATGGAAGGCAGATCTACCGGCTGCAGGACGGTCGAACCGCAGTCGCCAGGCCAAGTACCAGTCCCGGAAGCGACGGAATGCCCACGCTCGAAATCGCTGAACCGACAGCGCGCGCTGGTCGGTTCCAGGCCACTGACAAGTTCCGCTATCCACCGGTACGTTAGGAGCTGCGAGATGACCGCCAATCGGCCGCCGTTTCTTCCCGGAGACGCGACGTTTCCCGCCCTCGACCAGATGCCGCGGGCCGGGTCTGCCGAGCAGCAGATTGCGCTGCAACTGAGTGCCGTGGAGATGGTCGAACCATACCGCGCTCCCAGTGGCCATCCAGGGATGCGACTGTCGAACGCCTGGCTAGGTGAACACGACTGGCGCATCCAGATGTTCTTCTATCGCGACCTTCCGTGGGAGCCAGGCAGGCTGCGCAATCTGATCTCTGCCGCCCGCCGCCGCGGTCATGCGACCCTGCTCGGCACGCCGACGTCGCTGACGTCGCGGCCCGGCGCGGTCTGGCGCCTTGCGCTGGAGGAGGATGCGATCGAGCGCTTCTTTGAAGCATACTACCTGTCCTTCAACCTGCTGTTTCCCGCCGACCGGAGCTTCGCCGTGAACGGCAATGACGGCGACTTCGCTGTCTTCGCCGGCCCCGAGGCCTTCGTCCGCGAAGCGGTGCCGGACGGAGCCATCGGGGCGGAGACGACGGCCGAAGTCGTCGCCGAGGTCGAGCGCGAGCACGGCAAGGGCTGCATGGAGGGCGTGCTTGCACACTACGCGCCCTTCATGATCGAGGGCTGAGCGCACCCGCGCTGCACCGCATTCGTACGACCTGACACAACCCGCCCTTCCGGCGCGGCTCGAGCGGCCCCTCCCGCCGCTCGCCGCGCCGGCGGCCCCGCGCGCCTGGCGCGCGGCGGCCCGGGGCGGGCGCGCG
>NZ_CAKKLX010000027.1 GCF_918698155.1 Roseomonas sp. CECT 9278
CTTCCTGCCGAGCGCCGCGACGCAGGCCGCGCGCCTGGCCGCGCTGCCCGACCCGGCGGCGCTGGCGGCGCGCCTGGCCGCCGCGCGCGCGGGGCTGCCCTTCCGCCCCACCGCCTTCGATCCCTTCCTGGCCGATGTCGCGGCGGCGCGCGGCTTGGCGCCACTGACGCCGGAGGGGCTTGCCGATGCCCCGCTGCTCGCCGCGCGGATCGCCCCGCTGCTGCGCCGCGAAGGCGATGGCTGGCGCGCCCTGCTGCTGCCCACGGAGCTGCGCGACCTGGCCGCGCTGCGCGCCGCCGCCGCCGGCGTGCCCGGCTTGCTGGTGGTCGACATCAAGGCGGAGACCGAGGCGCTGGTCGCCACCCATACCGGCGCCGCGCTGCGTTGGGGCCTGCTGGGGGGCGTGGCGGTGCTGGTGCTGCTGGCGGCCGGGCGGGGCGTGCTGGCGGGGGCCCGGATCGCCCTGGCGCTGGCCGGGGCGCTGCTGCTGACCTTCGCCGCGCTGGCGGCGCTGGGCGAGGCGATCACGCTGTTCCACCTGACCGCGGCGCTCTTGCTGGCGGGCGTGGGCATGGACTATGCGCTGTTCATGTCACGTTCCGAGAACAGCGACCGGGAGGAGGCGGCCCGGGCGCTCGGGTCGGTGATCACCTGCATGGTGACCACGCTGCTGACCTTCGGCCTGCTGGCGCTGTGCCGCACGCCGGTGCTGCACGCCACTGGGCTGACCGTCACGATCGGCGTGGCCTGCGCTTTCCTGCTCGCCTGCGCGCTGGCGCCGCGGCGGAGCGCGCCCATCTGACCGCCATGACACCGTTGCGGATCACCGCCATCACCGCGACCAGCGCCATGGGGGTGGGGCTGGCGGCGATGCGCGCGGCGCTGCACGGCCGGCGCGGCGGCCTCGCACCCTGCGCCCTGCCGGCCATGCCGCCCGGCATCTGGATCGGCCGCGTGCGGGAGGCCGAGGCGATCGACCCGCCGCCGCCGCTCGGGGCCTTCGCCTGCCGCAACACGCGGCTGGCGGAACTCGCGCTGCGCCAGGATGGCTTCGTGGCGGCGGTCGATGCAGCAGTGGCGCGGCACGGCGCGGGACGGGTCGCGGTGGTGCTCGGTACCTCGACCTCCGGCATCGAGGAGACCGAGCGCGCCTGGGCGCGCGCCGGCGCCGATCGCGCGCTGACCGGCTACGACTACGCGCGCACGCACGACCTGCATGCGCTGCCGCGCTACGTGCGCGCGCGGCTCGGGCTGGCGGGGCCGTGCGTGTCGATCTCCACCGCCTGCACCTCCGGCGCGCGGGCCTTCCTCGATGCCGGCACGCTGATCGCGGCGGGCCTGGCGGATGCCGCCGTGGTGGGCGGGGCGGATACGCTGTGCCGCCTCACGCTGCACGGATTCGGATCGCTGGAACTGCTGGCGAAGGGACCGACCCGGCCCTGCGCCGAGGATCGCGACGGCATCTCGATCGGCGAGGCGGCGGCCTTCGCGCTGCTGGAACGCGCCGGGCCCGGCGATGCCGGTGCGCTGGCGCTGCTCGGCGCCGGGGCGTCGTCGGATGGTCACCACATGTCCTCGCCGCAGCCGGACGGGCATGGCGCGGTGGCGGCGATGCAGGGCGCGCTGGACAGCGCCGGGCTGGCGCCGGGGCAGATCGGGTACGTCAACATGCACGGCACCGGCACGCGGGCGAACGATGCCATGGAGGACCGCGCCATCGCGCGGCTGTTCGGCGATGCGGTGCCGTGTTCCTCCACCAAGGGCTGGACCGGGCATACGCTCGGCGCCTCCGGCGCGCTCGAGGCCGCGGTCGCGGCGATCTGCGTCGAGGACGGGCTGGTGCCGGGCTGCCTGGGCGTGGCGCGGCCGGACCCGTCCTTCACGGCGCGCATCGCCGTGGCCAATGCCGCCGCGCCGGTCGACCGCGTGCTGTCCAATTCCTTCGGCTTCGGCGGCAGCAATTGCGCGCTGGTGATCGGGCGGCTGGCGTGACGCTGGCGGTCGGGATCGCCGGCATCGGGGTGCTGGCGCCGGGCATGGCCGGCTGGGCGCAGGCGGCGCCGGTGCTTGCCGGGCGGGCGCCCTACGATCCCGCGCCGCTGGTCCCGCCCGCGCCCACGCTGCTGCCCGCGACCGAGCGGCGGCGCACCGGGCCCTCGGTGCGCCTGGCGCTGGCGGTGGCGACCGAGGCCGTGCAGGCCAGCGGCCTGGCGCCGGAGGAGCTCGACACCGTCTTCGCCAGTTCGAATGGCGAGGGCCAGGTCATCACCTCGATCCTCGAGGCGCTGCATGCGGATGGCGGCGCCATCTCGCCGACGCAGTTCCACAATTCCGTGCACAACGCGGCGGCGGGGTATTGGGGGATCGCGGTCGGATCGTCCCGGCCATCGGTCAGCCTGGGCGGGCATGACGGCGTGTTCGGCACCGGGCTGCTGCAGGCCGCGGCGCAGGTGGTGGCGGGCGGGCGCGCGGTGCTGTTCGTCGCGCATGACGTGCCGATGCCGCCCCCGCTCGATGCGCTGCGGGTCACCACCGAGCCCTTCGCGCTGGCCCTGGTGCTGGTGCCCGGCGCCGGCCGCCACGGCGCGCTGGGCCTGACGCCGCAGGACGGCGCGGCGGCCCTGCCGGACCTGCCGGGCGGGTTGCGCGCGCTGCGCGATGCCAACCCGGTGGCGCGCGCGCTGCCCCTGCTGGCGGCGCTGGCCGGCGGCGCCGCCGCCACGCTGGACCTGCCGATGCTGGATGACGCGCGGCTGCGCGTGGCCTTCGCGCCATGACGCTGCCGCAGACCCGCGCGGCCATCGCGCGCCTCATTCCCCATCAGGGCGCGATGTGCCTGCTGGAGAGCGTGTCGGCCTGCGACGCCGAACGCATCGCCTGCGCCAGCGCCACGCATCGCGACCCCGGCCATCCGCTGCGCCGCGACGGCGCGCTGCCGGCGATCTGCGGCGCCGAATACGGCTTGCAGGCGATGGCGCTGCATGGCGCGCTGACCGCCGGCGCGCCGCAGCCCGCCGGCTTCGTCGCGGCGCTCGCGGGGGTCGAGCTGGCGGCCGAACGGCTTGACGACGTGCCGGGCGCGCTGGAGGTGACCGCCACCGCGCTGTCGCGCGAGACGCGCGGCTTCATCTACGCCTTCGCGGTGGCCGGCGGCGGGCGCGTGCTGGTGTCCGGGCGCGGCACCGTGGTGCTGGCGTGATGCGTGCAATCCGCGCATTGGTGACAGGCGGGACCAGCCCGCTGGGCGGCGCGATCTGCCGCGCGCTGGCGCGCGACGGGCACCAGGTGATCGTGCATGGCCACGCCAATCCCGACCGTGCCGCGGCGCTGGCGGCGGAGCTCGGCGGCAGCAGCACGATCTTCGACATCGCCGACCACGACGCCACGCGCATGGCCTGCGAGGCGCTGCTCGACTCCGGCCCGATCCAGGTGCTGGTGCACAATGCCGGCGCGCATGACGACGTGCCGATGGCGGCGATGACGCAGGCGCAGTGGCAGCGCGTGATCGGCGTGTCGCTGGATGGCTTCTTCCACGTGGCGCGGCCGCTGCTGCTGCCGATGATGGGCACGCGCTTCGGGCGGATCGTCGCGATGTCGTCGGTGTCGGCCATCATGGGCAATCGCGGCCAGGCGAACTACGCGGCGGCCAAGGCCGGGCTGATCGGGGCGGTGCGCGCGCTGTCGCTGGAATGCGCGCCGCGCGGCGTCACGGTGAATGCGGTGGCGCCGGGGCTGATCGACAGCCCCGCCATCGCCGCCGCCGTGCCGCCCGAGGCGGTGAAGCAGATGGTGCCCGCGCGCCGCCTGGGCCGGCCCGAGGAAGTGGCCGACCTTGTCGCGTTCCTCTGCTCGGACCGCGCCGGCTACATCACCGGCCAGACGGTGTCGATCAATGGCGGGATGGCGTGATCGCGTTTCGTGCCCTCAGGCGCCGGGCGCGGCCCCTGGCCGCTTGGCTTTCGCCGAAGTCCCCGCCGGGCGGCAGGTCGATCCTGAGCGACGGGCGCTATTCGTAGCTGACCACCGGCCCCGAGGCCGGCACCGCGTCGCTGCCGCCGCGCCCGCCGCCCGAGACCGGCAGCCCCGCGCCGCTGCCCTGCAGGATGGCGCGTTCCAGCGCCTGCACGCGGTCATTGTAGGCCGAGTGGATCTGCGCCCCGTTGTAGTCGAGGTTCACGCTGTTCACGTAGCGGATGGTGAAGGTGCGGATGTCGAAGGAGATGTCGACCGTCATCTGGTGGCTGCGCCAGGTATTGGTGGCGCGCAGCAGACCCGGGCGCATGGACTGCACCGACCAGCCGCCCTGGGAGGCTGCGGCGCGGCGGATCAGCGCCTCGCGCTCCGCCAGGCTGCCGCGCCCCTGGAACTGGCCATTGGCGCTTTCGTAGATCGGCTGGGCGCGGCAGGCGCCCAGGCCGATGCCGGCGCCGAGGGCGATCAGCACCGGTGCAAAGCTGCGCAGCGTGGAACGGCGATCGATCACGGCTTCGGTCCCTTCTCCATGCCCGGGCGGGTGGCCAGGCTGCGATAGAGCCCGGCCGGATCCATCCCGCGGGCGAACAGCTTGCCCGCCACCATCATCACGATGCCGGCGATATCCGCAACGGGCCTGAAATGGCTGGCCCGCCGCAGCGTGCCCGCATAGAGCGCGGGGATATCCGCCGCCACCGTGGTGATGCCCTGGCGCGCCGCGTCGATCAGGATCTCGCTTTCGAACGAAAAGCGCCGTGCGCGGCCCTCGTAGCGGTCCAGTTCCGTCAACGCCGCCACCGGGTAGATGCGAAAGCCTGACTGGCTGTCGGCCACCGGATGCCGCGCCGCCCAGGAGATCCAGAAATCGGCCACCCGGTTGGCGCGCCGGCGGGCAGCCGGCTGGCCCTGCGCGTGGCGGCGCGACCCGAGGACGATGCGGTCCGGCCGTGCCAGGGCGGCCAGGCGGGGCAGGTCCTCGGGCCGGTGCTGGCCGTCGCCGTCCAGCGTCGCGACGAAGGCGGCGCCGCGCGCGATGGCGGCGCGCATGCCCCGGCGCAGCGCCGCGCCCTTGCCCTCATTGGCGGGGGCGGCGATCAGCTCGGCCCCGGCATTGGCGGCGATGGCGCCGGTGCCGTCGGTCGATCCGTCATCGACCACCAGCGGCACGATGCCGGGCAGCGTGGCGCGGATGCGCCCGACCAGCGCGGCGATGGTTGCCGCTTCCTGGTAGGCGGGCACCACCACCGTCAGGCCCGGCGGCAGCGGCGAGGGGTCCGTGGCGGTTGCTTCGGTCACTGCTTGTCGTGTGAAATGGTGGCCCCACCCTACGACTGAAGCGTCCCGGAACCCAGGGCCATGCCGCTCGATGCCTCGCCGACCCCGCTGGTGGGGGAGACCGCCTGCGACGTGCTGATCATCGGCGGCGGGCCGGCGGGGTCCACGGCGGCCACGCTGCTGGCCGAGAAGGGCCGCCGCGTGGTGATGCTGGAGAGGGACCGCCACCCGCGCTTCCACATCGGCGAGAGCCTGCTGCCGCTCAACCTGAAGGTGTTCGAGCGCCTGGGCGTGACGGACGAGGTCGCGGCGATCGGGGTGCACAAGCCCGGTGCGCGCTTCGTCTCGGACGAGCACGGCAAGCACACTGCCTTCTCCTTCGCGGCCGGGTTGAACCAGGACTACACCTATTCCTACCAGGTGCGGCGCAGCAGCTTCGACGAGGTGCTGTTCCGCCGCGCGCAACGCGCCGGCGCCGATGCGCGCGAGGGGATGCGGGTGTTGGATGTCGCGCTGGAAGCGCGCGGGAGAGGTGCGCTGGAAGCGCGCGGGGGAGGTGCGCTGGAAGCGCGCGGGAGAGGTGCGCTGGAAGCGCGCGGGGGAGGTGCGCTGGAGGCGCGCGGGAGAGGTGCGCTGGAAGCGCGCGGGAGCGGCGCGCTGGATGCGCCGGGCGGCCATCGCGTCACGGCGCGCGACGAGGCCGGCGCCATCCACGCCTTCCGCGCGCGCTTCGTGATGGATTGCTCGGGCCGCGACACGGTGCTGGCCAGCGCGATGGGCAGCAAGGCGCGCAACCCGCACAACAACACCGCGGCGCTGTATGGCCATTTCCGGGGTGTCGCGCCGTTCGGCGCGCGGGACGATAGCGCGCCGCTCAGTGCGCCGGACACAGGTGCTCCGCTCGGCGCCGCCGAGGACGGCAACATCACGATCCACCTGTTCGACGAAGGGTGGTTCTGGATGATCCCGCTGCCCGACGGCGTGATGAGCGTGGGCGTGGTCTCCAACCCCGGCTTCTTCAAGCGCCGGCGCGGCGAACCGCGCGAGTTCTTCCTGGAGACGCTGCGCGCCGTGCCCTCCGTCGCGCGCCGCATCGCCGATGCGGAGCTGGTCTCGGACGTCACCACCACGGGCAACTACTCCTATGCGTCGACGGTGATGCACGGGGATGGCTGGCTGATGGCCGGCGATGCCTATGCCTTCATCGACCCGGTCTTCTCCTCGGGCGTGCTGCTGGCGATGGCGAGCGCCGAGATGGGCGCCGACGTGGCCGATGCCTGGCTGGATGACCCGGCGCGCGCCGCGCCGATGGCCCGCGCCTTCGAAGCGAAGGTGAAGCGGGCGATCGGATCGCTGTCCTGGCTGATCTACCGGATCAACACGCCGGTGCTGCGCGACATGTTCATGGAACCGCGCAACCGGTTCCGCATGCGCGAGGGCCTGGTCAGCCTGCTGGCCGGCGATGTCCACACCAATGCCAACCGGCAATTGCCGGTGCTGGCGTTCAAGGGCGCGTTCTACGCGCTGTCCCTGGCCTATCGCCTGGGCTACCGGCTGCGCCCGGAAGGCTTGGTGCGGGTGCGCGCCGCGGCACCGGCGCCATAGCGCGGCGCGTCACGCGCCGATCCGTTCGAGCCAGGCCCGCCGCCGCAACACGCGCGACAGCCAGCGGCCGGTCACGTACCAGTGCACCATGAAGCCTTCCAGCAGCAGCCGCGCCAGGTCGGGCCGATAGGCCGGCTCGGCCGCCACCGGCGCGGGGTCCAGGCCCAGGCCACGCGCCGTGATCAGCGCGCGGTGCAGGTGCAGGCGGCTGGTGACCAGAGCCTCGGCGGCTGCGGCGGGATGCGCGGCGCGGTGGTTCGCCAGGTTCTCGATGGTGTGGCGGGAGGCGGTCTCGACGCCGATCCGCGCGGTGTGCAGGCCGCGCGCGACCAGCCAGTCGCGGCCGGCCTCGGCCTCGGCGGGCGCGCCCGGCGTGGTCTGGCCGCCCAGCACCAGCACGCGTGCGGCGGGGGCGGCCGACGCCAGCGCCAGCGCGCGCTCCAGCCGCGCGGCGAAGGCGGCGGACACCGCGCCGCCAGACAGCCGATGGCCGAGCACCACGATGCGCGCCGGCGGCCAGGGCGGCGCGGTGCCGGCATCTCGCGCCGCGCGCCGCACCGCGCGGGCCGCCAGCAGCGGCGCGAGGCCCATCGTCAGCACCGCCCCCAGCAGCGCCGCCGCCAGCGTGATCGCCCCGTCATGGCCGAGGAACGGCGGCGGCCGCGCCGTCACGCCGCCAGCCAGGCGCGGGCGGCGGCCTCGGCGCCCGAGGGCAGGATCGCGCGCCGGTCGGCCGCCCAGGCGGTGATGTCGCCGGCCACCAGCGCGCCCTGCGTGTCGCGCAGCAGCATGTGATAGCCGCCGGGGTAGAAGCCGATCCGCTGCGCCCCGTCCGGCGGCAGGGTGGCCAGCAGCCGGCGCGTCGGGCCGGCCGGCACCAGGCGGTCGCGGCCGCCATAGAGCAGCAGCGCGGGCGCCTGGAAGCGCGGCGCCGCGGCCACCGCCGCATCCATCAGGTCGACCAGCCCGGCCAGCGCATCGACCCGCGTGTGGCGGATCAGCAGCGGGTCGCGCGACCAGCGCTGCCAGGCGGCGATGTTGTCGGTCGGCTGGAAACCCGGCGCGGAATTGGCGAATCCCATCATGGGCACCACCGTGACCAGCGCATCGAGCATGCCGCGGGCGAACCAGCCCAGGCTGGCGCGCCCGACCACCGCGGGGGCCAGCAGGACATAGCCATCGACCGGCGGCGGGCTGGCCGAGGCGCCGGCCACCAGCAGCACGGCGCCGCCCATGCTCTCGCCCATCAGCACCAGCGGCACGCCGGGGTGGCGGGCGCGGACCAGGCGGGCGGCCTGGGTGGCGTCGGCGGCCATGGTCTCGTGCCCGGCCCAGATGCCGCGGTTGGGGGACCCGCCGAAGCCGCGCTGGTCGTAGGCATAGAGCGCGACGCCCTGGCTGGTGAACCACGGCGCGGCGTCCTCGGCGAAGGCGCGGGCGTGTTCGTTCATGCCGTGCAGGCCGATCACCACCGCGCGCGGCGGGCTGGGCGGCAGCCAGGCATGGAGCGGCAGGCGGGCGCCATCGGGCATGACCAGCGCGTCGTCGGCGATGCCCGGGGGGATGACGGGCGGGCCCATCGGCGCGCGGGCCGGCGTGCAGGCCGGCAGCGCCAGGCCCGCGAGCACCGCACGGCGCGGCAAGGTCGCCCGCCCTCCGCCATCAGTCCCCAACGGCCAAAAAAAGGAGGGGGATCGGGGGAGTTCCCTCCCCTGACCTTCCTTCTTCGCGCCTTCGTCCTGCCCGGTCATCCTGCGGCTGATGCTACCTGCCCCCAGGCTGGCCCGCCACGCTTGCCGCGACTATGCTGCCGGGCCTGTGACGAGGACCACGATGCGCGACCCCCTGATGACCGGATACGGCCCGAAATTCGTGGAGGGCCTGACCCCCGACCAGCGCGTCGAGGTGCACGCCCGCAAGGTCGCCTGCGACGGCGAGGCGGCGGGTGCGCTCGGCCACCCGCGCATCTGGCTGCATATCGACGACCACGAGGTCACCTGCCCCTATTGCTCGATCACCTACGTGCTCGCGCAGGGCGCGGGCGAGGATCATGGCCACTGACGGCGGCGCGGTGACGGCGGAGGCCGCCGGGCCGCTCGCGCCCGTCGCCCCCGGCGAACGCCACCTGATCCTGGTGGACGGGTCCGGCTACATCTTCCGCGCCTATCACGCGCTGCCGCCGATGACGAACCCCGAGGGCGTGCCGGTGAATGCCGTCTATGGCTTCACCACCATGCTCTCGCAGTTCCTCACGCGGCATGCCGGCAGCCACATCGCCGTGGTGTTCGACGCGCACCGGCTGAATTTCCGCAACGACATCTACCCCGACTACAAGGCGCATCGCCCCGACCCGCCCGAGGACCTGGTCCCGCAATTCGCGCTGATCCGCGACGCGACCGATGCGCTGGGCGTGTGCAAGGCGCAGCTGGAGGGCTTCGAGGCGGACGACCTGATCGCCGCCTATGCCAAGGCGTATCTCGCGGAGGGGCCGGGGCTGGTCACCATCGTGTCGTCCGACAAGGACCTGATGCAGCTGGTGCGGCCGGGCGTGCAGCTGCTCGACCCGATCAAGCAGAAGCCGATCCGCGAGGCGGAGGTCTTCGAGAAATTCGGCGTCACACCCGACAAGGTGGTCGAGGTCCAGGCGCTGGCCGGCGATTCCACCGACAACGTGCCGGGCGTGCCGGGCATCGGCATCAAGACCGCGGCGCAGCTGATCAACGAATACGGCGACCTCGAAGCCCTGCTGGCGCGCGCCACCGAGATCAAGCAGCCCAAGCGGCGCGAGGCGCTGATCGAGAACGCCGAGAAGGCGCGCATCTCCCGCCGCCTGGTGCTGCTCGACGAGGACGCGCCGCTGCCCTGCCCGATCGCGGACATGGTCGCGCGGCCGCCCGCCGATGGCAGGCTGGAAGGCTTCCTGCGCGCGATGGGCTTCCGGTCGCTGCTGGCGCGCATGGGCAAGCTCGGCGAGGGCAATGACCCGCCACGCCGTGGCGCCCCGCCCGCGGCATTGCGCCACGCGCCCACGGCCGGGCCGGTCGCGCCGGACCTCGCCGCGCCCTTCGGCGCCTATGACTGCGTGACCACCGAGGACGCCCTGGCGCGCTGGATCACGGATGCCACCGCGGCGGGCGTGGTCGGGCTGGATACCGAGACCGACAGCCTGGATGCGCGGCGTGCGAAGATGGTCGGCTTCTCGCTGGCCGTCGCCCCGGGCCGCGCCTGCTACGTCCCGATCCGCCATGGCGATACCGGCGACATGCTCTCCGGCCCCGCGCCGGAGCAGATCGCGCCGGAACGCGCCTTCGCCCTGCTGCGCCCGCTGCTGGAAGACCCCAGCGTGCTGAAGGTGTTCCAGAACGCGAAATACGACCTGGAGGTGATGGCGCGCGAGGAAAACGGCGGCTTCGCCACCATCGCGCCGATCGACGACACCATGATGCTGTCCTACGCCATGGAGGCCGGCCGGCACGGGCATGGCATGGACGAGCTGTCGGTCCTGCACTTCAACCACGCCCCCATCAAGTTCGACGAGGTGACCGGCACCGGCAAGGCACGCATCCCCTTCGGCCTGGTCGCGCTGGACCGCGCCACCGCCTACGCCGCCGAGGATGCCGACGTCACGCTGCGTCTGTGGCTGCTGCTGAAGCCGCGGCTGCGCGAGGATGGCGCGCTTGCCACCTATGAACAGGTCGAACGCCGCATGATCGGCGTGCTGCGCGACATGGAAGCCGCCGGCATCAAGGTGGATGGCGCGGAGCTCGCGCGCATCGGCGAGGATTTTTCCCAGCGGCTGGTCGTGCTGGAAAAGCAGATCCACACCCTGGCCGGGCGCGAATTCAATGTCGGATCGCCCAAGCAACTCGGCGAGATCCTGTTCGACGAGATGAAGCTGTCGGGCGGGCGCAAGGGCAAGACCGGTGCCTATTCCACCGATGCGGCGGTGCTCGATGAATTGGCCGCGCAGGGGGTGGAACTCGCGTCCCGCGTGCTGGAATGGCGCCAGCTGGCCAAGCTGAAATCCACCTATGTCGAGGCGCTGGCCGCGCAGATCGACCCGGTGGACCGGCGCGTCCATACCTCCTACGGCATGGCGGGGACGTCGACCGGGCGGCTCTCCTCGAACGACCCGAACCTGCAGAACATCCCGATCCGCTCGGAGGAAGGGCTGCGCATCCGCCGCGCCTTCGTCGCCGAACCGGGCCATGTCCTGCTCGCGGCCGACTACAGCCAGATCGAACTGCGCCTGCTCGCGCACCTGGCCGATGTGCCGACGCTGCGCGAGGCCTTCGAAAACGGCGAGGACATCCACGCCCGCACCGCGGCGGAAATCTTCCACCTGGAGCCGGGCCGCGTCGACAAGGAAGCGCGCCGCCGCGCCAAGATGATCAATTTCGGCATCATCTACGGCATGTCGGCCTTCGGCCTGGCGACGCGCCTGGGCATCCCGCCCGGCGAGGGCCGCACCATCATCGACGCCTATTTCGCCCAATACCCCGGCATCCGGCAGGAGATGGAACGCTGCAAGGAGGAAGCCCGCATCCACGGCTTCGTCCGCACCCCCTTCGGCCGCAAGCTCTGGATCCCCGACATCGCCACCAAGGACCCGGTGCGCCGCGCAGGAGCCGAACGCGCCGCCATCAACGCCCCCTTCCAGGGCGGCGCCGCCGAGATCATCAAGCGCGCCATGGTCCGCCTGCCCCGCGCCCTGCGCGAGGCTGGCCTGTCCGCGCGCATGCTGCTCCAGGTGCATGACGAACTGGTATTCGAAGTGCCGGACGCCGAGGTCGAAGCAACCTCCGCCGTGGTGAGGGACGTCATGGAATCGGTCGCCGTGCTGCGCGTGCCCTTGTCGGTCGAGATCGGCACCGGCCAGTCCTGGGCCGAGGCGCACTGACCATGGCCGCCGGCTGGACCGCCGACGAACGCCGCACGCTGATGCAGATCTGCGCGGCGCATTTCGTCAGCCACGTGCACTACCTGGTGATCCCGCCGCTGTTCCCGCTGCTGCGCGAGAGCCTTGACGTCTCCTACGTGGAGCTCGGGCTCGCGCTGACCGCCTTCAACGTCGTGTCCTTCTTCGTCCAGGCGCCGATGGGCTTCGTGGTGGACCGCGCCGGGCCGCGGCGGATGCTGGCGGCGGCGCTGATGCTGGGCGGGCTGTCCTTCATCCTGCTCGGGCTGACCGGCACCTATGCCTGGCTGATCGCCGCGGCGGCCATGGCGGGGCTGGCCAACAGCGTCTACCACCCGGCGGACTATGCCATCCTGGGGTCCTCGATCGCCGAGGAACGGGTCGGGCGGGCCTTTTCCATCCATACCTTCGCGGGCTTCCTCGGCGGGGCGATCGCGCCGGCCTTCGTGCTCGGCATCGCCGCCTGGCAGGGCATGTCGGCGGCGCTGATCGCGGCCGGGCTGCTCGGGCCGCTGGCGGCGCTGCCGCTGCTGCTGGGCAGCGCACCGGTGGCCGCGCCGCGCGTGGCCATGGCCAAGGCAGCAGCCAAGGCCGGCGGTGTGCGCGCCGTTCTCACGCCAGCGGTGCTGGCGATGATGCTGTTCTTCGTCACCCTCGCGATGTCCAACGGCGCCATCCAGAACTTCTCGGTCGCCGCCTGGGTCGATGGGCAGGGCCTGTCGCTGACCCTGGCGAATGCGGCGCTGACCGCCTTCCTGTTCGCCTCCGCCGGCGGCGTGCTGTTCGGCGGCATCGTCGCCGACCGCACGCGCAACCATGGGTTGGTGGCGGCCGGCGGGTTCGGCTCGGCCGCCGCGCTGGTGCTGCTGGTGGGCAGCGGCGCCATTCCCGGCCTGGTGCTGGTGCCGGTGATGGCGGCGGCGGGGTTCCTGTCGGGCATGATCATGCCATCGCGCGACATGCTGGTGCGCGCCGCCGCCCCGCCGGGCCAGGCGGGGGCGGTGTTCGGCATCGTCTCGACCGGGTTCAACCTCGGCGGCATGGTTGGGCCGCTGCTGTTCGGCTGGCTGCTCGATGGCGGGCAGCCGCGGCTGGTGTTCTTCGGCGCGGCGGGGTTCATGCTGCTGACCGCGCTGATGGCACTCGCGCAGGAGTGGCGGCTGCGGCGCCGGCGTCGCCTGGCCCCGGCCCCCGCCGAATAGCGCAACCGCAGCGAGGCCTTGATCGCCGCAGGCCGGATGCGGCAGCCTGCGCGCTGCCGTGGCCGGGCCGGGGGCGGAACGGCAGCCCATCCCGCGCGCCTGCCATCCCCGTCGTGGTCCCCGGGGTCGCGGCGAAACGCGCGATAGGATGATTCGCAACGCGGCGATGATCGAGGACAAGGCCCGGTTGGACACGGCGGCACCACGCACAGGACGCAGCAGGCCGGCGCCGATCTCCGCGGTGATCGTCCTGGTGCTCGCGGTCGCCATTCCCCTGGGGCTGATGGCGCTGCTGACCAGCCAGGACCGCGCGCAGGCGCGCGACGCGGCGAAGCGCGACACCACCACCGCCGCCACCATCGCGCGCGAACACGCGCTGCGCGTGCTGCAGGCCGGCGGCGCGGCGCTCGACCGCCTCGATGACCTCACGGCCAACCTGAACTGGGCGCAGATCCAGGCGCGGCGCACGCCCCTGCAGGGCGACCTGCGGCGCCTCGAACAGGCGCAGCCGGAGGATATCGCGCTGGTGCTGGTGCGCCCCGACGGGCGCGCCGTGGTGGCAGGGCGGGGCGAACCGGCGCCGCTCGCGGACCTCTCCGGCCTCGATGGCATCCGCGCGGTGCGCGAGGGGCAGCGCGGCCTGCTCTTCGACCCGGCGCCACGCGATGTCTTCGGTGAGGGCGCCGGGCTGCTCATCGCGCGCGGACGCGCCGCCGAGGGCCGCCCGCCCGACGGCACGCTGCTTGGCGTGCTGAAGGCGGAGACCTTCCTTGGCGAATGGGACAGGCTGAGCCAGGGCCAGGGCCGCTTCGCGCTGCTGCGCTGGGATGGGCTGACGCTGCTGCGCCAGGGTGGCGGCCCGATGCCGGTGCTCGGCGCGCGCGACCCGCTGCGCCTGGCGATCGCGCAGGGCGACCAACGGCCGGTCACCGCCGATCCCTTCGGCGACGGCGCGCCGCAGCTGGTCGCCTGGCAGCGCGTGGGCGACCTGCCGGTGTTCGTCGCCTATGCGGTGCCGCTCGCGCGGGTGCAGCCGACCATGGGCACGCAGTTCGGCCCGAACGCCGCGCTGGCCGGGGGGCTGGCGCTGGCGCTGCTGTTCGCCGCCTGGCGCATCTGGCTGGGCTCCCGCAGCACCGTCCAGACGCTGGACCGGCTGGAATCCAACGCTGCCGAGCTGCGCGCCGAGATCGCCCGGCGCGAGGTGGCGGAGGAAAGCCTGCGCAACGCGCAACGCATGGAGGGCCTCGGCCGACTGACCGGCGGCGTGGCGCACGACTTCAACAATCTGCTGACCGCCATCCTGGGCACGGCGCGCGCGCTGGAACGGCACCTGGGCCCACGCGCCGACGAACGCACCAAGCGGCTGCTGGCGGCGACCGTCACGGCGGTGGATCGCGGCGCGCGGCTGAATGCCAGCCTGCTGGCCTTCGCGCGGCGGCAGCCGCTGACGCTGACCAATGTCGATGCCAATGCGCTGCTGCGGGACTTCCTGCCGCTGCTGCGCCGCGCGCTCGATGAAAGCGTGACGGTGGAGCTTTCGCTCGACCAGAAGCTGCCGGCCTGCAGCGCCGATGCGGCGCAGTTGGAAGCGGCGCTGCTCAACCTCGCGATCAATGCGCGCGACGCCATGCCGCGCGGCGGCAAGCTGCGCGTGCTGACGCGCCGCGCCTGGCTGCAGGAACAGGCGCTGGCCGGCAATACCGAAGCACAGCCCGGCCCCTATGTGGCGATCGAGGTGCGCGACACCGGCACCGGCATGCCGCCCGAGGTGCGCGAACGCGCCTTCGAACCCTTCTTCACCACCAAGGGCCCGGGCCAGGGGACGGGCCTCGGCCTGTCGCAGGTCTTCGGCTTCGTGCGCCAGATCGGCGGGCATGTGGCGATCCAGTCCGCACCCGCGCGCGGCACCACGGTCACGCTGTATTTGCCGCTGGGGTCGGCCACCGACAACGCCGTGGGCGGCACCGCGGCGCCGCCGCGCATCCACGCCAATTCCGGCATCGGCTGGTCGGTGCTGGTGGTCGAGGACGAACCGGCGGTGCGCGCCGTGGCGGTGGACATGCTGCAGGATGCCGGCTTCGCGGTGCTGGCGGCGCCCGATGGCCCGACGGCGATCGCGCTGCTGAAGGAAGGCGCGCAGGCCGACATCCTGTTCTCGGACGTGGTGATGCCGGGGGGGATGACCGGCGTGGATTTGGCGCGCGAGGCGCGGCGGCTGCGGCCGACGATCGGCGTGCTGCTGGCCTCGGGCTACGCGGCGGAGGCGCTGGCCGAGCACGGCGGCGCCGGCGAATTCGAACTCATCGGCAAGCCCTACGACGTCGAGACCGTGCTCACGCGGATCGCGGCACAACGGCCGACGCGGGCGCTGCCGAAGGTGCCGGCGGCGTAGCGCGGAGCGCGATCAGACGGCGCGATCCGGTCGGGTGACGCCGCGCGCGAGGAGAGCGTCTGGAAGCGCGGTCCTGATGCACGGCGAGCGCACCTGGCTCCCGCGCGGATCACTCCCGGACCGGGGCCTCAGCGCGATCTGCTCCGGCTCACGCCCCGTCGACGATCGCGTGCGCCGCCAGATGCGCGCGCGTCGTCACCCGCAACGCCGCCTCGTGCGTCGCTTCGAGCAACACCTTCGGCGCGGCACCCGCCTGCCGCGCTTCCTCCCAGCGCGCCGCACACAGGCACCAGCGGTCGCCCGGCTTCAGCCCCGCGAAGCCGTAATCCGGCCGCGGCGTCGAGAGATCGTTGCCGGCCGCCTGGCTGAAGGCGAGGAATTCGGCCGTCATCTCCGCGCAGACCACATGCAGCCCGTGGTCGTGCGGACCGGTATTGCAGCAGCCGTCGCGGAAAAAGCCGGTCAGCGGCGCCACCGAACAGGGCAGCAGCACGCCGCCCAGCACGTTGCGCGCGGCGGGCCTGCCGCCACCCCCGCCGTCACGCCGGAACACGTCATCCATCGCGCGCCCTCAGGCCCGCCGCGGGGGTTCGCGCGACAGGCCGCGCGCGCCGAGTTCCGCCAGATACGTCGACCACCGCGCCTCCTGCTCCGCCCCCAGCGTCCGCAGGTAGTCCCAGGAATAGATCCCGGTATCGTGCAGGTCGTCGAAGACGATCCGCACCGCGTAGTTGCCGACCGGCTCCACCCGCAGGATGCCGACATGCCGCCGCCCGGCGACGATCACCTTCTGGCCGGGACCATGGCCCTGCACCTCGGCGCTCGGGCTCTCGACGCGCAGGTATTCGGCCGGCAGCCGGTAGCGCGCGCCATCGGCAAACGCGACCTCCAGCAACTGCTCCGCGCGCTTCAGGCGGATCTCGGTCGGTGCGCCGGACATGCGCTCAGCCGTCGAGCTTGCGGGCCTCGTCCGGCAGCATGATCGGGATGCCGTCGCGGATCGGATAGGCCAGGCCGGCGCGCTCGCTGATCAGCTCGCCCTTCTCGCGATCATAGCGCAGCGGCCCCTTGGTCACCGGGCAGACCAGGATCTCCAGCAGGCGGGGATCGACCGTGCCGCCGTTGGGGGATGTCTCGGACATCGTGTTCGTCCTGCTTCGCGGCGGCCGCGCGGGCGCCGGGGTGGTGGGGGCCGGGGCGGGCGCGGCGCCCGTCCCCGGCGGGGAAATCAGCTCGGCCGGGCGTCGGAAGGCGGCGCATTCGCCGCCGCCCCCATGCGCATCAGCGCGACCAGCATCCGCGCCCGCTCGCCGCAATCCGGCGCCTCGAGCAGCGCCTGCTTCTCCGGCGGCTCGAAGGGGCAGACCATGGACAGGGTGGTGACCAGCATGTGGTCGGCGGTCTGTTCGATGGCCTCCCAGTTCGCCTCGATGCCGCGCGCCCGGAAATACAGCTTCAGCGCGCCCAGCAGTTCGGCGCGGTCGACCTCCGGCGCGGCATCCTCCAGCACGAGGTCCGCGGCGAATTCGGCATAGTCGGCCCGCACGCGGCGATACCCGCCCGGGGCCAGCGCCATCTCCTCGGCGATGCGGAAACGCAGCAACCCGGTCAGGGTGATCAGCAGCCGCCCGTCATCCGTCTCGCTGAAGGATGACAGCCGACCCAGGCAGCCGATGCGGTACAGCACCGACCCGCCGGGCCCCTTCGGCGCCCGCGGATCGGGCTGCGCCATGCCGAACATCCGGCCATTGGCCAGGCTGTCGATGATCATCGCGAGGTAGCGCGGTTCGAAGATGTTCAGCGGCAGCCGCCCCTGCGGCAGCAGCAGCGCGCCCGAGAGCGGGAAGACCGCGATCTCCCGCGGCAGGTCGGCCAGGCGTGGATGGAAGGGGAGCATCGGCGCCTGGCGCCCCTTCAGCGGAACAACAGGCCGGCGAGCTTGCGCCGGCCCGCCTTGCTGGCCGGGTCGTCGAAGCCCCAGGCCTCGAAGAACTTCAGCAGCTGCTTGCGCGCGGCTTCCTCGTTCCAGGCGCGGTCGCGGCGGATCGCCTCGATCAGCGCATCGACCGCGGCCTCGCGGTTGTCGGCGGCATTGAGCGCGATCGCGAGGTCGATGCGCGCGGCGTGGTCGTCGGGGTCGGCGGCCAGGCGGGTCTCGAACTCGGCCAGCATCGACCGGGCGCGGCGGCCCTCGACCTCCAGCTCGATGGCGCTGCGCGCGGCGGTGACCTCGGCGGCCTCCTTGATCTTGGCGGGCGCGCTGTCGAGCACGGCCAGCGCCTGGTCCTCCTCGCCCAGCGCCAGCAGCGCGCGGGCCACGCCGGCCAGCGCCTTGGCGTTCTCGGGCTCCTGCTGCGACACCGCGCCGAACAGCTCGAGCGCGGCGGCGTGGTCGCCGGCGGCGACGGCGGCCTCGGCCTCGGCCATCAGGTCGGCGCCCGGCATCTGGCCGCCGGCGGCCTTGAGCAGGCCCTCGACGAAGCGCTTCACCTCGCTCTCGGGCAGCGCGCCCTGGAACAGGTCCAGGATCTGGCCCTGCCAGAAGGCGACCACGGTGGGCACCGACTGCAGCGGCAGGCCCATCTGGGTCAGCTGCTGGACCAGCTGGCGGTTCTTGTCGATGTCGATCTTGACCAGGCGGACACGCCCGCCCGCGGCCTTGACCACCTTCTCGATCGCCGGGGTCAGCGTCTTGCAGGGGCCGCACCAGGTCGCCCAGAAATCGACCAGCACCGGAACCTCGCGGGACGCCTCGATCACGTCCGGCATGAAGGTCTTCTGGTCGCCATCCTTGATGATGCCGTCGGCGGCAGCACCGGGGCCGGCCTGGCGGGCGGGGTCGAACAGCACTTCCATGTCAGGCATTCCTCAGCTCTTGACGCATAGATGCGCCCTCCGGCGCGCGGCACAAGGCGTTTAGGCCGGGGGTGAGGCGGGAGGGAAGCCCCGCGGGGGGTGCGGGCGGCCACCCGCATCAGCACTGCACGACGTTCACCGCCAGCCCGCCCAGCGACGTCTCCTTGTACTTGTCGGACATGTCGAGGCCGGTCTGGCGCATGGTGGCAATCACCTGGTCCAGGCTGACCAGGTGCGTGCCGTCGCCATGCAGCGCCAGCCGCGCCGCGTTGATCGCCTTCACCGCGCCGATCGCGTTGCGTTCGATGCAGGGCACCTGCACCAGCCCCGCCACCGGGTCGCAGGTCAGCCCCAGATTGTGTTCGAGCCCGATCTCGGCGGCGTTCTCGACCTGCGCGTTGGTTCCGCCGAGTGCCGCCGCCAGCCCCGCCGCGGCCATGGCGCAGGCCGACCCGACCTCGCCCTGGCAGCCGACCTCGGCCCCCGAGATCGAGGCGTTGCGCTTGATGATGGCGCCGATCGCCGCGGCCGCCAGCAGGAAGGTCTCCGCCCCCGCCGTGTCCGCCCCCGGCACGAAATGGTCGTGGTAGCGCAGCACGGCGGGAATGATGCCGGCGGCGCCATTGGTCGGCGCGGTGACCACGCGCCCGCCCGCGGCGTTCTCCTCGTTCACCGCAAGCGCCCACAGGTTCACCCAGTCCATGGCGCCGAGCGGGTCGGCTTCGTTGCGGCGCGCGCGCGCCTCCAGCCGGCGCACCAGGTCCGGGGCGCGGCGGCGCACGCGCAGGCCGCCGGGCAATTCGCCCTCGGTGCGCAGGCCGCGGGCGATGCAGGCGGCCATCGCGGCGCGGATGCGGGCGATGCCGGCCGAGACCTCGGCCGCGCCGCGCTGGCTCACCTCGTTGGCGCGCATCAGGCCGGCGATGGTCAGCCCGGCGGCGGCGGCCTGGCGCAGCAATTCCGCGGTGTCGTGGAAGGGATGCGGCACGGCGCCGGCCACCGGCGCATCGGTCGCGAGCGGCGCGCCGCCGCCATCCACCACGAAGCCCCCACCCACCGAATAGTAGGTCCGCACCACGCCCGGCCCGCTCCCGGCCAGGGCCGACAGGCGCATCCCGTTGGTGTGCAGCGGCAGCGAGTCGCGCCGATGGAACACGATGTCGGCCTGCGGGTCGAAGCCGATGCGCCGCCCATCCGGCAGCGCCAGGCGCCGCTGCGCCCGCACCTGCTGCACCAGCGCCGCCGCGTCGTCCGGGTCCAGCGTGTCCGGCCGTGCCCCGGCCAGGCCCAGGATGATGGCCGCATCCGTCGCATGGCCCTTGCCGGTGAGCGCCAGCGAGCCGAACAGCTCGGCGCGCAGGCCATCGATCGGCGCCGCGGGGTCGAGCCCGGCGACGAAGGCCGCGGCCGCGACCATCGGCCCGACCGTATGGGAGCTGGAGGGACCGACACCGATCCGGAACAGGTCGAACAGGCCGATCCAGGGGGTGGCCGATCGGGTCATCGAGACCGACGCTAAAGCAGATGCCGGCCGGATGGAATCATCCGATCGGGCGCGGATGCGCCTGGCGACCGGGCGTTGCGGCGCGCCGGCCCGGCACCGGACCGCTCCCCCCACGAGCCTGTCCTCGATGGGTGGCCGGTTGGTGAGCAGGCCCGTGCCGGCCGCGCGTGTGCGGCTGAAGGCGCAGTCCCGAACCGGCTGTCAGGTGCTCGCGCGCTGGATGATCTCGAAGCCCAGGTCGACGCGCACGCGCTCCTGCGAACGGCCGGCGATGCGGTCGAGCAGGATCTCCGCGCTGCGCCGCCCGACCTCGCGCCGCGGCAGCCGCACCGTGGTGATGCCCGGGTTGAGATGCCGCAGCAGGTCGACATCGTCGAAGCTCGCGATAGCGATGCGCCCGGGCACCGCCACGCCGCGGCGCTGGCATTCCAGCAGCGCCCCCACCGCCAGCACGTCGCCGGCGAAGAACACCGCATCGACCGCCGGCGTGATCTCGAGCAGGCGCATGATCGCCTCGCAGCCCGAGGGCAGGCCCGGCGGCATCTCCAGCATGATGCGCGGGTCGGCGGGCAGGCCGGCCTCGGCCAGCGCGGCGGCATGGCCGCGGCGGCGTTCCAGCGAGCGTTCGTTGTTCGCCAGCGGCAGCGTGACCAGCGCGATGCGCCGATAGCCCAGCCGCACCAGGTGCAGCGTCATGGCCCGCGCCGCATCCACGTTCGAATAGCTCACCACCATGTCGAGCGGATCGTCGGCCAGCGTGCCGTTCTCGACCACCGGCACGCCGGACCGCCGGATCAGCGCGCGCAGCGCCGGGGTATGGGTGGTGTTGTGCAGCACCAGCCCCGCCACGCGCTGCGCCAGGAAGGCGGTGACCAGCGCCTCCTCCTCCTGCGGGCTATAGGCGCTGTCGGCGACCATCAGGTGGTACCCGTGCCCGTGCAGCACGTCGGAGATGCCCTGGATGGTGTCGGAGAACAGCGTGTTGCGGATGCTCGGCACCACCAGCCCCGCGACATTGGATCGGCTGGAGGACAGGCTCCCGGCCAGCCGGTTCGGCACGTAGCCGATGGCGCCGACCGCTTCCTCGACACGCCGGCGGATCGCCGGCGAGACGCGGTCGGGCGTGTTCAGCGCGCGCGACACGGTCATGGCCGAGACGCCGGCGCGCTCGGCCACGTCGCGCATGCGGATCGCGCCCTCGCCGGGCCTGGCGCGGCGCTTCCGCCCGTCCTCGCCGGCCGCCTGGCCCGGCGGCCTGCCGTCATCCATGGGTCGAATCGGTCTCCTGTCGCGCCGCCCCCTTCATAGGGCGCGCGCCGCCCCGACCGCCACGGCGGGCAGCGATCATTCGACCGCGATCCGCGCCTCGCGCACCACGCGGCCGATCGTATCCATGTCGCGGCGCAGCAGCGCGCCCATCTCGGCCGGCGTGCCGCCGACGACCAGCGAGCCGAGGTCGAGCAGCCGTGCGCGCCCCTCCGGCGTGCCCACGATGGCCATGAACTCGCGGTTCAGCCGGTCCACCACCGGCGCGGGCATGCCGGCCGGGCCGATCACCGCGTACCACTCCACGATGTCGAAGCCGGGCAGCGCGGCCTCGGCGATCGAGGGCACGTCGGGCAGGTAAGGCTGGCGCCGGGCCGAGGTGACGCCGAGCGCCCGCAACGCGCCCGAGCGCACATGCGGCAGGGTCGAGCTGCCGTTGCCGAACATCAGCTGGATCTCGCCCGCCACCAGCGCCGCGATGGCCGGCCCGCCGCCGCGATAGGGCACGTGCACCATGTCGATGCCGGTCATCAGCTTGAACATCTCGCCCGAGATAGGCACTGCCGATCCGATGCCGGGCGACCCGAAGGACAGCTTGCCCGGATTGGCGCGGCCATAGTCGATCAGCTCGCGCACGCTGTGGACCGGCAGGCTCGGATGCACCGCCAGGATATTCGCCACATCCGCCAGGTGCAGGATCGGCGTGACGTCGTTGACCGGGTGATAGGACTGGCGCGTCAGCAGCGCGGCCGAGACCAGCGTGCTGGTGACGATGCCGATGTTGTGGCCATCCGGCGCCGAGCGCAGCAGCTCGGCGGTGCCGATCGCGCCGGAGGCGCCGCCGCGGTTCTCGATCACCACGCTCTGGCCCAGCGCGGCCGACAGCGGCGGCTGGATGATCCGCGCCAGGATGTCGGTGGTGCCGCCCGGCGGCCAGGGGATCACCATGCGGATCGGTCGCGCCGGCCAGGCCTGCGCCATCGCGAGCCCCGGCAGCGCGAGCGTCGCGGCCGTGACCGCCAGGATGTCCCGTCGTTTCATGTCGTTTTCCTCCCTGGGTCGGTGCGGTTCAGCTGGCGGACCACCCCCCGTCCATCGGCAGGGTGGCGCCGGTGATGTCGTCGCCGGCCGGGCTGCACAGGAAGGCGACCATGGCGGCGACGGCCTCGGGCCGGATGAAGCGGCGCGTCGGCTGCTTGCCGGCGAGGAAGTCGCGCGTGGCCGCGTCGCGGTCGGTCTCGCCGCGCGCGGCCATGCCGGCGGCGATGCGCGATTCGATCGCCGGCGTGGGCGTCGAGCCGGGGCAGATCGCGTTGCAGGTGATGCCGTCCTGCAGCGTCTCCATCGCGACCGCGCGCGTGAGGCCGATCAGCGCGGTCTTGGTCGTGACGTAGCCGGCCCGCCCGCCGGTCGCGAACAGGCCATAGACCGAGGAGATGTTGACGATGCGCCCCCAGCCGCGCGCGCGCATCGCCGGCAGCGCCAGGCGGGTGGCGTGGAAGGGCGCGGAGAGATTGACCGCCAAGTCCATCTCCCACTCGGCGGCGGTGAAGGCCTCGATCGGCTTGAGGTGCCGGGTGACGGCATTGTTCACCAGGATGTCGGGGGCGCCGGTCGCGTCCAGCAGCGCCTCGACGCCACCGCAGGAGGCGAGGTCGGCGTGGCGGTAGGTCACGGCGGTGCCGTGCCGCGCGGTGAGTTTCCCGGCCAGCGCGTCGCCCTCGGCGGCCGGCAGCAGGCCATGCAGGGCGACCGCGCAACCGGCCGCGGCCAGGCCTTCGGCGATGGCAAGGCCGATGCCGCCGGTCGAACCGGTGACCAGCGCGCTGCGTCCCGCCAGGCTGTTGCAGCCCATGCCTCGCCCCTGTGCGGCTTCGTGGGATCGGTAACCTATGCAGGCAATGCCGCCAGGGCAAGTACAGCCCACCCCGCCAGCACGCTTGCGCGATGGCGCCCGGCAGGCATGATATCGATAACGGGAGCCGCCGGCTTCGACCGGGCGCGAGGACGCAGCATGCCACACACGACACCCCTGCGCCGCCGCGCGCTGTTCGCCGGCGACACCGCGGCCGGCCCGGCGCGCCAGTGACCACGATGACCGCACCGACCGTCTGCGCGGCGCTGGCCGATTTCGTCGCGGCGTCGCGCTGGGCGGACCTGCCGGCCACGCTGCGCCATAACGCACGCCGCGCATTGCTCAACCACCTGGGCTGCGCGATCGGCGTGGCGCGCGACCCGGCGGTGCGAACGGCGCTCGCGGTGATGCGGCCGTTCTCGGGCGCGGCCACGGCCACCGTGGTGGCGCAGGGGCTGCGGCTCGATCCGATGGCGGCGAGCTTCGTCAATGCCATCGCGTCGAACCTGCTGGACTACGACGACACGCACCTCGCCACCGTGATCCATCCGGCCGCGCCGGTGGCGCCGCCGGTGCTGGCGCTGGCGGAACAGCGCGGGCTGTCCGGCGCGGCGGCGCTGCATGCGGTGCTGCTGGGCATCGAGGTCGCGTGCCGCGTCGGGCTCGGCGTCTCGCCCGGGCATTACGCGCGGGGTTGGCACATCACCGCGAGTGCCGGCGTGTTCGGCGCGGCGGCGGGCTGCGCCAGGCTGCTCGGGCTGACCGCGGCGCAGACCGCGCAGGCGCTCGGCATCGCGGCCAGCCAGTCATCCGGCCTGGTGGAGAACCTGCCGACCGCGGCGAAGAACGTGGCGGTCGGCAATGCCGCGCGCAACGGGATGCTGGCCGCGCTGTTCGCGGAGGCCGGCTACGAGGCCGCGCCGACCGCCATCGAGGGCCCGCTGGGCTGGGCTCGTGCGATGGGCGACGTGCCGGATGTGGGCGCGATGGCCGGCGAGCTCGGCACCCGCTGGGAAGCCGCGCGCAACACCTACAAGCCCTATCCCGCCGGCATCGTGTTCCATGCGGTGATCGACGCCTGCCTGGAGTTGCGCGAGGCGATCGGCGGCGATGCCGCGAGAATCGAGGGCGTGACCGTCGCCGGCGACGCGTTGCTGCTGGCGCGCGGCGACCGCGTGGTGCGCAACGAACGCGATGCGCGCGTGAGCATCCATCATGCCGCGGCTATCGCGCTGACGCTGGGCCGTGCCGGCGTGGCGGAGTTCGAGATGCCGGCGGTGGATGATGCGGCGCTCGCGCGGTTCCGCGGCCGGGTCGTGGCGCAGCTCGACGCCAGCCTGCCGCGCGGCGCCGCGCGCGTGACGCTGCGCCTGGCCGATGGGTCCGAGCAGCTGCGCACGGTGATCGCGCCGCGCGGCAGCCTGGAGGTGCCGCTGAGCGATGCGGAGCTGGCGGCGAAGTTCCGCAGCAATGCCGCGCTGGGTGGCCTGGAGGAGCGCAGCGACGCGCTCGTCGCGGCGCTGTGGTCGCTCGATGAGGCGCCGTCGCTGCTGCCCTTGATGCGCCTGCTGGCGTAGCGCGGCGCCCGATCCCCTGGCCGGGCGGGGAGGGTCGCGAAACCGCGTGGCGAAGGGCATTGCCGCGCGGCGAGGCGCGCGATCCCCCGCGCCGGGACGCACGGCGCTACAGCGCCTCCCAGCCCCCCTCGCGCGCCGCCGAGCGCAGCGCCGCCTCGATGAAGCGCAGCCCGTCGAGCCCTGCCTGCGCGCCCGGCAACGTCAGCGCCAGCGGGTCCGGCGCGACGCCGCGCCGCCGCGCCACCGCCTGCGCCGCGAGGTCGAGGTAGAGCGTCGCGAAGGCCTCGTGCAGGCCTTCCGGATGGCCCGTGCGACGGAAGCGCGTGGCGCGCGTCGCGGCCGCCGACAGCATCGGGTGGCCGCGCGAGAGCATCATCGGGAAGCCATCCAGCGGCGCCAGGCGCAGCTCGTTGTGCGCGGCGTGGCGCCATTCGATGTGGCCGTGCTCGCCGAAGACGCGCAGCAGGATGTGGTTCTCCGCCCCCGCCGCGCCCTGGCAGAGCACCATCGACCCGCGCGCGCCGCCGGCCAGGCGGAAGCGCGCCTGCGCGTAGTCCTGCACGACGCGACCGGGCATCAGCGCGCCGACTTCCGCGCTGATCGCGGCAAAGGGTTCCCCGGCGACGAAGCAGGCCAGGTGATGCGCATGGGTGCCGATGTCGCCCAGCACCAGCGACGGCCCGCTGCGCGCGGGGTCGAGCCGCCAGCGGCGCGATGCGTCGGGCGCCTCCTCGACCCGCGCGGCGAGGCCGGCGCCGAAGTATTCCACCTGCACCATCCGCAGCGCGCCGATGCGCCCGGCGGCGACCAGCGCGCGCGCCTCGCGGATCATCGGATAGCCGGAATAGGCATGCGCGACACCGACCGCTACCCCGCGCGACGCGGCGGCGCGGGAGATCTGCTCGGCCTGCGCCACGCTGTTGGCGATCGGCTTGTCGAGCATGACATCGAGCCCGGCGGCGATCGCGGCGAGCGCCTGCGCGTGGTGCAGGTCATTCGGCGTGACGATGGCGACGGCCTCGATGCCGTCGGGGCGCGCCGCCTCGCGCGCGATCATCTCCTCGATGCTGGCATAGGCGCGGTCGGGCGCGATGCCGTATTCCGCCGCCGCGGCGCGGCCGCGCCCGGCATCGCTCGACAGCGCGCCGGCGACCAGCGCGAAGGCGTTGTCCATGGTGGCGCCACGGCGATGCACCTGGCCGATCATGGATGGCGCGGCACCGCCCACCAGGCCGAGGCGCAGCGGCGCCGTCATGCGCCGATGCCCAGGATGCGCCGCGCCGCCGCGTCATCCAGCGGCCGGCGCAATGCCGCGTCGAAGGGCTGGCCGGTCATCGCGATCATGTGGCGCGCGATGAAGGGGGCGCCTTCCGCGGCGCCGTCCTCCTTGCGCTTGTAGCAGCATTCCCATTCCAGCGTGGCCCAGCCGTCGTAGCCGACATGCGCGAGGCGCGCGAAGACGCCGGGGAAATCCACCTGCCCATCGCCCAGGGACCGGAACCGCGCCGGCCGGTCGCGCCAATCCTGGAAGCCGCCATAGACGCCGCTGCGGTCGCTGCGCACGAATTCCGCATCCTTGGCATGGAAGGCGCCGATGCGACCACCGTAGCGCAGGATGAAGCCGAGGTAGTCCATGTGCTGCAGCAGCATGTGGCTCGGGTCGAACAGGATGCGCGCGCGGCGATGCCCGTCCACCAGCGCCAGGAAGCGGTCGAAGGTGGCGCCGTCGTGCAGGTCCTCGCCGGGATGCAGTTCGAAGCAGATGTCGATGCCCGCGCGATCGGCGTGGTCCAGGATGGGGCGCCAGCGGCGCGCGAGCTCGCCGAAGGCGGTGTCGATCAGGCCGGGCGGCGCCGGCGGCCAGGGGTAGATGTAGGGCCAGACGAAGGCGCCGGAGAAGGAACACAGCCGCGTCAGGCCAAGCCGCGCGGCGGCTTCGATCGCCAGGTGCAGCTGCTGCTCGGCCCAGGCGCTGCGGGCGGCCGGGTCGCCGCGCGCCTCGGGTGCGGCGAAGACCTCGTTCAGCTCGGCGAAGGCCGGGTTCACCGCCATGAGCTGGCCGGCGCGATGGGCGGCGAGCTCGCTGATCTCGACACCCAGCCCCGCCAGCCGTGCCCGGTAGTCGCGGCAATACCCATCGTCCTGCGCGGCGCGCGGCAGGTCGATCAGGCGCGGGTCATGGACCGGGATCTGCACGCCCGTGTAGCCGAAGCCGGCCAGCCAGCCGACCACGCCATCGAGGCTGTCGAAGGGCGCGGCATCGCCCATGAACTGCGAGAGCATCACGCCGGGACCGCGGATCGGCATGGCGGTCAGCCACCCGGCACGGGGGCGGCGGGATCGAGCAGGCCCTCCGCCTTCAAGTCATGCCACAGCGCGGCGGGGATCGGGCGGCGCAGATGCGCGATGTTCGCCTCGATCTCGCTGCGCGCCAGCGCGCCCGGGATGACCGAGCAGACCACCGGATGCGCCAGCACGAACTGCAGCGCCGCGGCCGGCAGCGGCGTGTCGTGGCGGCGGCAGACCGCCTCGATGCGCCGGGCCTTGGCCACCACGGCGGGCGGCGCGGTGGCGTAGTCGTAGGTGGCGCTGTCCTTGACCTCGGCGGCCAGGATGCCGGAATTGAAGGGGCCGCCCAGGATCACGCTCATGCCGCGTTCGGCGCAATAGGGCAGGAATGCCGCCATCGCGCCCTGTTCCAGCAGCGTGTAGCGGCCGGCCAGCAGCATGCAGTCGAAATCGCCGGCGCGGGCGAATCGCAGGCACATCCCGGCGTCGTTCAGCCCGCAGCCGATGGCGCCGATCACGCCCTGTTCGCGCAGTTCGTGCAGGGCGCGGTAGCCGCCATCCATCGCGGTGCGGAAGCGGTCCTCCAGCACGTCGGGGTCGCCCACGCTCCAGAGGTCGATGTCGTGGATCAGCACCACGTCGATGCGGTCGAGGCCCAGGCGCAGATGCGATTGTTCGAGCGACCGCATCACGCCGTCATAGGTGTAGTCGAAGCGCGGCAGGAAGCCGGGCAGGCCGTTGGGGCGCATCCCCGCCGGTGGTGCCTCGCCAGGGCGTGCCGCATGCATCACGCGGCCGATCTTGGTGGACAGGATGTACTGGTCGCGCGGGCGCTGGCGCAGCGCATGGCCGAAGCGCAATTCGCTGCGGCCGTGGCCGTAGAAGGGGGAGGTATCGAACAGCCGCACCCCGCCCTCCCAAGCGGCATCGAGGATGGCCTGCGCCTCGGCCTCGGGGATGGTGGCGCGGAAGCCGCCCAGCGGCGCGCCGCCGAAGCCGAGCGCGGTCGCCTCCAGCGCCGTCCGTCCGATCCGGCGCTTCGCAGTCGGGTCCATGGTCATCCTTTCACCGCGCCGCCGGTCAGCCCGTGCACCAGGTACTTCCGCACCAGCAGCGAGAAGACCAGCACGGGCAGCATGACCATGGTGCCGCCGGCGGCGATGCGGCCCCACTCCCAGCCTTCGTAGTTCATGAAGTTCACCACCGCGACGGGGGCGGTCATCGCCTCGGTGCGCGTGAGGATCAGCGCGAAGAAGAAGTCGTTCCAGGCGAACAGGAAGCACAGGATGGCGGTCGCCGCGAGGCCGGGGGCGGCCAGCGGCAGCACGATGCGCCAGAAGCCCTGCGCCGTGGTCGCGCCGTCGATCCAGGCGGCTTCCTCCAGCGCGCGCGGCAGCTGGTCGAAGAAGGGCCGCATCATCCAGATCACCAGGGACAGGTTGAAGGTCAGGTAGATCAGCACCAGCCCCGCCCAGGTGTCGATCAGCCCGAGATGCCGGTAGGCCAGGAAGTACGGGATGGTGAAGGCGATCGGCGGCGCCATGCGCGAGGCCAGGATCCACAGGCTGATGCCGGACGCCGCGCGCGCCTGCCAGCGCGACAGCGCATAGGCGGCCGGCACGCCCAGCAGCATCGGCAGCACCGTCGCCGCCGTGCTCACCACCAGCGAATTCAGGAAGGACTGCCGGAAGCCGGTGTTCCACAGCGCCGCGTAGTTCTCCAGCGTCGGCGTGAAGAACAGCTCCGGCGGGAAGGTGAAGACCTGCGCGTTGGTCTTGAAGGACATCTGCAGCAGCCACAGGAAGGGCGCCATCGCGAGGAAGGCGAGCGCCAGCGCGAGCAGGTTCAGGATTCGGCGTTCGCTAGTCACGATGCCCCCAGCCGATGGCGCGGATGATGACCCAGCTCAAGGCGATGCTGGCCGCCAGCAAGACGACGGTGATCGCGCTGGAATACCCCAGCAGCGAGAAATTGAAGGCCTGCTGGAAGGAATAGTAGTTGGTCACCTCGGTCAGGCTGCCGGGTCCGCCATCGGTCAGGATGAAGATCAGCGGGAAGGCCTTGATGCTGTCGATCAGCCGGAACAGCCCGGCCACCAGCAGCACGCCGCGCAGGAAGGGCAGCGTGACGTGCCAGGTCATCTGCCAGGCGGAAGCGCCATCCACCTTGGCCGCGTCGATCAGCTCCTGCGGCATCATCTGCAACGCCGCCAGCGTCATCAGCATGGTGAAGGGGAACCACTGCCAGGTATCGGCGATGATGATGGCGGTCAGCGCCCAGTCGGGATCGGTGATGAGCGACGGGATCGTCACCCCCAGCACCGAAAGCCCCCAATGCATCGGGCTGATGTCCGGCGTGTAGATCACCTTCCAGATGATCGCGACGACGATCGGCGGCAGCACCATCGGGATCAGGAAGACGGTGCGCAGCGCCTCGATCATGCGGTCGCGGCTGTTGAGCAGCAGCGCCAGGCCGAAGCCGATCAGCAATTGCAGCAGCACCGTCCAGAAGGACAGCTTCGCCTGCACCCAGACCGAATTGCCGAGCCGACCATCCGCCAGCATCAGCCGGAAATTCTCCAGCGGGCGCGAGAAATCCCCCACCGTCTCCGGCCGCGTGAGGTCGAGCGGCGTCAGGCTGCTGACCAGCAGGAAGACCGCCGGCGCCAGCGTGATGACCGCCAGCACCGCCAGCGACGGCGCCAGGCACAGCTGGAAGAAGCGCGTGCGCGCGCGTTCGACGCCGTGGCGCCGAACGGATGCCGCCGTCACGCCCTCAGCCGCCGTCCAGCCGCACGCCCGCGCGCGTGAGCACCTGCACCGCATCCTGCTGGGTCTGGCGCATTGCCGCCTCCGCGCCCTGCTGGCGCGTGGCGATCCGGTCGATGCCGCGGTTGATGGTGTCCCCCACCTGCGGGAAGACCGGCACGGTGCGGTACTTCATGTAGCCGCTGCGCCCACCGAGTTCGAGCACCTGGAGATACAGCGACGCCACGTCCTGCCCGTTCAGCGTCAGCGCGGTCTTGAAGGCCTCGCCCGTGATGACCGACCGCCGGCACACGCTCGGATAGCCATGGGTTCGGACGATGCGGTTCAGCATGTCCTTCGACAGCGCCCATTGGATGAACTCCCAGGCGAGTTCCTTGCGGCGCGACCCCGCCGGAATGCCCAGGCCGTGGCTGTTCGACCCCGGGTAGTTGCCCTGCGGCCCCGCCGGCATCAGCGCGTAGCGCACGGTCGACTTCACCGTGCTTTCCTCGTGCTTGGCGAGCGGCACCAGCCAGGTGATCGCCTGGGTGCGGAACATCGACCGCCCCGACATCTGCGCGCGCATCGCCTGGTCGTCGGAGAAGGACAACCCGCCCGAGGGCGCGAATTTCGACAGCAGGTCGGCATACCATTGCGCGGCGCGGATCGCCTCGGGCGTGCCGAGCATCGGCGTCAGGTTCCCGGGCGGATCGCGGAAGACCTGGCCGCCCATGCCCATCAAATACGGGATCCAGTTCCAGTGGTGCAGCCGGTCGGCGACGAAGGCGGTCATGCTCTCGCGCCCCTGCACGGCGTCGCAGGCCGCCAGCAGCGCGTCGAAGGTGGTGGGCATCGGCTGGTTCGCACGGTCGAGGATGTCGGCGCGGCTCGCCGCCAGCAGCATCGCGCCGGCTTCCCAGGCGAAGCCGAAGGTCTGGCCCTGCGCGTTGGTCATCGCCGATTGCGCGCCGGAGACGAAATCCGCCGCATCCCAGTCGGCCGGCGTGCGGTTGCGGTCGGCCACGAAGTCACTGAGGTTGGTCAGCCACCCCGCGCCGATCCAGCGCCCCGAGTAGATGAAGGTGACGTTCACCACATCCAGCGCGCTGCCGCGCGTGGACAGCTCCAGGTCGGTGCGCTGGTTGTAGACCGGGAAGGCCTGGGTGTTGAAGTTGACCCGTGCGCCGGTGCGTTCCTCGAATTCCGGGAAATAGCCGCGCAGGTATTCGAAGAAGGTGCTCTGGAACGCGGCGCCATTGAGGGTCTGTCCGGCATAGGGCTTCGCCTGGCCGAGCGCCGGCGTGGCGCCCAGCGCGGCGGCACCCGCCAGCAGGCTGCGACGGGCAATGCGCGGATGCGTCATGGCGTCCCCCCTTGGCGGTCGCCATGGCGGGCGCCGTCCTGTTGTGGCGGCGAGGCTATCGGCGCGGTTTTCCGCCCGTCAAGCGTTGGGTCTGCGACGACAGCGATGAGTCGGTTTCATGCCGCGCGAATCATGGTCGCGCGGCGCCGGCAGGGGCCGGACATGGAACCGCCGGTCCCGATCACTCGGAAACCGGCGGTTCAACTGGTGGAGCCAATCGGAATCGAACCGACGACCTCTTGAATGCCATTCAAGCGCTCTCCCAACTGAGCTATGGCCCCCCGGGGAAGAGGCGCGCGGTATAGCCCCGGTGTCCGACCCCCGCAAGGGGGCACGAACCCCTTCCGGCGCGACGCGCGGAACGCTAGGGAGAAGCCTTCCAGGAAACGTTCGGGGGTTCCCCATGGGCAAGCTCTATCCTGACGCGAAGGCGGCTCTCGCCGGCGTGTTGCGCGACGGCATGGTCATCCACTCCGGCGGATTCGGCCTGTGCGGCATCCCCGCCCTGCTGATCGAAGCCATTCGCGACTCCGGCGCCAAGGACCTGACCGTGGTGTCGAACAATGCCGGCATCGACGATGCGGGGCTCGGCCTGCTGCTCAAGACCCGCCAGATCCGCAAGATGATCAGCTCCTATGTCGGGGAGAATGCCGAGTTCGCGCGGCAATACCTGGCCGGCGAGCTCGAGATCGAATTCAACCCGCAGGGCACGCTCGCCGAGCGCATCCGCGCCGGCGGCGCCGGCATCCCCGCCTTCTTCACCAAGACCGGCGTCGGCACCGAGGTCGCGAAGGGCAAGGAGACGCGGGAGTTCGACGGCGAGACCTATGTGATGGAGCGCGGCATCTTCGCCGACCTCGCGATCGTGCACGCCCATACCGGCGACACCGAGGGCAACCTCGCCTATCGCAAGACCGCGCGGAACTTCAACCCGATGATGGCGACCGCGGCGAAGGTGACCATCGCGCAGGTCGAGCACCTGGTCGATGCCGGCACAATCGACCCCGACCACATCCACACGCCCGGCATCTTCATCAAGCGCATGATCGTCTGCCCCGCGGGCTACGAGAAGCGCATCGAACAGCGCACCGTGCGCAAGCGCGCGGCCTGAAGGGGAACACGGACATGGCCTGGAACCGCGACGAGATGGCCGCGCGCGCCGCGCGCGAACTGCAGGACGGCTTCTACGTGAACCTCGGCATCGGCATCCCGACGCTGGTGGCCAACCACGTCCCCGCCGGCTTCAACGTGCAGCTGCAGAGCGAGAACGGCATGCTCGGCCTCGGCCCCTTCCCGATCGAGGGCGAGGAGGATGCAGACCTGATCAATGCCGGCAAGCAGACCATCACGCAGCTGCCCACCAGCAGCTATTTCGACAGCGCGCAGTCCTTCGGCATGATCCGCGGCGGGCATATCGACCTGTCGATCCTGGGCGCGCTGCAGGTCGCGGCGAATGGCGACCTGGCGAACTGGATGATCCCCGGCAAGATGGTGAAGGGGATGGGCGGCGCCATGGACCTGGTGGCGGGTGTGAAGCGCGTGATCGTGCTGATGGAACACACCGCCGGCGGCAAGCCCAAGCTGCTGCCCGAATGCACCCTGCCGCTGACCGGCGCGCGCGTGGTGGACATCGTGATCAGCGACCTCGGCGTGTTCGAACTGGCGCGCAAGGGACCGACGCGCCTGGTGCTGACCGAACTCGCGCCCGGCGTGACGCTGGAGGAGATGCGCGAGAAGACCGGCGCATCCTTCGACGTGGCACTGGCGAAGGCGGCGTAGCGGCTGTCGTGGGTGTGGCGGGGCGCAGCGCCGCCTATCCCACGCGGCCGCGCAGGAAGACGCTCAGCCCGAACAGCCGGTTGGCGGGAAACACCGGCAACTCGGCCGCGCAGAAGGCGCCGAGCACCCGGTCGGCCAGCGCCCCGTGCCGCCGCATGTCGCACTGCGGGGCCGGGTCGGGCCCGCCCGCGCCGCGGCGCAGGATCGCGGGCAGCCGCTGCGCCACGGCCAGCGGAAACACCGCCGCGAAGAAATAGCAGGCCCTGTCGACCACGATGCCGGCAGCGCGCGCCGTGGCCTCCAGCCGCGCCACGCTGTAGCGGCGGCGGTGGCCCAGGAACACGTCGTGCCCGCTCCAGAGCCACCCGAAGGCCGGTGCCGTCAGCAGCACCGTGGCACCGCGCGGCGCGATGCGCGCATGGTCGCGCAGCAACGCGACATCGTCCTCGACATGCTCCAGCACATCCATCAGCAGCAGCAGGTCGGCATCGGTGGCCGCCACGGCGCGGCGGAACAGCAATGGCCTGCCCGCCACCGACTCATCGCGATCGGCGGGGTAGTGCGGATCGACGCAGGTCGCGCGTTCCGCGCCCCCGCGCAGCAGCCATTCGCGCGCGAAGAAGCCGGACCCCGCCCCGATGTCGAGCACCGATCGCGGCGCCACGCCCTCCAGCAGCCGGAACATCGCCCGCGACTTGCTGCGATAATACCAATGCGCGCCGATCGCCTCGCCCAGGATGTCCTGTTCGCGCAGATCCACCCGGTGTCAGCCGCCCGCGCCCGGCAGCGGGCGATAGGGCAGCCCGGCGAAGCGCGTGCCATGCAGCGTGATGTCGCGCCACACGTCGCCGGTCACGTAGGGGTCCTCGGCGATCCAGGCCTGCGCCTCGGCATCGGTTGCATGGCGCGTCACCGCGATCGAACCGCGCATGGCGCCGGCCTCATCCACGATGGCGCCGCCCATCGCCAGCACGCCCTGCGCGGCCAGCGGCGCCACGCGGGCCATGTGCTGCGCGCGCACGGCCTGGCGGCGCGCCGGCGCCTGCGCATCGGCACCATCCATCGCGACGATCACGGTATGGGTGCGCGAGGCCGAGACCGGGTCGCCCGGCTGCGGCAGCGGCCGATAGGGCAGCGGCGCGATGCGGAAGGGATGCACGCTCCAGCGGTCCCACACGCCCTCCACCGCGAAGGGCTCCTCGGCCAGGTAGGCGTCTAGGCCCGCCTGGTCGGGCACCTCCAGCACCATCAGCGACCCGGCCGGGCGCCAGTCCGGCGTGAACAGCGGCAGGCCGAGCGCCAGCCGCCCATCCCCCGCCCAGCGCGTGAGCACCGCCATGTGCCGGTCGCGCGCGGCGGCGCGCCGCGCCGGATCGGTGCCGTCCCAGGCGATGATGACGTAGCCCATGGCGCGTTCTCCTTGATCCGCTGACGGGCGCGATCCTGGCACGCGCCGCACGGCGCGTCAGCGGTACGCCGCACGGCGCGTCAGCGGTATGCGGCACGGCGCGTCAGCGGCATGCCGCACGGCGCGTCAGCGGGATGCGCGGGTTCCTGCGCGATCGGCGTCGCCGGGCCGCGGCAGCGGTCGATAGGGCAGCGGCCGGAACCGCGTGGCGTGAATCGTCACCGCGCAGCGGCGCAGCAGCGCGTCGGCGCCGACGAAGGCCAGCGCCGCGGCATCGTCGCGATGCGCCGTCACCAGGATGGCGCCGGGCCGGTCGAGCGTCTCGGCCGCGAAGACCAGCAACCCGGACGCGGCGGCTGCGGCCAGCCGTGCCGGCTGCGCCTCGCCCTCCAGCACCAGGATGGTATGGCCGCGCCCGGGCGGCAGGTCCGCCTCCACCGGCCAGTCGCGCCACGGCAGGGACGGGATGCCGATCGGCCGGCAGGCGACATCCCGCCACACACCCGCGACGGCGAAGGGCTCGCGCGCCAGGTAGTCGTGCGGCGCCGCCACCACCATCAGCGAGCCTTCCGAGCGCCCCTGCGGCGAATGCAGCGGCAGGCCGAGCAGCAACAGCCCCTCGCGCGCGAAGCCCTCGATGGCGGTGATGTGGCTGTCGCGCGCGACGGCGCGGCGCGACGGGTCCGGCCCGTCGCGCCCGATCACGGCGACGGCGCGCACGGGCCGTGCCTGGCGCGCAGCCGCCACGCCGCGTCGATTCGCAGCAAGGCTTCCGCCGACCCTGCGCGCGGATGCGTCGGCGCCGCCGCCGGACGCATCAGTACATGTGCTGCCCGCCATTGATCGACAGCGTCGACCCGGTGATGAAATCGGCATCGTCGGCGGTCAGGAACAGCACGCCGCGCGCGATGTCGTAGGCGCGGCCCAGTCGGCCCATCGGAATGCGCGCGATGATCTTCTCGAGCACGTCGGGGGGGACGGCGCGCACCATCTCGGTGTCCACGTAGCCGGGCGCGATGGCGTTCACGGTGATCTGCGCACGGGCGCCTTCCTGCGCCAGCGCCTTGGTGAATCCGTGGATGCCGGACTTGGCGGCGGCGTAGTTCACCTGGCCGTACTGCCCCGCCTGGCCGTTGATCGACCCGATATTCACGATGCGGCCGAACTTGCGCGCCGACATGCCGTCCCAGGCCAGCTTGCACATGTTGTAGCAGGAACCGAGGTTAGTATCGATCACCGCGTCCCACATGTCGCGCGACATGCGCTTCATGGTGCCGTCGCGGGTGATGCCGGCATTGTTCACCAGGATCTCGACCGCGCCGACCTCGGCATCGATCTTCTTCATCGCGGCGGCGCAGGCCTCGTAGTCGCCGACGTCGAACTTGTAGCAGGGGATGCCGGTGCGCTTGGTGAAGGCCTCGGCCGCCGCATCGTTGCCGGCATAGGACGCGACGACCTTGCGGCCGGCGGCCTGCAGGGCCTCGCTGATGGCGGCGCCGATGCCGCGCTGGCCTCCGGTGACGAGTGCGACGCGTGCCATTCTGATCTCCTCCCTGTCTGGATCGATGCGACCGGCCTGATGCGGCAGAGGTGTCGCGCCGTCCTTGCCCGCGATCAAAACCCGATGCGGCGTGATGCGCCAGTGGAAATGCAACCGGTCGCCGGCGGATCGCGCCTGCGGCGTGTCGGGCATGGCACGCCGCGCGAAGGCTGCGGGGCATCGCGGCGCGCGCGCCCCCGCCGATCGTCGCTCCCCGGATCGGCGCGCGCCGCCTCAGCCCGGCGTCGCGCCCGAGGCGCGCACCACCGGCGCCCAGGCGGCGATCTCGGCGCGCACGAAGGCCTGCGCGTCATCCAGGAACAGCGTGCCGGGCAGCGTCGCCGTCTCGGCGTAGCGGCGCGCGACCTGGGGTGCGGCCATCGCCTCGCGGATCGCCGCCGCCAGGCGTTCCTGCAAGGCGCGCGGCGTGCCTGCCGGCGCCGCGATGCCGGCCCAGCCATCGGCGATGATGTCGGGGAAGCCGCTCTCGATGAAGGTCGGGATCTGTGGGAAATCGGCGATGCGCGCGCGCGTCGTGAAGGCCAGCGCGCGCAGCGACCCGGCGCGGATATACGCCGATGCGGCGGTCAGGCTGTCCATCACCGACGGCACGGTGCCGGCGATCGCATCGGTGGCCGCCTGCGACCCGCCGCGATACGGGATGTGCTGCAGTTCGAACCCCGCCGCCTGCGCGATGCGCAGCCCGACCAGGTGCGGCACCGACCCGATCCCGCTGGTGGCATAGGCGACACCGCGCGGCGACTTCGCCGCGGCGATGAAATCCGCCACCGTGTTCATCGACGTGGCAGGGTTCACCAGCAGCAGGTACGGCGTGCCGAGGATGGTCGCGATATGCGCGAAGTCGCGGTCGGCATCCCACTGGATGCGGTCGCGGTACAGCGTATTGCCCACCGCCATGCCCGAGATGGTCGAGACGAGCAGCGTGGTGCCGTCCGGCGCCGCGCGCGCGACCAGCCCGGTGCCGAGCGTGGCACCCGCGCCCGGCCGGTTCTCCACGATCACCGTGGTGGACAGGCGCCGGCCCATTTCGTCGGCGATCAGGCGGGTGATGATGTCGGTGGTGCCGCCGGTGGCGAAGGGCACGATGATGCGGACCGGCCCCGGGTAGGATTGCGCGAGCGCCGGCGCCGCCAGCAGCGCGGGGACGGCGAGGATCAGGTGGCGGCGGCGCATGGCGGTGGCTCCCGGGTGACAGGATCGTGACCCTAGAGCAGATCGCGACCAGGTGGAATCACCCGGTCGGACAAAGAGGCGCACGAAAACAAGGCGCTAGGTCTCATTGCCATGGGCCACGGCGCGGGGCCATGGCCATTGGACAGCGCGGCGCGGCGTGGACGCCGCCGGCCGACCCACGGCGGGGCGGAACGCGATCGTCGGCACCGGCCGGCACGATCCGTTCCGCGCCGGCCTCGACCCCGCGACCGGGCGCTTCATCGTCGGCGACATCGGCCAGACGGCGCGCGCGGTCCCCGCATGGGTCGCGCCAGGCGACGGCTCCGGAAGGGCGGATCGGATCGCCGCGTGGCGTCGCGACAACGCCCGGCCCGACCCGCACGCGCCAAGGCCGGCCGAATGCTGCGCGGCGCAGCGGGCAGGCTGCGCATTGCCTGCGTCCGGCACCGGCGGGCCGCACGGAAGTTGCTCATTTCGCGTCGTCGGTTGCCAGGCCCTGCGCGAGGCTGGTGCAGGGGCACCGGCATCGCTAGGCTGCGTCGCATGGCAATGGTTCCGCGCATCGCAGGTCGAATTACCGGCACGGCCCGTTAGGGACGCGCTCCGGGGCGGGCGTGCCCTCGGCCGACCGGCCCGCGCCGCCCCTCCTGCCAACGACCGAAGCGATCCCTGCCATGAACAACCCCGAACACTACGTACGCGCGCGTTTCGACCTGCTCGTGGAAGCCGTGCCCGGCATGCTCCCGCGCCTGCTGCAGCCGCTGGCGAAGCGCGACCTGACGCCCGACCTGGTGATGGCGCGGCGCGAGGGCGAGGCGTTGCGCGTCGAGATCGCCTTCGACGCCATGCCGGCGGGCATGGTCCACCTGGTGGCCGGCAACCTGGGGCAGGTTGTGGGCGTGCTGGACCTGCGCGGCGGCACCGAGGCTTTGCGCGCGGCGTGAGCCTCAGCGCAGCGCCAGCACCGCCATCATCACCAGCCCGAGCCCGATGCGGTACCAGCCGAAGGGCGTGAAGCCGATGCGCCCGATCACCGCCAGCACCGCGCGCACGGTGAAATAGGCGACGACGAAGGCGGCCACGAACCCCACGCCGATCTGCCCGAAGGCCGAGACGTCGATCTCGGCGCGCGCCTTGTACAGCGAGTAGACGGTCGCCGCGACCATGGTCGGGATCGCCAGCACGAAGGAGAATTCGGCGGCGGTCTTGCGGTCCACGCCGATCACCAGCGCGGTGATGATGGTGGCACCCGAGCGCGAGGTGCCCGGGATCATCGCCAGCGCCTGACCGCAGCCGATCAGCACGGCGGCGAGCGGCCCGATCTCGGGCACCGAGTGGATGCTGGGCGCCGGGCGTGCGCGTTCGATCGCGATGATGGCGGCGCCGCCGACGATCAGCGCGACGCAGACCACCCAGGGATTGAACAGCGCGCCGGTGATGGTGGAATGCAGCGTGGCGCCGATGATCGCGGCCGGCAGGAAGGCGAGCACCAGGTTCATCACGTAGAAGCGTTCGAGCCCCGGCCGCCACATGCCGCGCAGCAGGTTCACGATCAGCCCCCGGTAGATCACCACGACCGCCAGGATGGCGCCGAGCTGGATCGAGATCTCGAAGGTCTTGCCGGGCGGGCCGCGGAAGCCGATCAGTTCGCCCAGCAGGATCAGGTGGCCGGTGGAGGAGATCGGCAGGAACTCGGTGAGCCCCTCGACGATGCCCATGAGCAGGGCGGAGAAGAGCGAACCGAAATCCATGGCCGAATCCGCGCGCGGTGTGAGGGCGACCTTATGCGCTGAAGGTCATGGCGTGAATCGGGCGGCCACGTGAATCGTGGGCCATGCGCCGCCCATCTTTCGGATCGCGGCAGCGATCCGGGAGCGCAAGGCGCGACCGCGCCCAGACCATCACTCGCCCCCGGCGCACCAGTCCATGGCGCGAAGGCAAGGCGGGCGGATGCCCGCCGCCCGCCGTCTGAGGGACGAAAAAATGCTGCCTTTCTGGCGGCTACCGCGCGCTTTCAGCGCGCTGCAGCCGCCGGAAAGGCGAAGTTGTCGAAGGAATTCTCCGCCACGCGGAACCACTGGTAGGATTCGTTCCGGTACGGGATGTAGGAGTCCAGGATCTTCTTGAACCGCGGGTTGCGCCCGGCGGTCTCGGTATAGACCTCGGTCGCTGCGTTCCACGCCGCCTGCATGATGTCGCGGTTGAAGAAGCGCAGCTGCGCCCCGGCCGCCACCAGGCGGCGCAGCGCCTTCGGGTTCAGGTCGTCGTAGCGCGCCAGCATGGTGGTATCGGCCTCGGCGCAGGCGACCGCGATGGCGTTCTTGTAGATGTCCGGCAGCGCGTTGTAGGCCGCGCGGTTCGCCATGAAGTGCAGCCGCGCGCCCGGCTCCCAGAAGCCCGGCGCGTAGTAGAAGCGCGCCACGCGCACGAAGCCGAGCTTCTCGTCGTCATGCGGGCCCACGAATTCGACGGCATCGAGCGTGCCGCGCTCCAGCGAGGGGTAGATGTCGGCCGCGGCCACCTGCGTGGGCGCCGCGCCAAGCCGCTGGAACACCTGCCCCGCGAAGCCGGCGATGCGGAACTTCAGCCCGTTCAGCGCGGCCAGGTTCGGCACCTCGTTGCGGAACCAGCCGCCCATCTGCGCGCCGGTGTCGCCGGCGGGGAAGGAGACGGCGTTGTACTCGCCCATCAGCTCGGCACACAGCTCGCCGCCGCCGCCATGGCGGAACCAGGCGTTGTACATGCGGCTGTTCAGGCCGAAGGGCATCGCGGTGAAGAAGGCGAAGCCGGGCTCCTTGCCCACGTAGTAGTACGGCGCGGTATGCGCGCATTCGACCGAACCCGACTGCACGGCATCGAGCGCGGCCAGCGGCGGCGCGATCTCGCCGCCCGGGAAGGCGGTGATGCGGAAGCGCCCGTCGGTGAGCTCGCCGACGCGCCGCGCGATGCTCTCGGCGGTGCCGAACAGCACATCGAGGTTGCGCGGGAAGGAGGAGGTGAGGCGCCAGCGCACCTCCGGCATCTGGGTCTGCGCCAGCGCGGGCGCGGCGATGGCAACGGGGGCGACGGCGGCAGCCCCCATCAGGGCGCGACGATTCATGCGGGGGTCCCTCCCTAGGACGAAGCTGTGGCTGTCACATACGGGATTGCCGGCGCGCGGAAAAGCATCACGCCGGGACCGGGCGGGGATCCGGCGGGCTGCCGCGCAACGCATAGGCCACCTGGATGGCCCCGGCGGTCAGCCCCATCCCCACGCCGAGCTGCCAGGCCAGCACGTAGTCCCCGTTCAGGTCGAACAGCACGCCGCCGCCAAAGGCCCCCAGGAACGACCCCAGCTGGTGGGACATGAAGGCGATGCCCTGGATCATCGCCTGGAAGCGCAGGCCGAAGAATTCCGCGACCAGCCCCGCCACCAGCGGCGCCACGCCAAGCCACAGGAACCCCATGATGGCGGCAAATACCAGGGTCGATGCCTCGCTGGGCGGCCAGGCGAAATACAGCCCGAGCACCGCCGAGCGTACCAGGTAGATGCCGCCCAGCAGCGCCCCCTTGTTCCACCGCCCGCCGGCCCAGCCGAAGAACAGCGACCCCAGCACGTTGAAGGCGCCGATGGTGCCGAGCGCCTTGGCCGACAGCATCGGGTCCTGCCCGCACAGCGCGAGATACGACGGCAGATGCGTGGTCAGGAACACCAGCTGCAGCCCGCAGACGAAATACGCACCCGCCATCACCAGGAAGGGCACATGCGTCATCGCCTGCTTCAGCGCGACCCCCATGCGGGGCGACTCGCCGCGCGCCAGCGGCGGCACCGGCACGGCATCGACCCGCCCGGCGATCCAGGCCGCCGGCACCATCGCCAGCGCGATCAGCAGGAAGCCCGCCACGCCCGCCCGCCAGCCCCAGCCCTCGGCCAGCACCTGCCCGACCGGCGCGGCGATCAGCGCCCCCACCGATCCCGCCGCCGAGACCATGCCGAGCGCCGTCGACCGCACCGCCACCGGCACCGGCCGCGACGCCACGGCCAGCGCCATGCCACTGCCCGTGCAGGCCAGCGCCAGACCGATCAGCAGCCCCGCGCCGATCATCATGGACCAGGCACCCTGCGCCAGCCCCATCACCGCCAGCCCCGCGATATAGGCCGCCACCCCCACCATCAGCACCGGCCGGAACCCCCAGCGCGACGTCGCCGCCCCGGCAAACGGCGTGAGGAACCCCCAGCCCAGATTCTGCACCGCGATGGCCAGGGTGAACTGCGCCACCGCCATGCCGAGGTCCTGCGTCGCCGGCGCCATGAACAGCCCCAGGCTCTGGCGGATGCCCATGGCCAGGGACAGCATGACGGACACGCCGATCAGGATCGGCATCGCGGCGCGCAGGGACGGGTTCATGCCATCAGCCTGACGCGGCGCCGCATGGCGCGTCGAGCGCAATGACCATGCGCCCGGCGCACGGGCGCCATGCGCCGCCCCGTCACGCCGGCAGCGGGAAACGCTCCAGGTAGGGCTGGTAGTCCGGCTCCACCTGGATATCGAGCGAGGACAGCACCCGCACCACCGCGCAGTAGAAGCTGATCACCAGCACCAGGTCGACCAGGCGTTCATTGTCGAACTGAGCGCGCAGCCGCTCGAACGTGGCTTCGCTGACGCCCGGGCCGTGATACGCCTCGCGCGCCGCCAACAACACCAGTTGCGCCATCGGCTCCAGGGCGGATTGCGCGCCCGCGGTCTCGGCGATCAGGCCGCGCACATCCTCCTCGGTCACGCCGAAATCGAAGCCGATCTTCACATGGTGCGACCATTCATAGGGCGATCGCGCCAGCCAGCCGACCTGCAGGATGGCGAGTTCGCGCAACCGCGGATCCAGCTTCGATCCATACCGGATGAACTGCCCCAGCCCCGAGAAGGCGCGCGCCCCGTTCGGGCTGTTCGTCAACGCCCGATGCAGCGCGATGTTGCGCTTCAGCAGGTCGCGATCGGCCTCGGCCAGGTCGTTCACGGTCATGTCGGGCACGCGGGCCATGGCGGTCTCCTCCTCGATGCGGGCCGCATGGCAGCATGGCGCGGCGACGGCGCGAAGGGGGCGCGCGCCGCGGCGCGCCGCACCGCCTCCAGGCCATGGCATCGGCGCGCCTCCGCAGCCGATCGAGGTCTGCGCTACGCCGGGCGCGCCCGGTGGTCGCTGCGCGGCAGCGCCAGTCGCAGCAGCGCCGCGCGGTCAGGCACATCCACCCGCCGGCCGTCCAGCCGCAGCAGGCCCGCCGCCTCCAGCCCATGCAGCGTGCGCGACAGGCTCTCCGGCGTCATGCCAAGCCTGGCGGCGATCGCGGCGCGCGGCTCGGGCAGCTCGGCGGCACCCTGCGGGCTCGGCAACCGCCGCGCCAGGAAACGCGCCACGCGCTGCGTCGCGTCGCGGGTCTTGAGGTCGACGACCTGGTCGACCAGCAACCGCCATTGCCGCGCCATCTGCTCCAGCGCCGCCTGCATCAGCCCGGCATCGGCGACAGCCTCGGCGCGGACCAGTTCGGCCGGGATCATCACGATGCGCGAGGGCGCCAGCGTAGCCGCCGAGACCGGGCACGGCAGCCGCAGCATCGCCGCACCCACCACGAAGGCATCGCCCGGGTCCAGGATCTCCACCAGCGTCGCCGCCCCGCCATCCTCCATGGTGCTGAGCCCGACCGAGCCCTCCAGCAGCACATGCAGGTGGTCGGCCGGCGCGTCCTGCGCGAAGACCGCGGCACCGCGCGGCAGGACCAGCGGCCGCGACTGCGCCAGCAGGCGTTCGCGCGTGCCGTCTGCCGCGGCCGCCAGCAGCGGGCCCGCGTCCCTCACGGGAGCGCCCGATCGTGCCGTCGCCATGCACCTCGGTTCCACATGCGCGCCAGCATCGCAGCCAGCGCGCCGCGCACGATTGATCCATGTCAACGTGCCCGCGAGGATGCGCCGCGCGCCATCCCGGCGGTGCCCCCGGCCCTGCAACCCTGCCCGGCGACCGACGCGGCCAGGCGCCGACGATCGTTCAGGCCGCCTGCGCCTCCACGATGCGGCCATCCTCCATCGCCACCACACGGTCGGCAATGTCGAGGATGCGCGGATCATGGGTGACCAACAGGATCGGCGTGCCGCGGGACTTCGCCATGTCGCGCAGCAGATGCGCCACCTCCCCGCCCGACACCTTGTCGAGCGCCGCGGTCGGCTCGTCCGCCAGCACCAGCCCCGGCCCCGCCACCAGCGCCCGCGCGATTGCCACACGCTGTCGCTGCCCGCCCGACAGCTTGCCCGGCGGCTTGTCCTCGTGCCCCGCCAGGCCGACCGCGCGCAACATCTCCCCCGCCCGCTCCAGCCGCACACGCTCGGGCAGCGCCGCGTCGATCTCCAGCGCCATCGCGACATTCTGCCGCGCGGTCAGGAACCCCAGCAGGTTGTGGTTCTGGAAGATGAAGCCGATCGACCGGCGCAGCCGCACACGATCACGCTCAGACGCGCCCATCAACTCACGCCCCAAGACCCGGCACGACCCCTCCTGCATGGCGCGCAACGCCCCGATCAAGGTCAGCAACGTCGTCTTGCCCGACCCCGACGGACCCGTGAGCAACACCACCTCACCCGCATGCACCGTCAGGTCGATGTCCCGCAGCACGGGCCGGCGAAGCTCACCCTCCCCATACGCGAAGGTCAGGCGGGATATGCCGATGGGGTCGGTCATGGCGCGGCTGCCGGAGAGGGGCTTTGCCCCCCTCCGGACCTCCCCCCACCAAGGGGCAACGGCCCCTTGGATCGCGGGCTTTTGAATCGGGGAGATTGGGGAAGGGCATCGTCGGTGTGCCCCTGCGCGAAGGTCGCGCCCTGCCCCTCCCCAATCTCCCCGATCAAGTCGAGGGGTCCAGGGGCCCTTAGGCCCTTGGCGGGTGGGAGTTCGGGGGCGGGCAGAGCCCTCTCCCGCAGCGCGCCCTGACCAACCCCCATCAGAACATGTCCGCCGGGCTAGCGTCGCGGAGTTTGCGCATCGCCAGCAGGCCGGCGGCGGCGCACATGGCGAAGATCAGTGCGAAGACCAGGGTGGCGCGTTCGGCGGTCATGGCCAGTGGCAGGAAGGTGGCGCCGGCCACCACGTCATAGAGCCAGATGCACAGGGCGGCGCCGGGAATGAAGCCGATGACGGCGAGGATCAGGGCGGCGGCCATGACCACGCGCGCGAGGTAGAAATTGGAGTAGCCGATGGCTTTCAGCGTGGCGTATTCGCGCAGGTGGTTGGCGATGTCGCTGAACAGGATCTGGTACACGATCACCATGCCCACGATCAGGCCCATCACCGATCCGAAGGCGAAGATGAAGCCGATCGGGGTTGCGGTTTCCCAGTAGTTCCGTTCGTGCGCGACGAGTTGCGCGTGGGTCAGCACGACCACGTCGGGCGGCAGGATCCCGCGCAGGCGCTGCTGCGTGGCGACGACGTCGGCGCCGGGCTGCAGGCGGATGGCGACCAGGTCGGTGTTGGAGGCCTGGCGTTCGCGCACCATGCGGCGGAAATTGACCTCGCTCATGACCAGGTTGCCGTCGGCACCGAAGGACGGGCCGATCGACACCAGCCCCGCGACCTGCACCATGCGGTTGCCGACCTGGACCTCGAACGGGCCGCGTTCGGCGAAGATGCGCGCCACCGCGCCGAATTCCGGGCGCGACCGGTCGTCGAAGCCCACCGCATCGACGCGGCGCAGCGCGGGGCTGATGGCGTCCAGGCCCTCGAACTCCATCGCGCCGGCCTCGGTGTCGAAGCCGATCATCTGGATGGCGCGGCGCGACCCGTCCTCGGGGTTCCGCCAGGTGGACTGCGCGAGATAGACGGGCACCGCCTGCGCCACTTCGGGCAGGGCCAGCGCCTGGTGCGCGCGCACGCGCGGCAGCGGTTCGGGCCGGAAGGATGCGGTGGTGAGCGGGTTCATCAGGAACAGCTCGGCGCGCATGTTGGTCAGCAGCGCGGTGGCGCTGTCGAACAGCGCGGACCGGAAGCCGAGCTGCATGAACACCAGCACGGCGGCGAACATCACGCCGGCCATCGCGGAGAACAGCCGGGCGCGTTCGGCGCGCAACTGCCGCCAGGCCAGGCGCGCGGGCAGCAGGAAGGTCGCGAGCGGGCCGGGGCTCGGGGGCGGCGTCGCGGCGGCGGCCGGGGCGTCGCCGGTATTCTCGGGCGCCCAGGGCAGCAGTGTCGTTTTCGTCAGCGCGTTCATGGCCGGATCGCCACCTGCACCTGCATGTTGGATCGCCGGCGCAGCACCGCGCTGGCCGCCTCGTCGAGGGTCAAACGCACCTCGACGGTCCGGCTATCCACCGCGGCGACCGGATCGGTATTGGCCTGGGTGGTGCGACGCACGGTCCAGCCGATCTCGCGCAGCGTCGCGTTGAAGCGCTGGGGTTCGCCGGGCACCACGATCTCGGCCGGGGCGCCGAGGCGCAGGCGCGCAATGTCGGTCTCGTAGACATCCGCCACGATGTCCATGCGCGACAGGTCGCCGATCTCCATCAGCCCGTCATTGCCCACCTGGTCGCCGGGGCGGGCGATGACGCGCAGGATGGTGCCGGCGAAGGGGGCGCGCACGCGCGACAGTTCGGCATCCGCCTGCGCCTTGGCCAGCGCGGCCTGCGCGGCGGACAGGCGCGCCTGCGCCAGCGCGATATCCTCCGGGCGGGACGACATCAGGCTGTCGAGGTCGGCCTGCGCCTGGGTGCGTTCGGCGGCGAGGCGCACCGCGGCGGCGCGCGCGCGGTCGGCGGCGGCGACGGCGCCGGCACCGGTCGGCACCAGGCGTTCGGATCGCGCCGCCTCGCGTTCCGCGAGGTCGAGCTGCGCGGCCAGCGCGTCGATGCGCGCACGCTGGGCGGCGACCTCGGACGGCCGGCCGGCGGCGCGGATACGATCGAGGCTGGCGCGGAACTCCGCGACCGACGCCGCGGCCTGCGCCACCGCGGCGTCCTTCTGCGCGGCATCGGCGAATTCCGCAAGCAGCTGGCCTTCCGCGACCTGGTCGCCCTCATTCACCAGCAGCCGGTCGAGCCGCGTCACCGCCATGCCGCCAGGCTGGGTCAGGCGACGGATGCGCGAGGCCGGTTCGACGCGGCCCAGCGCGCCGACGCCGACCGGCGCGGCGGGGGCGGACGCGACGGTCGCGGCGGGGCGCGTTGCCTCGCCCCGCGTCAGCACGGCGTAGCCGCCGCCGGCGACGGCCAGCATCGCGATGCCGGCCAGGATGCGCCCGCGGCCGGTCACGGCGTGTCGTCCAGCAGGGCCTCGAGCGTCGCGCGCAAGGCCAGCATGTCCGCCACGGTGGGGCGGTACATGGTGAACAGGTGGGCCATGAACATGCCATCGGTCGCGGTCTGGATGGTCATGGCGACGCCATGGGGGATGCCGTCGGCGATCAGCTCGGCCTTCATGCGCTCGATCACCGCGCGCAGCGGGTCGAGCAGCGCGGGGTCGTGGTGGAAGGCGGCGAGGCAGACCGCGGCCATGCGGTCGTTCTTGTCCTGGCCGGGCGAGCAGTCGCTCTCCCCGAAGGCCCAGGCGATCTGGGCGCGGGCGGCGCGGCCGGGTCCCTCGGGCTGCAGCGCCAGGCCGGCCTCGTAGTCGATCGTGACCTGCTCGGCCAGGCGCTGCATGACGCCGACCAGCAGCGCCTCCTTCGAGCCGAAGTGATAGAGCAGGCCACCCTTGGAGACCCCGGCCTCCCGCGCTGCCGCTTCGAGCGTCAGGCCGCCGACGCCCTTTCGCACGACAAGGGTTTCCACGGCATCGAGGATGCGGGTGCGGGCGTCGAGGGGTGGCGGCGCGATCGAAACACTCATGGTGACGCGTGACTATACCGTCCGGACGGTTTTGTCCACCGTCCAGACGGTACATAAGCGTTATGGGCGGGATGATATGCGTCCAGCGCCGCGATGGTTCCACCGGGCGGCGCCCTGCCCTAGGCTCCAGCGCAACGAATGGGGGGGTTCGGCATGATCCAGGACATCGCAAGGCGCACCGTGCTGCTCGCGGCACCGGCGCTTCTGGCGACAGGCCCCGCCCGCGCGCAGGCCTGGCCCGCCCGCCCGGTCCGCCTCGTGGTCGGCTTCGCCGCCGGCGGCGCCAACGACATCATGGCCCGGCTGCTCGCCGCCAAGCTGACCGAGCGCATCCCGGGCAGCAGCTTCATCGTCGAGAACCGCCCCGGCGCCAGCACGCAGGTCGCCGCCGACCTGGTCGCCCGCGCAGCGCCGGACGGCACGACCTTCATGTACACCTCGCCGTCCACGCTGATCGCGCTGGCGGTGAACCGCAGCGCAACGCTTGACCCGGTGCAGGCCTTCGCGCCGGTCTTCATCGCGCAGAATTCGCCGCTCGCGCTGGTCTGCCGCGCCGATTTCCCGGCGCGCACGGTGGCCGAGTTCATCGCCGTCGCGCGCGAAAGGCAGGGGCGGCTGACCGTCTCGACGCCCGGCGCCGGCGCGATCAACCACCTGGCGCTGATCCTGCTCAGCAAGCAGGCGGGAATCGAGGTGACGCACGTGCCCTATGCCGGCAACCAGCCCGCCATCACCGCGCTGATGCGCGGCGACGTGGACGTGGCGCATGACGGCCTGTTCGCCACGCGCGCGCAGCTGGAAGCCGGCACGCTGCGCGCCATCGCGGTGACCAGCGCCCAGCGCGCACCCGCCTACCCCAACGTGCCCACCTTCGCCGAGACCGTGCCCGGCCATGTCGTCGGCTTCTGGGGCGGCATGCTCGCACCCCGCGGCACGCCGGAACCGATCCTGGACCGCATGAACGCCGAGCTCGACGCCATCCTGAAACTGCCCGACGTGATCGAACGCACCCGCAGCTTCGGCGCCGAACCCGCCGGCGGGCCCCGCCAGGCCTTCGCACGCGTCTTCGCCGACGACTGGGCCCGCTGGCGCCAGGTGGTGACGGAGAACAACATCCGCGCGGAGTGAGCGGCGGCGCGGCGGGCGCGGGCGGGGGAGGCGCTGCCTCCCCCGGACCCCCACCGCCAAACGCCTAAGGGCCTCTGGACACCAATACTGATCGGGGACGTTGGGGAGGGGCATGGCGCGCCCGCCGCGTCAGGCGCACCCACGATGCCCCTCCCCAACGCCCCCGATTTAGTTTCCGCGATCGAAGGGGCCGTTGCCCCTTGGTGGGAGGGGTCCGGGGAGGGCAAAGCCCTCCCCGCCTTGCATCCGCCGCGCCGCCGGCGCATCCCGTCGCGTGATGTTGCGTTCCGTCATGACTGTCGGCGCCTGGACCATGCTCTCGCGCGTGCTGGGTTTCGCGCGCGACATGCTGATCGCGTCGCGCCTGGGGGCGGGCCCGGTGGCGGATGCCTTCTTCGTCGCGCTGAAGTTGCCCAACCTGTTTCGCCGCCTGTTCGGCGAGGGTGCCTTCAATGCCGCCTTCGTGCCGGCCTTCGCCGGCACGCTGGCGACGCAGGGCCGCGCCAACGCACAGGCGCTGGCCGAGCGGATGGGCACGCTGATGACGCTGTGGCTCGGCGTGCTGGTGGTGCTGGGCATGGTGTTCATGCCGCAGGTGATGACGGTGCTGGCCCCGGGCTTCACCGACAACCCGGCGAAGTTCGCGCTGGCGGTCGAGCTCACGCGGATCACCTTCCCCTACCTGCTGTTCATCTGCCTGACGGCGCTGGTGGCGGGGGTGCTGAATGGGCTGGACCGCTTTGCCGCGGCGGCGGCGGCGCCGGTCTTCTTCAACCTGATCTCGATGGCGACGCTGCTGTTCCTGACGCCCTATGTCGCCACACCCGGGCATGCGCTGGCCTGGGGTGTGACGGCCTCGGGCGTGGTGCAGCTGGCGCTGGTGATGTGGGCCACGGCGCAGGCCGGCATGGCGCTGAACCTGCTGCGGCCGCCTTCCGTCACGGCCGAGGTGCGCCAGGTGCTGAAGCGCATGATCCCCGGCGTGATCGGCGCGGGTGTGGTGCAGCTGAACCTGGCGGTGGACATCATCATCGCGTCGCTGCTGCCCTCGGGCGCGATATCGTTCCTGTACTACGCGGACCGCGTGGCGCAGCTGCCCCTGGGCGTGATCGGGGTGGCGGTGGGCACGGCGCTGCTGCCGCTGCTGTCGCGCCAGTTGCGCAGCGGGCAGGCGCTGTCGGCGCACCGGTCGATGAACCGGGCGGTGGAACTCGCGCTGCTGCTGACGCTGCCGGCGGCGGTGGGCCTGGCGGTGGCATCAGGCCCCATCATCGCGGCCCTTTTCCAGCGTGGCGCCTTCGGACCGGCCGAGGCGGCGGCGAGTTCGGCCGCGCTGGTCGCCTATGCCATCGGCCTGCCGGCCTTCGTGCTGGTGAAGGTCTTCGCGCCGGCCTTCTTCGCGCGCGGGGATACCGCGACGCCGGTGAAGGTCGGGCTGGCCGCGGTGGCGCTGAACCTCGGCTTCAACGTCGCGCTGATGGGCCCGCTGCAGCATGTGGGGGTGGCGCTGTCGACCGCGCTGGCGGCGTGGGTGAATGCGATCGTGCTGGGCTGGCTACTGGTGCGCCGGCGCGACTGGGTGCTGGACCGGCGGGCGCGGCGCGCCCTGCCGCGCATCCTGGCGGCGGCGGCGGTGATGGGGGTGGCGGTGGGCGCGCTCGGCTGGGTGCTGACGGCGGGCGGGACGTCGCTCGCCCGGATTGGGCTGGCGGCGGCGCTGATTGGCGCGGGCGGGGTTGTGTTCCTTGGCGTGGGCGTGGCCCTGCGTGCCTTCGACCCGCGCGAGGTGCTGCGGATGCTGCGGCGGCGGCGCGCCACCCCTGCACCGGGGACGAGCATTTGAGGCGCGGCCTTCGCGGCAACGGCGGTCGGTCAGCAGAAATGCCCGCCCTGCGCGAAGCAGGCGCCAGGTGCCGCCATGCTAAGCTGCGCCGCGCAGTGTCGAGCTTGCGAACGTCGCGTTGGAGGCATTGCCCGCGGACCGCAAAGCGTGAATAGGCTGTGAACACGCATCAGAGAGGGCATGGCGCAGCGTGATCTCCGTGGCACGGCATCTTCGCAGGACGGTCGACGGCGGTTGCCGGCGTCTGGTCGTGGCTGCGGGCTTGGGCTGCCCGCCTCGCTGCGTTACGCAGGATCGCGGGGCACGCGCCTTCTTCGCACTCATCCCGGTGGCTTTAGCGGTGGAACCTGGCGCGACGCCGGACGCATCCTTCCGCCCGGCAGAGGGCGCGCCAGCGGCGCCGGTGATCGCCGCGACAGGCGCACGCGCGCGCGGCCGCACAGCCCGGCCCGCCACACGCCGCTCCGCCGGAGCGCGCCGTCCGGCGGCCAAGGGCGGCAAGGGCCGAAGTCGAGGCCCCGCGGGCTCACCCGGGCTTGCCCCATCATCCGCCCTGGCGCACGCCTCGGTGACGGCGCGCGGGCCCAGGGTCCGGAGCCCTGCCCGGGCGCTCCACGCGGCCGTCGCGTGCGGCCCGGCAATCTCAAGCCACCGCGCCCCATGTGGCGACGCCCCGCTTCCCGCCACCCACACGCATGGCCGCCGGCCGCTGCCGTCAACCACAGGATAGGAGACACTTGCGATGTCTGGAACCTGGTACGATGCCTCCGGCACGCCGCGCTCGCCGAACACGCCAACCAATGGCGCCGACTCCTTCACCGGGACCAGCGGTGTCGATGTCGCCGCTGGCTTGAACGGCAATGACACGCTGTCGGGCGAGGGGGGCACCGACGTCCTGGGCGGCGGAAACGGTGACGACGTCCTGATCGGCGGTACCGGCAACGATGCCCTGTCAGGTGGCAGCGGCAACGACGTCTTTGTCTGGAACACCGGCGACGGCAACGATGTCATCAACTTCGGGAGCGGTTCGGACACGCTGTCGCTTCAGGGATGGACGGGCGGCAGTGACGACCCCTGGGACACCAGCGCCGGCGCGCTGGGCACCACATTGTTCACCAATGGCACCGATACCATCTCTGTCGTGGGCTTCAGCAGCAACGATGTCATCACCTGCTTCGCCTCGGGCACACTGATCGCGACCGCGCGCGGCGAGGTCGCGGTCGAGGACCTTCGCGTCGGCGAGCTGCTGGTCGCAGCACATGGCGGTGCGCCGCTGCAGCCGGTGGTCTGGCTCGGCCACACCAGGGTCAACGTGGCCAGGCAGCGCAACCGCGCCGCCGCGGCGCCGATCCTGATCAAGGCCGGCGCGCTGGCCAACGGCGTGCCGCATCGCGACCTGCGCGTCAGCCCGGAGCACGCGATGTTCCTCGACGGACGCCTGGTGCCCGCGCGCCTGCTGGTCAACGGCACGTCGATCATCCAGGAACTCTGGTGCCCCGAGGTCACCTACTGGCATGTCGAACTGCCCGCGCACGGCCTGCTTGTGGCCGAGGGCGCGGTGTCGGAATCCTACTTCGACGACGGCAACCGCAAGCACTTCGACAATTACGGCATCACCACGCTGTTCAAGGATTTCGAGAGCGAGCGCCACACTGGCCGCTATGCCCAGGCCGCCTGCCATCCGCCGCTGACCGAGGGCCCGTTGCTCGACCGCATCCGCAGCCGGATCGCCGACCGCGCGGCGGCGGTCACCCAGGGTGCCGTGCGCCGGATCGCGTGACATCGGCGGCGCCCCTGCCTCGCGGGCCTTGCTGCACTGCACCAATCCGGGCCATAAGCGGCCTCCGTCGCAGGGGGCCGCCATGTCGGAACGCAAGCTTTGGTTCGTCTGGGGCGGTGTGTTCGCCGATGCCGCCTGGCAGGAGCTCGAACCCGGCAGCGAGCAATGCTTCGGCCCCTTCCACGATGCCGACACCGCCGAACGCATCTGGCGCGACGAGATGCGCCGGCGGGTCGACACCGCGCAGCACCGGCTGTTCGTGATCGAGGTGCCGCGCCCGGGCGGGCCGGCCGCCTGAACGCCACGGCGCCGCGGTGCGGGGCGGCACTCGTCAGAACAGCGGCCGCACCGGCGCCGGCTGTTCCCAGTATTGCGCGATGCGGCGCAGCGACCTGAGGTCGCCCACCGCCAGCCGGCCATCGCCGATGCGCACCAGGCCCATCCGGCGCAGCCGCTGCATGGTGCGGTTGGTGTGCACCACCGACAGCCCCAGCGCATCCGCGACATGCGTCTGGGTCAGCGGGAAGGGCACCGAATCGCCCTCGCGCAGTCCCGCCGATTCGGCGCGCTTGAACAGGCTGACCAGCAGCGCGGCGACGCTCTCGACCGCGGTGCGCCGCCCGACCGACAGCATCGCATCGTCGACCAGGCGTTCGCCATGCGCGGCAAGCCAGGTGAGATCGAGCGCCAACGGCGGGTGCACGCGATAGACCGACCACACCGTGTCGCGCGCGAAGGCGCAGAGCGACACCTCCGTCAACGCCTCGACGCCATGCGCCGTGGCCTCCAGGAGTTCCGCCTGCAGACCCAGGATATCGCCGGGCAGCAGGAAGCTCATGATCTGCCGGCGACCATCCGTCATGGTCTTGAAGCGGAACGCCCAGCCCGAGAGCAGCGTGAACACATGCGCGGCGGCGCCACCCTCGGCGACGATGCTGCCGCCGGGTTCGATACGCCGCTGGCCGACCTTGCGCCGGGAGATGAAGGCGAGTTCGCCCTCGCGCAGCGGCTTGAAGCCCGGCAACGGGCGCAGCGGACACTGCGCGCAGGGCAAGGGGGGCTCGAGTCCGGACCGACGCATTTCGATGCGAGCCTATCACAGGTTAATGCCGCCGGCGGAGCGATCGCCTAGAGCATCATCCGTCCGGCCGATGTCGGCTGGGTGGACAAGGATGCCCTCGAAGACACCGGGCCGGAGCATGTGCCGCGCGCCATGCCAAACGGAACGGGCTCCAGGGCAGGGTACGACCGGATGGAACCATAGCGCCGGACACATCTGCCCGGAATGCCTCGACCCCGAACACCCGATGTCCCGCCGGGACGCATGGTGAGCGGGCAGCAGGTTCAACGACAATGTCAGGAACCGCCATCATATCGCTCCGTCATCCTCGACTGCATCGGCTCCTGCTGCTGGAGCCGGCCCATGGCGTGCGCGTTGCGGCGGCGACCCTGGCGGTGGCGGGTGGCGCGGCCTTGCGCGTCGCGCACGGCGCGATCCCCGGCGAGCTGCCGGCGATCGCGCTGCTGCCGCTCACGCTCGGCGTCGCCGTGCTGTTCGGCTGGCTGCCGGGCGCCGCGCTCGCGGCGGCGGCCCTGCTGGCCTGGCGCGCCGACCCGATGGCGCTGCTCGGCTTCGGCGTGGCGGCGGCGGCGCAGCTGGCGCTGGTCGCGGTCCTGCGGTCCGCCCTGCGCGGCAGCGAGGCGGACCGCGCCGCGCTGCGACGGCAGCTCGATGGCGACCGCGCATTGCTGCGCGAGATGCAGCACCGCATCGCCAATGCGCTGCAGTTCCTCGCCAGCCTGCTGTCTCTGCAGGCGTCGCGCGTCACGGATGCGGACTCCGCCGGCGAGGCGCTGGCCGATGCCGCGGCGCGGCTCGGCACCGTCGCGCGCATCCATCGCCGCCTGCACGACCCACGGCTGACCGGCGCGGCGCTCGGTGAATTGTTCCAGGACGTGGCGACGCAGATGCTCGCCGCGCGTGGGTTGGGGCCGTCGGCGGATGGCGCGGTGCGCGTGCGCGTGCACGTCGACGAGGGCGCCGGCAGGCTCGACCCGACGCAGGCGACGGCGCTCGCGATGATCGTGGCGGAAGCCGCCACCAATGCCGCGAAGCACGCCTTCGACACGACCGGCCGCGGCGCCCTGACCATCGTGCTGGAGGAACGCGCCGACGCCTTCGTGCTCGCCGTCACCGATGACGGGCCGGGTCCGCCGGATGCCGCGCCGACGCAGGACAGCCTCGGCCTGTCGGTGATGGCGGCGATGGCACGCCGGCTCGATGGCCAGTTCCGCTTCGGCCCGGGCGCCGCCGGCGGCGCCGCGGTGGAGGTGGTGTTTCGCGCAACACCCGCTGACGCCGCCGCATAAAGCGTCACCCGCTCGAACGGGATCGTTCGGGCGGGTGAAGATGCTCGCGGGAACAAGCGCCGCAAGCGGCGCCGCGAGGCGAAGCGAGCGGAATCGTCTCCGGCGCCATCACGCGGTTCGTGGCCGTCGCGCGCATCGGGGACACCATCGGGTCGGGATCATCCCGCGAGCCGCGTCCGCTCGCCGTAGCGCGCTGCGGCAGCCCGGGCTGCGACCGGCCGATCACGACTGACCGCACCGGAGGGAAAGCCTCCGCGCCCGCCCTGCGCGTAGCGCGCGTCGCGCGCAACCATCGGCGGGGCTGCGCGTTGGACCGACACATGGCCGCATCCCGCGGCGTCACGGAGGCAAGCAGATGCGTTCGATCCTTCTCTACTTCCTCGGCGTGCCGGTCGTCGTGATCGTGCTGCTGAACGTCTTCAACGTGATCTGACACCCCACACCCTGGTCCAAGGAGGCCCACGATGCTCCGCATGATTCCCGCCACCATCGCCCTGGCCGGTGGCCTTGCCCTGGCCGCCTGCGGCAATTCGCCGGGCGAACGCGCGGTCGGCGGCGGCCTGGTCGGCGCCGGCGCGGGTGCCGCGATCGGCTCGCTGTCCGGCAACGCCGGCACCGGCGCGCTGATCGGCGGCGCGGTCGGTGCCGTGGGTGGCGCGGTGACGGCACCCGGCAACTACTGATCCGCCGCGTGGCGTGACGAAGGGGCGGTTGGCCGAGGGCCACCGCCCCCTTTTCATGCGCGCTGCACGGCACCCTCCGCCGGTGAAACGCAAAGCGCCCGCAGCATCCGCTGCGGGCGCTTTGCCGTGCGCGAAGCCGCGGTGTCGATCAGCGGCGCCGCAGCCAGCTGGCGATCGCCTCGCCCGCCATGGCGCCGAGCACCGGTCCCGGCGCCGATCCCATCGCGAAGGACGCCGCATTGCTCAACGGATTGCGCGTCGCGGCGTCCAGCATCATGCGGCGTACCGCCAGCGCCTCCTGCGCGACAGGATCGACGCGCGTCCGCCCGAACAACGCCAGCCCCCCCGCCAGCGCCAGGTCGGCCAGTGCGACCAGGCCGCAGGCCGCCGCCAGGCCGTAGCGCGGTTCGAGCCAGGCGATCGCCGCGACATGCGCCAGGCCGACCGCCGCGACGCCGAACAGCGCGGCGCCGGCCAGCCAGGCGGCCCGCCGCGCCACGCTGCCCGCGTTGCGCCGCAGGCGCAGGCTCTCCGCCTGCGCCGCGACGCCGAGAAGGCGGAGAACCCGCACGGCTCAGCGCCTGAGCAGCAGGCCGATGGCGATGCCGGCCAGCGCGGCCGCGCCGACGGCGGCGATCGGCTGCTCGCGCACCGTGGCCGACAGCGTGTTCTTCTGGCGGCGCACCGCTTCCATCGCGTCATGCGCAGCATCCTCGGCGCGCCCGGCGACTCCGGCCAGCGCCGGCGTGACGCGGTCGCGCATCAGCGCCTCGACCTTCTCGCGCAGCGCGGCCAGCTCGGCGCCGGCGGCGTCCCTGGCATCCTGCGCGAAGTCGGTCGCCGCATCGGCGATGCCGGAGGCCTTGAAATTGGTGTTCGTGGTGGTGGCCATGATGGGCTCCTTGGGATGGGGGTTAGTCGGTCACGACAGGTGGCTGCGCAGCATCCAGGCGGCCTTGTCATGGGCCGCGATGCGCGAGACCAGCAGGTCATGCGTCGCCAGGTCGTCCTCGACGTCCTGCGCCAGCGTCGCCGCGGCCGAGGACAGCGCGGCGTGGTCGTCGCCCAGCATCCGCACCATGCCGGCGGCGTCCGGGATGCGCGCGGGCTCCTTCAGGGAGGCCTGCGCCAGCATGCCTTCGATCGTCATGGGCGCGGGGCTGCCGATGGCGCGGATGCGTTCGGCCAGCACGTCGACCGCCTTGAACAGCTCGGTGTACTGGGCTTCGAACAGCGTGTGCAGGCCGCTGAAGTTCGGGCCCGTGACGTTCCAGTGGCACGCCTGGGTCTTGCCCATCAGCAGGTAGGTGTCGGCCAGGAAGGCGGTCAGGCCCTCCGCGGCGCCGTCATTCGACCGCGCGCGGGCGGCCGTCTTGGCTGGCATGGTCGTGGTCTCCGGAATGCTCATGCGCGGTCAACGCGCTGCTGGCCGAAAGGTTGCGCGTCGCGCGCAACCAATTCGGCGCGATCGCGTTGCGTCGACGTCCACCTGGGGGAATGCACCGTGCCATCCGAGACCGACATCCAGCGGCCAACCGCGCCCGCTGGCTCAGGCCCGCTCTGGGTCATCGCCGCCATCATGGTGCTGGCGGTCCTGCATTTCGGGCGCGACGTGTTCATTCCCATGGCGCTCGCGCTGCTTCTGTCGGTCGTGCTGATCCCGGTGGCGCGGCTGCTCCAGCGCGCCGGCCTGCCGCGCGCGCTGGCGGTGACGCTGCTGCTGTTCGCGGCGCTGGGGGCGATCATCGGCGTCGTGCTGCTGGTCATCTCGCAGGTGCTGACGCTCGCCGCCGACCTGCCGGGCTGGGAGATGAACCTGCGCGAGAAGCTGCGCGCGCTGTCCGACGGATCGGGCGTGCTGGACCGCGCCATGGGCACGCTGCGACGGCTGTCCGAGGAAGTCGGCGGCGGCAGCGCCGCTGCCACGGGGGCGGCGGTCCCGGTGGCGCCCGCGCCGGCCGGCGGCGGCACGCTCGATGCCGCGCTGAACATGGCCGCGATGGTCGTGCATCCGGCGGCCTCGCTGGCGGTCGCGCTGCTGCTCATGGCCTACCTGCTGATGCAGCGCGAGGACGTGCGCGACCGCTTCCTGCGCCTGGCCGGCATGAAGGACCTGCACCGCACCACCCGCGCCATGGCCGACGCCACCGAGCGGGTCGGCCGCTACCTTCTCATGCAGATGGTGATGAACGGCATCTTCGGCGTCGGCATGGGCGTCGGGCTCGCGCTGATCGGCGTGCCGAATGCGCCGCTGTGGGGCATCATGGCCTTCGTGCTGCGCTTCATCCCGTTCCTCGGGGCGTGGATCGCGCTCTGCCTGCCGCTGGTCGTGTCGTTCGCCACCAGCGCGGACTGGACCGGACCCATCATGGTGATCGCGCTGTTCGCGCTGGTGGATGGCGTCGTGACGCATGTGCTCGAACCGATGATGTACGGTCGCAGCACCGGCATCTCGCCGCTCGCGCTGCTGATCTCCTCGGCGCTGTGGACCGTGCTGTGGGGGCCGATCGGCCTGCTGCTGGCGCCGCCGATCACCGCCTGCCTCGCGATCCTCGGGCGCCATGTCCCGGCGCTGTCCTTCCTCGAGATCCTGCTCGGCAATTCCGAGGTGCTGCCGGCGCCGCTGCGCTTCTACCAGCGCTACCTGGCCGACGACGCCGAGGGCGCCATCGAGATCGCGGAACTCCATGCCGACGCCAATGGCCCCGCCGCCACGCTGCGCGACCTGGTGCTGCCCGCGGTCGCGGCAATGAGCGCCGACCAGGCCGACGGCGTGCTCTCCGCCGCGGCCGTGCGGCGCATCAGCGATGGCCTGGCGTCGATCAGCGCCACGCTGGTCGCCGACGAACCGTTGGCGCCCGAAGCGCAGGCGCTGCGCACCCTGCCGGTGGCAGGCGCGGCCGACCGTGCGCTGGCGGCCGTCGCGGCGGCCGCGGCCCGGCTGCAGGGATGGCGCCCGGCGGTGGATGGCGAGACCGCGGCCATGGCGGTGCTGTGCCTGGCGCGCCCGGTCTCCGCCCAACGCCTGCGCCGCGCGACGGCGACGGCGGGTATCACGGCCGTGCCCGCCTTCGGCTTCGCGCTGGAGGATGCCTCGGCCGCCCAGCTGGGCGCGGCGATCGGCCCGGCGCCGGTGCTGCGCAACCTCGATGCGCTGGTAGCGCGGCTGCCGCGCGGCAGCACCGCGGCGACGCGCAAGCCCGTCGAGGCGACGGCCGCCACGATGGAACCGCCCGGCCTCGCGCTGCCTGCCTGACCGGCGGGCGGCGCGTCCGCGCCTGGAGCATCATCCGTTCGAACGGAGCCGTTTGGACGGATAGAGATGCTCGCAAAGACAATGGTCTGGAGTCGCTGTCGTGAGCCAAGGCGAACGGCAACACCTCCAGCGGGCACGAAAAAGGCGCTGGCCCTTGCGGACCAGCGCCTTTTGCGTGCGTGGCGGGCGGGCGCGCCGTCAGTCGACCGCGCGCTCGATGGCGCGGCCGGCGCGCTCCACCGGGCCGCGCGGCGGGTCGACCGCATCGCGGACATTCTCGGCGGCGCGGTCGATGCGCTCGCCGGCGCGCTCGGCGGGGCCATCGTCGCAGGCGACCAGCGGCAGGGACAGCAGGACAGCCGCACAGGCGGCACGCAGGATCGGGGTCATCGGACCTCCCAGGTCAGGGTTGCCCGGGGGAAACGCGGCACGGGGGCGCGGGTTTCATCGTGCCGTCACGCCACGCCGCGCAGCGCCTCCGGCGCGGCCTGCAACGGGAAGCGGACCGACACGCTGGTGCCGTCGCCGGTGGCGAACTCGGCCTCGCCGCCCAGGTGGCTGGCGAAGCCGCGGATCAGCTGGGTGCCGAGCCCGTCGCCGGACTCCGCGCCATCGCCGATGCCCACGCCGTCGTCGCTGACGCGCAGCACCGCCTCGTCGCCTTCGGTGCGCAGGGAGATGGTGATGGTGCCGCGCCGCCCGTCGGGGAAGGCGTGGCGCATCGAATTGCTCACCGCCTCGGTCAGCAGCAGCGCGAGAGAGATCGATTCATCGGCGCCCAGTTCGATGTCGTCGGCCTCGATCCGGATGGCGACGCGCCGCGCCTGGCCATCGCTCAGCGCCTCGCTGAGCTGGCGCGACAATTCCTCGAGGAAGGGCCGCAGCGACATGCGCTGGAAGCTTTGGTTCATGTAGAGGTGGCGGTGCAGCGTCGCGAGCGCCTGCACGCGGTCGCGCGCCACCGCGAATTCGTGGCGTGCCGATTCCGTCCGCACGCGGTCGGCCTGCAGACTGAGCAGCGAGGCGACGATCTGCAGGTTGTTCTTCACGCGATGGTGGATCTCGGCCATCAGCAGGTCGCGCTGCTTCAGCGCCGCCGTCAGCGCCTGTTCGCGATCCTCCAGCGCCGCGGCCGCGGCGGTCAGGGCGCGATCGAGCTCGCGCACCTCGAGCGGAACCGTGCCGCTGGGCGGCGAGCTGTAGGGCCGGCCCGGCGCCCAGCTGCGGACCCGCTCCGCCAGCCGCCGCAGCGGTCGCGACACGCCGGCCTCGACGCCGATCAGGATGGCGGCCAGGCAGGCCAGCAGGAACAGCGACAATTCGATCAGCCGCCGCTCCAGCACGCCGCGCGCGGCGGCCTGGATGTCGGCCACCGGCAGCCCGACCAGCAGGTGCAGCCCCGCGACCAGTTCCTTGGTGGCCCAGGCCTGGGGCGTGCCGTCGCGCGCGGGGCCCTCGATGGTGGCGTTGGGCAACCTCAGCAGGCCGGCCAGGCGGTCTGGCGGCGGCAGCGCGCTGCCGGAGGAATTGCCGATCGGCAGGATCGTGCCGTTGTTGTCCAGCAGCCAGACGCTGTGCTGCGCCACGCCGTCGGCATCGGCCGGCGTGCGCAGCAGGAAATCCAGGAAGACGCTGCCGCCCACCATCGCCTGCAGGCTGCCATCCGGCGCCAGGATCGGCGCGATGCCGGGCAGCACCGCGCGCTGCGTCACCACGCCGATGGTGAACTCGCCCAGCGTGAAGGCGCGCGTGCGCTGGATCGCCGGGACGTAGTCGAGCTCGGCATAGCTGCGCCCGCGCGGCGCGGGCAGGCCGCTGCACAGCAGCACGCCCTGGCCGTCGAGCACCCAGAAGTTGGAATAGCGGTCCGGCTTCAACGCCCGCAGGCGGTTGAGCATCGCGTCGCAGGCCTCGCCGCCCTGGGCCAGCAGGCCGGGATCGGCGGCCAGGCCGGACACCATCTCCCGCAGCGCGCCGACCGCGGCGCCGTGGCGCGCGGCGGCGACCTCGCGCAGGATCAGCACGTCGCGCTGCCCCTGGGCCAGCGCCGCCTGGTAGGCCGACCATGCATTGTTGCCGGCGATCACCGCGATCGGAATCGTCGCCGCGGCCACCAGCGCCAGCAGGCGCCCGCGAACCCCGCCCTGCCACCAACCGGCTTTCCGGGCGGGGCCAGGCGGCGACCCGCCGCCTGGCATCACTTCTTGCGGTCCTGTTCGATCAGGCGCAGCAGTTCGGGCGGAATCGGTTCGCGCGCGACGTCGTCGAAGATCTGGTGCAGCCCACGACGCAGCCAAACGTCGAAGGCGGCGTCCGGCACCGCCGCCTTCGCGTTCCTGGCAGGCTTCGACGGCATTGGTTTCGCCGCCGCCTCGTCGTCGTCAGGCTGGCCCATCATACCCCGTGGAGGCGGCAGGCTGCCGGTCCCCCACACCCATGCTACGCGCAGCGACGCGGTTGACGCCAGCGTTCTGCCGCGACGCCTGCGCCGCGCGCGCCGCCTTCGCGGTCGGCTCGCCCATCAGGCGTGCCTCCAGCGCGCGGCGGGCGCGGAAAACCCGGCACTTCGCCGTACCGACGGCACAACCGGTGGCTTCCGCGACTTCCTCGTAGGACATGCCCTGCACCGCCACCATCACCAGCGCGATGCGCTGGTCCTCGGGCAGCCGGGCCATTTCGCGGCGCAGCTCGCCAAGCGCGATGCTGTCTTCCTGGTTGCCGCTGCGCGCGAAGGCATCGGCCGGCGCGTCGTCCATCTCCACCGTCTCGCGGCGGCGGCGGCGGTCGGAGATGAAGCGGTTCTTCAGGATGCGGTACACCCAGGCACCCAGATGCGTGCCGGGGGTGAAGCTCGCCTGCGCGGCGAGCGCATTGGCGACCGCGGCCTGGACCAGGTCGTCGGCCTCCGTGCGGTTGCGCGTCAGCGACAGCGCCTGGACGCGAAGCTTGGGCAGCAGCGCCACGAGCTCGTCATGGAACGAGAACCGGGCGACGCTCGCGCCGGTGACGGGGAGGGTGTCGTTGATGGTGCTCATGATGGCCAAACGCATCGCCGGGGTTTTCGGTTGCATCGAAGAGATGCGAATTTCTCAAGGCAGTCATGCGTCATATGCATGCAACCCGCGCAGGGGCGCGGCCGTTGGCAACGTCATGCAGGTTTCCGGAACCGCCTCCTGCGCGCAGCGGCTACCGGCGCGGCCCCAATTGCCGCGCCAGAGCGTCGCGTGCGCGCGACACGCGGGCCTTCAGGGTGCCTTCGGGCAGCCCGGTCACCGCGGCGGCCTCGGCCACGGTGAACTCCAGCGCCGCCACCAGCAGGATCGCCTCGCGCTGCGCCGCCGGCAGCGCAGCGATGGCGCGGCCGAGCTCGCCCAGCTCCGCGATCCCGGGCTGCGTCGCCGGCTGCGCCGCATCGGCGTCCAGCGCGCCCAGCGCCCGGCGCTCGGTGCCGCTGCGCCGCGCCTGGTCCAGGAAGGCATTGCGCAGGATACGGAACAGCCAGGCGCGCAGGTCGGTGCCGTCCTGCCAGGAGGCTTCGTGCTCCAGCGCGCGCAGCAGGGTTTCCTGCACCAGGTCGTCGGCGCGGGTCGCGTCGCGCGCCAGGAACCGCGCGAAGCCGCGCAGCTGCGGCGTGAGGGCGGCGATCGCCTCCCGATACCGGAAGGGTGCATCCTTCCCGCGACCCGTCATGCAATCGCCCGGCGCGTCGCGTCCATGCCGGTCATAATGCTCCCCTTGCAGCAGGTGCCAAGATGAACGCCTTCAACCAGACCGAGTTGCTGCGCGCGCTGCCCTATGCGCGTCGTTTCGCCCGCGCCGTGACCGGGGAGCGCGACAGCGGCGATGCGCTGGTGGCGCGGGTGCTGGGCGCCGAGCTCCCGGCCCTGCCGCCGCGCCTCGCGCTGTATGCCGCGATCGCGGCGGCGGCGCCGGCACCGGCCGCGCCCTCCGGCCTGCCGCAGGTGCAGCGCCAGCTGCTGCTGCTGACCGCGCTGGAGGACCTGTCCCTGGCCGATGCCGGCCGCGTGCTGGGACTGACCGCGGAAGCCGCCACCGCCGCGGTCGAGGCGGCCCGCACCGCGCTGCGCGCCGTCACCGCGACCGACATCCTGGTGATCGAGGACGAGCCGATCATCGCGCTCGACCTCAAGCGGCTGGTCGAGGCCTGCGGCCATCGCGTGGTCGGCATGGCATCGAGCGAGGCCGAGGCGGTGCGCCAGGCGGCCGCCAGGAAGCCGGGGCTGATCCTGGCCGACATCAACCTCGGCCGTGGCGGCGACGGCAGCACGGCGGTGGCGAAGATCCAGCAGGCGATCGACGTCCCGGTCATCTTCGTGACCGCCTATCCCGAGCGGCTGCTGACCGCCGAGGGTCTCGAGCCCGCCTTCGTCATCAGCAAGCCCTTCGAGCCGCTCGCGTTGGCGATCGCGACCTACCAGGCGGTGCATGGCGGCCGCGCGCCGATCATCTGAGGGTCGTGTCCGGGGTGGCCGGCGCCGCCCCGCCGCCGCCGGTTCCGGACCGCTTGCACTGGCCACCCGGCGCGGCACGGTGGGCGCCGCGGTCATGCAGATCCGCCTGCGCCGAATGCCGTCGTCGCGCACCGCCACCGAGCGTCGTTCCACCCGCGCCGCGCAACCCGCCCGGCGTGCTCGCGTTTGCCTGTCACGCCCACCGCAGTGGTGGCCGCCTGACAGGAGAACGCCATGAACAGCGATCAGATCGCCGGCAACTGGAAGCAGCTCACCGGCAAGGTGAAGGAGCAGTGGGGCAAGCTCACCGACGACGACATCACCGTCGTCGAGGGCCAGCGCGACCAGCTCGTGGGCCGCATCCAGGAGCGCTACGGCATCGCGAAGGAGAAGGCCGAGGAGCAGGTGGCGAGCTGGGAGAAGTCGCTCTGACACCCGCCCGCCAGGGCTGAACCACGCAGCGCGCCGCCGGGGCAACCCGGCGGCGTCGTGCTGAGCGACCCTTCGAGGCTGCGCCGCGCCGCGCGTCCCGATGGCCGGCACCGCCATTCTCGAACGGCCTGCGAGAGCAGCCATGCTGGCGCCGCAACTTTCGCCCTCGCGCTTCGTTGAGGCGCCAAGACCCTCCCGGAGAACCCCGATGCTCTACTGGTCCCTGATCTTCCTCGTGGTCGCGATCGTCGCCGGCGTCCTCGGCTTCGGCGGCATCGCCTCTGCGGCCAGCGGCATCGCCAAGGTGCTGTTCGTGATCTTCCTCGTGCTGTTCGTCATCTCGCTCGTTGCCGGGCGCGGCTTCGCGGCCTGACGCCGCACCGCGCCCGGTTCGCGTCGGTCCCGCATGCCCCCTGCGGGGCCGACGCACCCTCCCTCTCGCCAGACCGGAACATCCATGGCCGACGCGCCCTCCGACGACGCAGCCCAGGCGCGCCCGGCGACACCTGACATGCGCGCATTCCGCCGATGGGTCGGCGCCTGGCTGACCTCCCCCGACCGCGGCAATGCGCGCCTGCTGATCGCCGGCGTGCTGGCCATGACGCTGGCGCAGGTCGCGATCCAGATCCGCTTCAACGTCTGGAACCGCGACTTCTTCAACGCGCTGGACAAGCGCGATTCGGAAGCCTTCCAGAACCAGATCCTGGTGTTCCTCGTGCTGGCCGGGCTGTCGATGACGGCGGCCGTGTACCAGCTGTATCTCAAGCAGCTCCTGCAGCTGAACTGGCGCGGCTGGCTGACGCGCCGGCTGACCGAATCCTGGCTGCATGACAGCCGGCAGTACCAGCTCGAAGCCGGCGCGGCCGAGGCCGACAACCCCGACCAGCGCATCGCCGAGGATGTCCGCCTCGCCGCCGACCTGTCGGTCGACTTCGTGGTCGGCATCCTGATCTCCGTCACCATGCTGATCGCCTTCGTGGGCATCCTGTGGTCGCTGTCGGGGCCGCTCGATGTCGTGCTGGGCGGGATCGACCTGCACATCCCGGGCTACATGGTCTGGGCGGCGGTGCTCTACGCGCTGATCGGCTCCGGCCTCACGTGGTGGGTGGGGCGGCCGATGATCGGCATCCAGGTCCGCCGCACCACCGCCGAGGCCGATTTCCGCTTTGGCCTGACGCGTGCGCGCGAAAGCGGCGAGAGCATCGCGCTGATCCGCGGCGAGGCCGACGAACGCCGCGGCATCGACCGCCTGTTCGGCGAGGTCCGCAGCGTGTGGACCGAACTGATGCGCAGCCAGCGCAACCTGATGTGGCTGACCAGCGCCTATGGCACGCTGGCGATGATCTTCCCCACCGTGGTCGCCGCGCCGGCGTATTTCTCCGGTGCGATGTCGCTCGGCGTGCTGATGCAGGTGGGCGCGGCCTTCGGCCAGGTGCAGGTGGCGCTGAACTGGTTCGTCGACCGCTTCCCGCAGATCGCCGAATGGCGCAGCGCCGTGTCGCGCCTCGCCGCGCTGCAGGACGCGCTGGATGATCTCGACCAGCTCGCGAAGGACGAATCCCAGCCGACCATCGTCATCGAGGAAGCGACGGAGGGCGAGGCGGAGGCGCTGGTGCTCGACAACCTCGAGATCGCCTTCGCCGACGGCACCACCGTGATCCAGGGTGCCTTCGCGCGGATCGAACCGGGCGAGCGGGTGCTCATCAAGGGCGAATCCGGCACCGGGAAATCGACGCTCTTCCGCGCCATCGGCGGGCTGTGGCCCTGGGGCGGCGGGCGGATCGAGACACCGCCGCGCGACGCCATGGCCTTCCTGCCGCAGCGGCCCTACCTGCCGCTCGGCGCGCTCGGCGCCGTGCTGAACTACCCGCGCCCTGCCGATGCCTTCGAGGAATCCGCGCAGCGCGAGGCGCTGGAGAAGGTAGGACTGGGCCCGCTGGGCGATCGCCTGGCGGAGGAGGAACGCTGGGACCGCGTGCTGTCGCTCGGCGAGCAGCAGCGACTCGCCTTCGCGCGCCTGATCCTGCACCGGCCGCGCTGGGTCTTCCTCGACGAGGCGACCGCCGCGCTGGACGAGGCGAACCAGGACGCGATGATGAACCTGCTGCTCGAATCGCTGCCCGACGTGGCGCTGGTGTCGATCGGCCATCGGCCTGGCCTGGAGGCCTTCCACACCCGGACCCTGACGCTGGAGAAGGGCGAAGGCGGCGCGCGGTTCAAGCGCGCGGCACCGCGCAAGGTCAGCGAGCGGACGCGGCTGCGCCGCCTGCGCGTGCCCGGGCAGCGCGTGCCGGTCTGATCCGCGGGCCGGGTGCCGCCGTACGGTGAGCCCGGTTGCGGCGGGGTTGGACCACCAGGCCGCGCCGCGATGACGGTGATGCTGACAGACGGTTCGAGAATGCGTCGATCGGCGCAGTCCGGGACCGGCACAGGAGCGCTGCGCCAGCCGGCCGCCATTGCGCCGTGGGCGCGCAGCTGGTGCGACCTGCCGCAGGCGCGCACCTGGCACGACCTGCCGCAGGCGCGTACCTGGCACGACGTGCCGCAGGCGCGCTTTACGCGCAACCTTCACCGCGCGCCCCTCGTGCGACGCGTCGACCACACTCCTCGCGCAAACCACCGAGCGCGCTCCTCGCGCGACATGGCAAGCGCGCGCCATTCGCAGGTCACCAGGACATTCGAACCTGGGACAGGTCGCGGAGCAGGCCCATGCTGGCGGCCGCGCGCGGCCTCTCAGCCGACCACCGTCTCCGCCGCTTGCCAGGCCCCGTCGTACGCGACGCGCCGCAAGGCACGCACGCCGGCGGCATCCACCTGCACCAGCATCCAGCTGTTCGGCTCCCCCTTCGTGCGGTGGGACAGGCTGCTGCCGGCCAGCACGATCGGCGGCGACCCGCCCACGACATCAGCGCGGTGCAGGTGCCCCGACAGCACCGCCGCCACCCCGGCCTGCCGCAGCGTGGCCAGCGCCGCCCCGGCGCCGAGCGGCGAGGCACGGCCTGCGCCCCAGGCGGGGTGCCGCAGCGGATGATGCGCCACCACGACCAACCGACGGCCGGCCAGCGCGCGCAGGCGCATCTCCAGCCGCAGGCGCCGGCCGGTTGATATGCCCCCGGCCGACCAGTCGAGATGCGGCTGCACGCGGCGCACCGTGTCGAGCCCCACCAGCGCCGCGCCGGGCAGCAGCAGCATGGGCTCGGTCACCGCCGCGACATGGCGCCGCCAGCGGCCGCGCGGGTCGGTCATGCGCTCCAGCAGATTCGCGCCGGGGATGTCGTGGTTGCCCGGCACCGCGACGTAGGGCACCGGCAGGGCGGCGAGGAAATCCGCCGCCTGGCGGAATTCCACCGGGTCGGCATGCTGCGTGAGGTCGCCGCTGATCGCCACGGCGTCGACCTGCATGGCCACGATATCGTCGATCAGCGGCGCGATGAGAGCCGGCAGATGCGCGCCGAAATGCAGGTCCGACAGATGCGCGATGCGGATGGCGCCCGCGGCGGTCATTCCCGCGTCGGGCGCAGCACGGGCAGCCCGTCGGGCAGCAGCCGGATGCGCAGCGGTGCCGCCACCAGGTGCAATTCGCCGTCCAGCGTGACGCGCAAGTGGCGGGCGCGGCCCTGCACCGCGAGGCGCGGCCTTTCGCACGCCACCACCGCCGGCGCCGCGGCCAGCCGCCCACGGATCCAGCACCAGGCCTGGTGCAGCGTGCCGACCATGCCGCGGCGGCGGACCGCCTCGATTTGCAGCAGCGGCGCGGCATCGGGCAGCGGCACCGTCACCACCGCCACGTCGGCCCGGTGCGGACGCGAATCGCACAGCAGGCGCAGCGACCGGCCGGGCGGGCGCAAGGCCAGCCTGAGCGCGGCGCGCAGCAACGGCACCCACCCCAGCACGCCGGCGCCGCGCTGCATCTCGCGGAAGCGCACCAGGCGGGAGGCGCGGCCGGCGACGGCCTGGTACAGGAACGGTTCCCCGTTCACGGCGGCCATCGGCAGCCGCGCGACCGTGGCGCCGGCCAGGCTGCGGGCGGCGGCCTCCGGGTCCGGCGGCAGGCCGAGCCGTGCCGCCAGGCGGTTCATGGTGCCGCCGGGCAGCACGCCCAGCACGGCGCCGCTGGCGGCGATGCGCCGCGCCGCGCCACGCAGCGTGCCATCGCCGCCGGCGACGAAGACTACCTCCGGATTCAGCGCCAGCGCAGCGTCGATCTGGGCATCCACCGGCAGGTCAGGCTGCGCGGGGGCAAGCAGGTCGTAGCCGGCCGCCGTCAGCGTCGCCGCGAGGCGGCCGCCGGCATCGGGCATGGCGGCGATGGTGCCGGCCGAGGCATTCAGCACGAGGACCGCGCGCCGCGGCGCCGCTGCGGCGGGGCGCGCAACGGCGCCGTCGTCTGGAACGTCGAAAGGCCCCGGCATGAAGCGAGCAACGCGCACCCGCCCGGGAAGTTGCAGCAGCGGCGCGGATGGGCCGCAGCCAAGTTCCGAGGGACACCACCAGGATTCGGATCGTGCGAAGGCACGATCCGGGAGCGCACGGCGCGACCGCGCCCAGACCGTCAGCCCCGCCTGGCGCACCAGCCCATGGCGCGAAGGCAAGGGCCGCGGACGCGGCCCGCCCGCCGTCTGAGGGTCAAACAAAGAACGGATCGTGCGAAGGCACGATCCGGGAGCGCACGGCGCGACCGCGCCCAGACCGTCAGCCCCGCCGGGCGCACCAGCCCATGGCGCGAAGGCAAGGGCCGCGGACGCGGCCCGCCCGCCGTCTGAGGGTCAAACAAAGAACGGATCGTGCGAAGGCACGATCCGGGAGCGCACGGCGCGACCGCGCCCAGACC
>NZ_CAKKLX010000028.1 GCF_918698155.1 Roseomonas sp. CECT 9278
GGGCGGCGTGGGCGCCGGGCGCTGGGCCGGGGCCTGCGCGGGGCGCTGCGGCGGCTGCGCGGGCCGCTGCCCCGGCGGAGGAGCGGGCGCCTGCCCCTGGGGCTGGCCGGGCACGAACCACTGCTGCTGGCCCTGCGCCGCGACAGGCAGGGCAAAGGCAGCGCCGATCAGGGCGACGGAAACGTATCGGAACATGTCAGGCAGGATCCTGCTTCAGAAACGGGTGCCGAAGCCCAGGCGGAAGACCTGCGTCTCGTCGTAGGACTTCTTCACCAGGGCCTGGGCCAGGTCGATGTTGATCAGGCCGATCGGGCTGCGCCACGAGATGCCCACGCCCGCACCCACGCGCGGGCTGGCATCGTCGCGCACGCAATTGGGGAAGGTGGTCGGGCAGCCGGTGTCGTTGACGCTGCCGGGCAGCCCGAAATTGCCGCCCGCATCGACGAAGGCGCGGCCAATGAAGCCGAGTTCGGCAGGCAGCGGCAGCGGGAAGCGGAATTCGGCCGAGCTGGTCCAGATCGTCTGGCCGCCCAGCGCGTCGTTGGTCGAGATGTCGCGCGGGCCGGCGCCACCCAGCGCGAAGCCGCGCAGGTTCTCGCCACCCAGGAAGAAGCGGTCGACGATGCGCGTGTCGTTGTCGCCATAGGGGGCGAGGTGCCCCGCGCCGGCGGCCAGCACCAGCACGTAGTCGTTGTCGCCCAGCAGGCGTTCGAAGGGGATGTAGTACTGCGCGTCGCCGCGGAACCGCACGAAGGAGATGTCGCCGCCCAGCCCCGCCCAGTCGATCCCGCCGCGCACCACGTAGCCGCTGCGCGGTTCGACACGGCTGTCGCGGCGGTCGTAGGTGACCGTGGTCGAGACCTGGCTCAGCAGCGTGCGGCCGGCCTGTTCCTGGATGAAGCGCGATGAATTCGGATCGACATCGGTGAGTTCGCGATCGACCAGCGAGTACGACCAGGATTGCCGCAGGCGTTCGTTGATCTCGTAGCCCATGCGCAGCGCGAAGCCGGCGCGGCGTTCATCGTAGCCCGACGTCTCCTGCAGGTTGCGCTGCACCAGGAAGACGTCGGCGCCGGCCGCCAGGTTGCGGTCGAGGAATTGCGGGTCGGTCACCGAGATGTCGACCTGCGAGCGCCGCTGCGCCAGCGTGACGTTCAACCGCGCATCCACGCCGGTGCCAAGCAGGTTGCGTTCGCGCAGGCCGATATCCGCCAGCAGGCCGGCATCGGTCGAATAGCCGCCGCCGATGGTGAATTCGCCGGTCGCGCGCTCGGTCACCTGGGTGTTCAGGATCACCCGGTCAGGCGAGGAGCCCGGTGCGGAGTTGATCTGCACATCCGAGAAGAAGCCCAGTGAGCGGATGCGTTCACGCGACCGGCGCACCTGCTGGACCATCAGCGGGTCGCCCTCCGCCAGGCGGAATTCGCGACGGATCACGCGGTCCTGGGTGCGGGTATTGCCGGTGATCTCGATGCGCTCGACGAAGGCGCGCGGGCCCTCGGTGATTTCGAAGGTCAGGTCGACGCGCCGTGCCTCGCGGTTGCGGACCACGCGGGGTTCGACATTGGCGAAGGGGAAGCCGCGGCTGCCCAGGCGTTCGGTCAGCTGGGTGTCGGCGCGCTCGACCGCGTCGCCATCGTACCAGTCGCCGACCGACAGCGGGATGTCGCGCGTCAGCCCGGCCGGGTCGAGCCCGCGGATCGAGCTGGTCACCTCGATATTGCCGATCCGGTAGCGCGGCCCCTCGCTGATCGTATAGGTCAGGAAGAAGCCGCTGCGGTCGGGCGCCAGTTCGGCCGTGGCGCCGGTGATCTCGACATCGGCATAGCCCTGGCGCAGGTAGAAGCGGCGCAGCAATTCGCGGTCGAAGGCGAGGCGGTCCGGGTCGTAGTTGTCCGAGGTCGACAGCAGCCGGTACCAGGCCTGTTCGCGCGTCGCGATGATTTCCTTCAGGCGGCTGTCGGAATAGCTCTCGTTGCCGACGAAGCCGATGCGCGAGACCAGGGCGACATTGCCCTCGGTGATCTCGAACACCACGTCGACGCGGTTCTGGTCGAGCTCGATGATCTTGGGTTCGACGGTGGCGCCGAAGCGGCCGCGCCGGGCATAGATCTCCAGGATCCGCTGGCGGTCGGCCTGCGCCGCGGCGGGGGTGAAGACACCACGCGGGCGCAGCTGCACCTCGCCGCGCAGCACCTCGCTGGTGACGCGGCGATTGCCCTCGAAGCCGACGCGGTTGACCAGCGGGTTCTCGACCACGCGCACGATCACGCGGTTGCCTTCGGGGCGGATCTCGACGTCGCGGAACAGGCCGGTGGCGAACAGCGCGCGCAGGCTGCGGTCGAGCGTGTCGGGATCGGCGGTGCCGCCCGGCTGCACCAGCATGTAGGACCGGATGGTGTCGGCCTCGATGCGCTGGTTGCCCTGCACCTCGATGGTCGCGACGCGCCCGGGGGCCTGCGCCGAGGACGGGAGCGCCAGCACGAGGGCGGCGAGGACGAGGAGGAGGGTGCGCAGCCTGGTCAACGAATCGGCACCTGATCTTGGGGCGTGAAACGGCGCCGGACACTAGCCGAGGCCCCCCCCCAGGGAAACCCCGCGAATTGCAGGCCCGGCCGGGTGGCGCCGGCGGCCGTCGCCGCGCGTGGGCCGGCGGTGGCACCGCGCGTCCTGCACGCCCATGCCATCGCCCGGCGGCGCGACCATTTCGGCGGTCGCGCCGGCACATCACGCCAAGTTGCGACGCTGCCCCATGGGCCTGCAGGGCCGCAGGCGCGGCCGTCCAGGCCGGGACCGGACGCGCGAGCCTTGCATCCCAGGGTTGTATCCGCGCCCGAACCTCGCAGAATGCTGCGTCACATCATGGATCGCGGCGATGGAACCGTTGATCGAGATCCTGCGGCTCGGCCCGAAGTCGAACCTGTTCCAGGTGTCCGATGGCGAACGCTACGGCCTGGTCGAATTCGCCGACGACGACCCGGGCGACCGGGAGCGCCGGCTCAAGCACCCGCACGTGTTGAACTACCTGGCCAGCTGGCTCGGCGAGCAGGGTGTCTATGCCGGCAGCCAGAACCCGAAGCGGCTGGAATGGGTGCGCGTGGAAATGGCCGTGGTTGCCGCCCGCAGCTGACGACCATGGCCCTTGCCGGCCTGATTCACCCATCCGTCCGTGCGCCGACGCGCGCCCAGGCACCGCTCACGAGGCAAGGCGGCACGCCCGGGCGCATGGCAACGCGCCGCGCCGCGGGGCCGCCGCGGCGATGCGGCAGGCCCTACCCGATCAGCCCGCTGATCCAGCGCACCACGCCCAACTGCGTCAGGTCGTTCCATGTCGCGAAGATCATGAGCGTGATCAGCAGCGCGAAACCGCCGCGGAAGGCGTATTCCTGCGTGCGCGCCGCCAGCGGCCGGCCGCGGATGGCCTCGGCCGCATAGAACACCAGGTGCCCGCCATCCAGGATCGGGATCGGGAACAGGTTGATCAGCGCCAGGTTCACCGAGAGGATCGCGATGAAGGAGAGCATCGTCAGGAAACCGACGCCCGCGACCTCGCCCGAGAGCTGGGCGATGCGCAGCGGCCCGCCGATCTCCTCCGACCCGCGCTGGCCGGTGATCATCTGCCACACGCCCGACAGCGTCTGGCCCGAGACCACGACCATGTGCCAGCTGCCCTCGACCACCGCGCTGAAGGGGTCGAGCTTCTCGCGCTCGATCGCACCGCCGGACACGCCCAGCATGCCGCGCCCGTCATCGGGGCGCGCCACTGGCGTGGCGGTGACGGTCATCTCGGTCTCGCCACGGCGCAGCAGGATCTGCACGGGCTGGCCGGCACGCGGCTGGATGTGGCGCTGCAACTGGTCGAAGCGCGCGACGCGCTCGCCATCCAGGGCCAGGATGCGGTCGCCCGGCACCAGCCCGGCGCGTTCGGCGGCCGAACCCGCCACCACGGTCTGCACCGCGGTCGAGCCGACCGGCTTGCCGTGCACCGCGAAGATCAGCGCGAAGAGCACCGCCGCGAGCAGGAAATTGAAGGCCGGCCCGGCGGCCACGACGATGGCGCGGTCGCCCACGCTCTTCTCATGGAAGCTTTCGCCGGCGCGGAAGGTGCCGGGATCGGGCATGGCATCAGAGGGATGCTCCATGCCGTGCATCTTCACGTAGCCGCCGAGCGGGATCCAGCCGATCCGCCATTCGCAGCCGCGCTTGTCGTTCCAGGATGCGATGGCGCGCCCGAAGCCGATCGAGAAGCGCTCCACATGCACGCCGCGCCAGCGCGCCGCCAGGTAGTGGCCGAGCTCGTGCACGAAGATCAGCACGCCCAGCACCACCACGAAGGCGAGGATGGTGCGGAAGGGGTCGGGCAGGAAATCCATCGGGTCCAGTTCCTAGGGGCGCGGGCCGTCAGGCCGCCGCCCGTTCCGCGGCGATCCTCGCCGCCTCGTGTCGTGCCACGCCGTCCAGCGCCAGGATGGCGTCAAGATCGCCCGCCGGCGGTGCACCAAGCCTGAACAGGCATTCCTCCACCACCGCCGCGATATCGAGGAAGCCGAGGCGGCGGTCGAGGAACAGCCCGACCGCCACCTCGTTCGCGGCGTTCAATATGGTGGTTGCCCCACCCCCCGCCCGCAAGGCCTCCCGCGCCAGGCGAAGCGCGGGAAAGCGCACCGGGTCCGGGGCGAAGAAATCCAGCCGCCCGAGCCCCACCAGGTCGAGCTTCGGCACCGCGGCCGCCATGCGGGCCGGCCAGGCCAGGGCATGGGCGATCGGCGTGCGCATGTCGGGCGAACCCAGCTGCGCCATCACCGACCCATCCGCGTAGTGCACCAGGCCATGCACGGTGGATTGCGGGTGGACCAGGACGTCCACGCGGTCCTCGGGCAGCGGGAACAGGCGGACGGCCTCGATCAGTTCCAGCCCCTTGTTCATCATGGTGGCGGAATCGACGCTGATCTTGGCCCCCATGGACCAGACGGGGTGCTTCACCGCGGCCTCGGGCGTGACCGTGGCCATCTGATCCAGCGGCATGGTGCGGAAGGGCCCGCCCGAGGCGGTCAGCACGATCTTCTCGACCGTATGATAGGGGTCGGCACCCTGCCCGCGGGCTTCCAGCGCCTGGAAGATGGCGTTGTGCTCGGAATCGACGGGCAACAGGGTAGCGCCGCCGGCACGCGCGGCGGCCAGCACGATCTCCCCGGCGCAGACCAGGCTTTCCTTGTTGGCGATGGCGATGACGCCGCCGCGCGCCAATGCCGCCAGTGTCGCCGGCAGCCCGGCGGAGCCCACGATCGCGGCCATGGTCCAGTCGGCCGGGCGGGCGGCCGCGGCGACCACCGCATCGGGGCCCGCCGCGACCTCGATGCCCGTCCCGGCCAGCGCGTCGCGCAGGGCGGCGAAGCAGGTCGGGTCGGCCACCACGGCGCAGCGCGCCGAGAGCGCCCGCGCCTGCGCCGCGAGGCCCGCCACGTCGCGATGGGCGACCAGTGCCTCGACCCGGAAGGCGCCGGCGGGCGCGGCGTCGAGCAACGCCACGGTGCTGCGCCCGACCGAACCCGTGCTGCCGAGGATGGTGATGCTGCGGGTCATCGCCAGAGCGGCTGGCCCTGCCCCAGCGTCCAGGCCAGCAGCGCCGCCGCCGGCGCCGCGGCGATCACCCCGTCCAGCCGGTCGAGCAGCCCGCCATGGCCGGGAATGAGGGACGAGGTGTCCTTCACGTCGAAGCGACGCTTGATCCAGCTTTCCAGAAGGTCGCCCGCCTGCGCCATGACCGCCAGCATGGCCGCGACCGCCGCCGCGCGGGAAGCCCCCCCCGGCGCCAGCGCCGCCGCCACCGCCACGCCCACGATCATGGCCGCGACCAGCCCACCCATCGCCCCCGACCAGGTCTTGTTGGGCGAGATGGAAGGCGCCAGCTTCGGTCCGCCGAAGGCCCGTCCCGCCAAGTAGGCGCCGATGTCCGAGAAGGCGACCACGAAGAACAGGAACAGCACATTGGCGCGCCCGGCCTGGTTGTCGTGGCGCAATTCGATCAGCGCGATGCCGGCGATGCCGATATACAGCACGCCGGCCGCCAGCCAGCCGGCCGAATAGGCAAGCCGCGCGCGCCCGCGCATCGCCACGGCGGCCCACCAGGTCAGCGCCCAGCCCACCAGCAGCGCCACCAGCGCGGCGTTCAGGTGCTCCGCCACCGCCAGGATGCCGGCCGAAAGCACCGCCACCGGCACCGCCATGCCCGGCAGCACGCGGGTGCGCAGCCCGCACAGATGCACCCATTCCCAGGTCAGCACCGCGATGCCGATCGCGATCAGCAGCGTCCAGGTCTCGGCACCCAGCCAGATGCAGGCGAAGGCGGTCGGCGCCAGCACCAGCGCCGACAGCACGCGCTTGCGAAGATCCCGCCAGCGCTTGGCCTCATCCCCGCCGGCGGCGGCCGCGCCGGTCAGGACCGGGCTCCGTAGCGCCGCTCGCGCCGGTGGAAATCGGCCACGGCCTCCGACAGATGCGGGGCGCCGTAGTCGGGCCACAGCACGTCCTGGAAGACGAATTCGGCATAGGCCGCCTGCCAGAGCAGGAAGTTCGACAGCCGCTGCTCGCCCGAGGTGCGGATGATGAGATCGGGATCGGGCATCCCCGCGGTCTGCAGCATGGCGCCGAAGCGTGCCTCGTCCAGCGCCTCGGGCGCCAGGCGGCCTTCGGCGACGTCGCGCGCGGCCTGGCGCACGGCGGCCAGGATCTCGTCCCGCGCGCCGTAGGACAGGGCGATGTTCAGGTTCAGCCGGGTGCCGCCGGCGGTGGCCTCCTGCGCGGCGCGGATGGCGCGCACCATCTCGGGGCCGAAGCGGGTGTAGTCGCCGATGATGCGCAGCCGCACGCCTTCCTTGACCAGGGTGGCGACCTCGGCGCGCAGGTACAGGCGCAGCAGGCCCTTCAGCGCCGAGACTTCCTCGAGCGGGCGGCGCCAGTTCTCCGAGGAGAAGGCGAACAGGGTCAGCCAGGAGACGCCCAGCTCCGCCGCGGCCTCGACCGTGCGGCGCGCCGCCTCGGCGCCGGCCTTGTGGCCGAGCGCCACCGGCAGCCCGCGCGCCTGCGCCCAGCGGCGATTGCCATCCATGATGATGGCGACATGGCAGGGGGCATCGGCCGGCGCTGCGGGCAGGCGCGCGGGGTCGCTGAGGGCGCTCACGCCCCCTGCCCTCCGACCGCCAGGGCCGCTGTCCCGACCAACCGTTCCTCCGCTGCCGTCCTGCCCGCGACCGTTGCCGGTCAGACCGTGCGGATATCCTTTTCCTTGTCGATCAGCGCCGCATCGACCTGCTTCACATACTGGTCGGTGAGCTTCTGGATCTCGACCTCGGCCTGCTTGACCTCGTCCTCGCTGGCCTCGTGCTTCTTGATCCAGCCCTTGGCCTGCTCCATGCCATCGCGGCGCACGCCGCGGATCGACACGCGCGTCTGCTCGGCGTAGCGGGCCGCGGCCTTGGCCAGTTCGTTGCGGCGCTCGGTGGTCAGCGGCGGCAGCGGCACGCGGATGACCTGGCCCTCGGCCTGCGGGTTGAGGCCGAGATTGGCCTCGCGGATGGCGGATTCGACCGCCTTGGTGACGGCCTTGTCCCATACCTGCACCGACAGCAGCCCCGGCCCGGCGACCGAGATATTGGCCACCTGGTTGAGCGGCGTGACGGAGCCATAGGCCTCGACGCGGATCGGTTCGAGCAGCGCGGGGCTGGCGCGCCCGGTCCGCAGGCCCTGGAATTCCTTCTTCAGCGTCTCCATCGCGCCGTCCATGCGGCGCGTCAGGTCCTGCTTCAGGGCCTGGAAGTCGGCGGCCATGTCGCGGTCTCCCTCAGTTTGCGTGACGAAATCGACGGGGCGACAGCGCGCCCGCGGCAAGGCCTGGTCTGATGCGGTGCAGGCCGGTGCTGGCGGGCATCGTGTCGCGAAGCCTCAGTGCTGGTGTTCGTGGACGGTGGTGAAGCGGCCCTCGCCCTTCATCACCGCGGTGAAGGCGCCGGGCTCGTGGATGTTGAAGACGATGATCGGCAGGTGGTTCTCGCGCGCCAGCGAAATCGCCGCGGCGTCCATCACGGCCAGGTCGCGCGCCAGCATGTCCAGGTAGGTCAGCGAGACATAGCGTTCGGCCTGCGGGTTCTTGCGCGGGTCGGCGGAATAGACGCCGTCCACCTGCGTGCCCTTGAGCAGCGCGTCGCAGCCCATCTCGGCGGCGCGCAGCGCCGCCGCGGTATCGGTGGTGAAGAAGGGGTTGCCCGTGCCGGCGGCGAAGATCACCACGCGGCCCTTTTCCATGTGGCGCGTGGCGCGCCGGCGGATGAAGGGTTCGCAGACCGACGACATCGGGATGGCCGATTGCACGCGGGTCGGCACGCCGACCTTCTCGAGCGCCGACTGCATGGCGAGCGCATTCATCACGGTGGCCAGCATGCCGATCGAATCGGCCTGCGCGCGATCCATGCCTGACGCCGCGCCGGCGACGCCGCGGAAGATGTTGCCGCCGCCGATCACCAGGCAGACCTCGACACCCAACGAGACCACGCCGCGGACATCCTCCGCGATGCGGCGGCAGACGGCGGTGTCCAGCCCGTAGTCGCGGCTGCCCATCAAGGCCTCGCCCGAGACCTTCAGCAGCACGCGCTTGTAGTTGGGCAAGGCCATGGAGGGGCAGTTCCGACGGGCAAGGGTGGCGGACCATATGCAGGGCTTGTGGCGCCCGCAAGGCAGCCTGGCGCGGACCGCCGGCGGCCGGGGGCTTTGCCATGGCCGCCCGGCCGGGGCAAGGCGGCGGACGGCCGGCGGCAGCGCCGATGGCCGACGCGGCAGCCATGAAAAACCGCCCGGATGGCGGCCATCCGGGCGGCGTGCAGCAGCGGTGGCGGGGCCGGTCAGGCCGGCGCGGTGCCGGCCGCGGCGGCGACCTCGGCGGCGAAGTCGGAGGCCGCCTTCTCGATGCCCTCGCCGAGCTGGTAGCGGGCGAAGCCGGTCAGGTTGCCGCCGGCCTTCTTGACCACTTCCTTCACGCGGCTCTCGCCGTCATGGACCCAGACCTGCTCGAGCAGGACCACTTCCTCGTAGTATTTGCGGATGCGGCCCTCGACCATCTTCTCGATGATCGCCTCGGGCTTGCCGGAGGCGCGCGCCTGTTCGGACAGCACGTCGCGCTCGCGCGCCAGCGCCGAGGGATCGACCGCGGAGGCGTCCAGCGCCTCGGGCCGGGCGGCGGCGACATGCATGCCGATCTGGCGGCCGAGCGTCTCCAGCGCGTCGATCTCCGACGCCCCTTCCAGCGCCACCAGCACGCCGATCTTGCCCATGCCGGGCTTCACGGCGGAGTGCACATAGGTCGCGACCGCGCCGGACGACACATGCAGGCGCTTGGCACGGCGGATCGACATGTTCTCGCCGATCGTGGCGATCAGGTGCGTCAGCTGCTCATTCACGGTGCGGAAGGACTGCCCGCCCTCGACAAGGTCGACCGAGCCCGGGTAGCGCGCGGCCTTGATCGCCTCGATGTCATCGCCGACCGTCAGCACCAGCTCCGCCACCGCGGCGCAGAAGCCCTGGAAGTGTTCGTTGCGGGCGACGAAGTCGGTCTCGGCGTTGATCTCGACCATGGCGGCCGTGCGCGGGGCGGACGCCACCGCCACCAGCCCTTCGGCGGCGACGCGGCCGGACTTCTTGGCCGCGGCCGACAGGCCCTTCTTGCGCAGCCAGTCGATCGCGGCCTCCATGTCGCCGGCCGCCTCCACCAGCGCCTTCTTGCAGTCCATCATGCCCGCGCCGGTCTTCTCGCGCAGGTCGCGGACCATCGCCGCAGTGATCTCGGCCATCGGAATGCTCCGTGGTTGCTACGTGGAAAGTCGGGAACCGGGGCCGTTCGCGGCCCCGGCAGGGATCATCAGGCCTGGGGCTGCGCCTCGACCGGCGCGTCCGGCAGGGCTTCGGGCAGCGCGTCCGGCAGGGCTTCCGGAGCCAGGTCCTCGGCGGCGCCGACATCGACGCCCGAGGCCTGCATCTCGGCCGAGATGCCATCCAGCACGGCCGAGGCGATCATGTCGCAATACAGCGTGATGGCGCGGATCGCGTCGTCATTGCCCGGGATGGGATAGGTCACGCCGGCCGGATCGGCATTGGAATCGACCACCGCGATCACCGGGATGCCGAGCTTGTTGGCCTCCTCGATCGCCAGCTTCTCCTTGACGGTGTCGATCACGAAGATGATGTCGGGCAGCCCGCCCATCTCCTTGATGCCACCCAGCGCGCGATCAAGCTTGTCCTTGTCGCGCGTGAGCATCAGGACTTCCTTCTTCGTCAGGCCGCTCGTGTCGGTGCCCAGACGCTCGTCCATCTGCTTCAGGCGCTTGATCGAGCCCGTGATGGTCTTCCAGTTGGTCAGCATGCCGCCGAGCCAGCGATGGTTGACGTAATACTGGCCGCAACGCGTGGCGGATTCCGCGACATAGTCGGCGGCGGCCTTCTTGGTGCCCACGAACAGCACGCGGCCGCCGGCGGCGACGGTGTCACGCACGGCCTTCAGCGCGCGCTCCATCATCGGCACGGTCTGCTGCAGGTCCAGGATGTGCACCTGGTTGCGGATGCCGAAGATGTAGGGCGCCATCCGCGGGTTCCAGCGGCGCGTATGGTGGCCGAAATGCACGCCGGCTTCGAGCAGCGCACGCAGGGTGACTTCACGCATCGCCATGGGGCGAGCCTCCTTCCTTGGGTGGTCCGGTTGGGCCTCCGCGGCGCATGCCCCGTTGCCGGGGACCGGACCCTGCCTGGTGTGGGAAGGGTGCGCCGCGTGTGGATTTGCCGGGCGGGGCAGCCCCGTCCGGCGGGCGCGATATGGCGGAAAGCCGGCGCGGGGGCAAGCCCCCGGGGTGTTATTCGGGGCGGATGCCGGCGCGTTCGGCGGTGGTGCGGATCGCCGCCCGCTCGCGCTCCAGCCAGGCGGCGAAGCCCTCGGGCGTCTGCTCGCCCTCGGCCACGATCTCCGCACCCAGTTCGGCCTGCCGCGCGCGATAGGCCGGGTCGGCCAGCCCGCGCCGCGCCGCTGCCGACAGCGTGGCCACTGCCGCCGTCGGCGTGCCGGCCGCCGCCACCAACCCGGCCCACGACCCGCCGGTCAGGTTCAGCCCGCTTTCGATCAGCGTCGGCACCTGCGGCGCGATCGGCATCCGCCCGGCCGACGACACCGCCAGGATCCGCAGCTGCCCGCCGCGGAACATCGGCAGCACGGTGCTGATCTCGGCCATGACCACCGGAATGTTGCCCGCCACCACATCCGGCACCGAGACCGAGGAGCCGCGATAGGGCACATGCGTCAGCCGGATGCCGGCGGCGGCCATCATCTGCTCGATCAGGAAATGCGTGGCGCTGCCCTGGCCGGAGGAGCCGATGGAAATGCCCTCGGGCCGGGCGCGCGCGGCGGCCAGCACGTCGGCCAGGCTGCGCCAGGGGCTGTCGGCGCGCACCGTCAGCGTGACCGGGCTGCGGCTGATCATCGCGACGGCGGCGAAATCCCTCGCCGGGTCGTAGGCGAGCCGCGCCTGCAGCACCGGCGCATTGGTCAGCGGCCCGTTCGACCCCAGCAGCAGCGTGTGGCCATCGGGCGCCGACTTCGCGACCGCATCGGCGCCGACCGCCCCGCCGGCGCCGGCCCGGTTCTCGACCACCACCGGCTGGCCCAGCGCGGCGGCCATGCGTTCGCCGATCATGCGCGCCTGCAGGTCGGACGACGTGCCCGCCGCGAAAGGCACGATGATGCGCACCGGGCGGTCGGGGAAGGCGGCGCGGGCGGCGCGCGGTCCCAGCAGCAGGACAGGCGCGGCGAGCGCGGCGCGGCGGGTGGCCTTCATGCGGGGGTTCCCTCGTTCCCTGGACGGTGCAGTCTGGCCGGGTTTCGGGCGGCACCGGAAGCCCCTGGCGCGCGCCCGCCCCGTCACGCAGCATTCACCCCGCGCGCGAAGGGCCTGGCGCAGGCTGGCGCGCCGCAGGAGCCCGCCCATGGACAGCACCGCCCGCCACATCCTGGACCTGTCGCGCCGCGGCCTGCTGCGCGGCGCGACCGGGCTGGCCGCGCTGGCGGCGCTGGCCCCCGCCGCGCGCCCGGCCCTCGCGCAGCCGGTCTTCCGGTCGTTTCCCTTCACCCTGGGCGTCGCGAGCGGCGAGCCGGCGCCGGATGGCGTCGTGATCTGGACGCGCCTCGCGCCCGAACCCTTGCAGCCCGATGGCGGCATGGTGCGCGCCGCCATCCCGGTCGCGTGGGAGGTCGCGGAGGACCAGCGCTTCGCCCGCATCGCCGCCGCCGGCACCGCGATTGCGCGGCCCGAACTGGCGCATGCGGTGCATGTCGAGGTCGCCGGCCTGGCCCCCGGGCGGCCCTATTTCTACCGCTTCCGCGCCGGCACCGAGGCCAGCGCCACCGGCCGCACGCGCACCGCCGCGGCGCCCGGCGCCGCGATGGACCGCCTGCGCTTCGCCTTCGCCGGCTGCCAGCACTACGAGCACGGCCACTTCACCGCCTGGAAGCACATCGCGGCCGAGGCGGAGCTCGACTTCGTCTTCCACTATGGCGACTACATCTATGAATACCGCGGCCGAGTGCCGGGGCAGCCGGGCTGGGGGCCGCTGGTGCGCCCGCATCTCGGCGAGGAGATCATCGCCCTCGCGGACTACCGGCTGCGCTACGCGCAGTATCGCCTGGACGCCGACCTGCGCGCCGCCCATGCGGCGCATCCCTTCCTGGTCAGCTACGACGACCACGAGGTCGACAACAACTGGGCCGGCCCGCACAGCGAGGAGGATGGCCGCGGTCGCTTCCCCATCGCCGTGCCGCCCGAGGTCTTTGCGCTGCGCAAGGCCGCCGCCTTCCAGGCCTGGTACGAGAACATGCCGGTGCGCCGCACCGCCCTGCCGCGCGGACCCGACATCACCGCCTATCGCCGGATGGATTTCGGCACCATGGCGCGGGTGCATGTGCTGGACACGCGGCAGTTCCGCGACGACCAGCCCTGCCATGACGGCGTCAAGCCGGCCTGCGCGGAGGTGGGCCGCCCCGAGGCGCAGATGCTGGGCGCCGCGCAGGAAGCCTGGCTGCTGGATGGCATGACCGACAGCCCGGCGCGCTGGAACATCCTGGCGCAGCAGGTGCCGATGATGCGCCGCGTACTGTCCGGCGGGATCTCGATGGACAAGTGGGATGCCTACCCGGCGGCGCGGCAGCGGCTGCTGGAGGGCATGGCGGCGCGGCGCACGGCCAACCCGGTGGTGCTGTCGGGCGATGTGCACGTGGCGCTGGCGGCCACCATACGCGCCCGGCCCGAGGACGCGGCAAGCGCCCCTGTCGCGACGGAATTCACCGCGACCTCCGTCACCAGCGCGGGCGACGGCGCGGCGATGACGCCGGGCGGCGAGGAGACGCTGCGCCGCAACCCGGACATCGCGCTGTTCGACGGGCGGCGCGGCTATGGCGTGGCGGAGGCGACGGCGGCGCGCATGACGACGGAATTCGTCGCCCTGCCCTTCGTCACGCGGGAGGGCGCGCCGCGGGAGGTGGCGGCGCGCCTGGTGGTGGAGGCCGGGCGCGCCGGCGTGGAGCGCGGGTAGCGCAACCCCCGACCGGGGGCCTCGTTCGATCGGGTGACGATGGTCGTGACGCCAGGGGCCCAGCGGCGCCGGGGTGAGCCGATGCGAGCGGAACCGCCCTTTCCGCTCGCCCTGGCTCGCTTCGATGCGTGCAGGCGGTTGTTGTCACGAACATCTTGACCCGACCGGATGATCCCAACTGATCGGGATGTGCTCTACGACCCGACCTTCAGCGTGCTGGTCAGCCCGCGCAGGCAGGCCAGGATCGACAAGGGCGTGATCTTGCCGGTGCGGGGGTTCTCCTCGCTCGGGACGTTCTCGATGGTCATGGTCAGGCGCGCGGAGGCGGCCTCGACGCGGATGGTGTGCTGGTTGCGCGTCTGGGCGGGGTCGGCCCAGATCTCGACCATGGTGCGCTCGGGGCCGATGCCGGCCAGCGCCAGTGCCGCCGCGACGTTGACGTTGGCGGGGAAGCCTTGCGCCGCGTCGAAGGCATTGCCCTGGAAGATGCGCGTGGGCGTGGTGATGGCGAGCACGTCGATCGCGTTCTGCTTGAGGTAGGGCGCACCCTCCAGCCCGCGTGGCGGCTTGCGGGTCTCGATCGTGACGCTGTCCACATCGCCTTCCGCCGCGGCGCGCACGGCATCGAGGCCGAGCAGCGCGCCGGTTGGCACGATGATGCGCGCGCCGGTGGCCTTCGCGCGATCGACCAGGTGCATGCGCGGCAGCAGCGCGCCGACCGAGGACGGGATGAAGATGCGCCCGGCGGCGATGGCGGCGGTGGCGATCTCCTCGAAGGCCACGGCCGGGGCGGCTTCCACCACCACGTCGCAGGCGGCGAGCTCGGCATTCGGGACCACCATCGGGGGCACGCGGAACGCCCCGACATTGGCCTGCGCCTTCTTGAGGTCCCGCGCGGACACCGCCGCCAGGCGCAGCCCCTGCACGCCGGCATCCAGCGCCCGCGCCAGGTGCAGGCCGATCGCGCCAAGCCCCGCGATGCCGACTGTCAGATCCTGCGCCATGTGTCCCTCCGCCAAGATGCCGGGCGGCGGTAGCACGCCGGGCGCGCGGCGTCAGCGGGCGGCGGCGTCCGCCCCGGCATCGACGATGCGCCGGCTGATGAAGGCCGATACGCTGACGCCAAGCCACAGCGCGCCGGCAACAAGCTTCACCGTGCCGCGCGCCGGCTCGTCGTCGAAGGCGAAGGCCAGGCCGAGATTGCCCAGCCCCAGCACGATCCCCATCCAGAAGAACAGCGCCAGCTGCTTGCGGTAGGCGGCGCGGAATTCCGCCGGTGTGCCCTTGTGGCGCTTGCGGACCCAGCCGCCGGCGACCTTGCGCGCCTCGATGGGCGTCCAGACCACCAGGACGGCGGCACAGACCATGGCGACGAGTTCCAGCACGGCGCACCTCCCGCTCGGCGCGGCACCGCGCCCCTGTCCTGCCGAGCCTAGGGGCGCAGGGCCGGCTCCGCACCGCCAAATCGCGCGCGGCGGACCGGGCGCGGCGCCCCCTGCACCCCGCGCGGCCTTCGCCGCGACCCAGCCCCGCGCGCCCCGCGCTTGACGCGGAGCCGCTGCGGGCACATCCCACGCCCCGCCCTCCGGACCCTCGTGCCCCCATGACCTTCGCCACCCTGCCCGCCCCGCTGCTGGCCGCGCTTTCAGGCCGCGGCTATGCCGAGCCCACCCCCGTCCAGGCCGCCGTCCTGCAGCCCGAGGCCGCGGGGCGCGACCTGCTGGTCTCCGCCCAGACCGGGTCGGGCAAGACCGTCGCCTACGGGTTGGCGCTGGCACCGGAACTGATCGGCGAGGCCCCGCGCCTGCCCCCGGCCGGCCCGCCGCTGGCGCTGGTCGTGGCGCCGACGCGTGAGCTGGCGCTGCAGGTGAAGGCCGAGCTGACCTGGCTCTTCGCCCCGGCTGGCGGGCGGATCGTCTCCTGCGTGGGCGGCATGGACCCGGTGGCGGAACGCCGGCTGCTGAACCAGGGCGCGCATATCGTGGTCGGCACGCCGGGGCGGCTGCGCGACCACCTGGAACGCGGCAACCTCGCGCCGTCCGCGCTGCGCGCCGTGGTGCTGGACGAAGCGGACGAGATGCTCGACCTCGGCTTCAAGGAGGAGCTGGAGGCGATCCTGGAGGAGACGCCGGCCGAACGGCGCACGCTGATGTTCTCGGCGACGGTGCCGCGCGGGATCGCGGCGCTGGCCAAGGGCTATCAGCGCGATGCGCTGCGCATCGAGGTGGCCTCCGAAGGCGGCCAGCATGGCGACATCGACTACCGCGCCGCCGTGGTCGCGCCGCATGAGATCGAACGCGCGGTGGTGAACATCCTGCGCCTGGAGGACCCGCGCATCGCGATGGTGTTCTGCGCCACGCGCGCCACGGTCACGCGCCTGCAGGGCAACCTGTCCGAACGCGGCTTCTCGACCGTGGCGCTGTCGGGGGAACTCTCGCAGGCGGAACGCAATCGCGCGCTGCAAAGCCTGCGCGATGGGCGTGCGCGGGTGTGTGTCGCGACCGATGTCGCGGCGCGCGGCATCGACCTGCCGGACCTCGGCGTGGTGATCCATGCCGAATTGCCGCGCGACCCCGAGACGCTGCTGCACCGGTCCGGCCGCACCGGGCGCGCTGGGCGCAAGGGGATTTCCGTGCTGCTGGTGCCGCATACGCGGCGCGGGCTGGCGCAGCGGCTGCTGGGCGCGGCGCGGGTGACCGCGACCTGGGCGCCGGCGCCCTCGGCCGAGGCGATCCGCGCGCGCGATGCCGAACGGCTGTCGGCCCAGGCGATCGCCCTGGCCGCCGAGGAACCGGCGGAGGAGGATGTGGCGGTCGCCCGCCTGCTGCTGGCCGACCCCGCGCTGGCCGAGGGCGGCGCGCAGGCGCTGGCCGCAGCGCTGGTGCGCGTGCTGCGCGCGCCGCTGCCGGCGCCGGAGGAACTCACCGAGTTCTCCGACCGCCCCGCGCCGCGCGACCGCCGCGACGCGATGCCCCGCGCCGCGCAGGACGGCGCGCGCGACGGCCCGCCCGGCCGCGAGCCCGGCGGCCAGGAAGGCATCTGGTTCCGCATGGATGTCGGGCGCAATGGCAATGCCGACCCGCGCTGGCTGCTGCCCTTCCTGTGCCGGCGCGGCCACGTCACGCGCCAGGAGATCGGTCGCATCCGCATCCTGGGCCGCGAGACGCAGTTCGAGGTCGCGCCCTATGCCGCAGCGCGCTTCGCCGCCGCGGCACGCCGCGCGGAAGGCGACGACGCGCATATCAAGGTCGAGCCGCTGCAGCCGCTGAAGGGACCGCCGCGCCTGTCGCGCCGGCCGGAGGCTGCGCGGGCGGCCGCCGACCACGGGGCCGGGCCGCCCGCCCCGATGCCCGCGCGCGGCAAGCGCCGGCCGTAGCCGCGCCGCCTGGAGCAGATCGCGTTCAGACGGAACCGTCTGAACGCGTGAAGATGGTCTGAAAACAACAGGCTAGAGCCTGCGACGTGAGCGCGGGCGAATGCAGCATGCTCTGGTGCCTGCCCGCGCGAGAGGGTCCGTCGGCGCGCGATCCGCGGCGGGCACCGAGCCCGATCGGACGGTTCATCCGATCGGCTGAAGGCCCCCGCGACGACAACGCCCTGCCGGGGTAGCAGGGCGAGGACCAAGCACCCCTACACCACCGGCGACGAGCCACCATCCACGTTGATGGCGGTGCCGGTGACGTAGCCGCCCATGTCGGAGGCGAGCAGCAGCGCCATCGCGGCGAATTCCTCGGCCTTGCCGATGCGCCCCAGCGGGACCGGCTTGCCTTGTTCGGCCTTCCAGTCCTCCCAGGTGATGTTGCGCTTTTCCTGCGCGTGGCGGCGGACCCATTGGTCGCTCTCGATGATGCCGACCAGCATGGCGTTCACCAGCACGTTGTGAGGGGCGAATTCATTCGCCAGCGCCTTGGTCAGCGCCATGCCGGCGGCGCGTGACACGCTGGTCGGCGTGCTGGTCGCCTTGGGCGCCTTCGCGCCGATGTTCAGCACGTTGATGATGCGGCCCCATTTGCGGTCGCGCATGCCCGGCAGCACCTGGCGGCACAGCCGCACCGCGGCGAACAGCTTGAGGTCGAGGTCGTCCTGCCAGAGCGCGTCCGAGACTTCCAGGAACGGACCGCGCTGGGACGTGCCGGCATTGTTCACCAGGATATCGACCTGGCCGAGGGCGCGCACGGCGCCGGTATAGGCCTGCTCGCAGCCTTCCACCGTGCGGATGTCGCAGGCGATGGCGACCACCTTGGCGGTGGGCGCGGCTTCGCGCACCTCGGCCTCGCCGCGCGCCAGCGCCTCGGCGCCACGGGCGACCAGCGCGACATTGCCGCCGGCCTGGGCGAAGGCCTTGGCCATCGCGAGGCCAAGGCCCTTCGACCCGCCGGTGATCAGCGCGCTGCGGCCATTGAGCGAAAGTTGCATGGCGAGTTCCCCTGAGGATGTTGCCGCCATCCTGCCGGGAAAGCCGGCGCGCGCAAGCGAGGGGAAAAGGGTGGGGCGACCAACGGGACTCGAACCCGTGACATCCAAGACCACAACCTGGCGCTCTACCAACTGAGCTATGGCCGCCACCGAGGGGGCGGGGAATAGGGCCGCAGGGCCTGCCCCGTCAACCACGTGCGTCGATGCATGGCTGCCCTGCGCCGCCGCCCCCGTTGCCGCGCCGTGGCGCCACGCATCATCATGGCCGCGACCGGGAGCCTGCCCATGAGCCTTTCCTCCGCCGCCAGACGCGCCGCCGTGCCGGCCGGGCTGCTGATCGCCTGCGCGGTGGCCGGCGCCATGCTGGCCATGGGGCTGCGGCAATCCTTCGGCCTGTTCCTGGCGCCGATGACGCAGGCGCATGCCTGGTCGGCCTCGGGCTTCGCCTTCGCCATCGCGCTGCAGGTGCTGCTGAACGGCGTGACGCAGCCGATCACCGGGCAGCTCGCGGACCGCTATGGCGGGCGCAACGTGATCATCGGCGGCGCGCTGCTCTATGCGACCGGCATCCTCGGCATGGCGTTCTCGACCTCACTGCCGGTCTTCACCTTCTTCGCCGGCGCGGTGATGGGCATGGCGGTCTCGGCAGCGGGCATGCCCACCATCATCGCCAGCATGACCCGCATGCTGCCCGAGACCATGCGCGGGCGCGCCGTGGGGCTGGGCACGGCGGGGTCGTCGGCCGGGCAGTTCCTGGTGGTGCCGCTGGCGGGGCTCGGGATTTCGGGCTTCGGCTGGCAATGGGCGCTGGTGGCCATGGCGGTGGCGGCGCTGCTGATGATCCCGCTGGCGCTGCCGCTGTCGGACAAGCCGGCGCCGGTGGCCGCCAATGCGCCCGCGGCCGATACCGAGACGGCGCGCGCCGCGCTGTCGCGCGCGCTGCGCGACCGGTCCTTCTGGTGCCTGTTCTTCGGCTTCTTCGTGTGCGGGCTGCATGTGTCGTTCCTGACCGTGCACCTGCCGGGCTTCGTGCATTCCTGCGGGCTGCCGCTGTATGTGGGCGCGGGCGCCATCTCGCTGATCGGACTGTTCAACATCGGCGGGTCGCTGCTGTCGGGGGAACTGACGCAACGTTGGAAGCGGCGGGAATTGCTGGTCTGCATCTATGCCGGGCGGGCCGTGCTGATGACCGGCTTCCTGCTGATGGAAAAGACCACGACATCCGTGATGATCTTCGCCGCGCTGATGGGCGTGCTGTGGCTGTCCACCGTGCCGCCGACCGTCGCGCTGTGCGCGCGCAACTGGGGCACGCGCTGGCTCGCGACCATCTTCGGGCTGGTCTTCCTGGGCCACCAGATCGGCGGTTTCACCGGCGCCTTCCTGGGCGGGGTGGTGTTCGACCGCACCGGCACCTACGACCTGATGTGGGTGCTGGGCATCCTGGCCGCGGTCTTCGCCGCGCTGATCCACATGCCGGTGCGCGACGAACCCCCGCGCGCGGTGCCCGCGCCGGCCTGAGGCGATCGACGGCACGCCGCCGCGAGCCCTTCGCGGCAGGGTGGCAGGCCACGGCTTGGGCCGCCGGCGCGGCGGCCGACCCGCTTGCCCCGGCGCCGCATGGGCGCCATACCGGGCGCCCCGCGTCCCGGAGAGCATTCCATGAAGCGCCGTTTCGCCTGCAAGCTCATCCTCGCCGCGCCGATGCTGGCCGCGCCGGCCCTGGCACAGGGGCCGGTCGCGCCGCATGAATGGCTGTTCGGGTCCTGGACGGGCGGGATGTTCCCCGCCGCGGACACCATCGGCCCGCGCTGCACCGCGCAGCCGACCGTGATCTTCACCCGCGACGTGGTGCTGCGGTCGGGCCTGCTCGACCCCGCCTACCGTCAGCGGATCATCGAGACGGTGGTGACGCGCGCCGATGGCGCGACCTTCCGCTTCAGCCCGATCGTGCCGCCGGGCGCCGCCGCGGGCCGCCTGCCGCCCGATATCGCCTTTGGCTGCCCGGGCGGGCCGGACACGCTGGAAGTGCGCCGCGTCGGGCCGGACGAGATCGTCTTCCCCGATTGCCGCGACATGCCATCCCCGCTGCGCCGCTGCGGCAGCCCCGAGCGATGAGCGCGGCCCGCCCGAAGCGCATCGCGCTGATCCATGCGCTGCGCCATTCGCCCCCGCCGATCGAGGCCGCCTTCGCGCGGCTGTGGCCCGGCCAGGTGCTGATGAACCTGCTGGATGACAGCCTGTCGGCCGACCTGGCGCGCGAGGGCGCGCTCACGCCCCGCATGACCGAACGCTTCCTGACGCTGGCGCGCTATGCCGCGGGCACCGGGGCGGATGCGATCCTATTCACCTGCTCGGCCTTCGGCCCCTGCATCGAGGCCTGCGCGCGCGACCTGGCGCCCCTGCCCGTGCTCAAGCCGAACGAGGCGATGATCGAGGAAGCGATCACCAGGGGGAAGCGGATCGGCCTGCTGGTGACCTTCCAGGGCACCATCCCGTCGATGACGCCGGAATTCCCGGCGGGGATCACGGTGGTGTCGAAGGTGGCCGAGGGCGGGCTCGCGGCACTCGATGCCGGCGATGTCGCGACGCATGACCGCCTGGCCGAGGAGGCGGCGCGGGAGCTCGCGGATTGCGATGCCATCGCGCTCGGGCAGTTCTCTCTGGCGCGCGCCAAGCCGCTGGTGGAACGCGCCACCGGCAAGCCGGTGCTGACCACGCCGGACAGCGCGGTGCTGAAGCTCAGGCGGCTGCTCGGCGGCTGATCAGCCGCGCTTGCCCCACGGGGATGCCGGCGGGGGCGCGGCCTGGCCGGGCGGCGCGCCTCCCTGCGCCGGTCCCTGCCACCACGGCGCGGGCACCGGCAAGGGCATGCCGGGCAGCGCGCCCGGCGGGATCTGCACCGTGGCGTCGTCCGATGCCGCCTGCTGCGCCCAGGCCGGCGTGTCCTCGATCGCCGCGCGTTCGATGCGACCGGGGTCGCGCCCGCCGGCGAATTTCACCAGCGCCTCGACCCGAGATGCGATCGGCGGATGCGTCGCCATCAGCGAGGACAGCGCGTTGTCCGAGGCATCCTCGAGGAACAGCGCGCGGACCTGGGGCGAGACCTCCGGCATCTCGGCATTGCCCTCGACCTTGCGCAGCGCCGAGATCATCGCGTCGGGGTCGGAGGTCAGTTCCACCGCGCCCGCATCGGCCAGGAATTCCCGGTTGCGCGACAGCGCCATGCGCAGCGCGGTGGCCAGCAGCCAGGCCAGGGAGATCATCAGCACGCCGATCAGCGCCGCCCAGCCGGTGTTGCGCGAATTGCCGCTGACCCGCCAGCCGCCGCCCTCGTCGCGCGTCGCGCCGCCGGCCCGCGCCAGGCGCCGCCCGCGCGTCATGGAATCGAAGCCGAGCGAGATCACCCCCACGAAGACCGCCGCGATCAGCCCCAGCCGCGCATCGCCATTGCGGATATGCGCGAGCTCATGCGCCAGCACCGCCGCCAGTTCGCGGTCGTCCAGCGCGTTCATCAGGCCCCGCGTGACGGTCACCGCGCCCTTGTCGCGGGTGAGGCCGGCGGCATAGGCATTCATCGCCGGCGTCTCGATCACCGCGAGCCGCGGCATCCGCATCCCGCGCGAGATGCACAGGTTCTCGAGCAGGTTCCACAGCCGCGGTTCCTCGGCGCGCGTCACCGGATGCGCGCCGGTCGCCCAATCGAGGATCCTGTTGTGCGCGACCCAGGCGATGGCGAACCAGACCGCCGCCGCTCCGCAGGCCACGAGGTACAGCCAGGGCAGGTTGCGCAGCGTCTCGCGGAAGGCACGGTCGATGTTCTGCTGGTCGGCGGCGAAGATGAGGCCGACACCGAAGGCCATGATGGCCAACAGCAGCGGGAAGCCCGCCAGCAGCAGCAGCGACCGCCAGGCGGTGTTCCACGCATGCGTGCGCAGGCCGAATGCCTGCATGGCCGGGCGCCTAGGGCATCGCCCGCCCGAACGGCACCGTCCGGGCGGGCAGGGATGCGCGCGGGATGGACGAAGCGGACCGCATGGCGCGCTTCAGAATTTCACCTGGGGGCTGGCCTGCACGGCGGCGCGCTCGGCCTCGGGCAGTTCGAAGAAGCCGCGCTGCTGGAAGCCCATCGACTTCGCGAAGAACACGGCCGGCACGCTCTCCGTCATGGCGTTGTATTCGGCGACCGACGAATTGTAGAAGCGGCGGGCGGCGGCGATCTTGTTCTCGATATCCGACAATTCGCCCTGCAGGGACAGGAAGTTCTGGTTGGCCTTGAGGTCGGGGTAGGCTTCGGACAGCGCGAAGAGGCGGCCCAGCGCGGCACCCAGCTGGCCTTCCGCCGGCCCCGCCGCCGCCGGGCCCTGCGCCTGCGCGCTGACCGCGGCATTGCGCGCCTGGATCACGGCATCGAGCGTGGATTTTTCGTGCGCGGCATAGCCCTTCACGGTCTCGACCAGGTTGGGGATCAGGTCGTGGCGCTGCTTGAGCTGCACATCCACGTCGGACCAGGACTGGCCGGTGACCTGCCGCAGCGTGACAAGGCGATTGTAGACCATCACCAGCCACGCGATCAGCACCACGACGATGCCGAGCAGAACCCATTCCATGGCGCTGTGCCCTTTCGATGTTCGGTGCCGGCGCGATGGCCCCGGCATCGGCGAGTCGTTGCTGCCGGGAGCAGAGCCTAGCGGCCGGGGGCCGCGGCGTCAGCCCTGGCCCGTGAAGGAGCTTGCCCTGAAGTCACGCGCTTGTGTATAGTCGCAGCGCCTCAATTGTTGGATTTTGCCGGTTCGTTAACGCTATTTTTTTGTAACCTGCTCCGGATTTTTGGACAATGACCGATCAAGGCCCGCGGGTTCCCCCGCCGCGCGCGACGCGGCCGCAAAGGTCGGACGGCCGGATCGGGCCGCTGGCCCTCATTCGGCGCGTGCTGGGCCAGCGCCGTGGCGCCTCGGCATCGGAATTCGCCATCATCGCCGGGCCGTTCTTCATCATGATCCTGGGCACCTGCGAAGCCGCCTGGCAGTTGGCGACCGGCGCGGCGCTCGACCATGCCGCGCTGAAGGCCAGCCGCTTCGGGGGCACCGGGTCGAACGCCATCCCGGCCTGGCAGCGCGGCAATACGCCGGCGGCGGACATGCCGGGCTGCCGCAGCGCCGGCATCACCTGGATGGTCTCGGCCGCGACCAACCGGCTGATCCGCGAGGGCCAGAACCTGACCGTGACGACCGCGACCTGGGGCAATCTTGGCACCATGGCGGGTGCCGGCACCGCCACCGCGGGCGCGGGCAGCCAGATCACGTCCTACACGATCCGCTACATGCAGCCCTTCATCACGGGTCCGCTCGCGGCGTCCATCTGGGGCGGGCCGGGGTTCACCCACCAGACAACGATCGTGGTCAAGAATGAGCCGTTCGACAACCTGCCCTGCTGAGCGCCGCGCGCGCCCATCGCGCCTGGGCCGGCGCGGTGTCGCCGCGTCGGAATTCGCGCTGGTGGCGCCGCTGTTCGTGCTGGTGCTGCTGGCGGCGGCGGATGTGGTGCGGGTGTTCCGCGCGCAGATCCGCATGGAAATGATCGCGGTGCAGCTTGGCCAGATCATCTCCCAGTGCAGCCGCATCACCACGCCTGGCGACACCAATGAATTCTGGGCGCATGCGGCGCGGATCGGCGGCGGCCTGGTCGATGTCAATTCCGCCAGCGGCGGCGCCATGCGCATCAGCGCGGTCAGCCGCAACACCGCCACCAACCAGAACCGGCTCGACTGGACCGTGCGCACCGGCAATGCCTCGGCGGGCAGCGTGCTGGGCAATGTGGCGGTCGGCGGGGCGCCGACCCTGACCGGCCGCAATGCCGCGCCCTTCGTGCTGCCGACCGGCGAGACGCTGATGGTCTTCGAGGCGACCGCCATCGTGGTGCCGTGGCGGCTCAGCATCGGGCTGATCGGCACCGCGCTGCCGCGCAGCATCAACAGCATGACCATGTTCGTCACGCGCGTGGCCGACGCCGCCAGGCTGCGCACGCCGCCGACCAATTCCAACGCGAGGGACTGCACCGCATGAAGCCCCTGAGCGATCGCCGCGGCGCCGTCGCGGCCATGAGCGCCGTCGTGATGATCGGCGTGATCGGCTTTGCCGGGCTGGCGATCGACCTCACGCGGATCTGGATGGTGAATGCGCGGCTCAAGACCGCGATCGACGCCGCCAGCCTGCTGGCGGCGCGCCAGATCGGGACCGATGCGGCCACCCGCGACGCGCTGGTCGAGAACATCTACTGGGCGAACTACAACCAGAACGGGCGCTGGGCCAGCAACTACATGCTGGCGACGCCCGGCCGGCCGACCATCACGCCGCTCGATGACGAGCGCATCCAGGTGAGCGGCTTCGCGACGGTGCCGACCACGCTGTTCAGCATCATCGACCGGCGCAACACGACCGTGTCCGATGCCGCGGTGGCGCGGCGCGAGGGCACCGGGCTCGAGGTCGCGATCGTGCTGGACCAGACATCGTCGATGCGGCAATCGGCGCCGGGCTTCGCGTCGAAGCTGGTGGCGGCGCAGGAGGCGGTTCGCACCATGCTGGGCCGCCTGTATGGGCCCAACGACGACACCCGGCGCAACCTGTGGTTCTCGGTGGTGCCCTTCGCGCGCACGGTGAACATCGGCACCGGCAATGCGGCGTTCCTCGACACCACCAACATGCCGATCGGCTGGCGCCAGGCCAACTGGAGCGGCTGCGTCGAGGCCCGTTCGAACGGCAATGACGACATCGCCGACCTCGGCCCCGCCGATGCCGGCGGGCGCCTGACGCCCTATTACTACCAGAGCACCTACCGCCGTGTCGGCTGGGTGCTGCGGGACACGCTGGACAACCAGGACGTCACCAACAGCACGACCGCGAATGGCATCGTCACGCTCCAGCGCAACATCGACGACCCGGCCGTGGCGAACCCGCTCAACTGGACGACGGCGACCCGCGTGCCTTCCACCGGGCTCGGGACCTACCCGGGCTATGACGTGCCGCATTATGCGGGCGCGAACGCCTGCACGAACGCGAACGCCTATGCCGCGATCCCGGTGCGGCTGTTCCGCAACAACACCGATGGGACAAGGCGCGACTACACCGTCCGGTTCTGCCGTGGCGACAACGACTTCACCAACCCGAACGGGCTGGTCTCGACACCCACCAACGACGCGCTTCGCTACAACGCCGAATACGCCACGCTGATCAACGCCGGCATGACCGGCATCGGCAATCTGCCCACCTCGTCGGCCGGCCCGAACCGGCTGTGCGCGCTCAGCCCTATTCTGCCGCTGACCGCCAGCCGCGCCGCGGTGCAGGCGGCGGTGGACGCCATCACCGCGCCGGTGCGCAGCGGCGGCACCACCATCGTCACCGGCATGCAGGGCGCGTGGTACACGCTCAGCCCGCGCTGGCAGAACCAGTGGCCCAACATCGCGAACAACAGCACCATCGGCACCCTGCCGCTGCCCTACAACACCCGCAACATGACCAAGGCCGTGGTCATCCTGACCGATGGCGACAACAACTGGCAAGCGCTCTATGCCAGCGGCAACGTGCGCGCCTCGCCGACCGCGGGCGTGACGGAGCTGCTCTACAATGCCTACGGGCGCGTCGGGCCGAATCCGGTCTGGCCGATCCAGAACGTCTGGCCGGAAGCGACCTGGAACGGCACCTTCCCCGGCAACCAGATCCCGCTGCCGCCGTCGCAGACCAACGCCGATGCGCGCCTCGATGGCCGCTTCGCCGCCATCTGCGCGGCGATGAAGGGCCCCGATCCGAACAACCCGCGCATGACGATCTATGTGATCGGCTTCGAGATCGGCAATCCGTCATCGGGCAATGCGACGGCCGTGCGCAACATGCTGCAAACCTGCGCGACCCGCCCGGAGGCGCCCTTCTACCTGGAAGCGCCATCCGCGGCGGCGCTGGAAGGCGCCTTCACCCAGGTCGCCAATTCGCTGGCCAGCCTGCGGCTGCTCGAATAGCAGCGGCCGGCCGCCCGGCCTGAGGCGCCGTGGCGCCTCGATACCCGTGGCGTCACGTTCAACCCCGATCGTGCAGGACCATCCGGTCGGGATATGCCCTATGCTGGCAGGCTGGCCACCGCCCGCAAGCCGCCTTCGCGACGATTGGCCAGCACCACGTCCCCGCCATGCGCGCGCAGGATATTGCGCGCGATGGTCAGGCCCAGGCCGGTCCCGCCGGTCTCGCGGTTGCGGCTGGCCTCAAGCCGCTTGAACGGCGCAAACACGCCTTCCAGCTCGGCCTCGGGAATGCCCGGGCCGTCATCCTCGACCGCCAGGCGCACCATCCCGCCCTCGCGCGCGGACAGCGTGAGGCGCGCGGCACCGCCATAGGCCAGCGCATTGCTCACCAGGTTCGCGATGGCGCGTTTCAGGGCGATGGGGCGCGCGCGCAGGGTCAGGCGCTCCGGGCCATCGAAGGCGATCGCCTCGGCCAGTTCGGGGCGCGCATCCGCGGCTTCGTCCGCGACCGTGCGGCACAGCGCGGCCAGATCGATCGGCGATGCCGGTTCCGCCGCCGCGTCGTCGCGCGCGAAGGCGAGCGTCGCCGCGATCATCTGCTCCATCTCGTCGAGGTCGCTCAGCATCTTCCGCCGCTGCTCGTCGTCATCCATGAATTCGGCGCGCAGGCGCAGGCGCGTGATCGGGGTGCGAAGGTCATGCCCGATCGCCGCCAGCATCTGCGTGCGGTCCGCCACGAAGCGACGGATGCGCCCGGCCATGACGTTGAAGGCGCGCGCCGCGGTGGCGACCTCGGACGGCCCCTTCTCGGGCAGCGGCGGCGCATTGACGTCGCGGCCCAGCCGGTCGGCGGCCTCGGCCAGCAGCTTCACCGGGCGCATCAGCCGCGCCACCGCCCACAGGATCAGCAGCACGGCGGCCACCGTCATCACCACGAAGGCGGCGAGGAAGGTCGCCGAATGCCAGGGCCGCGGCGGTGGCATCTCGACGCGCAGGTTGAGCCATTCGCCATCGGGCAGGCGCAGCGCCGCCACGAAGCCGCCGGGCGACAGCGCGCCGATCCGCACCTCGCGCGGGCGCAGCCGCGGCGGGCCGGAATTCAGCAGGTCGAGCCGGAACAGCCGCGCCACATGCGGCGGCGGCGGCGGTGCCCCGGCCCGCACCGATGGGTGGTGCGCGATCTCGGCGCTCAGCCCCTCGGGCAGGTCCAGGTCGGCCAGCAATTGTTCGCGCCGGTCCGCCGGCGCCAGCATCGAGGTCCGCCAGGCGCTGAAGGCGCGCCCGGCGATCTCGCGCGCCTGGATGAAGCGCTGCAGGTCCACGCGGTCGAGCGCGTGGATGGTCAGCCCCGCCGCCTGCACCAGCATCAAGGCGACGATCAGCCAGAAGGCGGTGCGGCCGCCCAGGCTGGCCGGCAGGCGGAAGCGGCGGCGGGGTTCAGCCACGCTCGACCGTCGCCGCCAAGACATAGCCGCCGCCGCGCACGGTCTTGATCAGCGTCGGGTTGCGCCCGTCATCCTCCAGCTTGCGGCGCAGGCGCGATACCGCGACATCGATCGCGCGGTCGAACGGGCCGGCCTGGCGGCCGCGCAGCAGGTCCATCAGCATGTCGCGCGTCAGCACGCGGTTGGGCCGTTCGACCAGCACCAGCAGCAATTCGTATTCGCCGCCGGTCAGCGGCACCTCCGCGCCCTCGGGGTTGAGCAGGCGGCGCAGGACGGGCTCAAGCGTCCAGCCGGCGAAGCGGATGGTCTTGGCCGGCGGCTCCTTGGCCGGGCCCTCGCCATTCGCGCGGCGCAGCACGGCGCGGATGCGCGCCAGCAATTCGCGCGGGTTGAACGGCTTCGCCACGTAGTCGTCCGCGCCCAGTTCCAAACCCACGATGCGGTCGGTCTCCTCCCCCATGGCGGTCAGGATCACGATCGGCACGTCCGATTGCGTGCGCAGCCAGCGCGCGAAATCGAGCCCCGGTTCGCCCGGCATCATCAGGTCGAGCACGACCAGGTGGTAGCGCCCGAGCGGCCAGGCGCGGCGCGCATCCCGCGCATCCCGCGCGGCGGTCACGCGCATGCCCTGCTTCTCGAGGAAGCGGGACAGCAGGTCCCGGATCTCGCGGTCGTCATCGACCACGAGGATATGCGGTGCGGACTCCATGCCTGTTACAATAGTCCTCGACGGGGAAGGTTGCAGCGTCGGGCCGTGTTTCGTCTTGTTGCAGGGGGCCGCAGCGTTGCCCGGCGTTGCATTCGCAGCCCCGGCAGGGCTTCGTGCCGGGCCATGGCCACCCCACCTCCCCCCCCACGGAGCCTCGCCCGCCGCATCCCCCGCGGGCGGTCCTCCCCCGAGGCGGCGGGGGTTCCCTCCCCATCCCCCACCCCCGCCGCCTCCCCTCCCGTGCCCGATTGGGCGCGGGCGGGCATCGTGGCGCTGGGGCGCCTCGATCCCGATTTCGCCGGCATCGAGGACCGCGCCGGGCCGCTGGCCTGGCGGCAGCGCGACCCGGGCTTTCCCGGGCTGCTGCGCACCATCTGCGGGCAGATGATCAGCAACCAGGCCGCCGCGGCGATCTGGGGGCGGCTGTCGGCGCTGCCGGGCGTGCTCGACCCCGCCGGGTTGCTGGCACTGGAGGATGACGCGCTGCGTGGCGCCGGGCTGTCGCGGCCGAAGATGGCGCATGTGCGGGCGCTGGCGGATGCGGTGCTGGAGGGCCGGCTGGATTTCACCGCGCTGCGTGCGGCGCCGGATGCCGAGGCGGTGGCCATGCTGTCGGCGATCCCCGGCCTCGGCCCGTGGACGGCGCAGGTCCATCTGGTGTTCGGCTTCGAACGGCCGGATGTCTTCCCGACCGGCGACGTGGCGCTGGCCGCCAGCGCCGCGCACCTGAAGTCGCTGCCGGAACGCCCCAAGCCGCGCGCGCTGGTCGAGATGGCGGTGGCGTGGTCGCCCTGGCGTTCGCTGGCGGCGCGGCTGCTGTGGCATCACTGGCGCCACGCGACGGGCCGCCCGGCCGGCGAGGCGCCATAGGGCCGGCAGGCCGGCGAGCCGGGGGGCATGGACGGCCGCCCGCGCGGATGGTTCCTTCGCGCGCCATGACCCTGCCGCTGTCGCCGCGCATCCGCGCCACCCAGACCCCACCGATTCCGGCCGTGCGCGGTTGGGCGGCGCGCTATGACGGCCGCGCCGGGCCGGTGCTGGACCTGACCCAGGCGGTGCCGGGCTATCCGCCGCATCCTGACCTTCTGGCGAAGCTGGCCGAGGCCGCCGGCAGCCGCGCCGCCGCCGGCTACGGCCCGATCGATGGCGACCCGGCGCTGCGCGAGGCGCTGGCCGAGGACATGGCCGGCTTCTACGGCGCGCGCATCAGCGCGGCGGATGTGGCGATCACCTCGGGCGGCAACCTCGCCTTCACCATGGCCATGAGCGTGCTGGCCGGCCAGGGCGAGGCGGTGATGCTGCCCACCCCCTGGTACTTCAACCATCGCATGGCGCTGAGCGCGCTCGGCATTCCCTGCGTGCCGCTGGACTGCCGGGCGGAGGACGGCTTCATCCCCGACCCCGACCGCGCCGCCGCGCTGATGGCGGGCGTGCGCGCCATCGTGCTGGTCACGCCGAACAATCCCACGGGGGCGGTCTATCCGCCCGCGGTGATCGCGCGCTTTGCCGAACTGGCGCGCGCGCACGGCGCCTGGCTGGTGCTGGACGAGACCTATCGCGATTTCCTCAGCCCCGCGCAGTCGCCACCCCATGCGCTGTTCGCCAACCCCGCCTGGGACGATGGCTTCGTGCACCTGTATTCGTTTTCCAAGGCGTATTGCGTGCCGGGGCACCGCGTCGGCGCCATCGTGTGCGGGCCGGGCTTCCGCGCGGAATTGATGAAGGCGCTGGACACCATGCAGATCAACGCGCCCAAGGCCGCGCAGGCGGCGCTGGCCTGGGGCGTGGAGGCGTTGCGCGACTGGCGCGGCGCCAACCGCGACCTGATGGCCGGGCGCGCCGGGGCGTTCCGCCGTGCGGTGGCGCAACTGCCGGGCTGGCGGCTGGACAGCCTCGGCGCCTATTTCGCCTATCTGCGCCTGCCGGCGGATGCGCCGGACGCGGTGGCGCTGGCCGAGCACCTCGCGGTGGAACGCGGGCTGCTCGGCCTGCCGGGGCCGTTCTTCGGGCCGGGGCAGGAGCGCCACCTGCGCCTCGCCTTCGCCAATGCCGAGGAGAGCGTGATCGCGCAGGTTCCCGCGCGACTGTAGGACAGCCCGCACAACCGTTGCGCGAACGTATTTTCCGCCTTGCCGCAGGCGGTTGCCTCCCCGACACTTTCGCCAGTTCGGTGATCGGAAGGGGTTCGGCATGTCGGGTTGGTTTCCGGGCCCAGGCGCCACGACCGGCAGTGACAGCTTCACCGGCACCGCCGGCGACGACGCGGCGGATGGGCTCGGCGGCGACGACACGCTGCGCGGGGCGCTCGGTGCGGATTCGCTCAGCGGCGGCGACGACAACGACCTTCTCATCGCCTTCGACACGGTGCTCGGTGGCGGCGCGGCACCCGCGGCGGCGGCCGATACGCTCGATGGCGGCAGCGGCAATGATTCGCTGTTCAGCACCGACCAGGTGTTCGGCGCCATCACCGGCGATACGCTGATCGGCGGCGCGGGCATCGACACCGCCTTCATCTCGATCGCGGCGAGTGGCGCCAGCGCAGACTTCGTGCCGGATGCCGCGGGCGACTGGGCCAATGCCGGCTTCCTGGTGACCGGGGTCGAGCAGCTGCACTTCACCGCCACCGGCGCCGCCAACCGCATCGAGGGGCGGGTCGATGGCGGCGGGGATACGCTGGTCGGCCTGGAGGGCGACGACACGCTGCGCGGCTTCGCCGGCGCCGACAGCCTGCTGGGCGGGGCGGACCGCGACCTGCTGGAAGGCGGGGCGGACCGCGACACGCTCGCTGGCGACGCCAGCGACGACACGCTGGTGGGCGAGGCCGGCAACGACGTGCTGCGCGGTGGTTCCGGCACCGACAGCCTGGCGGGCGGCGCCGACAACGACCTGCTGGTGGACCTGACGGGCAACGACGCGCTCGATGGCGGGGACGGCAATGACAGCATCCTGGGTGGCGCGGACAACGACACGCTGCTGGGCGGGGCCGGCAATGACAGCCTGAACGGCGAGGCCGGCACCGATTCGATCCTGGCCGGCGAGGGCAACGACACCGCGCTGGGCGGAGATGCCGCCGACACCATCCTGGGCGAGGACGGCGCGGATTCGATCCTCGGCGGCGCGGGCAATGACAGCATCGAGGGCGGTGCGGGCAACGATACGATCTTCGATGGCGACAACACGCTCTCGGGCGCGGACACGCTGATCGGCGGCGAGGGCGACGACTCGATCCTGAGCCGCGCGGGCGGCGATTCGATCGACGGCGGCGAGGGCCAGGACACGCTGGTCTTCCGCCATACCCAGCAATTCTTCGGCGACCCGCCGACCGACCCGCCGCTCGATTTCCGTCCGGTGGACAGCGCCACGCCGACCAGCCTGGGCGAAGGCAGCACCGTGGTCGGCGTCGAGGTCTTCGTGATCCGCGGATCGCTCCGCAGCGACACGATCCAGGGCCTGGGCGGCAATGACAACTTCGTCGGCAATGGCGGGGGAGACAGCCTGTGGGGCGGCGATGGGAACGACACGCTGGCCGGTGCCGGCGCGATCGCCACCCCGGATACGCTGATGGCAGGCGCCGGCAACGACAGCATCAGCGCCACCGGCGGGGCGGACAGCATCGATGGCGGCATAGGCCAGGACACGCTGTCGGCGGATGCCCGGAGCGGCGAGACCTGGGATTTCCGACCGGTCGACAGCGCGACCGCCGCCTCGCTGGGTGCGGGCGGCGGCTCGGTGGTCGGCATCGAGGTCTTCCGATTCAGCGGCAGCGACGGCAACGACACCTTTTTCGGCCTGGACGGCAATGACAGCCTGGACGGCAGCACCGGCGCCGACCTGATCGGCGGCGGCGACGGCAACGACACGCTGGAGGGCGGCAACGACTCCCCGGGCGGCGCGGCGGACACGATGCTGGGCGGCAAGGGCGACGACCGGCTGATCTCCGGGTCTGGCTTTCGGAACCTTGACGCTGTCTACGTCGACGGCGGCGAGGGTTTCGACACGCTCGTCCTGAGCGGCGCAGGGACGCTGTCCAACGCGCCGATCAACTTCACCCCGGTCAGCAGCACCATCGAGGCCTCGACCGGCATCGGCGGCACGGTGATCAACGTCGAGCGCTTCGACATCTCCGGCAGCGAAGTGGCCGACACGATCGGTGGGCTCGACGCTGATGATTCGCTCCTTGGCGGGCGGGGCAGCGACCTCCTGCGCGGCGAGGGCGGCAACGACACCCTGCGCGACCAGGGGTTGAATCCCGGCAGCGTGGCAAGCAACGACACGCTGGAGGGCGGTGCCGGCGACGACGTGCTGGAGAGTACGGACTTCCGGATCTCCGGAACCGGGACCGCGGAGCCCGGGTCGGATCGGATCGATGGCGGCGAGGGCGACGACCTCGCGATCATCGGGCGCTTCCAGATCACAGAACCCGGCAAGGCGCTGAACTTCACGCCCGAGGACACGCTGGAGACGGCGCTGGGCGATGGCGGCGTGGTGCTCGGAGTCGAGCGCTTCAACATCCGCGGCACGCAGGTGGGCGACACCATCGCGGGCCTGGCCGAAGGCGACTACGACGACACGCTGCGGGGCGAAGGTGGGGCCGATTCGCTTCTCGGCTTCGGTGGCGACGACAGCATCCGCGACGGCGACCTCTCCAGCAACACCGACGCCGACACGATCTTTGGCGGGCTCGGCAGCGACACGGTGGTGAGCGGCGGCGGGGTCGACCTGCTGGTCGGCGGCGACAGCATCCCGCCCGCCCCGCCCGAAGGCGAGGATACGCCCGCGCCGGACGGCGACGACGGCATCGACCTGGCCGTCATCTCCCGCTTCAACCTGGCGACGTCGTTCAGCTTCCTGCCGACCGACCCGCTGGCTGCCGAGACCATCAGCGACGGCACCACCGTGTTCGGCTTCGAGTATTTCAACATCAATGGCGGGTCGGGCGACGACACGATCGGCGGGCTCGGGCTGAACGACACGCTGCTGGGCGGTGGCGGCAACGACAGCCTGCTCGGGCGCGATGGCGACGACCTGCTGCGGGACGTGAATGGCGGCCTCGACACACTGCAGGGCGAGGGGGGCAACGACACGCTGGAGGGCAACACCGGTGCCGACAGCCTGGTCGGTGGCGAAGGCCAGGATTTTGCCGACTACAATACCTCGGCCGCCGGCGTGACGGTCTCCCTCGCACCCGGCGTGGTGGGGTCCGGCGGCGACGCCGCGGGCGATACGCTGGTCGATATCGAGGCATTGAACGGCAGCGACCACAACGACGTGCTGTCGGGCCTGGCTGGCGCGTCCGACACGCTGCAGGGCGGCGGCGGGGATGACACCATCCTCGCGACCGGCGGCGGCGACGTGCTGGATGGCGGCACGCGCACGCTGTTCGGGATCGGCGTGGTGATCGGCACGGTACCCGGCCACGACATGCTCGATGCCGGGGCCGATACCGCGGGCGTGGTGATCGACCTTGCGGCGCAGACCGTGGCGGGCGGGCTGCTGGAAGGCAGCACGATCAGCCGCTTCGAGGATGCGGCGGGCGGGTCGGGCGATGATTCGCTGACCGGCGATGGCGGCGCCAATACGCTGCTCGGCCGCGACGGCACCGACACCATCACCGGCGGCGCAGGCGACGACAGCATCGATGCCGGCGGCGATGGCGACCTGGCCTATTGGCGCGCGGGCGATGGCAACGACACCATCCAGTTCGGCGCGGGCGATGACACGCTCTACCTCACGGGCTGGACCGGCGACGACACCGACGACTGGACCGAGACGACCGAGGCCGACGGCGCGCGGCTATTCGTGCTCGGCACGGGCGGGTCGGTGCGCGCCTATGGGCTCGAGGACGTCACCTGCTTCCTGGCCGGCACGATGATCGCGACACCGACCGGCGAGGTGCCGGTGGAAAGCCTGCGCGCCGGCGACATGGTGCTGACGGGATCGCGCGGCGAGGTGCCGCAGGGCGTGATCTGGATGGGCCGCACGCGCGTGGCCGTGGCCGGGCGCGCCGACCCGACCGGCGTGGCCCCCGTGCTGATCCGCGCGGGTGCGCTCGGCGATGGCCTGCCGCGGCGCGACCTGCGTGTTTCCCCCGAGCACGGCATGCTGCTGGACGGCCACCTGGTGCCCGCGGTGCTTCTCGTGAACGGCACCAGCATCGTCCAGGAATGCTGGCGGGCGGAGGCGCAATACTGGCACGTCGAACTGCCCGCGCATGGCCTGGTGCTGGCGGAGGGCGCGCCCAGCGAAACCTACTACGACGACGGCAACCGCGGCCTGTTCGACAACCACGTGGTCACGACGCTGTTCAAGGATTTTGCGCCGTTCGCGCCGCGCCCGCGCTACGAGGCCGCAGCCTGCCGCCCGGTGCTGCGCGGCGGGCCGGCGCTGGCCGCGCTGCGCGCGCGGCTGGCGGAGCGCGCGGCGATGCTGCGTGCGCGCGTGGCCGGCTGAAGCGGTTCCTTGGCGCGCGGCGTGGTCCGCGGCAGGATCGGCGCAGCCACCGATGCGCCGAGATACGCCATGACCAGCCGCCGTTCGTTATTCCTTGCCGCGGCGGGGCTGGCCGGCGCGCCCGCGGCGCAGGCCGCCGCGACCACGATCGCGCTGCGCACTGGCCAGCCCCACAGCACCATCGTGGCACGCACGATCCGCGGCGCGGCGGGCGAGGCCTTCGCCATCGCCTTCACCGGCGCGGGCGCGCCGCAGGGCGAAATCCGCCTGCCCACCTGGTACGGCGATGGGCGCATCCTGCGCAGCCTGCCGATCGCGGGGCGGGAGGTGCTGCTGGCCTCCTTCCAGGGCAATCGCGGCACGGGCGTGGCGCAGAAGCTGGCCGCGGTGATCGGCGTGGATGACGCCGGGGCGCTGCGAATCCTCGGTATCGAGACGCTGTCCTTCCACGACGCGCAGGTCAGCACCGCGTCGCGCCGGCTGGAAGGCGTGATCGAACCGCGGCCGGAGCGCGACGCGCTGTTGCTGCGCATGTCCACCACCGGTCGCATTCGCCCGCGGCCCGAGACGACGGAGCGCTGGACCACGCGCCTGTCCTGGGCCGGCGCGGGCGTGCTGAACGCGGAACCGACGCCGCGCGACGCCGGCGAGATCCGCCACCGCGTCGATGCCGCGCGCGCGAAACTCGCCGCCATCCTGGCCGCCGCGCCGATCACCGACGCGACGCGCATCGACTACGACGAGACCGGCATCTGGGCGGTCGGCTACGCCCAGGCCGTCACCTGAAGGGCGCGGGGTCGAAGCCGTCCGGCGTGATGCCGCGCGGGCGGATGAAGTCGTAGGGGCCGCGCGGCAGGAAGCGGCCGGTGCCGGGTTCGGCCTGCACCTTGCCGTCGCGCATCACGACATCGCCGCGGCGGATGGTGGCGACGGGCCAGCCGGTGACCTCCATGCCTTCATAGGGCGTGTAGTCGATCGCGTGCTGCATCAGCGCGTTGGTGAGCGTGACCTTCTTGCGCGGATCCCACAGCGCCAGGTCGGCATCGGCGCCGACCGCGATCATGCCCTTGCGCGGGGCGAGGCCCATCAGCCGCGCGGGGTTCGTGCTGGTCAGGCGCACGAAGTCATCCAGGCTGATGCGGCCCTTCGAGACACCCTCGCTGAAGATGATGGGAAGGCGCGCGGCGAAGCCGGGAATGCCGTTGGGGATGTCGCGGAACACCGCATCGGCGCCATTGGACCGCTTGCCCTTGTCGCCTTCATACGAGAACGCGCAATGGTCCGACGAGATGACGTCGAGCGTGCCGCGGCGGATCATCTCCCAGATGCGCGCGTGTTCGTCCTTCGTGCGGGGCGCGGGGCTGCACATGAATTTCGCCCCCTCGAAGCCGGGGCGGTCCATGTCGGCGGCGGTGAGCGCGACGTATTGCGGGCAGGTCTCGCCCCAGACTTTCACGCCGCGGGCCTGGGCGCGGGCGATCTCCTCCGCGGCCTCGGCGCAGCTCACGTGGAAGACCTGGATCGGCTGGTCGACCAGCTCGGCCAACGCGATGGCGCGGTGGGTGGCTTCGCGTTCCACCACCGGCGGTCGTGCCCAGGCGTGGTATTTCGGCGCCGTCATGCCGTGCCTGAGCAGCTCGGCGGTGCGCCAGTTGATCGCCGCGTAGTTCTCGCAATGCACCGTGACCAGGCAGCCCAGCTCGCGCGCCTTGGTCAGCACGCGCAGGTATTGCGCGTCGGCCAGGTGCAGCGGTTCGTAGGTCAGGAAGACCTTCAGGCTGCGCACGCCCTCGGCGACCACGCGCGGCACTTCATCATCCATCACCGCGTCGGTCGGGTCGGAGATGATCTGGTGGAAGGCGTGGTCGAGCATCCCCTTCGCGGCCCGCGCGCGGTAATCCACGTAGCGGTCCCAGACGCCGAAGCCCTTCCATTGCGGGATGAAGCATACGACCGAGGTGGTGCCGCCGGCGAAGGCGGATGCGCTGGCGGTAGCGAAGCTTTCCTCGTTCACCGTGACCGGCGGCTCCGCCACGCCCGTGCTGGCATAGCCGCCGCGCGAGGGTTCCTCGATGTGGCAATGGCTGTCGACGCCGCCGGGGAGAACCAGCAGCCCATCCGCTTCCACCACGCGCGCCGCATCGGTGATGCGGTCGGCGAGTGCCACGATCCGCCCGTCCTTCACGCCGATGTCGCAGCGCGTGGTGCCGAAGCCGGTCGCCACCTGGCCGCCGCGCACCGCGAGGTCGTACTCCGCCATACCCGCTCTCCTGTTCGCCGCGCCGCAACATTGCGGCGCAGCGCCTGGGGCGACAAGCCTCAGCGCGCGCTCACCACCAGCCGCATGCCGCCCTTGGGGCGCAGCGCCAGGCGGCAATTCGGTCGCGGCGTGAAGCCCGGCGCGATGGCGAAGCGGAAGCGGCGGAACAGGATGGCGGCAAAGACTGAGACCTCGGCCATGCCGAAGGCCGCACCCGCGCAGATGCGCGGGCCGATGCCGAAGGGCAGGTACGCGAAGCGCGGCCGCTGGCGCGGCGCATCGCCCAGGAAGCGTTCCGGGCGGAAGGCGTGTGGCGCCTCCCAGAGCTGTTCGTGACGGTGCAACAGCCAGGGCACGGCCAGCACGATGTCACCCTCCCGCACATCCCAGCGGCGGATGCGGTCGGGCTTCAGCGCCTGGCGCGCGAAGACCGCGACGGGCGGATAGAGCCGCATGGATTCCTGGATGACCGCGCGGGTGAAGGTGAAGCCGGCCAGGTCGGCATAGTCCGGCGGCGCGGCGGGCAGTTCATCCGCCATGCGGTCGGCCGTGGCGGGATGCAGCGCGGCCAGCATGGCGGTCCAGGTGAGCGTGATGGCCGCGCCCTCGGCACCCGCCAGCAGGAACATCACGACTTCATCCAGCAGCGCATCACCCGACAGCGCGGCGCGCAGCGCGGCCAGCAGCGGCGTACCTTCGCCGGCGGTCTCCAGCAACCGCGCAACGCGCCCGCGCAGCGCGGCCGCGAGCCGCCCGGCGCGCCGGCGCGTCAGCCAGCCCAGCATGTCCGGCAGCCCCATCAGGCCGAACAGGTCCACCACCTCGGCGGCATCCTGGTAGGCGGTGAAGGTCTCGGCGATGATCGCGGCCTCGTCGCGCGGCACGCCGGGGCCGAAGACCGACAGCAGCAGCACGCGCGTGATGCCGGTGGCGAAGGCGGCGGCGACATCGACCGGGCCCTCGGCGCGGGCGAGGATTTCGGCGGTCTCCTCGGCGGCCTGCACATAGGCCCAGTGGAACTGCGCGATGCCCGACGGATGGATCGGCGGGCTGATCGCCGCGCGCCTGGCCACCCAGTCGTCGCCCCAGGCGATGAAGGACGACCCGCCGATCACCGGCCGCAGCGCGTCCTCGAGGAAGCGGGATTTGCGCTGGTAGGTCGCGTGCTTGGTCACGAACACGTCGCGCACCACTTCCGGCGTATTCGCCACCAGGATCATCCGACCGGGCAGGCGCGTGGTCATCACCTGGCGGCGATAGGCATCGGCTGGGAAGATCGACAGCACGTCGCGCCGCGCGCGCAGCAACCCGCCCAGGGCGGTGGGCGGGCGCCAGGCCGGCGTGGGCATGGGCGGGACGAAGTCGGCGCTGTCGCTCATGGGTCGGGGCCAGCGATAGCGCGCCGGCCCTGCCCTGTCACCGCCGGTCGGCGGAATCCGCCGCGTAGCCGCGGCCGTAGCGGCGTTCCAGCCGGCGCTGCACGATATCCCACAGCGTCGTCATCAGCAGGTAGTACATCGCCGCGACGATGAAGAGCTCCAGCACCAGGAAGCGTTCCTGGATCAGCAGCTGGGTGCGCCGCAGCAGCTCATCCACGCTGATGACCGACGCGATCGACGTGGTCTTGAGCAGCCCGTTCACGCTGTTGCCGAGCGGCGGGATGATGACGCGCATCGCCTGCGGCCAGGTCACCAGGCGGAACACCTGCGCGCGATGCAGGCCGAGCGCGGCCGCTGCCTCCCGCTGGCCCTTCGCCACCGACATGATGCCGGCCCGCACGATCTCGCTGAGATACGCGCCCTCGTTCAGCGAAATGCCGATGAGGGCTGCTTCCCATACATCGAAGCGGATGCCGAGCAGCGGCAGGCCGGTATAGATCAGCAGCAGCTGCACCAGCAGCGGCGTGCCGCGGAAGAACCAGCAATAGAAGGCCGCGAAGCCGGACATCACGCGATTGCCGGACAGGCGCATCAGCGCCAGCCCGATCCCGATGAACAGCCCGAACACCAGCGATCCCGCAGTCAGGCCGACCGAGATGATCGCCCCTTCCAGCAGGTAGGCGTTGAAAAGCGAATCGAAGAAGCCGTCCCAGCGCCAGATCTGCATGGGTCAGCGCGTCCCCATGCGGCTGTCGCGCGCACGGCACGCTGGTCGCCCAGCGCGCTGCCCGGCGCCCAGGGGCGCGATCACGAAGGCCCGACCACCTCGAACGGCCCGCCATAGGCCGCGACGCCGAAGCGATCGAGCAGCGCCTGGAACGACCCATCGGCCTTCATCGCCGTCAGCGCCGTCGCCACCGCCTGCGCCAGCGCGCGCGAGCGGAAGCCGAAATTGATCGGCGTGCCGTACAGCCCGGCGATCGCGCGCGTGAATTCCCCGCGGTCGTCGTATTCCTTTCCCGTGCTGTCGATCGAAATGGCCGCGTCGAGCTGCCCTGCGCGCAGCGCCTGGAAGGATACCGCGAAATTGTCGAAGGCGCGGATGGTCAGCGGCGCCAGGTTGCGCGCGCGCAGGTCGTTCGACATGTCGGTGGTGCGGCGGAATTCGAAGCCGCCCTGCTCCACGCCCACGCGCAGCCCGGCCAGGTCCTCGATGCGGCGGATGTTGCGCGGGTTGCCGCGCGGCACCGACACGCTGATCGCCTGCTGTTCATAGCGCACCAGCCACATCAGGCGCTGGCGTTCCTCGGTGTAGAACATGCCGGTGTTGATCATGTCCCAGCGGCGCGCCGCCAGGCCGGGGATCATGGCGGCGAATTCCACGCGCACATGCTCGACCTGCAGGCACAGGCGCCGCGCGAGCTCCGCGCCCAGTTCCACACGCATGCCGCGCAGCACGCCCTGGCCATCGACGAACTGCATCGGCGGCAGGGTGGGGTTGGTCGACAGCGTCAGCGTGCCGGCCTTGACCAGCTCGGTATTCGGCACGGCCTGGGTGCAGGCGGGGGCCTGCGCGAGTGCTGGCGCGGCAAGCAGCGATCCGCCGGCGGCGAGGAAAAGGCGACGATCCATGGTGTGATGCTCCCTGTTATTCCGCGGCCTGCGCGGCGATGCTCATCAGCCCGATGCCCTGCAAGACCTGCGCCAGCGCCGGCAGGTCGGCCGCCGGCAGCGGCAGGCGCGGCGGGCGCGGCGGGCCCATGTCCATGCCCATCAGCCGGAACGCCGCCTTGGTGCCGCTGACGTAGCGCGGCCCGCCCACCCAGGGCAGCAGCGGCGTCAGGCGCTTGTAGAGCGCGCGGGACTTGTCGCGGTTCACCTCGAAGGCCGCCGCGTCGAACATCTCGCTCGACAGGCGCGGCGCGACATTGCTGCACACAGCGACCCAGCCGATCGCGCCCAGCCAGGCGCTTTCATAGCCGAGCACGCCGGCGAAGACCTCCATGCGGTCGCCGCACAAATCCACGATGTCGCGCACGCGGGTGACTTCCAGCGTGCTTTCCTTGACGTAGCGGCAATTCGGGATGCGGCTGATCTCGGCCAGCATCGCCGGCGTCATGTCCACGTTGGACGTGGCGGGGTTGTTGTAGACCATGATCGGGATGCCGATCGCCTTCGCCACCGTGTCGTAGTGGTGGACCAGTTCAGCCAGCGTCGGCACGGAATAGAAGGGCGGGATGATCATCACGCCGTCCGCGCCCTGCGATTCCGCTTCCTTCGAGATCGCGACAACCTCGCGCGTGTCCTCCGCGCCGGTGCCGACCAACACGGGCACACGCCCGGCCGCGCTGCGCACCACGGTGTCCACGATGGCGGCGCGCTCCTCGCGCGAAACCGACAAAAACTCGCCGGTGGACCCCAGCGGGATCAGCCCGCGCACGCCCTGCGTCACCTGGTACTCCACCAACCGCGCCAGGGCGGCGTGATCGACAGCCGACCCATCGGCGGTGAAGGGCGTGACCAGCACCGTGTAGGTGCCGCGGAAGGGCTCGCGGGACATCGGGAAGTCTCCGGGGATGGACGCGGCCGGGCCGCATGCGATGATCCGAGACTGTTTTCCCCAGCACGGCAAGGGCATGCGTCTCACCTCACCTGCCATCACGCGCGCCACGGCGCCGGTCCGCTTCACCTTCGATGGGCGCGAGGTCGAAGCGCTGCCCGGCGAATCCATCGCCGCCGCGCTGTCCGCCGCCGGGGTGGTCGCGCTGCGCACCACGGCGAAGGGCGCGCCGCGCGGGCTGTGGTGCGGCATGGGCGCGTGCTGGGATTGCATCGTCACGGTGGATGGCCGCGCCGGGCAGCGCGCCTGCCTGGTGAAGGCCGAGGCCGGGATGCGCGTGGAGGGTGCGCTGCCGGCGGACCCGGCGCCGCTCGCGGTGCCGCCGGTCGCGATCGCCGAACGGGCCTGCGACGTGCTGGTGGTGGGCGCCGGCCCGGCCGGGCTGTCCGCCGCCATCGCCGCCGCACGCGCGGGTGCCGCGACCATCGTGCTGGACGAACGCGCCGAGGCCGGCGGCCAGTACCTGAAGCCACTGGCGAAGTCCCACGCCAACGCTGCCCCCGACGCGCAGTTCCGGCACGGCGCGGCGCTGCTGGCCGAAGCGCGCCTGGCCGGCGTCGCCATTCACCACGGCGCGACCGTGTGGGGCGGCTTCGCGGCGAATGAGATCGCCGCGGTCATCGGCGACACCGCCCTCACCTTCCGGCCCCGCCGCCTGGTGCTGGCCCCCGGCGCGCATGAACGCCCGGTGCCGGTGCCGGGCTGGACGCTGCCCGGCGTGATGACCACGGGCGCGCTGCAGACTCTGGCGCGGGCGCAGCGCGTCAGCCCGGCCGATCGCGTGGTGATCGCCGGCAGCGGGCCGCTCAACCTGCAACTGGCCTGCGAATTGGCGGCGGGCGGCGTGCAGGTGGCCGCCGTGGTGGAAGCGGCACCGCGGCCGGGGCTGCGCGCGTGGCGCGACATGCTGGCGCTGGCGCGGACATCGCCCGACCTCGCCTGGGACGGGTTGCGCTACCTGGCGCAGCTGCGGCGCGCCGGGGTGCCGGTGCTGTGGGGCAGCAGCATCCTGGCCTGCGAAGGCACCGACCGCTTCGCCGCGCTGCGCATCGCCACGCCGGATGGCGAAGGGCGGATCGCGGCCGGCGTCGCCGCGCTCAACATGGGCTTCCAGCCCGAGACCGGATTGGCGCGCGCGCTCGGCTGCGCGCAGCGTTTCGCCACGGATGGGCCGGGGGCGGAGATCGGCCGGCTGGAGACCGTGGCCGATGGCGAAGGCCGCACCGATGTCGCGGGCGTCTTCGCGGTCGGCGATGGCGCGTCGATCGGCGGGTCGCGCGTGGCCTTCGCGCGCGGGACGCTGGCGGGGCTGGCGGCGGCGCGCGACCTCGGCCTGGCCGCACCCGACGATACGGGCGCGCGGCGCGACCTGGATCGCGCGCTGGCGTTCCAGCGCGCGCTGTGGCGCATCTTCGCCGCCCCCGCCTTCGACGCCGCCGCCATCGCGGACGGCACGATCGTCTGCCGCTGCGAGGAGGTCACCGCCGGCGCGCTGCGCGCGGCGATGGCCACCGGCGCGCGCACGCTGGCCGCGCTCAAGAAGGAGACCCGCGCCGGCATGGGCCGCTGCCAGGGGCGCATGTGCGGCGCGACCGTCGCGCGCATCGCCGGCGCCCCCGCCGCCGAGGCCGCCTTCGCCGCCCCGCGCGCGCCGATCAAGCCGATCCCGGCCGCGGCCCTGATGCGCGAGGTGCCGGAAGGCTTCGACGCGCCCGTGATCCACGCGCCCACGCCGACCACCTGGCGCAGCCCTGCCGTGCCGCTGGCGCCCCAGGACCGCGCCTGCGACGTGCTGGTGATCGGCGGCGGCGTGCTGGGCCTGTCCACCGCCCTGTACCTGGCGCGCGAGGGCGCCGACGTGCTGGTGGTGGATCGCTCGGAGCCCGGCCTGGCCGCCAGCACCGCCAATGCCGGCAGCCTCCATGTGCAACTGCTGCCCTATGATTTCGGCGACAAGGCCGAGGCGCTCGGCACTGCCGGCCCGGCCGCCGCGACCCTGCCGCTCGGCCCGCGCTCGATCGACCTGTGGAAGGAGATCGCGCGCGATGCCGGCGAGGGCTGCGGCATCCGCACCGAAGGCGGCATCATGCTGGCCGAGACCCCGGCCGAGCTGGCCTGGCTGCATGGCAAGACCGCGGTGGAGCGCGGTGCGGGCATCGACAGCCACGTGATCGGCGCGAACGAATTGCGCGACATCGCGCCCTACCTGGCGCCGCGCTTCCTCGGCGCCGCCTTCTGCCCGCTGGAGGGCCAGATCGACCCGCTGCGCGGCACCGCGGCGCTGCTGGCGCTGGCGAGGCGGGCCGGCGCGCGCGTGGCCGGCGGCGTGGCGGTCACCGGCATCGCGCGCGAGGCCGCCGCCTTCGCCGTGACCACGGATTCCGGCACCATCCGCGCCGGGCGCGTCGTGGTCGCGGCGGGGCCGTGGTCCGGGCAGATCGCCGCGCTGGCCGGCGTGCGCCTGCCGGTCGGCGGGCTGGTCCAGCAGGTCATCGCCACCGAGGCCACCGGCCCCGTCATCCCGCACCTGGTCGCCCATGCCGGGCGGCATTTGTCGCTGAAGCAGGGCCCGCACGGCCACCTGCTGATCGGCGGCGCCTGGCCGGGCGTGCACGACGCGGCCACCGGCGCCACCCGCAACCGGCGCGAAAGCATCGAGGGCAACCTGTGGGTGGCGGGCCATGTGGTGCCGGCGGTGGCGGGCCTGTCCGTGCTGCGCGCCTGGACCGGGATGAACGTGCATATCGACCGCGCGCCGATCCTGGGTGAGGCGCCGTCCTGCCCGGGCTTCTTCGCCGCGGTGACCTCCTCGGGCTACACGCTCGGCCCGGTGGCGGGGCGCATGACGGCGGATGCGGTGCTGGGGCGCGCGCCGGTCGCGGCGGATTTTGCGATCGCGCGCTTCGGGTGAAGGGGGACCGGCGGCACGCAGCCTGGGCAACACACAGCGCCCTGCTGGGCGGGCAGAGCGCCACGCACGGTGCCGCACGCGTCGCACCCGCCTGCATCGGGCGGCGCTGCAGGCGTGGTGCGCGGCCGCAGGCCGGCCACCCGGCGGGCGGTTCCGGCCCGCAGGTGCCACGCGTCCGCCCCCTGCCCCACCCCGCGACCGGGCTTCAGGATCCTGGAGGTGGGCGGGCGGCGCCGATACAACGGCGCGGAAAACGCGCTAGGCTCTCGCCTGCCCGACCTGAGGCCGACGCGGCGCCGGCCCGACCGGGATGGAGGAACGGACGATGCGCACCACCCCTGTGCTGCTGGCCCTTCTTGGCGCGCTGGCGGCCGCGCCGGCCCAGGCGCAAGCCCCCGATCCCGTCGCCGACAGCATCGTGCGCAACCTCACCCGCGGGCTGCGCATCCCGGGCCAGGGCGATGCGGTGACCGCGCCGGTCACGCCGCTCGACCCGCGCAGCCCGGTGCAGGCCGGCACCACGGCGCCACCCGACCGCCCGGCAGTGTCGTTGATGATCACCTTCGCCACCGGGTCGGCCCAGCTCACGCCGCAGGCCGAGGCGGTGCTGGGCTCGCTCGCGCGGGCGCTGGCCACGCCGGAGCTGGCGGGTTCGCGCTTCCGGATCGAGGGGCATACCGACACGGTCGGCGATGCCGGGCTGAACCAGGCGCTGTCCGAACGCCGCGCCGCGATGGTGCGGGACGTGCTGGTGCAACGCTACGGCATCGCGGCGACGCGCCTTGATCCCAGGGGCTTCGGGGAGAGCACGCTGCTGGTGCCGACCGGCGATGGCCGGGCCGAGCCGCGCAACCGCCGCGTCCAGGTGGTGAACCTGGGCGATTGAGCCGGGGCCGACCGTTGCACCAACGCTACGTCGGCCGGAAATCGGCCAGATGCTACCACAAGAAAGGTGCATCCCCGGTTAAGCCACGGTAGCCTTTGCACAATCCAGTCAGGCGAGCGTGGCGATCCCGTGAGTTCCACCCCGGCGCAGCTGATCGCTGCTTCCATGCTGCTGATCGCACCGGCCCTCGTTGTGGCGCAGGTGCCGCCCGGCCTGCCACGCCCGCCGCCCGCGCCGGCCGACCTGATCGACCGGGTGGGGCCCGGGTCGGCCCCGACCTTGTCGCCGCGCATCCAGCCGCCGCCGCCCGAGGCGCAGCGCGGACCGGGTGAATCGCTCGAGGTCGCGGTCTCGACCGCCGTGGTGCAGGGCAATACCGCGCTCGACATCGCGTCCTTCCGCGCCGTGCTGGCGCCGATCGAGAACCGCACCGTGACGCTGGCACGCATCGAGGAGACGCGGCTTGCCGTGCTCGGCCTCTATCGCCGGGCCGGCTATCCCTTCGTCTCGGTGGCGGCGGCGCTGCAGCCGCAGCCCGATGGCCGGGCCGAGGCGCGCTTCGCCATCACCGAGGGCTATGTCGCGGAAGTGCGCCTGGATGGCGACATCGGGCCGGCAGGCACGCAGGTGCTGCGCTTCCTGGAACGCGTGCTCTCGGTGCGGCCGATCTCGACCGCGGCGGTGGAGCGCGCGCTGCTGCTGGCCTCCGACGTGCCCGGGGTGACGGTGCGCGGCGTGCTGCAGCCGATCCAGGGCGAACCCGGCGCGCTGCGGCTGGTCGCGCAGCTCTCGCGCTCCGCCGTGAGCGGTTATTTCAACCTGGACAACCGTGCCTACCAGCTGACCGGGCCGTGGCAGGCGCTGCTGGTCGGCGGGCTCAATTCCTTCACCGAATACGGCGAACGCACCGAGGTCTCGGTGTTCGGCGCCGAACAGGCCTCGCAATGGTTCACGCAGGCCAGCGTCGAGGCCTTCGTCGGCGGATCGGGGCTGCGGGTGCGCGTCTATGCCGGGATGGGCAATACGCTGCCGACCGGGCAGCTCGCGGAGATCGGCTACGAGGCGGAGAACCGGCTCGCCGGCATCGTCGCGACCTATCCGATCATCCGTTCGCGTCCGGCCAACCTGTATGCCGTCGCGCAGTTCGACATGTTCGACAGTGACATCTACACCGGCGTGGGCACGCCATCGGGGCGCAACGTGGCCGGTCGGGACCGCATCCGCACCGCGCGCGGCGGCTTCGACGGGCAGGCGCTGGACACCTTGCTGCCCTTCCTGCCGCCCGCCACCAACCAGGCCACGGCGCGCATCCACCAGGGCCTTGCGGTGTGGGACGCCACGCCGGCCAATGACCCGCTGGCCACGCGCATCGGCAGCCAGTTCGACTTCACGAAATATACCGGCGACTACCAGCGCATCCAGCCGATCTTCTCGCCGTTCGAGGGCGGGATGTTCAATTTCCAGGTCTATACCTCGGGCCAGTGGTCATCGAATATCCTGCCGAATGCCGAGAAATACTACCTCGGCGGGTCGCGGCTCGGGCGCGGTTTCTATTCCGGGCAGGTGACAGGCGACTGGGGCTATGGCTACGCGCTCGAGTTGCAGCTCGATATCGCCTACGACCTCGCGGCGCAGCCGACACTCGGCAACAACCGGGGGTCGAGCCAGTTCTATGTGTTCCGGGACATGGGCTGGGCCTACCAGAACCTGGACACCGATGCCGATCGCCGCTTGTCATCATGGGGCGGTGGCGTTCGGACGGTACTTGCGGATACTGTGCAGTTCGACCTGGAAGTGGCGCGGCGCATCACGACCCGCCCCGATGGTGAATTTTCCGATCCGCTGCGTGCGACGCAGCTCTATTTTCGCACGCTGATAAGGTTCTGAAGCATGTCAGGCGCGGCGCAGCGCGGCCCCCGGCGGGCCGCCCGTAAAACCATTCCGGCAGCGGCGCGTGCGCCCCGGCCTGCGCCCGCGCAGCCGCCCCGCAAGCTGGCGGTGCGCCGCGACTGGCTGCTGGCCACCACCGCCCTGCTGCCGATCGCCGCCGGCCCGGTCATGGCGCAGCCGGCCCCGACTACCGGGCCGACCGGCGGCCAGGTGGTCGCCGGCCAGGCCGGCATCGCCACCACGCCCGGCCGCACCACCATCACCCAGGGCACCGACCGCGCCGCCATCAACTGGCAGCAGTTCAACGTCGGCAGCCAGCACACCGTGCAGTTCGTGCAGCCCAGCCAGGGGTCCTGGACGCTCAACCGCGTGGTCGGGCCTGATCCGTCGGTGATCGCGGGGCGCGTGCAGGCCAATGGCGGCGTCGCCATCGTCAACCAGTCCGGCATGGTCTTCGCCGGCGGGGCGCAGGTGAATGTCGGCAGCCTGATCGCCTCGGCCGCCGGCATCACGAACGAGAACTTCATGGCCGGCCGCATGGCCTTCGACCAGGCGGCGCGCCCCGGCGCGCGGGTCGAGAACCGCGGCTCCATCACCGTGGCCGATCGCGGCCTGGCGGCGCTGGTCGGCCCCGGCGTGTCGAATTCGGGCGTGATCCGCGCGCGGCTCGGGCGCGTCGCCCTCGGCGCGGCCGAGACCTTCGTGCTCGACCTCGCGGGCGATGGCCTGATCGGCATCGACGTGACCCAGGCGGTGCGGACCGCGCCCGCCGGCGGCGATGCCCTGGTGACCAATTCCGGCGTGATCGAGGCCGCCGGCGGATCGGTGCTGATCACCGCGCACGCCGCCTCCGGCCTGGTCGAGGACCTGGTGCGCCAGACCGGGCGCATCGAGGCCCCCACCCTGGGCACCCGCACCGGCGAGGTCGCGATCCGCGCCGAGGGCGGCAGCCTGCGCGTGGATGGGCGCGTCGCCGCGACCGGCGGCGCGGGCGAACGCGGCGGGCGCATCGCGCTGCAGGCGACCGGCACGGTGACGGCGGGGGCCACGGCGCGCATAGATGCCTCGGGCGGGGCGGGCGGCGGCCAGGTGCTGGTCGGCACCACCGGGCGCGGGCGCAACCAGACCATGGCGCGCCAGACCATCGTGGAACGCGGCGCCGAGATCCGCGCCGATGCCACCGGCGCCGGCGATGGCGGCATGCTGGTGCTGAACTCGCTCGAACGCACCGAGATGCGCGGCGCGCTGTCGGCGCGCGGCGGTGCCACGGGCGGCCATGGCGGCTTCGTCGAACTGTCCGGCCAGACCGTGATCGAGGCCGCCGGCACGGTCGATGTGCGCGCGCCGGCCGGCAGCAACGGCGAATTGCTGCTCGACCCGCAGAACATCATCGTCAGCAACACCGCCCTGCCGGCCGAACCGGCCGGGCTGCCCGGCGGCGATTCCATCACGGTGGAGATCACCACCGCGACCGGCTCCGTGACCGCGAACACGCCCGAGAACGACGAATGGACGCGGGTCTCGACCGCCGCCATCACCGGCTTCGCGGGCACCGTCACGCTGGATGCGGCGCGCGACATCATCGTCGATTCCGCGATCGACAAGACCAATGGCGGCCTGTCGCTGCTGGCCGGGCGCAACGTGACGCTGGGCGCCGCCATCAGCGTCAGCGGCGATTTCGTCGCCAGCGCGGGCACCGGCACCATCGCGGTGAACGCGGCGGTGGCGGCGGGGACCGGGCAGACCATCACGCTGCGCGCGGACACCGTCTCCTTCGGCGGCGCCGGCACCCTGGCGGCGCCCTCGGGCGTGGTCGAGATCGGCCCGCAGACCGCCGGGCGCAACCTGCGCGTCGGCAGCAACGTGGCGAATACGCTCGTGCTCGCGGCGGCGAATCTGGGCGCGGCCACCATCACCGCGGGCACCCTGCGCCTGGGCGAGACGACGATCACCGGCCTCGGCACCGTCACCGCCGGCGACGTGACCGTCGCCACCGGCGCCGGCTTCTCGCGCCCGGCCGGCGCGGGCCTCGAGATCATCGCCGGCGGCAACCTGACCGTCGATGGCGGGCTGATCGCGAATGCGATGCGGCTCGCGGCGGGCACCGGCACGCTCGATATCGGCGCCAACCTGCGCGCCTCGGCCCTGACGCTCAGCGCCGGCACCGCGATCGACCAGACCGCCGGCAATATCCAGGCGCGCGCCGGCGCCGGCACGGCGCTGCCGATCACCGCCGTGGCGGCGGGCGGCGCGGTGTCGCTCGACAATGGCGGCAACGGCAATTTCGTGCTCGGCGCCAGCAGCGCGACAGCGGGCTTCACGGTTGCCGCGGACACCATCGCCACCACTGGCGCGATCTCCGGCGCGGCGGTGTCCCTCACCGCCGATACCGGTGCGCTGACGATCGGCGCGGATCTCCGCGCCACCGGCCTGACGCTGGCGGGCGCCACCGGCATCGACCAGTCCGGCGGCACCATCCAGCACCGCACCGATGCCGCGACGCAGCTGGTGCTCACGGCGAATGCGGCCGGCGGCGATATCAGCCTGGCGCAGGACGGCAACGGCACTCTCGCGCTCGGCGCCAGCGCGGCCAGCGGCACCTTCACGGTGGCGGCGGATACGCTGGCGACCACCGGTGCGGTCAGCGGCACCACGGTCACGCTGACCGCCGATACCGGCGCGCTGACCATCGGCGCCGACATCCGCGCCACCGACCTGGCGCTGGCGGGGGCGACCGGGATCGACCAGACCGGCGGCAATATCCGCCACAGCAGCGGCGCCACGACGCAGCTCACGCTGACCGCCACCGCGGCTGGCGGCGACATCGACCTCGCGCGGCCCGGCAATGGCAGCCTGGCGCTGGGCGCCAGCACGGCCGGCGGCACCTTCACCGTCGCGGCCGATACGCTGCGCACGACCGGCGCGATCGCGGGCACCACCGTCTCGCTGACCGCCGATACCGGCGCGCTGACCATCGACGGCGACATCCGCGCGACCTCCCTGGCGCTGACGGGCGAGGCCGGCATCACGCAATCCGGCGGCACCATCGCCCATGTCACCAGCGGGACCGAGCTGGAACTGACGGCGAATGCGCCCAATGGCGCGATCGTGCTCGACCGCGCCGGCAATGGCGTGTTCGCGCTCGGCGCCAGCGCCGCCGATGCGGGCCTCACGGTCGCGGCCGAGACGCTGCGCGTCACCGCCACGGTCAGCGGCACGGATGTCTCGCTTACCGCGCGCGCCGGCGCGCTGGAGCTCGAAGGCGATATCCGCGCGACCGGCCTGACGCTCGCCGCCGCCACCGGGATCAGCCAGGCCGCCGGCACCACGATCCGCCACGCCGCCGGCGCCACCACCGTGCTGGACCTCGCGGCCAGCGTCTCGGGCACCGGCGATGTCGTGCTGACCCAGGGCAATGGCGCGCTGAACGTGCTGTCGGGCGGCGCGACGGACGGCGTTTTCTCGGTCACCAGCGCCGAGGGCCTGGCGCTCGCGGCCGGCGAGGTGCTGAGCGTCGCCGGCGCCGTCACGCTGACGGTGCAGGGCGCCGACAACGCGCTGACGCTGGATGGCGCGATCCACGCACAGTCGGTGGCGCTGGCCGCCGCGGGCGACATCACGCAGGGCGTGGACGGCGTGCTGGCCTTCCGCAATGCCACCACCGGCGCGGCCGACCTGGCGACCGCGCTGGCGCTGAGCGTCGCCGTGGCGGGCAGCAATGACGGCATTTCGCTGGTCGGCGACAACGGCCGGCTGCGGGTGACAAGCGCGACCACCACCGATGGCGACATCGCGATCCGCGGCCGACACCTCGAGATTGCCGGCGCGGTCACCGCGACCGGCGGCGGCGCCACCCTGACCGCCTTCAACGATGCCGGCACCGGCACGCTGGCGATGGGCGCGACGGCGGCGATCACGGCGCAGACGCTGGCGCTCAATGCCGCGCGCGCCATCACGCAGGACGGCGCGGCGACCATCACGCTGGATGGCGGCGCCGGGCGACTGACGGTGCGCGGCGGCGCCGCGGGCAATTCGCGCGCGGGCAGCATCAGCCTGGCCGGCATCAACGACATCGGCGAGATCGACATCCGCGCGACCGCGACGCCGGCCGGCGCCTTCACCGGCGTGATCGACGTGACGGTCGCCGGCCCTGTCTCCGTCGTGCAGGCGAATGGCGCGACGGTCACGCTGACCGCCGGCGAGCTGACCGTGGCAGCCGGGCAGTCGGGCGTGGTCGCCACCGGCGATGTGCGGTTGGTGGCCGACACGCTCGCCATCGGCGCCGGCGTCACCGCGGGCACCGGCGGCACGCTGACGCTGCGGACCGATACGCTGGGCGTGGGCGCGGGCGGCAGCCTGTCGGTCGCCGGCGGCACGCTGGAGGTCGGCCCGCGCACCGCCGGGCGCGCGGTCGCCATCGACAGCACCGCCAACCCGGCGTCGCTGCAGATCGCCGCGGCGGCGCTTGCGGGCGCGACGGCCGACACCATCCGCATCGGCAGCACCACCATCGCGGCCGACACCGTGACCGCGGGCAGCGTGACCGTGGCCGAAGCGTTGTCGCTGGGCAGCGGCGTGGCCTTCGAAGCCACCGCCACCGGCACCATCGCGGTGAATGCCGCGCTCGGCGCGGGCAGCGTGCGGCTCGATGCCGGCACGGCGATCACGCTGGGCGCGGTCGATGTCACCGCCAGCGGGACCGGCGGCGGCATCGCCCTGCGCGCCGGCACCTCCATCACCCAGGCGGTCGGCGGCGCGCTGGTGGCCGCCGGGGGCACGCGCGACCTGGTGGCCCATGCCGCGGCGGGCGGGATCACCCTGGCCGGCGAAGGCAGCTTCCGCCTGGCCGATGGCGGCACGCCCGCCGGCGCGGCCGGGCCGCGCTCGCTCTATGCGGCCGGCAGCATCTCGCTCACCACCGATGGCGCGCTGACCGTGGCCACGGCGGCCGAGGCGGCGGCGCCCGGCGCCACGCTGACGCTGCAGGGTGCCTCCGTCCTGATCGAGGCGCCGCTGATCACGCCGGGCGATACCGGCACGGTGGCGCTGACCGCGACGGGCGCGGGCCAGACCATTTCCCAGACCGCGGCCGGGACCATCACCGCGAACCTGCTGACCGCCACGGCGGATGGCGCGATCCTGCTCGACCAGGCGCCGAATGCCGTGGCGTCGCTCGGCGCCATCGCGTTCGAGACCGCCTTCGGCTACCGCAGCGCCAGCGCCGTCACCGTCGGCACCGCGATCGGGCCGGCCGGCGGCGGCAATGCCGACATCACCCTGGTGGCGGATGCCGGCACCCTGACGCTGGACGCGCCGATCAGCGCGGGCACCGGCACGGTCACGCTGGAGGCGACCACCGGCAGCATCGACCAGGCGGCGACCGGCGCCGGGATCACCGCGGGGCGGCTCGAAGTCACCGCCGGGATCAACGCGACGCTCGCGCCCACGGGCGGGAATGCCGTGGACGTGCTGGGCACCAGCACGGTCGGCGGCACGCTGTCGCTGCGCACCGCCGGCGCCCTGGCGCTGGACGGCACGATCAGCCAGTCCGCCCCGGGCGGCACGCTGCAGGTGGCCGCGGGCGGCGCGCTCACGCTCAATGCGGGCGCGACGCTCGGCTTCGATGCGATCACCCTCGGCACGCCCGGTGCCATGACGCTGCGCGGCACGGTCGGGGTCACCGGCGGTGCCGCGACCAGCACCGTGCGCCTGGGCGCCGGCGGCGCCATCACGCAGGAGGCCGGGGGCATCGTCGCCGCGACGCTGGGCGTGTACAGCGGCGGCGACGTGGACCTGACCGCCGGCGCCAACGACGTGCGCGCCATCGCGGCCTCCGCCACTGGAACCTTCGCGCTCACCACCGCCGGCGCGCTGTCCACCGGCTCGCTCACCGGGCTGCCCGACGGGATGGGCGGCACGGTCGATGCCTCCGGCGTCATCGCCGGGTCGGTGTTCCTGACCGCCGACGCGCTCACGGTGCTGCCGAGTGCCGTCGCGCCGTTGGGCCAGGGCATCTGGGCGACCGCGGCCGATGGCGTGGTTCAGTTGCGCGCCGACCAGATCACCATCGGCGGGCGCATCCTCGCGGGTGACCCGGGCGGTTCGCCGACCTTGAACGGCACGATCGACATCGCGCCGCGCACCACCGCGCGCGCCGTGCAGGTGGGCGATGGCATCGTGCTCGATGCGCTGGGCCTGTCGAACGCCGAATTGCAGTTCCTGACCGCCAGGAACCTGGTGATCGGGCTGGACGCGCCCGGCGCCGGCGCGCTGACCGTGACCGGCCCTGCCACCGTGCTGAACGGCGTGCTGGACGTGACGCTCAATGGCGGCAGCATTGCGCTCGATTCCGTCTTCACCATCCCGACGCCCTTCGAATTCCCGGCCACCGGCGCGCTGCTGACGCTGCGCGCGACCAGCGGCGACATCGTCCAGGGCGTCGCCGGCGGTGTCACGGCAGACCGGCTCGTGGCGATCGCCGATGCGGGGTCGGTCCTGATGGGCTCGCCCGGCGTGCTGAACAGTGTCGGGCAGGTCTCCGGCGGCGTGGCGGCGGGCGAGGACTTCACCTTCCGCAACGCTGGCGCCTTCGTCGTGGCCGCGCCGGGCATTGCCGCGACCGGGGCGGATGTGGACCTGTCGGCCGCCAGCGGGGGCATCACCCAGACCACCGGCGCGCGCATCGCCGCCGATCGGCTGCGGGTCGCCGCGCCGGGCGATGTCGTGCTCGATGGCGGCGCCTCGCTGGTGGTGGGGGATCTCAATGCGGTCGGCACGCTGGCGCCCTCCTCCGGCGCCAACCTGACGCTGCGCAACGCCGGCGCGCTGACGGTCGAGGGCGCGACCGCCACCACCGGCACCATCACGCTGGAAGCCGCCGGCCTGACGCTGGCCGGCGACATCACCGCGAACCAGCCGGGCGGGCACGTGGTGCTGCGCACCGGCGCGGCCTTCGACGCCCCCGGCGCGGGCAGCATCGACCAGACCGACGGCATCATCCGCGCCCAGGGCCTGTCGGCCTCGGCGGGCGGCGACGTGATGCTGGGCGGCGCGAACGAGGTGCAGCGGCTGCTCGCCGGGCTCAGCCTCGGCGGCGGGGCCGCGGCCAATTCCGTGGTCACCTCGCCCGGCGGCACCTTCCTGATGGCGAACAGCCTGGCGGACCTGCAGGTCGGCGCGCGGGTGAATGCCGGGACCGGCGGCGTGATCGGCATCCTGGCCGATGGGCTGAGCGTGGCGCCGGGGCTGTTCGGCACCGTGTTCCTGGCCCCCGGCGGCGTGGTGCAGTTCGCCCCCTTCACGGCGGGCGGCACCATCGGCCTGGGCGGCGCCGGCGGCTTCGGCGACACCACCACCATCAGCGCCGCGGCGATCGAGCGCGTGCAGACCGGCCGCCTGATCATCGGCGCGCTGGAGCCGACCGACCAGGTGAGCTCGGGCACCATCACGCTGCGCGGCGCGGTCGACCTGACCGGCGCGGGCGCGCCGCAGGCGCTGGAATTGCGCAGCGGCGGCGACATCATCGCGGACGGCTTCACGCTGTCGGTCCCGCAGATCAGTGCCGTCGCCAGCGGCAGCATCCGGCTGGGCACCGCCGGCAGCCGCATCGGCAGTGTCGTCGCCGGCGCCTGGGACGGGGTCTCGGGCATCCGCGCCGGCGGGCCGGTGGTGTCGGTCACCAGCGCCGGCATCGATGCCGGCACCGGGCTGTTCACCGTGGCGGCGCCGATCTCGCTGGTCGGCGCGGGCATCGGCGGCACCATCACCTTGCAGGCGCCCGATTTCGCGCTGCTGCCGGGGGCCACCATCGACACCGGCGCCGGCGCGCCCGGCCGCATCGAGATCCTGTCGCCCGGCACGCTCAGCTTGGGCGGCACGGTGGCGGATGCGGGCACGGCGCGCCTGACCTCGACCGAGCTCGCGCTGCTCGACGCCAATGGCGGCAGCATCCTGGCCGCCGCGCCGGATATCCGCCTGCGCGGCGCCTGGACGATCGCCCCCGGCACCGCGACGCGGCTCGAACTGGCGCTGACGCCGGGGGGCATCGGCGCGATCCGGCAGATCGCCGGCGGGCTGTCGGTCGGCACGCTCACGGTCAGCGCGCTGCAGGGCGAGGGCGTCGTGCAGATCGGCCAGGCCGGCAACAGCCTGCCGGTGGTCGGTGTCGAGGCGCTGGGCAACATCAATGTCGCGACCGAGGGCGCGCTGGAGATCCGCCGCACTGCCAGCAGCGGCGGCAGCGTGACCTTCAGCGGCACGGACATCACCTTGTCGACCACCGGGCTCACCGCCGGCCAGGTGACGATCGACAATGCCGGCCGCGCGGTGAACCTGACCGCGACGGCGGGCGACATCACCGGCACCGCGGCGCAGGCGGCGGTGCGCGCCGGCACGCTCAACGCCACCGCCACGGCCGGCGAGGTGCGCCTGACCGGCGACAATGCCGTGGGCACCCTGGCCGCCCAGGCGCGCGACGGCGTCGCCTTCCGCGGCACCGGCGCCACCACGGTCGGCGCGGTCGGTGCCGGCGGCGCGGGCACCGAGGTGGCCGGCACCATCGACATCGCCGCGCCGTCGCTGACGCTCAACGACGTGCTGGGCAGCGGCACGGTGATGCTGGATGCGACCACCGGCAACCTGCTCCAGAATGCCGGCGCGCGGCTGTCGGCCGCGACGCTGGCAGCCAATGCCGCCGGCACGCTGCGCCTGGCGGGGGCCAATGGCGACGGCACCGCGCGCAACACCATCCAGGACCTGACGCAGCTGACGGCCGGCGGCGACATCACGCTGCGAAACGCGCTGGCGCTGACGCTGGACCTGCCGATCAGCGTGGGCACGGACCGTGTCCTCACGCTGGAGGCGAACGGCCTGACGCTCGCCAACAACCTGAGCGCGGCCGGGCCGAACGGGCAGATCATCCTGCGCACCGGCAGCTTCAACGGCGGCACCGCGAGCGGCGGTAACATCACGCAGACCGGCGGCACCATCTCGGCGGCCGCGCTGGCGGCGCTGGCGGGCGGGACCGTGACGCTCGACCGCGCCGGCAATGCGATCGGCGCGCTGGGCGGCGGGCGGGACGCCACTGGCACGGCGCTCGGCCTCGGTCTCAGGGCCGGGACCAACGCCACCGTGCACAGCGACGGCTTCGGCGGATCGGCCGCGCTGCGCGTGACCGGGGCGTTGCAGGTGGACGCCGGCGGCACGCTGAGGCTGCGCGCCGACGACCTCGCGATCGGCGCCGAGCTTCGCGCGCCGGGCGGTGTCATCACCCTGCTGCCGATCACCACCGGCATCGGCTACGTGCTGGGCGGCGCGTCGGGCAACACCACAGCGGGGCGGATCACGCTCGACAGCACCGAGCTCGGCTTCCTGCCGAGCGGCACGGCAGCGGCCGAGCTGCGGCTCGGCGCGCTTGGCGTCACCGGGTCGATCGACATCGCCGGCACGGTCGACCTGGTGAATGGCGCGGCGCCGCGCGTGGGGCGCCTGACGCTCGCCGGCGACGGCGCGCTGACGCAGGCCGCGGGCACGCTGCTCGATGTCGCGACGCTCTCGGCGCTGTTCCCCAATGGCGCGGTGCTGCTCGACCCGGGCACTGCGGACAACCGCATCCAGGCGCTGGCCGGCGTCACCGCCGGCGGCAATGTCGAGATCCGCGGCGGCGCGGGCATGATGGAACTGCGCGACGGCGGCGCCGGCAGCGCCATCAGCGCGCCGACCGGCGCGACCATCGTGCTGCGCGCCGACGACCTCGACATCCAGGCGGCGATCCTCGCGACCGCGGGCACCATCTACATCCTGCCCGAGACGCTCGGGCGGACCGTCACGCTCGGTGGGCCGAATGCCGCGGCCGGCACGCTCGCGCTCGGCACGGCGGAGCTGGCGTTGATCCGCGGGGCCGGTGATCCGCCGGTCTCGCGCCTGGTGATCGGGGCCGATGGCGTGGCCGGCGATACCGGCACGGTGCGCGCGGCGGGCGACATCACGGTGGCCGGCGATGTGCTGCTGCGCGGCGCCGGGATCGACCGCGTCGCCACGCTGGAGCTGGTGGCCGGCACGCCGGGGACCGCCGGCGGATCGGTGCGGCAGACCGGCGGGAGCGTCGATGTCGCGACCATCACCGGCACGGCGCAGGGCGACTTCCAGCTCGGCCGCGCGGCCAACGCCTTCGACACCGCGACCGGCATCACCGCCGGCACGCTGCCCGCGACCGGCGCGACCGGGCGGGTGGATTTGGCGACGGCGGGCGTGCTCGATGCCGGCACCATCTCCGCGCCGGTCTCGGTGCGGGTGGCGGCGGGCGGCGACCTGTTCGCCGCCGGCATCACGGCACCGGTCGTCACGATCGAGGGCGGCAGCGTCACGCTGCTGGGCCTGGTCCAGGGCAGCACCTCGGTCACCATCGACAGCGACGGGGCGGTCTCGCAGCGGCCCGGCGCGCTGATCGTCACCGGGCTGTTCACGCTGAACGGCAGCAGCGTCTCGCTGCCCGAGGACAACCAGATCCTCGAACTCAACGGCCTGGTCGCGACCGGGCCGGTACTGGCGCTGAACACTGTGCTGCCGGTGCTGGTCAGCGGCGCGGTCTCGGCGGTGGGCAGCCTGTCGCTGACCACCGACCTGGGGCTGACGGTCGCCAATACCGGCAGCATCACCGTCACCGGCGGACCGGGCAGTGTCTCGCTGGCGGCCGGCGGGGCGATCGACTATGCCGGCATCCTCGGCGCCAGCGGCGCGGCCAACCTGATGGCGGGCGGCGCGCTCGGTTTCTCGGGCACCGCGACGATCGGCACCTTCGCCGGCTTCGAGGCCCGCGGTGCGATGACCCTCGGCGGCACCATCTCCGCGGGTGGCACCATGGTCGCCACCGCCGGCGGAGCGCTGACCCTGGGCGGCACCATCACCGCGGGCGGCGACTTCACGGGCACGGCCGGCGGCGATCTCGGCAGCACGGCGCGCCTCACCGCGACCGGCGACGTCACCCTGAGCGCCGACGCGGTGCTGACCGCCGGCGGACGGATCGAGACCCTCGGCGGCGACCTCGCCCTGACCGGCGCGACCGGGCTGGCGGCGAACGGGACCTTCATCGCGGGTGGCTCGGCACGGCTCACGGCGACGACCGGGCCGCTGACCCTCGCGGGCAGCCTGACCGCCGGGGTCTCGCTCGATCTCACCGGCGGCGGGAGCGTCGGCACCACCGCGCAGGTCACCACGCTCGGCGACGCCAACTTCACCGCCGCGGGCGCATTGACGGCCGGCGGCCGCATCGAGAGCACCGGCGGCGCCGTGCTGATGACCGCGACCGGCGCCCTGTCCTCGACCGGCACGCTGGTGGCGGACGGCAATGCCACGCTGCGCAGCACCGCCGGCGCCTTGACCCTGGCGGGCAGCCTGACCGCGGGCGGCGACGCCACCATCACCGGGCGCACCGGCCTGTCGGCAACCGGCAGCATCGATGCCACGGGCAATGCGCTGCTGTCCGCCACGGCTCCGGCGGCGGCGCTGACGCTCGGCGGCACGTTGGTCGCCGGCGGCACCGCGACCGTCACCGCGGGCGGGGCGATCGGCACCACCGCGCAGGTCACCGCGGCCGGCGACATCGGCGTCACCGCCGGCGGCACGCTGACAGCCGGCGGACGGATCGAGAGCACCGGCGGCGCGCTGTCGATGCTCGGCGCCGCCCTGTCCGTCAATGCCACGCTGGTCGCGGATGGCGCGGCGACGCTGCGCGCCACCAGCGGCACGGTCGGCCTGGCCGGCATCCTCGCGGCCGGCGGCAATGCCGTGGTCGAGGCCGCGACCGGCCTGGCCGCCGACGGCACCTTCGGCGCCGGCGGCACCCTGCGCTTCACCACGACCGCTGGGCCGCTGACGCTGGCCGGCACCGTGGCGGCAGGCGGCACCGCCACCGTCGCGACGGGCGGCGCGCTGGTCACCACCGCGCAGGTCACCGCCGGCGGCGACGCCACCTTCACCGCCGGCGGCACGCTGGCCGCCAGCGGGCGGATCGAGAGCACCGGCGGCGACCTGGCGCTGACCGGCGCCACCGGCCTGACCTCCGACGCGGCGCTGGTCGCGGACGGCGCCGCGACGCTCCGCGCCACCGGCGGCACGGTGGGGCTGACCGGCAGCCTGACCGCCGGCGGCAATGCGACCGTCGAGGCCGCGACCGGCCTCGCCGCCAACGGCACCTTCGATGCCGGCGGGGCGCTGCGTTTCGCGACCACGACGGGTGGGCTCGTGCTGGGTGGCACCGTGACGGCCGATGGCACGGCGAGCGTGACCGCGGGCGGCGCCATGACCACCACCGCGCAGGTCACCGCGGCGGGCGACACGACCTTCACCGCGGGCGGCACGCTGGCCGCCAGCGGGCGCATCCAGAGCACCGGCGGCGACCTGGCCCTGTCGGGTGCGGGCGGCCTGACCTCCGACGCCACGCTGCTGGCGGGCGGCGCCGCGACCCTGCGCGCCAGCGGCGGCGCGATCGGCCTGACCGGCACCGTGGTCGCCAATGGCGCCGTCGCGATCGAGGCCGCCGGCGCGCTGTCCAGCACCGGCACTGTGCGCGCCGGCACGACGCTGGGTCTCACCGCCGGCGGCACCATCACGCTGGCCGGCACGCATGTCGCCGGCACCGCCCTGGCCGCGACCGCGGGTGGCGGGATCGGCGCGACCGGGCTGGTGCAGGCCGGCACCACGGCCACCCTCACCGCCTTGGGCGGCGACCTGGTGCATGGCGGCGCGATCTCGGCGGGCGGCGATGTTCGCCTGGCGGCCGGCGCCGCGCTGGCCAATACCGGCGGCATCTCGGCGGGCGGTGCCCTCGCCCTGGCCGCCGGGGGGGCGCTGAGCCAGACCGGCACGGTCGGGGCGGGTGGCGCCGCGGTGCTGACCGCCGGCGGCAGCGTGCTGCTGTCCGGCCAGACCACCGCCGCGACGGACCTCGACATCTCCGCCGGCGGCACGGCCACGCTGACCGGCGGCAAGATCACCGCGGGCAACGCGGTGCGCCTGACCGCCGGCCAGGGCGTGACGGTGCAGTCCTTCCAGATCGACCCGTCGACCATCCTGCTGCAGACCGGCGGGACGATGGCGCTGACCGACAGCACGCTGGTCTCGCGCGACAGCATCCGCCTGGCGGCCGGCGCCATCACGCTGCGCCGGACCAACTTCAACACCGGCACGCTGGATGTCGATTCCACCGGGAACCTGCTGCTCGATGGCGGGCAGTACACGATCGGGCGGGCGGTCGCCTTCAGCGCGCCGGCGGGCATCCAGACCACGGGGCGGATCTTCGTCTCGCCGCGCGGCACCGACCTGCCGGCGGTGATCTTCGATACGCGCGCGGGGTCCACCACCCCCGATCCGCTGACCGTCGTGGAACCGGACATCCCCGGCCTGCCCAGCCGCCAGCAGCCGACCCAGGTGCGCGTGCCGGGCACCGAGGCGCCGGGCGATTTCGGCGCCGCCAGCGGCGCGCCGGCGGGCACCATGGTGCTCAACATCGATGCCGGGCGCAGCGCGATCTTCCTGCTGCTGGATGGCGGCACCGCGACCGGCGAGATCGCCTCGGCCGGGCGCCTCGCGATCCATGGCACCGGCGGGTCGGCCGAACTGACCGGGCGGCTGACCGATGTGTCGGGCACGCCGGTGGATGGCGCGGCCGCGGCGCGCTTCGCCGACAGCACGCGGCCGGCGGCCTCGGGCGCGCTCACGCGCTACCGGCTGAATGGCTGCGTGGTCTCCTCGGTGAACTGCATCGTGCCGAGCCAGATCATCACCATCCCGCAGGCGCCGCCGCAGCAGGTCGACCTGCGCCTGGGCAACAACCGCATCACCGACCCCGAGGTCCAGGTGCCCAACGTCGGCGACGAGGATTACTGAACCCGTGCGCGCCCCGATCCTGCTCGGCCTGGCCTTCCTCGCGGCCGCCTGCACCGAGCCGCAGCCCGATTCCTACGTGACGCGCACCGGCGGCGCGGTGGCGGGCGAACCCGCCGGCACCGATGCACGCAACGAGGCCTGCCAGGTGCAGCCCGGGCGCTCGGTGCCCGCCGACCGGCCGGTGCTGCGCGCGCGCGAGGCGTATTGCGGCGGCTGGACCCAGCCTGCCGCGCGCGTGCTGGAGCTCTCCGGCAGCGCCACCGAGGCCGATCTCGACGCCATCGCCGCCTCGGGCCTGTGGCGGTCGTGGCTCGACCAGCGGGTGACCTGCGCGGCACCCACGCGCACCACCATCGCCGGCGGTGGGTCGGCGCGGCTGCTGGCCTGCACCCGGCGTACCGGCGGCTGGCCGCATGTGGCGATCGTCACCGCCGGCCCGTCCGGCCCGGTGGTGGCCGATGGCGTCGCGACATCGCTGCCGGTGATCGAACGCCTGGCGACCGGGCGGTCCGGCGGCGGCGGCACGGCGGCGGGCGGCGGCGGGCGTTCGGCGGCGCTGGAACTGGCGGTGGCGCGGCTGTCGGCCGATGCCTTCGGCGCCTCGGATGTCGGGCGGTACGAACAGCTCATGGCGCTCGGGCGCGACCTCAACCAGACCGAGAACTTCGCCGCGGCCGAGGATGCCTACCGCGCCGCGCTCGCGGTGCAGGAACGCGTGATGGGGCGCGACAACCCCAATTCCTCGACCGCGATGCTGCACCTCGCGATCAACCTGTCGAACCAGCGCCGGCTGGCCGAGGCGCAGGTGCTGCTCGATCGCGCCGCAAGCCTCGCGCCGCGCGCGGCCGACCCCGCGACACGCGCGCGCGTGCTGCACTATCGCGGCCTGCATGCGCTCAATGGCGGCGACGCCAATGCCGCCATCACGCTGCTGCAGCAGGCCGAGGGCGCCTACGTGGCGCTGACGCCGAACCTCACGGCGCGCGAGGGCGACGGGTCTGACCTGCTGGCCGACCCGCTGGTGCAGTCGGCCGTGCTGGGCCTGGCGGAAGCCAAGCGCAACCGCGCGGTGGCGCTGTCGCGCGCCGGGCGGGGTGCGGAATCCAGCGCGCTGATCGCCGAATCGCGCGCCGTGCTGCGCCGCGCCGGGCTCGAGCCCAACATGATGGTTGGCCGCGCCCTGCGCACCGAAGCGGGCACCGATATCCGCATGGGCCGCACCGAGGGCGCCGCGCAGCTGATGGAGCGCGCCGCCAGCCGCTTCGCGATCGCTGCGCCGGGCGAGCGGCCTGAGGCGGTGACGCTGTTCCTCGCCGGCCAGCAACGCCTGCGCGGCGGCCGCCGGCCCGAGGCGCTGACCGCCTTCCGCGCCGGCGCCGCCATCCTGCGCGCCCGCCAGATCGGCCTGCCGGTCGGGCTGGTGGTGCCCTACCTCGATGCGCTGGACCAGGAGGCCACGGCCAATCCGGGGCTGGCCGGCGCGCTGCGCGCGGAGATGTTCGGCGCCGCCCAGCTGGCGCAGCGGTCCAGCACGGCGCGCTTCGTGCAGCAGGCCTCGGCGCGCCTGGGTGTTTCCGAAGGCAACCAGGCCGTGCAGGGCGCGGTGCGCGGCCTGCAGGATGTCGATCGCGAACTGCGCGAGCTGTTCGCGGAGCGCGACGCCGCCGGCCCGTCCAATACCGCGCTCGATGCCCGCATCGCGGCGGCCCAGGCGCGCCGCGCGGAAGCCGAGAGCCAGGTCGCCTCGGCCGCGCCGGGCTATCGGCAGCTGCTGCTGGCGGCCGTCGATGCCGACAGCGTGGCGCGCTCGCTCGCGCCGGATGAGGCGCTGCTGACCATGCTGCTCGGCCCGCGCGAGGGCTTCGTGATGGTGGTGCGCGGCGGCCGCGTCGATGCGCGCCGCGTGCCGGTCGGCGAGGAAGCCGTGGCGGCGCTGGTCACCCGCGTGCGGCGGTCGAGCGAGATCGGCGCCGGCGGCGTGCCGCGCTTCGACGCCGCGGCGGCGCATGAGCTGCACCGGCTGCTGGTGACGCCGCTCGACTCCGCGCTGCGCGGCACCTCGACCCTGGTGGTGGCGCCGGACGGCCCGCTGCTGGCGCTGCCCTTCGGCCTGCTGCTGGGCCAGCCCGTGCAGGGCGACCCGACCGGCGCGGCGGATTGGCTGATCCGCCGCCACGCCATCGTGCACGTGCCCTCCCCGCAGACGCTGGTGACGTTGCGTGCGGCGGGCACGGGGTCGGCCGCGCCGCTGCCCTATATCGGCTTCGGGGATTTCGTGCCGCCGTCGGGCGCGCAATTCGCGCGATCCTTCCCGGCCAATCGCTGCGGCACCGATGCGCGGCTCGCGACCGGTCTGGGGCGGCTGCCGGGCACGCGGGCGGAGGTGCTGGCCTCCCGCGCGCTGCTGGGCGCGGCGCCGGACCGCGCGATCCTGGGGGCGGAGTTCACCCTGGCCAACATGCGACGCCAGCGGCTCGACCAGTATCGCGTGGTGCACCTGGCGACCCATGCGCTGCTGCCGGGCGAATTGTCCTGCCTGACCGAGCCTTCGATCGTCGCCTCCCCGCCCGGCGGGGCGCCGTCGGCCGATCCCGCCTTCCTGAAGGCGAGCGAAGTGCTCGACATCAAGATGGACGCCGACCTGGTCATCCTGTCCGCCTGCAACACCGGCGGGCCGGGCGGCGAGGGCGGCGGCGAGGCGCTGTCGGGCCTGGCGCGCGCCTTCTTCTATGCCGGCGCGCGCGGGCTGATGGTGACCCACTGGGCGGTGGACGATGCCGCGGCGGCGCTGACCGTGGCCGACACGCTGCGCCGCCAGCAGGGCGGTGCCAGCTCGGCGGCCGCGCTGCGCGGCGCGCAGGTGCTGATCCTCGACGAGGCCGGCCGCAACCTGCCGGCCGCCTTCGCGCATCCCTACTACTGGGCGCCCTTCGTGCTGATCGGGGACGGGCGCCGGGCCGGCGCGGCCAGCGCGGCGGCCCCTGCCCCCGCCCGGCTGTGATGCGGACGGCGCGTGCCGAGGCCGCGGATGCGGCACACCGGCACGGCGAAGCCGCAGCCATCCGCGGGAATCCGCTCGGCGCGTGAGGATCCGCACTGTCGATGCCGCCGGTCGAAGCATTCGACCGCCGGCGTGATACGCGGGGACGACATCCTGGCGCCAAGCCTGTAGCATCCCCACGTCACGACTGCCGGACGCCGGAGACCGCCAGGGCCCATGCTGCCAGCCGAACTGAACAACAAGTACGAGGTGCGGGGCACGCTCGGCGCCGGCGCCATGGGCACGGTCTACGACGCGATCGACCGCATCATCGAACGCCGCGTGGCCATCAAGGTGGTCAAGCGCCCCGCCGAGAACGACGCCGAGGCGGTCGAGGCGCATGCCCGTTTCCGCCGCGAGGCGCAGGCCGCCGGCCGGCTGTCGCACCCCAACATCGTCGGCGTCTACGACTATGGCGAGAACGCCCACGACGCCTGGATCGTGATGGAGCTGGTCGAGGGCAAAAGCCTCAAGGACCGGCTCGACAAGAACGAACGCTTCACCATCCCCGACATCGTGCGGATCATGGGCGAGGTCTGCGCCGGCCTGGCCTATTCGCACCAGCGCGGCGTGGTGCACCGGGACATCAAGCCCGGCAACATCATGATGACGACCGACGGCCAGGTGAAGATCGCCGATTTCGGCATCGCCCGGCTCGAGAATTCGTCGATGACGCAGGTCGGCACGCTGATCGGCACGCCGTCCTACATGGCGCCCGAGCAGTTCCGCGGCGAACCGGTCGACCTGCGCGCCGACATCTGGTCCTCCGGCGTCATGCTGTACCAGCTGCTGACCGGGGAGAAGCCGTTCGAGGGCGGCTTCTCGGCCGTGATGCACAAGGCGCTGCACACCGAACCGCCGCCGCCATCCCAGCTGTCGGTCACCACGCCGCGTGGCTTCGACGCAGTGATCGCGCGCGCGCTGGCCAAGCGGCCGGACGACCGGTTCCGCTCCGCCGGCGAATTCGCCGACGCCATCCGCGCCGCGGTCCATGCGCCCGCCGCCGCGGCCGAACCTGCCGGGCTGCCCGGGCTGCCGGGCCTGAACGACGACGCGACCATGGTCGCCGCGCGGCCCGCCGGCGGCGGCACCATGAATCGCCCAGCCGCGGCAGCGCCCCCCGCCCCGGCGACGCCCACCGGCAAGGGCGCGCCGATCGGGCTGATCGCGGGCGGTGCCGGCGCGCTGGTGGTGGCGGCCGCGGCAGGCTGGTACTTCGTGGCCGGCCCTGGGGCCGGACCGGATCCCGCCATCGCGGAACGCCAGCGCCAGGAACAGGCCGCCGCGGAAGCCTCAGCGCGCGAGGCTGCCGCCCGCCTGCAGGCCGCGCAGGAGGCCTCCGCCCGCGAGGCTGCCGCCCGTGAACAGGCCGCCCGGACCGAGGCCGCGCAGCAGCTGCCGATAGCCCGGCGCGGCCGAGGCGACCTGGCTCTCGGCTTCCGCGCGGCGCGCCTGGGCCGCCGCGATGCGGGCATCGAGCGCGGTATTGG
>NZ_CAKKLX010000029.1 GCF_918698155.1 Roseomonas sp. CECT 9278
GGCATGGTGCGCCCTTCCAACAGGTCCCACCCCTGAGCCCCTCCCCCCCACCAGCCCTTCACTCTCCGCGGGTCCGGGGGCACGTATGCCCCCGGCGGGTGGGTCCGGGAGGGCAGAGCCCTCCCGGTTCGCCCCGCGCCAAGCCGCCCCCACCCCTTCACGCCTGCTAGGACCGCCGCGCATGTGGGATCGTTTCCTGGGTCATCTCGCCGCGCGGCGGGGGTGGCGGATGTGGGTCACGGCGGTGGGGCTGGGGGCCTTGGCGGCGCTGGCCTTGCCGCCGGTGCATGCGGTGCCGGTCCTGTTCGTGGCGATCCCTGGATTGCTGGCGATGTGCGGCGCGCAGGGCGGGTCGCGCCGCGCCTTCTGGATAGGCTTTGCCTGGGGGTGGGGGTTTTTCGCCGCCGGGCTGTACTGGATCACCCATGCCATCCTGACCGAGGTGGATCGGTTCTGGTGGCTGGTGCCGATCGCGGTGCCCGCGCTGGCGCTTCCGCTGGCGGTGTTCGTGGCGCTGCCGGCGGCGGTGGCGGTGCGGGTGCCGGCCGGCTGGGCTCGCGTGCTGGTGTTCGGCGGCGCCTTCGTGCTGTGCGAATTGCTGCGCGGCTGGGTGTTCACCGGTTTCCCGTGGAACCTGCTGGGCACCGTCTGGGCCTTCGAGGCGCTGCCGGTGCAGGGGGCGGCCTGGGTCGGCGTGCATGGCTTGTCGCTGGTGACGGTGCTGGTCGCGGCGACCCCGCTGCTGGGCTGGCGGGCGATGGCAGGCGGGGCCGCCGTGCTGGCCGGCTTCGCGGTGTTCGGCGCGCTGCGCCTGTGGCCGGCGGAACCCGCACCGCAACCGGCCGGCATCCTGATCGTTCAAGGCAATGTGGCGCAGGAGGTGAAGTGGCGTGAGGACCAGCGCATCCCGATCCTGCGCCGCTACATCGAGGGCACCCGGGATGCCGCCCTGGCTGCGTTGCGCGAACTGCCCCCTGAATCTAACCTGATTGTAATATGGCCCGAGACTGCCGTTCCGTTCCTGCTCGCCGACGATCCCGAGGTGCGGCAGCTGGTCGCGGGGGCCTTGCCGCAGCGCGCCATGCTGCTGACCGGCACGGTGCGGGCGGAGCGTGGGTTCGACGGGCGGGCCCGGCGCGTGTTCAATTCCCTGGTCGCGATCGACCCGGCGGGGGAGGTCCGTGGCCTGCAGGACAAGATGCACCTGGTGCCCTTCGGCGAATACATGCCGCTGTCGGGCCTGCTGCCGGTGCGCCTGGTGCAGGGCGGCATGGATTTCACGCCGGGCGATTCGCGCCGCGCGGTGCGTGCGGGATGGGTGCCGGCCTTCGGTGCGCTGATCTGCTACGAGGTGATTTTTCCCGCAGCGGTTGTGCCGGCCGACCGTCCGGCCTGGTTGGTCAATGTCACCAACGACGCGTGGTTCGGGATCTCGGCGGGCCCGTGGCAGCACCTGGCGGCGGCGCGGTTGCGGTCGGTCGAGGAAGGGCTGCCGCTGGCACGCGCGGCACAGACGGGTGTCTCGGCGGTTTTCGATGCACGCGGGCGGGAGGTTGCGCGCACGGAACTGGGTGAAACCGCGGTGTTGCAGGCGCCATTGCCCGCCCCGCGCGAGGCGACGCCCTTCGCGCGGCTTGGTCTTGTGATCCCGATCACTTTTTCGATGGGCGTGATCGCTCTGGGGTGGTTGTCGGGGCGAAGGGCGTCGCGCGGTGGGCGAGGCGCTGTTGGTGATCCGCTGCCGGACCGTCTCAAAAAACGAGAATAAGAAAAAGAGTTGACGAAAGATGAAGCGCCGCCTATTCCTGTGACACTCCAGGGGCGTTAATCCCTGACTTACCGTTATGCGAAGGGCGCGTGTACAAATGCGGGCTGCGGAGGGCCGGATGGCGAGTGATGAGACCGTAGAGCGCGTCGAGCGCGAACACCGGGCCAGCCCGATCGACGTGCATGTCGGCACGCGTGTGCGCCTGCGCCGGACGCTCCTGGGCATGAGCCAGGAGAAGCTTGGCGAGGCGCTCGGCCTGACCTTCCAGCAGATCCAGAAGTATGAACGTGGGGTGAATCGTATCGGTGCCAGCCGGCTGTTCGACCTGGCGCGCGTGCTCGACGTGCCGATCGGCTTCTTCTTCGACGACATGTCGCCCGAGCTCGGCGGCAATGCCGCCAATCGTTCGCGCGGCGCCGCCTTCGGCTTCGCCGAGGGCCAGGAGGGCTTCGAGGACGATACGCTGCATCGCCGCGAGACGCTGGAGCTGGTGCGCGCCTATTACCGCATCACCGACCCGTCGGTCCGCAAGCGCGTCTTCGACCTGATCAAGACGCTGTCGCCGAACGAATAGCCTGGCGCGCCGCGGGTCACACCCCGCGCGCGCAATGCAGCACCACCGTCGGGCGGCCTGGGGTGATCTGCAGGTCGATCTCGTCCGGCCGTGTCCAGCCGAGCGTGATGGTGCCGCTGGCCGGGTCCAGCCCGCGTTCCTGGGGCGCGCCGAACAGGCGTTCGAGCCGTGCCCGCACCGCATCCGCCTGCGCCGGGTCGCCCTGCGCCGACACGCAGACCAGGCCGCCATTGCGTGCATCGAAGGCGAAGGCGACGGTCAGCCGCAAGGCGCCCGACGCGAATTCGCCCGAGGCGCGGTATTCCATGCGCGCATTCGGCACCGGCCGTCGTTCGGCCAGCGGCAGCGCCCGGACGGCCCCGCGGGAGGCGGCCAGCACCTGCTGCTGGGTCATGCCCCAGCGCGTGAATTCCCAATGCGCCGCGGCGGGCTGGACCAGGCCCAGGAGCAGGGCGCCCGCAAGCAGGCTCCGCCCCCGCATCACGCCCGCCCGTGGCAGACCTTGAACTTCTTGCCCGACCCGCAGGGGCAGGGGGCATTGCGCGCGGTGCGGTGCCAGGTCGTCGGATCGTTCGGGTCCACGCCCTCGGCGACCGGCCGCGGCGCCGCGGTCCCGATCGCCATCGGCACCGCTTCATAGGTCGTGCCGCCGGCGCCGGCCATCTCCAGCTCCGCCGCCGCCATGTCCGGGTCGGGGTGGCGCATGTCGAGGAAGCCGATGCCCTCCGGGGAGGGCGGCGGGGCATCGGGGCGGAGCTCGATGCGCAGCAGCAGCGATGTCACGCGCTCGCGCAGGTCGCCCAGCATGCCGTTGAACAGCGCGAAGGCCTCGGACTTGTATTCGTTCAGCGGGTCGCGCTGGCCGTACGCACGAAGCCCGATGCCCTGGCGCAGATGGTCGAGTGCGAGCAGGTGTTCCTTCCACACCTGGTCGAAGACCTGCAGCAGCAGCGACTTCTCGACCTGGCGCATGATCTCGGGGCCGACATTGGCGGCGCGCGCGGCATACGACCGGTCGGCCGCTTCCTCGAGCCGTTCGCGCACCGCGTCGTCGTCGATGCCTTCTTCCTTGGCCCAGTCGGCGACCGGGACATCGAGGTTCAGCACGTCCTGCACCTGGCGCTGCAGCGTCTCGAGGTCCCATTGCTCGGGATAGGCGTTCTCGGGGATGCAGCGGGCGACCAGGTCGCCGATCGTCTCGCGGCGCATCTCCTGCACCGTCTCGGCGACGTCGTCGGCCATCATGAAGGCGCGGCGCTGGGAATACACTTCCTTGCGCTGGTCGTTCATCACGTCGTCGTACTTCAGAAGGTTCTTGCGCATGTCGAAGTTGCGCGCCTCGACCTTCTTCTGCGCCTTCTCCAGCGCCTTGTTGATCCAGGGATGGACGATCGCCTCGCCTTCCTTCAGGCCGAGCCGGGTCAGCATCCCGCCCATGCGGTCGGAGCCGAAGATCCGCATCAGGTCGTCTTCGAGCGACAGGAAGAAGCGCGAGGCGCCGGGGTCGCCCTGGCGGCCCGACCGGCCGCGCAGCTGGTTGTCGATGCGCCGGCTCTCGTGGCGTTCCGTGCCGATCACGAACAGCCCGCCCGAGGCCTTCACGGCCGGGCGCACCGCCTCGACCTCGTTCTTGTGCTTGATGATGGCGGCATCGTAGGCCTCGCCCTCATTGGTGCCGGCCTCGTGGCGGGCCAGCATCTCGTAGTTGCCGCCGAGCTGGATGTCGGTGCCGCGGCCGGCCATGTTGGTCGCGATGGTCACCGCGCCCGGGCGGCCGGCCTGGGCGACGATGCCGGCCTCCTGCTCGTGGTAGCGGGCGTTCAGCACCTGGTGCGGCACGTTCTTCAGCTTGAGCAGCGAGGAGATCAGTTCCGACTTCTCGATGCTCGTGGTGCCGACCAGCACCGGCTGGCCGCGGTCGCGCGCCTCGGCGATCAGCGCGGCGACGGCCTCGTATTTCTCGGCGGCCGAACGATACACCTCGTCGTCGGAATCCTCGCGCGCCACCGGCACGTTGGTCGGGATCTCGACCACCTCGAGCTTGTAGATCTCGGCGAATTCGTCGGCCTCGGTCGATGCCGTGCCGGTCATGCCCGACAGCTTCGGGTACAGCCGGAAATAGTTCTGGAAGGTGATGGAGGCGAGCGTCTGGTTCTCCGGCTGGACGGTCACGTGCTCCTTGGCTTCCAGCGCCTGGTGCAGCCCGTCCGAATAGCGCCGGCCTTCCATCATGCGGCCGGTGAATTCGTCGATGATGACGATCTTGTCGTTGCGCACCACGTATTCGACGTCGCGCTTGAACAGCGTGTGGGCGCGCAGGCTCTGGTTCAGGTGGTGCACCACCGTGACGTTGCCGATGTCGTACAGGTCGCCCTCGGTCACCAGGCCGGCCTGCTTGAGCATTTCCTCGACGCGCTCGCTGCCGTCCTCGGTCAGCGTGACGGTGCGCTGCTTCTCGTCCTTCTCGTAGACCGCCGCGTCGCGCACCAGCTCCTTCACCACCTCGTCGACCTTGCGATACAGGTCGGAGGAATCCTCCGAAGGCCCGCTGATGATCAGCGGCGTGCGGGCCTCATCGACCAGGATGGAATCGACCTCGTCGACGATGCCATAGGCGAAGTCGCGCTGGACCATGTCCTCCAGCCGATACTTCATGTTGTCGCGCAGGTAGTCGAAGCCGTATTCGTTGTTGGTGCCGTAGGTGACGTCGCAGGCATAGGAATTGCGGCGCTCGTCATCGGTCAGCCCGTGCACGATGGTGCCGACCGTCAGCCCCAGGAACTTGTAGATCCGCCCCATCCACTCGGCGTCGCGGGTGGCCAGGTAGTCGTTCACCGTGACCACGTGGACGCCCTTGGCGGGCAGCGCGTTCAGGTAGACCGGCAGCGTCGCGACCAGGGTCTTGCCCTCGCCGGTCTTCATCTCGGCGATCTTGCCTTCGTGCAGCACCATGCCGCCGATCATCTGCACGTCGAAATGGCGCAGGCCGAGGACCCGCCGCGCGGCCTCGCGCACCGTGGCGAAGGCCTCGGGCAGCAGGTCGTCCAGGGTCTCGCCCTTGGCCAGGCGCTCGCGGAACAGCGCGGTCTGGTTGGCCAGCGCCTCGTCCGTCAGGGCCTGCATCTGCGGCTCGAGCGCGTTGATGGCCGGCACCCGCGCCTGGTAGCGCTTCAGCGCGCGGTCGTTGGAAGTACCGAAGATGGCGGCAGCGAGGCGGGCGAACATCGGGGGTGTCGGTCTCCGTCGGGCGGGCGGCCCGGGCGAGCATCGCCCCACGACAGGGGCATGGACTCGGATCGCGCCGCGCCCGGCCGGACCGAGCATGTCCAGGCGGGTCGCGGCGCGGCCCCGGCAGAGATAGGCGGGCACTCCCCCCGGGTCAACGCCGGCCGGGCTTTCCCTGCCTTGTGGCGCCGTGACGCTTCGGCCATCTTCGGGCCTTCCCCAGACCCGAGACCACATGATGCCGCCGCGCCGCCCTGCCCTTCCGCTCCGTGCGGCCCTTGCCCTGGCGATCACCGCCTGGGCCGTGCAGCCGGCGGGGGCGCAGCAACCGGCCCCGGCCCCGGCGGCATCGCCGGCCACCCCGGCCGATACCGTCGTCGCGCGGGTGGATGGCGAGGCGATCACGCTGGCGGACCTGGCCGCCGCGGCGCGCGACCTGCCCGAGGAAGTCCGCGGCGCACCGCCGCAGATGCTCTATCCCCTGCTGCTCGACCAGATGATCGCGGGCCGTTCCGTGACCGCCGCCGCACGCCGCGCGCGGCTGGACCAGGATGCCGAGGTGCGCGCCCGCATTCGCCGGGCCGAGGAACAGGAACTCCAGCAGGCCTGGCTGTCGCGCGAGATCGCGTCCCGCGTCAACGACGCCGCCATCCGCGCCCGCTACGACCGCGAGGTCGCCGGCCGCCCGGCCGAGGAAGAAGTCCGCGCCCGCCACATCCTGGTCCCCACCGAATCCGAGGCGCGCGCCGCGCTGGCCGAGGTGCGCGGCGGCGCCGACTTCATGGCGGTGGCGCAGCGCCGGTCCACCGGCCCGGGCGCGCGGGAGGGCGGCGACCTCGGCTTCTTCCGCCGCGCCGACATGGTGCCCGAATTCGCCGAGGCGGCGTTCCGGCTGCAGCCCGGCCAGGTCAGCGAGAACCCGGTGCAGTCCCCCTTCGGCTGGCATGTCATCAAGGTCGAGGAACGCCGCACCGCCGCCGCCCCGCCCTTCGAGGAAGTGGCCCAGGCGATCCGTCAGCAGCTGATGGAGGCCGAGGTCACCGCCGCCGTCGAGCGCGCCCGCGGCGAGGCGCGGGTCGAGCGCTTCAACCTGGATGGCTCCGCTCCGCGCGCCATCGACGCCGCCGAACCGCCCGCGCCGGCCGGCCCGCCCGCACGACCGGGTGCGCCGGCCCGGCGCTGAAGCGCCCTGGAGATTGCCGGCACCGGCCCGCGCCGGCGCCGCGTAGCGCAACGGCCGCTGGTTGCGGCCGCTGACCAAGACCACGACGCACGAAACGAGGAACCGCCATGGCTGGCCAGGCCCACCCCGTCTCCCCCCTCGCGCTGCCCATGCCCGAGATGCCGCCGGTGCCCGGCGTGCAGGTCGCCACCGGCATGGCCGAGATCCGCTACCGCGCGCGCGAGGACGTGATGGCCATGGCCTTCCCGGCCGGCACCACGGCGGCGGGGGTGTTCACCAAGAACCGCTGCCCGGGCGCGCCGGTCGAATGGTCGCGCGCCGCGCTGAAGGGCGGCCGCGCGCGCGGGCTGGTGGTGACCTCGGGCAATTCCAACGTCTTCACCGGCAAGGCCGGGCGCGAGACCTGCGCGCGCACCGCCGAGGAAGCCGCCCGCATCCTGGGCTGCAAGCCGAAGGAGATCTTCCTCGCCAGCACCGGCGTGATCGGCGAGCGCCTGCCGACCGAAAAGCTGGTCGGCGCGCTGCCGGCGGTGTTCGGCGCGGTGGCGGAGGCCGGCTTCGGCCACGCCGCGCGCGCCATCATGACCACCGACACCTTCCCCAAGGCCGCCACGCGCACCGCCATGATCGGCGAGACCAGCGTGACCATCGCCGGCATCGCCAAGGGGTCGGGCATGATCGCCCCCGACATGGCGACGATGCTGTCCTTCCTGGCGACCGACGCGAAGATTCCTGCCGCCGCCCTGCAGGCGCTGCTGAAGAAGGGCTGCGACAGGTCGTTCAACTGCGTGACGGTGGATTCCGACACCTCGACCTCCGACACCGTGATGCTGTTCGCCACCGGCGTGGCGAAGCACCCGCGCGTGCCGGCCGAGGGCGGCCCGGTGCTCAAGGACTTCGCCCGCGCACTGAACGAGGTGCTGATGGACCTCGCGCTGATGGTCGCGCGCGACGGCGAGGGCGCGCAGAAGCTGATCCGCATCGACGTGACCGGCGCCGTCACGGCGCGTTCCGCGCACCGCATCGGCATGTGCATCGCCAATTCGCCGCTGGTGAAGACCGCCATCGCCGGCGAGGACGCGAATTGGGGCCGCATCGTCATGGCCGTGGGCAAGGCCGGCGAGCCGGCCGATCGCGACAAGCTGTCGATCGCGGTCGGCGGCACCTGGATGGCGCGCGACGGCGGCGTGGTGGATGGCTACGACGAGACGCCCGTGGTGGCCCACATGAAGGGGCGCGAGGTCGAGATCACGGTCGATATCGGCCTCGGCCGCGGCAAGGCCACGGTGTGGACCTGCGACCTGACGCATGGGTACATCGACATCAACGGGTCGTACCGGAGCTGAGGCCGTCGCGCGCCGCGTCCCGCGCGGGCGGCGCGCTGCCATGGCGGATGCGGGCGCGCCGGATCGGCTGACCAGGCCCGGCAGCGCACGCCGCCGCCGCCGTGAACCCGGGCGCTGCTATTCCCCCTGTGCGATCCGCCCGGTCACGCCGAGCGCCGCGAGCTGCGCGATCTCCTCCGCCGTGTAGCCGGCCTCGTGCAGCACATCCGCGCCGTCGGCGCCAAGGCGTGGTGCCGGGCGGCGTTCGCCGGCCGGGCTGGCGGACCAGCGCGGACCGATCGCCGGCCGGCGCAGGCGGCCTTCCGTCGGGTGGTCTTCTGCCTCGAAGAAGCCGGTGGCGCGCAGGTGGGGGTCGTCGAACAGCGCGGCGATCTCGTTCACCGGCATGGCAGGGATGTCGGCCGCGATGAAGAAGTCCATCCACGCCGCCGTGTCGCGCTGCGCCATGATGCCGGCGACCATGTCGAGGATCTCGTCGATATGTGCGATGCGCGCGCCGTGGTCGGCGAAGCGCGGATCGGTCGCGACCAGGTCGGGCATGCCGAGCCCGGCGCAGAAGGCGCGCCAGTGCTTGTCGGTATAGACCATCGCGCAGATCCAGCCGTCCCGCGTGCGATAGGGCCGCCGGCCCGGCGAGAGCATGCGCGCATAGCCGCCCTGGTCGAGCGGCGGGTCGAAGCTCAGCCCGCCCAGGTGGTCGCCGAGCACGAAGGGCAGCATCGTCTCGAACATCGGCACGTCGACGCGCTGGCCCTGGCCGGTCTTCTCCCGGTGCAGCAGCGCGGCCGAGATCGCGCCGGCGGCCGCGAGCCCGACCACGCGGTCCACCAGGCCGAGAGGCACGTAGCCCGGCGTGCCGCCATGGATGCGCGCATTCAGCGCGGCGACGCCGACCGCGCCCTGCATCAGGTCGTCATAGGCGGACAGCGCGGCATAGGGTCCTTCCTGCGCGAAGCCATAGACGCCGGCATAGACGATGCGCGGATTGACGCGCGCCACCGCCGCGTAGCCCAGGCCGAGCCTTTCCATCGAATGCGGGCGCAGGTTGTAGACCAGCACGTCGGCGCGCTCCGCGAGCCGCAGCGCGGCCGCGAGGCCCTGAGGCTTCTTGAGGTCGAGCACCAGGCTGCGCTTGCCGCGATTGGTGTTGAGGAAGATCGGCCCCATCCCGGCATTCCGCGCCGGGCCGATGTGGCGGACGATGTCGCCCTCCGGCGGCTCGACCTTCACCACCTCGGCGCCCATGTCGGCCAGGGTCTGCGTCGCGTAGGGCCCCATCAGCGTCGAGGTGAGGTCGAGGACGCGGATCCCGGCGAGCGGACCAGCCATGGGCGTCAGGCTCCGGCCCGCGCTGGCGGCGGGCGATGTGTTCACGACAGTGGACAACAGGAACACGCAGGCGAAAACTTCGTCAAACGCGCCCGGCTGCCGGCCGGCGGGGAGGAGACGAGATGACAGCCATGCGGTTCGATCGGCGCGCGATGCTTGGTGTGGCGGCGGGCATGGTGGCAGCGCCCGCGCTGGCGCAGCCCGCCTGGCCGCGGCAGCCGGTCCGCATCATCGTTCCCGCCGCGGGCGGTGGTTCGTCCGACCCCGTCGCGCGCTTCGCCGCGCAGGACTTCCAGCGGCGCTTCGGCCAGCCCTTCGTGATCGAGAACCGCCCCGGCGCCTCCGGCAATGTCGGCATGATGGCGGCGGCACGCGCGCCGAATGACGGGCACACGCTGCTGTTCAGCTGGGCCGGGCCGCTCGCCACCAACATGGCGCTGTATCGCAACCTGACCTTCCATTCGCAGCGCGACTTCGACCCCATCGCGCGCTTCGGCGCGATCCCGAATGCGCTCGTGGTCGGGAAGAATTCGCCGGCGGCGACGCTGGCTGACCTGGTGGCCATGGCGCGGGCCAATCCGGGCGGCGTGAGCTACGGGTCGACGGGCAGCGGCAGCTCGATGCACCTGGCCGGCGCGATGCTGGCGGCGGCCACGGGCACGCAGTTGACGCATGTGCCCTATACCTCGCCTGCCGCCGCCACCACGGATGCCATTGCCGGGCGGCTGAGCGCGATGTTCCTCGGCGCGCCAGGGACAGTGCCGCTCAGCCGTGCGGGCGAGATCCGCGTGCTTGCCGTGCTGGCGGACAAGCGCGCGGATGTGCTGCCCGACGTGCCAACCGCCGCCGAACAGGGCTATCCGAGCGTGGTGATGGGCACCTGGTTCGCCTGGCTGGCGCCCAAGGGCGTACCGGCGGCGGTCGTCACGGCGTTGAACGGGGCGGTGAACGAGATGCTCGACGGCCCGGGGCGTGCGTGGCTGGTGCAGCAGGGCCTCGATGTCGCGGATGGCGCGGCGGGCGGGTCCCCGGCCGATCTGGAGCGCTTCCTGGCGACGGAGATCGAGCGCCATGCGGCGCTCGTGCGCTCGGCGAACATCACGGTCGACTGACCGTTGGCGCCTGCGCGTGGCGATGCGCGGCGCGGCTCAGCCGTGCAGGTGGCAGGCCACGCCGCCGCCGCCCGCCGCGGCGGTCCAGCGCGGCGCCGTGGTCGAGCACACCGGCATCGCCTGCACGCAGCGGGGATGGAAGGGGCAGCCCGGCGGCGGATTCGCCGCGGACGGAATTTCGCCGACGATGCGCGGCAGCACGCCACGCTGCGCTGGGTCCGGCACCGGCGAGGCCTCGCGCAGCATCTTCGCGTAGGGATGCAGCGGGTCGGCCAGCACGCGGGCCGAGGGCCCTTCCTCGACGATGCGGCCGAGATACATCACCGCGACGCGGTCGCAGAACCAGCGGATCACCGAGAGGTCGTGGCTGACGAACAGGAAGGACAGCCCGCGGCGTTCGCGCAACTGCTTCAGCAGCAGCAGCACCTGCGCCTGCACCGAGACATCGAGCGCGCTGACGGGTTCATCCGCGACGATCAGCTCAGGCTCCAGCGTGAGCGCGCGGGCGATGCCGATGCGCTGGCGCTGCCCGCCGGAGAATTCATGCGGCAGGCGATCGAGCGCGCCGGGCGGCAGGCCGACCTCATCGAGCAGCGCGGCGGCCCGGTCGCGTGCCTCGCGCCCGGTCGCGATGCCATGGACGCGCATCGGTTCCATCAATGCCGAACCGATGGTCTGCCGCGGATCGAGCGAGGAATAGGGGTCCTGGAAGACGATCTGCATCTTCCGCCGCAGCGCCTTCAGCGCGGCGCCGCGCGCGGCGCGCACATCCTCCCCGCGATACATGACCTGGCCGGCATCGGGTTCGATCAGGCGAAGCAGGGCGCGCGCCGCGGTGGACTTGCCGCAGCCGGATTCGCCGACCAGGCCGAAGGCCTCGCCCGGCGCGATGGTGAAGGAGACGTCCTCGACCGCGCGCACGGTCACGGTGCGCGGGCGCGGGAAGCCCTTGCGCTGCACGAAGTGCTTGCGCAGGCCCTGGACGGAGAGCAGCGGCTCACTCATTGCGCAGCTTCGGGTCGGTGGCGTCGCGCAGGCCGTCGCCCACCATGTTGAGGCCCAGCACCAGCAGCAGGATCGCGAAGCCCGGGAAGACAGCGAGCCAGGGACTGTCCAGGATGTTCTCGAACCCATCGCGGGTCATGCCGCCCCAGGTCGGCGTCGGCGGCTTCACGCCGAGGCCGATGAACGACAGCGAGGCCTCCACGCGCACCGCCGTCGCCATCCACAGCGAGGTCATCACCATCACCTCCGGCAGGATGTTCGGCAGGATGTGGCGGAACAGGATGCGCAGGTGGGAATAGCCGAGCGCGTGCCCGGCTTCGACGAAGGCGCGCTCCTTCAATGCCATGGTCGGCGCGCGGGCGATGCGCGCGAAGGGCGCGATGGCGGTCAGCGCGATCGCGACCACCAGGTTCACCAGGTCAGGCCCCAGCAGCGCCACCACGATCAGGCCGAGGATGAGCGAGGGGAAGGACAGCAGCACGTCCATCACCTGCATCACGAACAGGTCGAAGCGCCCGCCGATATAGCCCGAGACCATGCCGATGGTGCCGCCGATCACGCAGGCCACCGCGATGGCGCCGAGCGAGACTGTCAGCGAGATGCGCGCCCCCCACAGCAGGCGCGAGAGGATGTCGCGCCCGAACTGGTCGGTGCCGAGCGGATACTCGCCGCCCGGCGGCGCGAGCCGGCTGATGATGTCCTGCTCGGCCGGGTCATGCGGCGCGATCCAGGGGGCGAGGATCGCGGCCGCGAGGATCAGCAGGCAGATCACCGCGCCGACCAGCGTGGTGGGGTTGCTGCGCGCCTTGCCCAGCGCCTTGCGCCAGCCGGGCACGCGCGGGGCGGTGGGGGCTTCGGCGGTCGCGCTCATGCCTGCTTCACCCGCGGGTCCATCACGCCGTAGAGCAGGTCGGTGACCAGGTTCACCACCACGATCAGGAAGCAGTAGATCACCATCAGCCCCTGCAGCATGGAATAGTCGCGCTGGTTCAGCGCGCCGACGATGATCTTGCCGAGGCCGGGCCGGTTGAAGACGATCTCGGTCAGCACCGAATTGCCGATCAGGATGCCGACATACAGGCCGACCACGGTGACGACGGGCAGCGAGGCATTGCGCAAGCCGTGCACCCACACCACGCGCCGCCACGGCACGCCCTTGGCGCGCGCCGTGCGGATGTAGTCCTCGCCCAGCGAATGCAGCATCGCGCTGCGCGTCACGCGCGTGATGTAGGCCGCCATGGTCAGGCCCAGCGCCACGGCCGGCAGCACCACCTTGTGCAGCCGGTCGAGCGGGTCCGAGAGGTCGGCATTGCCGATCACCGGGAACAGCCGCCAATGCAGCCCGAACAGCAGCAGCAGGTAGATGCCCGACACGAAGACCGGGAAGGACAGCCCGATCAGCGACAGCAGCCGCGCCACGACATCGATCGTGCGGTTGCGATAGAGCGCCGCCCAGATGCCCACGGGCACGCCGACCACGACGCCGAGCACCATCGATGCCAGCGTCAGGTCGATGGTGTGCGGCAGCACCGCGCTCACTTCCTCGAGGATGGGGCGGCCGGTGACGAGCGAGGCCCCGAAATTCCCCATCAGCGCATTGCTCACGAAGGTCCAGTACTGGACCCACATCGGCTGGTCGAGGCCGAGCCGCGTGCGCAGCGCGGCGGCGGCTTCGGCCGTCGCCTGGTCGCCCAGGATCACCAATGCCGGATCGCCGGGCACGATGCGGACGATGATGAACACCACCGTCAGCACCGCGAGCAGCGTCGGCACCGCCGCGAGCAGCCGCTTGGCGACGAACCAGATCATCGGCTGGCGGCGCTGCCCGTCACCGCAGCCGCGAGGCTTCGGTGATCTGCGGGCCGAGGCTCAGCGAGCCACGCAGCGGGTAGCCGTAGTCGACGCTGTCGCGGCGGGCGAAGACCAGCAGCGTCTCGATCAACGGGATGCCGCAGACACTCTCCACCAGCTTGCGCTGCGCCGTGGCCCAGAGGCGGAGCTGCTCCGCCCGGTCGGTCGCGACGCGCGCCGCGTCGATCTCGGCATCGGCCATGCCGCAATGCGAGAAGTTGGTCACCGCGGTCGGCGTGCCGACGATGCTGCGCGAATGGAAGAACTGCGACAGGTAGATGTCCGCGATCGGGAAGCGCGCCGCCGAATAATAGACCAGCGGCGACAGGTTCTGCCGGATCTGCTGGTGGAAGGTCGCGTGTTCCACCACCTGCAGGTCGAGCGTGATGCCGGCACGGCGCAGCTGCTGCTGGATCACCTGCATCGCCGCCAGCATCTCGGGCAGCTGGGTGTGCACGACGCGCACGGTGATGCCGTTCGGGTGGCCGGCCTCGGCCAGCAGGGCGCGGGCGCGCGCCGGGTCGTGCGGCAGCAGGCCATTGTCGGCGGAGAAGCCGAGGTAGCCGCGCGGCACCAATGACTGGCCCTCGCGGCTGGTATCCTGGCCGCGCCAGCGCACCAGCTCCGCGCGGTTCACGGCATGCGCCAGCGCCCGGCGCACGCGGATGTCGTTGAACGGCGGCTGGGTGATGTTGACGTTGATGATGGCGAGCTCGGCCGGTTCGAAGACATCGACCGTCACACCCTGCTGCTGGCGCACGCGGTTGACCCAGGTCTGGTCCGACCGCCCGTAGTTCAGGTCGAGCTCGCGATTCTGGAAGGCCAGGTCGCGCGAGGCATCGGAGGGGATGAAGCGGTAGGAAATGCGCGCGATCTGCGGCGCGCCGCGGAAGTACGCGGGGTTGGCGACGAATTCGGCGCTCTGGTTCGGCGTCACGCGCTCCAGCGCGAAGGGGCCGGTGCCGATCGGCGCGCGGTTGAAGCCTTCGCCGCGCTCCTCGACCGCGCGGCGCGAGACGATGAAGCCGCCGGCATAGTTGGTCAGCACGCCGAGCAGGTTCGGCACATTCTCGCGCAGCACGATGCGGACGGTGTGCGGGTCCACCGCCTCGACCGTCTGGATCGCGCGCAGGTCGGCGCTGAAGGCGCTGGTCTGGGCATTCGCGGCCTTGCGCAGGCTGAACACCACGTCGTCCGCGGTCAGCTCGCCGAAATTGCCGTGGAAGCGCACGCCGCGGCGCAGGTGGAAGGTCCAGGTGCGGCCATCCGCGCTGGTCTCCCAGCGTTCGGCCAGGTCGGGCTCGATGGCGGCGGCGTCGATCGACCCCGGGGGGAAGCGCACCAGGCCATTGAACATCCAGGGCATCGGCACGCGGTCGATGGTCGAGACCGCGAAGTGCGGATCGAGCCGCCCCATGTCCTGCGCCGCCATGCCGACGCGCAGCGTGCCCTGCTGCGCCATCGCGGCCGGCGCGACCATGGCGAAGGCCGCCGCCAGCAATCCCGCGCGAAGCTTCATTGTCCAGTCTCCCTGCTTTTCATCATGCATCCTGCGTCGCGACGGCGGTTGCAGCTGTCGCGACATGGCAGCGCGCGCGATGCGCGGTGCCGACATGCGCCAGGACCTGCGGTGCCTCGCAGCCCGCCCGCCTGTCGGCGCAGCGCGAGGCGAAGGCGCAGCCGACCGGCATGGCATCGAGCGGCGGCACGCGCCCCGGGATCGCCGCCAGCGCCTGGTGCGGCTGATCGAGCCGCGGGATCGCGGCGAACAGCGCGCGGGTATACGGATGCGCCGGGGCTGCGAAGATGTTCCCGACCGGCCCTTCCTCGACGATCTGGCCGGCATACATCACCGCGACCCGGTCCGCGATCTGCGCCACCACGCCGAGGTTGTGGGTGATGAACAGCACCGCCATCCCGTGCCGTTCGCGCAGGTCCGCGAGCAGGCCGAGCACTTGCGCCTGGATGGTGACGTCCAGCGCCGTGGTGGGTTCGTCCGCCAGCAGCACCGCGGGTTCGCAGGCCAGCGCCATGGCGATCATCACGCGCTGCCGCATCCCGCCGGAGAACTGGTGCGGGTATTCGCGCAGCCGCGTCGCCGCCGAGGGGATCTTCACTTCGTCGAACAGGGTGCGCGCCTTGTCCAGCGCAGCGGCGCGCGACAGTCCCTTGTGGATGACCAGCGCCTCGGCGACCTGGTCGCCGACCGTCATCACCGGGTTCAGCGATGTCATCGGCTCCTGGAAGATCATGCCGATGCGGTCGCCGCGCAGGCTCTCCCACTGCTTCTCCGGCAGGCCGGCGACGTTGCGCCCATCGAGCATGATGCGCCCGCCGGCGACGCGCCCGAGCGGCGGCTGCACCAGCCCCATGATCGACAGCGCGGTGACCGATTTGCCGCAGCCGCTCTCGCCGACCAGCGCCAGGGTCTCGTTGCGCGACAGGCTGAAGGACACGCCGCGCACGGCCTGGCGCCAGGTTCCGGCGATGCGGAACTCGGTGCGCAGGTCCTCGACCTCCAATGCAGCGGCGGCATGCATCACGGCAGCGTGGCCGCGCGGCGCTGCGCTGTCCAGCATCGTCGTGCCGCGTTGCGCCCGGGGCGGCGCAAGGCTAGCCATGGCGACCGCATGCCGGGGGGACGTGTCCGATGCGCAGCATGGTCTTCGCCGAGGCGTTGCTGCCCGAGGGTTGGCGCCGCGACGTGCGCGTCGAGGTGGATGCCGACGGCCGCATCGCAACCGTCACGGCGGATGCCGGCGCCGGGCGCCTGATCGCTCTGCCCGGCATGCCCGACCTGCATTCGCATGCCTTCCAGCGCGGCATGGCAGGCCTCACGGAACATGCCGGTGCCAGCGACGATTCGTTCTGGACCTGGCGTGCGCTCATGTACCGCTTTCTCGAACACCTCACGCCCGAGGATGTCGAGTCGATCGCGACGCTTGCCTACGCGGAGATGCTGGAGGGCGGCTTCACCCGCGTCGGCGAATTTCACTACCTGCACCACGCGGCGGACGGCACGCCCCATGCCGACCGTGCCGAGATGGCGTTCCGCATCGCCGCGGCGGCGCAAGCGACGGGCATCAACCTGACCCTGCTGCCCACCTTCTACGCGCATGGCGAGATCGGCGGCGCGCCGCCAGCACCGGGGCAGCGGCGCTTCGTCAACGACCTCGATGGCTTCGCGATGCTGGTCGAAGGCAGCCGCCGTGCCATTGCGCGCCTTCCCGGTGCCAATCTGGGCCTCGCCCCGCATTCCCTGCGCGCCGCGACGATCGAGGAGATCCGCGCCGTGGCGATGATGGCGCAGCCGGGCGAACCGCTGCACATCCATGCCGCCGAGCAGGTGAGGGAGGTCGAGGCCGCGATCCGCATCCTCGGTCTGCCGCCGATCGCCGCGTTGATCGAGGCCGGGCTGCTCTCCGATCGCTGGTGCCTGATCCACGCGACGCACGGCACGGCGGACGAACTGGCGCGCGTCGCGCAGCTCGGCGGCGTGGCGGGGCTGTGTCCGGTGACCGAGAGCAACCTCGGCGACGGCATCTTCCCGGCATCTGGCTTCCGCGACGTCGGCGGCCTGTTCGGCGTGGGGACGGATTCCAACGTGCTGATCTCGGCGGCGATGGAACTGCGCACGCTGGAATATTCCCAGCGGCTTGGGCTGCGCTCGCGCAACGTGCTGGCGCCGCGCGGCGGGTCGACCGGGCGCGCGCTGTGGCAGGCGGCGGTCGAGGGCGGCAGCCGCGCGCTCGCCGCCGGGCCGGCCGGCATCGCGCCTGGCGGCTGGGCGGACCTGGTGCTGCTGGACCCCGCGGCGCCCGCCTTCGCGGCGCGCTCCGGCGACCGTGTGCTCGACAGCCTGGTCTTCGCCGCGCGCGACGGCGCCATCCGCGAGGTCTGGGTGCGCGGCACGCGCGTCGTCGCGGACGGTGTGCATCCGTTGCGCGTCGATGCCGAGCGGCACGTCGCCGCGATCCTCGCGCGCATCCTGGCGGCGTAGCGCCTTCACATCGCGGCCGCGGCGCGGCGCAGAGTCGGGTCGAAGGGATTTACCTGGCGGCTGATCGCCGTCGCCTCCTGCCGCAGCATGCCGGCGATGATCGCCTTGCGATCCGGCGTCAGGCGGTCGGTGGTGGTGCCGATGGACAGCGCCGCGACAGCGCGCCCCTCGGCATCCAGAATGGGCACGCCGACGCCGGCCATGCCCGGGATCAGCCCGCTGGCGCCGCCGCAGAAACCATCGCGCCGCACCTGCAGCAGTTCGGCGCGCAACGATGCCTCGTCCGGCCCGCCGTAGTCGCGCATGCGCGGCAGGTTGTGGCGGATCGCCTCGTCCTGCTCGGCCGGCGGCAGGAAGGCGAGGATCGCCACCGAGCCCTGGCCGATGCCGAGCGGCACGCGCCCGCCAATATCCCCGGTAAAGGAACGGATCGGCAGCGGCCCCGCGCTGCGCTCGATGCACACCGCGTCGTAGCCGTTGTGGACGAGGAGGAAGAGTGTCTCCCCCAGCGACGCGGTCAGCCGCAGCAGGGTCGGCCGCGCCAGGTCGCGCAGCCCCACCACGTTGCCGGCCCTCGCCGCCAGCAGAAAGAGATCGAGCCCGAGCGTGTAGCGCTTGCTGCGCGCATCGAAGGCGACGATGGCCTCGGCGCCCAGCGCGCGCAGGATGCGATGCGTCGTGGGCCGCGGCAGCGCCGCACGCTCGGCCAGGTCGGTGAGGCGGATGCCGCCGGAACCGGCGCTGCCGATCAGCCGCAGCAGGCTGAAAACGCGCCCGACGCTGCCGGCGGCGCTTGTCTCGTGTTCCATCTGTCGTGCACCCAGCGCCCGATATCGCACATGAAATTCCGTTGAATGGAATTTTCGATCGCCGATTGCCATTGACTGAAATTGACACTTGCCCGCCACCAAAACGCAACGGGATAGTCACGACCGACCGAAGTTTCTTCCGCGAGAGGGGCGAGCAGCATGGCCCGTTGGCGTGTCGGCGTGGATTCCGGCGGAACCTTCACGGATGTCTGCCTGTTTGACGAGGAGGCTGGCCGCGTCGAGGTGTGGAAGGTTTCCTCGACACCCGACGATCCGTCGCGCGGCATCGCGCAGGGCGTCGAGGAAGGGATGCGGCGCGTCGAGCCCGATGCCGCGCAGCCCGGCTCGCCGGTCGCGTATTTCGGCCACGGCACCACGGTCGCGACCAATGCGCTGATCCAGCATCGCGGCGTGAAGACCGGCCTGGTCACCACCGATGGCTTCCGCGACCTGCTGGAGATCGGTCGACAGAAGCGACCCGACCTGTACGACATGCAGGCGGATAAGCCACCGACCCTCGTCTCGCGCGACCTGCGCCACGAGGTCCCGGAGCGTGTGCGCCATGACGGCCGCATTGACCTGGCGCTCGACGAGGACCGCATGCGCGCCGCGGCGAAGGCGCTCAAGCAGGCCGGCGTGAAGGCGATCGCCGTCTCCTTCCTGTACGGTTTCATCCGGCCCGAGCACGAGAAGCGCGCCGTCGAGATCCTGCGCGCCGAGATGCCCGATGTCTTCATCAGCGCCGGCCACGAGATCGCCCCCGAATTCCGCGAGTTCGAGCGCCTGTCGACCGTGGTGCTGAACGCCTATCTCGGCCCGGTCATGCGCAACTACATCGAGCGCCTGACGCCGCGGCTGCGCGACCTCGGCATGACCGCGACGCCGCACCTCACGCAGTCCAATGGCGGCGTCATCGGCTTCGGCACGGCGGCCGAGATGCCGGTCCGCGCGGTGCTCTCCGGTCCCTCCACGGGCGTGGTCGGCGCCCAGGCGATCGGCGCGGTCGCGGGCTTCGAGGATCTCATCACCTTTGACATGGGCGGTACGTCGACCGACGTGGCGCTGCTGAATGGCGGGGCCTGCAAGCTGACCTCGGAGGCCATCGTGCATGGCTATCCGATCAAGGCGCCGATGCTGGACATCCACACGGTCGGCGCCGGTGGCGGGTCGATCGCGCATATCGATGCCGGCGGCCTGCTGAAGGTCGGCCCGCGCAGCGCCGGCGCCGATCCCGGGCCGGTCTGCTACGGCCGCGGCAATGCCGAGCCCGCCACCACCGATGCCAATGTCGTGCTGCAGACGCTGAACCCGCACTACCTGCTCGCTGGCCGCATGAAGGTCGACCAGGGGCTGGCGAAGGACGCCATCGGGCGGCTCGCCGCGCAGCTCGGCCTCGGCTTGATGGAGACGGCGCAGGGCATCATCTCGGTCGTCACCGCCAACATGGCGCGGGCGATCCGGGTGATTTCCGTGCAGCGCGGCTACGACCCGCGCGACTACACGCTGATGGCCTTCGGCGGCGCCGGCCCGCTGCACGCGGCGCGCCTGGCGCGCGAGCTCGACATGAAGCGTGTGCTGGTGCCGCCCTATCCCGGCATCCTGTGCGCCATGGGGCTGCTGCTGACCGACCTGCGCGCCGACTTCGCCGCGACCAAGCTGCTGCCGGCGACGGCGGGGTCGGTGGGCGAGGTGGCCGCGGCCTTCGATGGCCTGGCCAAGCGCGCGACCGAGTGGTTCGCGCATGAGGAGATCGCCGCGGGCGACCGCCACCTCAGCCGTACCGCGGACATGCGCTACGCCGGGCAGAACTACGAGCTTGCGGTGCCGCTGCCGGACGGCCCGGTGTGCGCCGCGACCATCGCGACGCTGGCCGAGGGCTTCGCGGAGTCCCACAAGCAGCGCTACGGCTTCGTCGCGGAGGGCGAGCCGGTGCAGCTCGTGACCCTGCGCCTGGAAGCGACCGGGCGCGTGAAGAAGGCGGAGCTGAAATCCTACCCCGAGGCAGGCCCCGACGCCGCCGGCGCCATCATCGGAGAGCGCGACGTGTGGTTCCCCGAGGCCGGGGCCTTCGTCGCCACGCCGATCTATGCGCGCGAGGCGCTCAAGCCTGGCAATACCTTCACCGGCCCGGCCATCGTCGAGCAGATGGACACCACCACGGTCGTCCTGCCCCGTATGACCGCGCGGGTGGATGCGTACCTGAACCTGATCCTGGAGGTGGCGGCATGAATGACGCAGCCCACGCCCCGGTGCTCGACCCCATCACGGTCGAGGTGATCGGCGCCGCGCTCTCCTCCATCGTCGAGGAGACCGGCGAGGCGCTGATCCGCGCCTCCTACTCCACCAACATCAAGGAGCGGCGGGACTGCTCCACCGCGCTGTTCGACACCAGCGGGAATACGCTGTGCCAGGCGGAGCACATCCCGATCCACCTGGGGTCCTTCATCGGCATCGTGCCGCATATCCTGAAGCTGCACGATGCGGCGCAGATGCAGCCCGGCGACGTCTTCGTCGGCAACGACGCCTATGAAGGCGGCGGCACCCACCTGCCCGACATCGTGCTGGCCGAACCGATCTTCGTCGATGGTGCGATCGTCGCCTGGACGGTGAACCTGGCGCATCATTCCGACTTCGCCGATCGCGGGCATGCGCACATCTACCAGGAAGGGCTGCGCATCCCGCCGGTGCGCCTGTATCGCGCGGGCGAGCTGCAGAAGGATGTCCTCGACCTCATCCTGCTGAACTGCCAGGTGCCGCGGGAACGCCTGTCGGACCTGCGCGCGCAGATGGCGGCGAACCGCGTGGGCGTGCAGCGTTTCCAGGCGCTCTGCACGAAGTACGGCACAGCGGTGGTGATGGCGGCCGGTGCCGCGCTGCTCGACTACGCCGAACGCAAGATGCGCGCCGGCATCGCCGCCATGCCCGACGGCAGCTGGACCTTCGAGGACGTCTTCGAAAGCACGGAGGTCACGGAGCACCTGCCCTTGCATGTGCGCGTCACCGTGCAGGGCGATGCGATGTCGCTGCATTTCGACAGCCCAAAGCAGCTCCGCGCCGGGTTGAACATGACCTGGACCGCGCTCGCCGCCACCGCCTACTACGTGGTGAAGTCGGTGGTCGATCCGACCATCCTGCCCAATGCCGGCCTGGCGCGGCCGCTGACCGTCACGGCGCCGAGCGGGACGGTGCTGAATTGCAGCCATCCCGCCGCGGTGAACGGGCGCGTGCAGACCTGCCAGCGTGTCTCGGACCTGATCCTGGGCGCGCTGGCGCAGGCGGTGCCGGACCGCGTGACGGCCTGCTCCAATTCCGTCTGCACCGTCGCGACCTTCATCGGCCAGCGCGAGGATGACGGCGCGATCTGGGTCTACCTCGAGACCATGGGCGGTGGCGCCGGCGCGCGTGCGACCAAGGATGGGCTGGATGGCGTGCATGTCCATGTCACCAACACCTCCAACCTGCCGGTCGAGGCGCTGGAGATCGAATACCCGCTGACGCTGATGCGCTATGAGCTGGTGGATGATTCCGGCGGCGTCGGCCAGTTCCGCGGTGGCATGGGGCTGCGCCGTGTCTACCGCGCCGATGCCGATTGCCGCGTGCGCGTGGACGTGTCGCGCCTGACGTCGAAATCCTGGGGGCTGTTCGGGGGCGGTGCCGGCGGGCATGGCGCGATCGAATGCGGGCCTGGCGTGACCTTCGACAGGGACAACGCGGTGCTCAAGGCCGGCCAGTGGTTCGCTGTCGTCAGTCCCGGCGCCGGCGGCTACGGCGCGCCCGACAAGCGCGACGCCGCCGCCGTGGCCCGCGACCTGGCCGAAGGCGCGATCGGGCAGAAGACGGCACGCGACATCTACCGCTACGCTGGGTGAACCAAGGCTTCGTCTGGGCAACAACGAAACAGGAGAGCTTCGCAATGGGTCCGACCGTATCCCGCCGCGCCGTCATGGCCGGCGCCGCAAGCCTGCCCTTCCTGCGCGCCGCTGGGGCCCGCGCCGCCACGCCAGGTGTGCTGACCTTCGGCCTCTCCTCCTTCCCACCCAGCATCCAGCCCTGGGCGAATACCGGCACCGCCGCGGCGACGGTGAAGCTGATGATCTATCGCGGCCTGACCTCCTATGGCCCCGATGGCGCGCTGCGCGGAGAGCTGGCGGAATCCTGGCAACCGATCGGCACGCAGGGCTGGGAATTCAAGCTGCGCGACGCGCGCTTCCAGAACGGCGAGAAGGTGACCTCGGCGGATGTGAAGTGGACGATCGAGCAGATCGCCGCGGAACGCTCCACCGCCTATTTCCGCGCCGAGATGCAGGGCGTCGAGCGCGTCGAGACGCCGGACGACCGCACGGTGCGCATCATGCTGAGGAACCCGGTGGCGACGCTGCCGATCATGATGGCGTCCTATCACCTGCCGATCATCTCGCGGAACTCTCCACGCGGTCAGTTCATCGGTGCCGGCCCGTTCACCATCAAGGCGCAGGAGCGCGGTGTCTCGATCGAGCTCGAGCCCTTCGCGGGCTTCTTCCGGCCGGGCCTGCCGAAGCTGAAGCGCATCCGCGCCATCGCCTATGCCGACGAGAACCTGCGCGTCGCCGCGCTGCGGTCGGGTGACGTGGACCTGATCGAGTACGTGCCCTGGCAGTCGATGGACGCCATCAGCGCCGACCCGGCCCTGAAGCTCGACACCGTCGATGGCGCCTTCATGTTCCTGGTGTTCAACGGCACGCGCGCGCCCTTCAACGACGCCCGCGTACGCCGCGCCGTCGCGCACGCCATCAAGCGCGACGAGCTGGTGCGCGCCGCCTTCTTCGGCCGCGGCTCCGCGCTCATGCAGCTGCCGGTCGCTGAATCCAGCCCCTTCTACAACGCCGAGTTCAAGGAAGGCTGGAAGTACGACCCGGACCTGTCGAAGCGCCTGCTGGCCGAGGCCGGGCATGGTGGCGGCATTTCCTGCTCGCTGCTGTCCACCGCGCAATACGGCATGCACAAGGACACCGCCGAGGTCGTGCAGCAGCACCTCGCTGCCGTCGGCATCCGCGCGGAGCTGAACCTGCCGGACTGGGCGACGCGCGTCGCGATCGGCAATCGCGGCCAGTACGACATCGGCGTGATGGGCACCGCGGCGGATTCCAACGATCCGGACGGCATCGCGAACTTCATCGACGGTTCGCTCTCGCCATCCTACGTGCGCAGCTTCGGCCTCAAGGTCGACCGCATCACCGAGTTGCTGGCCGCCGGGCGCGCCGAATTCGACCAGGCCAAGCGTCGCGACATCTATCGCGAGATGGAACGCGTCGCGATCGAGCAGGCGCCGATGGTCGGCCTCACCTGGCGCAGCCAGGGCTATGCGATGCGCCGCCAGGTCACCGGCTTCACCAACCTGCCTGGCGCGCTGACCTTCTATTCCGGCCTGACCTTCGAGACGACCGACGTGGCCTGACGCCATGCTCGCCTTCGCTGCGCGCCGGCTGCTGGTGTCGCTTGGGCTCGTCTGGGTGGTGGCGTCGCTGGTCTTCCTGGTGATCCACCTGATCCCGGGCGACCCGGCGGAGCTGCTGCTCTCCCAGGGCGGCATCGCGCCGGACCCGGCGGCGGTGGAGGAACTGCGCGAGCGCCTCGGCCTCAACGCACCGCTCTGGGCGCAATACCTCAGCTACATGGGCGGGTTGCTGCGCGGCGATTTCGGCCTGTCGCTGCAGGATGAGCACCCGATCGCCGAGGAGATCGCGCTGCGCCTGCCGCGCACGCTTGAACTGGTGGGCATGGCGGGGTTGCTGGCGACGCTGTTCGGCGTGCCGCTCGGCATCGCGGCGGCGCTGCGCGCGGGTGGTGCGCTGGACCGGGTGCTGTCCGCCTGGGCGGGGTTTGCGCTGTCGGTGCCGGTCTTCGTGGTGGGCACGCTGGCCGTGCTGTTGCTGGCGCAGCAGCTGAAGCTGGTTTCCGCCGGCGGCTACGTGCCGCTGGCGCGCGACCCGGGGCGGCACCTCGCCCTGCTCATGATGCCGGCGACGACCATCGCGGTCGGCCTCGGCGCCGTGGTCTTCCGTGTCATGCGATCATCGGTGCTGGAAGTGCTCGAACGCGAGCATGTGCGCGCCGCCCAGGCGCGCGGCCTGGCGCCCGGCGCCATCATCCGCCGCCATGTGCTGCGCAATGCGCTGACGCCGGTCGTGACGGTGGTGGCGCTGCATCTCGGCGCGCTGCTCGGCGGCACGGTGCTGGTCGAATTCGTGTTCAACTGGCCCGGCCTGTCGGGCTACCTGGTCCGCGCCGTCGAGGCGCGCGACTACCCGGAGGTGCTGGGCATCGTCCTGGTGATCTCGATCATCTTCGTGCTGCTGAACTTCCTGGTGGACCTGCTCTATGCGGTGATCGACCCGCGGGTCAGGCACGGCTGATGCGGCCATCCTCGATCCGGGGGCTCGCGGGGCCGGGCGCGCTGGTGCTGCTGGTCGCGCTGGTCGCCGTCGCGGCGCCGATCCTGCCGCTGTTCGACCCGGTGCGCCAGGACGTGGCGAATCGCCTCGCCGGGCCATCCGCCCTGCATTGGCTCGGCCAGGACGAATACGGGCGGGACGTGCTGTCGCGCATCATCTGGGGTGCGCGGGTGTCGCTGACCGTCGCCGTGGTGGCGGCGGCGCTCGCGGCGGTAGTGGGCACGCTGCTGGGCGTGCTGGGCGGGTATTTCCGCGGCCTGGTGGAACTGTTCACGGTGCGCGTCGCCGAGATCGTGCTGTGTTTCCCGCCCCTGTTGCTGGCGCTGCTGGTGGTGACGTTGCTGGGTCCCGGCGCCACGACGCTGGTCTTCTCCCTCGCGATCCTGTTCGCGCCGGGCTTCGCCCGCGTTGCGTATGCCGAGACGCTGTCCGCCCGCGCGCTGGACTACGTGACGGCGCAGCAGGCGCTGGGCGCGCGCACGCCGCGCATCCTGTTCGTCACGCTGCTGCCCAACATCGCGCCGCCGCTCATCGTGCAGTTCTCGCTGACCGTCGCCTCCGCGATGGTGCTGGAAAGCGGGCTGTCCTTCCTCGGCCTTGGCGTGGTGCCGCCGTCGCCATCGTGGGGCCTGATGATCCGCGGCGCGCGGGCGAGCATGGAGCTGGCGCCGCTGCTGCTGTTCTGGCCGTGCCTGGCGCTCACCGGCACGGTGCTGGTGCTGAACCTGCTCTGCGACCGCTTGCGGGACGTGCTGGATCCGCGTGGGAAGGCAGCGGGGCGGCCCGGCTTCCTCGGCCGGCTCATCGCCCTGCCGCCGGCGCCGGAACCGCGCCAGGCGCCGGGCCTGCTGAGCGTTCAGGGACTCACCCTGGCGGTGCAGAGCGCGCATGGACCGATCGAGGTGGTCCGCGATGTCGGCTTCACGCTGGCGGCCGGCGAGACGCTCGCGATTGTCGGCGAGAGCGGTTCGGGCAAGACGCTGACGGGCCTCGCCGTGATGGGCCTGCTGCCCGCCGCCGTCACGCCGGTCGCCGGCAGCATCCTTCTCACCGGCCGAGAGGGGCGCGTTCGCGACCTGTTGCGGCTGCCGGAGCGCGAGATGCGCGGCCTGCGCGGCCGCGAGCTCGCGATGATCTTCCAGGACCCGTCGAGCAGCCTGAACCCGCTGTTGCGGATCGGGTCGCAGCTTGGGGAGACGCTGCGCGCCCATGGTGTGCGCGACGGCGTGCGCGAACGCGTCGTCGCGTTGTTGCGCCAGGTCGGCCTGCCTGATCCGGAACGTGCCGCGGAGGCCTATCCGCACGAGGTCTCCGGCGGCCAGCGCCAGCGCGTCATGATCGCGGCGGCCATCGCCAACCATCCGCGCCTGCTGATCGCGGATGAGCCCACCACGGCGCTCGACGTCACGGTGCAGGCGCAGATCCTCGCGCTGCTGGCCGAGCTGAAGCGCGCCGAAGGCGGCATGGGCATGGTCTTCGTCACCCACAACCTGGCGGTGGTCAGCGACATCGCCGACCGCGTGCTGGTGATGTACGCCGGCGAAGTGGTCGAGGAAGGCCGCGTCGAGGACGTCTTCGCCGTCCCGCGCCATCCCTACACCGCGGCGTTGATCGCCTCGATGCCGGAAGGCGATGCCGAGCGGCTGACCGCGATCCCCGGCACCGTGCCGCAGCCCTGGGCCATGCCCGCGGGCTGCCGCTTCGCGCCGCGTTGCGAGATGGCGATCGACGCCTGCCGCGCCGCCGCGCCGCCGCTGGCCGAACTCGCTGCCGGGCGCCTCTCCCGCTGCCTCCGGTGGAAGGAGATGGCATGACCGGCGCGCTGGTCCGCGGCGAAGGCATCACCCGCGCCTTCCATCGGCGCGGCGGGCTGCTGTCGCGCGGAACCTCCATGCTGGCGCTGCGTGGGGTGGACATCGCGGTGCACCGCGGGGAGGCGGTCGGCGTCGTCGGCGAATCGGGTTGCGGCAAAAGCACCCTAGGTCGCGTCCTGCTGCGCCTGTTGCCGCCGACCGATGGCCGCGTGCTGTTCGAAGGGGAGGATCTGGACAGCCTGCCCGCCGCACGTTTGCGCGCGTTGCGGCGCCGGATGCAGCTGGTTTTCCAGGATCCCTATGGCAGCCTCGATCCCCGCCGCACGGTCGGTGCGCAGATCGCCGACGGGATGGTGATCCATGGCCTGGCGCGCGGCACCGAAGCGGCCGGTCGCGTGGCGGCGCTGCTGCGCCAGGTCGGCCTTGATCCCGACCAAGCGAAGCGGCTGCCCCATGAATTCTCCGGCGGGCAGCGCCAGCGGATCGCGGTCGCGCGCGCCTTGTCGACGCAGCCGGACTTCATCGTGGCGGACGAACCCGTCTCGGCGCTCGACGTCTCGATCCAGGCGCAGGTGGTGAACCTGCTGGCGGATCTGCGCGCCGAACTCGGCCTCGCGCTGATGTTCATCAGCCACGACCTGCACGTGGTTCGGCACCTGTGTGACCGGGTGGTGGTGATGTATCTCGGCCGCGTCATGGAGGAAGGCAGCGCCGCCGAGATCTTCCGCGCGCCGGCGCATCCCTACACGCGCGCGCTGCTCGCCGCGACGCCCTCGCTGCGCCATCGCGGCGCGACCGCCGCGCCGCTTGCCGGCGAGGTGCCGAGCATCGCGCGCCCGCCCTCCGGCTGCGTGTTCCGTACGCGCTGCATCTTCGCACAGCCGCGCTGCGCCGAGACCGTGCCGGCGCTGGAACCCCTGCCGGGCGCCGGCATGCGCCGCCTCGCCTGCCTCCGCGCCACGGAACTGCCATGAACGAACGACAGGAGCGCGCCGCATGATGGACCCGGCGGGCCGGGTGGCCATGATCTCGGGTGCGGCGCGTGGCATCGGGCGCGCCGTGGTGCAACGCCTGCTGGCCGCCGGCTACACGGTCAGCGCCGGCGTGCGCGATCCGTCGCGCCTGCCCGCGCATCCGGCCCTGGCGGGCCATCGCTTCGACGCCGCCGAGCCCGGCAGCGCGGATGCCTGGGTCGCCGCCACCATCGCCCGGCACGGCCGCATCGACGCGCTGGTGAACGCCGCCGGCATCAATCCGAAGGCGCGGATGCTGGATGTGGACGAGGCGAATTTCGACGCCATGTGGACGGTCAACGCCAAGGGGCCGATGCGCGTCATCCGCGCCGCCTGGCCGCATCTGATCGCCGCCGGGGAGGGGCGCGTCGTCAACATCTCCTCGCTGTCAGGCAAGCGTGTGCGCAACGAGAACCTCGGCTACGCCATGAGCAAGTTTGCCGTCATGGCGCTGACCCAGGAGGTCCGCCGCCAGGGCTGGGAGCACGGCATCCGCGCGACCGCCGTGTGCCCTGGCTTCGTCGACACCGACATGACCGCGCATGTGACGAAGGTGACACGCGATGCCATGTCGCGGCCGGAGGACATCGCCGCGCTGATCGAAGCCGTGCTGCGCCTGCCCAATACCGCCACGGTCGCGGAACTTCTGGTGAACTGCCGCCACGAGGATACGCTGTGAAGCTTGTTCGCCTGCGCGATGCGTCGCGCGCCCGCATCACCCTGACGCTCGATGGACAGCCGATCGCGGCGCAGCAGGGCGACACGCTGCTGACCGCGCTGCTCGCTTCCGGCGCCGGGCATCTGCGCGAGAGCGAGTTCGGCGACGGCCCGCGCGCCGGCTTCTGCCTGATGGGCGCCTGCCAGGATTGCTGGGTGGTGGTCGAGGGCGCCGGGCGGGTGCGCGCCTGCGCGACGCTGGCGGCCCAGGGCATGGAGGTGCGGCGCGGATGAAGGTCGCGGTGGTCGGCGCCGGCCCCGCCGGGGTGCGCGCGATGGAACGGCTGGTCGCGGCCGGCCTTTCGCCGGTCTGGATCGACGAGGCGCCCGACGGCGGCGGCCGCATCTACCAGCGCCCGCCCGCGGGCCTCGCGCATGACGCGCGCACGCTCTATGGCTTCGAGGCGAAGCGCGCGACGGCCGTGCACGACACGCTCGACGCGCTGAAGCCGAAGGTGGATTGGCGGCCCGACACGCTGGTCTGGCACATCCGGCCGGAGGCGCGAACGCTGCACACCCTGTCGCGCGGCCGCCAGGCCGAGGTCGGCTACGACGCCGCCATCCTGTGCACCGGCGCGATGGACCGGGTGATCCCGGTGCCGGGCTGGACGCGGCCCGGCGTCACGACGCTCGGTGCGGCGCAGATCGCGCTCAAGACGCAGGGCTGCGGCATCGGCCAGCGCGTCGCCCTCATCGGCACCGGGCCGTTGCTCGTGCTTGTTGCCTACCAGTATGCGAAGGCGGGTGCGGAGGTCGTCGCGGTGCTCGACACCACGCCCTTCGCGACCAAGCTGCGCGCCGCGCCCGGCCTGCTGCTGGGGGGGGCGACCTTCGCCAAGGGCCTGTACTACACCGCCTGGCTGCGCCGCCGCGGCATCCGCATCGCCGAGGGCATCACGTCGATCGCCATCGACGGCGACGAGAACGGCGTGAGCGGCATCACCTGGCGCGACGCGACCGGCCGCGCGCATCGCATCGGCTGCGATGCCGTTGGCATGGGCTGGGGCCTGAAGCCCGAGGCGCAGCTCGCCGACCTCGCCCGCGTGCCCTTCTGCCACGACCCCGTGCAGGCGAACTGGGTGCCGGTGCGCGATGGGGCGGGACGCACATCGGTCGAGGGCATCTACCTCGCCGGCGATGGTGCCGGCATCGGCGGGGCGGAGGTCGCCGAGATCGCAGGCGCGCGCGCCGCGCTGGCGCTGCTGGTCGATGCGGGTCACCGGGTCGACCCGATCGACACGATCACGCTCGACCGTCGGCTTGCCATGCAGGCGCGCTTCCGTGCTGCGCTGGAACGCGCCTTTCCCTTCCCCGCACATCTCGCGCGAGGCATCGCCGACGACACGCTGCTGTGCCGCTGCGAGGGACTGCGCGCGGGCGAGCTCCGCGCCGCCGCGCGTGCCGAGGCCGCGACCGGCCCCGCGAGTGAGGTCAACCGCGCGAAATCCTTCACCCGCATCGGCATGGGCCGCTGCCAGGGCCGCGTCTGCGGGCCCGCGGCCGCCGAGGTGCTGGCCGCGGAGCTCGGTTGCGATGTCGCCGCGATCGGGCGGCTGCGCGGGCAGCCCCCGGTCAAGCCGATCCCCATTCCCGCCCCGGTGGATACGCCATGACGACCGACTGCGACGTGCTGATCCAGGGTGGCGGCGGCGCCGGTTGCTCGGCGGCGCTGCATCTGGCGCAGCGTGGCGCGCGTGTCATCCTGCTGGAACGCGGCCTGGTCGGCAGCCAGGCCTCCGGCGTGAACTACGGCGGCGTGCGCCAGCAGGGCCGTCACCCGGCGGAGCTGCCCATCGCGCGCCGGTCGCGCGAGCTTTGGGGTCGCCTCAAGGAGATCGCCGGCACCGATGCGGAGTTCGTCGTCACCGGCCACCTGAAGCTCGCCCGCAATGACGAGGAGGAGGCGGACCTCCTGGCCTATCTCGATGTCGCGAAGCTGCACGACCTGCCGCTTCGGATGGTGGGACGCAACGCGATCCACCAGGATTATCCCTGGCTCGGGCCGAAGGTGGTGGCGGGATCCTTCGCGCCGGAGGACGGGTCGGCCAATCCGCGGCTGCTCTCGCCGGCACTTGCCAATGCGGCGCGTGCGGCGGGCGCCGATATCCGCGAACATGCCGAGGTGGTCGCGCATGGCCATGACGGCGCGCGCTTCCAGCTGCGGACCGCCGGGGGCGAGGATTTCAGCGCCCCCGTCCTGCTCAACATGGCGGGGTACTGGGGCGGCCGGGTCGCCGAGGCCTTCGGCGAGCCGGTGCCGGTCGAACCACTGAACCCCAACATGCTGGTGACCGAACCCATCCGCTACTTCATCGAGCCGAACCTCGGTGTCGTCGGCGGCAATGTCTATCTGCGCCAGATCCCGCGCGGCAACGTGATCATCGGGGGCGGGCATGGCGAGTCCGATCCGGCGGTGCCGTGGTCGCGGCCATTGCCCGACACGTCGCTGCGCGCCATGGCGCGCGCGGTGGAGCTGGTTCCCGCCATCGCGGGCACGCAGGTCATCCGAAGCTGGTCGGGGATCGACGGGCGCATGCCCGACCGCATCCCGGTGATCGGGCCGAGCCGCACCACGCCGGGCCTGTTCCACGCCTTCGGCTTCTCGGGCCACGGCTTCCAGCTCGGCCCGGCGATCGGCGCGATCATGGCGGAGCTGGTGCTCGACGGGCGCACCGACATCCCGCTCGAGGCCTTCCGCATCGATCGGTTCGGTGCCGCTTCCGCGTGAAGGACATTCGCGCGCCGATCGTGTCCACGGAGACTCATCATGGCTGATTCCGCGACGCCGATGCATGTCCGCCCCGGCGTCTTCCTGCGCCGCGATCCGGCCGGTGCCGCGGCACCGGTGGTCTTCGACATCCCGCGCAGCGGTGCGGAATACCCGCGCTCCTTCCGTCCCTCCGCGCCCTTTGCCGACGTGCAGCGATCCATCTCGATGTATGTCGAGGAAGCCTATGCCGGCGTGAGCGAGGCCGGCGCGACCTGGCTCTACGCCAGCTTCCCGAATGTCTTCATCGACCCGAACCGCAACGAGCTCGACATCGACCCCGACGCGCTCGATGGCGAATGGCCCGAAGCCTTGCGCCCCGGCGACAAGACCAGGATGGGCATCGGCCTGATCCCGATGGTCTGCGCCGGCACCACGCGGCTGTATCCCGACAGGTTGCCGGTCGCGGAGGTGCGGGCGCGCCTCGACGACTGCTACTGGCCCTACCATCACGAGCTCGGTCGCCTGCTCGCGGGCTTCCGCGACAGCCACGGCATCGCGCTGCACATGAGCTGCCATTCGATGCCCGCCATCGCCGCCGCCGGGCAGGCCGATGCCGGCCAGCGGCGGTCCGACTTCGACCTTGGTGATCGCCATGGCACGACCTGCGGGCCTGCCGTGCGGGACCTGGTCGGCTCCGTCCTCGGCGGCTTCGGCTACAACGTCACCAACAACAAGCATTTCGTCGGCGCCGAATGCGTCCGCAAGCATGGCGACCCGGCGAATGGCATCCACAGCCTGCAGATCGAGATGAATCGCGGCCTGTACATGGATGAGGCCGCGCGCACGCGCAGCGAGGGACTCGCGCGCGTGCGCGGCCACCTGGCGGAGCTCGCGCGGCAGTTGGCGGCCTTCGCGCGGGCCGCGTCACGCGGGTAGCGCAGCGCCGCCCGCGAAAGCGCCTCCAGCCTGCCCCGGCATGGCGCCATCCGAGGCAGTGCATGCGCGCGTGCGCGACATCCGTCGCATTGACGGCTTGTCAAAGCGCGAGACTCGCTCCCTACTTCCGGAGAATTCTGGGCAGAAGGATCCCGATGGCACGCTACTCGGCCTTCCGCATCCTGACCGAGGGGCTGCGCGGCAACAGCGGATGGCAGCCGGCCTGGCGCAAGGCGGCGCCGAAGCCGTCCTACGATGTGATCGTCGTCGGCGGAGGCGGGCACGGCCTGGCGACGGCGTTCTACCTGGCCAGCGTCCATGGCATCACCAACGTGGCGGTGGTCGAGCGCGGCCTGGTCGGGCAAGGCAATACCGGGCGCAATACCACCATCGTGCGGTCGAACTACCTGCTGCCGGAGAACAACCATTTCTACGAGCACTCGCTCAAGCTCTGGGAAGGGCTGGAGCAGTCGCTCAACTACAACGTCATGATGAGCCAGCGCGGCGTCATCAACCTGTTCCACAACGACGCGCAGCGGAACGCGGCGCTGCGCCGCGGCAATTCGATGCGCCTCAACGGCATCGATGCGGAACTGCTGGACCGCGAGGGCGTCAGGGCGATGTGCCCGATCGTCGACCTCGACAATGGCCGCTACCCGGTGATGGGCGGGCTGCTGCAACGCCGCGGCGGCACGGCGCGGCACGACGCGGTCGCCTGGGGCTTCGCCCATGCCGCGGATGCGCGCGGCGTCGACATCATCGAACACTGCGAAGTCACCGGCATGATCGTCGAGGGCGGCGCGATCCGGGGCGTGCGCACGAATCGCGGGGAGATCCGCGCGCCCAAGGTCGGCCTCGCGGTGGCGGGATCGACCAGCACCCTCACCGCCATGGCCGGCTTCGACGTGCCGATCGAGACGCACCTGCTGCAGGCCTTCGTCAGCGAGGCGCTGAAGCCGCTGATCGACTGCGTGGTGACCTTCGGCGCAGGGCACTTCTACGTCAGCCAGTCCGACAAGGGCGGGCTGGTCTTCGGCGGTGGTCTGGATGGCTACCCTTCCTACGGCCAGCGCGGCACGCTGCCGACCGCCGAGCATGTCTATGCCGCCGGCGTCAGCATGATCCCGGCGCTGGGACGGCTGCGCGGGTTGCGCAGCTGGGCGGGCGTGATGGACATGACCCCGGATGGCTCGGCCTATATCTGCAAGACGCCGGTGCAGGGCCTCTATATGACCGCGGGCTGGTGCTACGGCGGCTTCAAGGCGACGCCCGGCTCGGGCTGGTGCCATGCCTGGACCATCGCGAAGGACGCGCCGCACCGGCTCAATGCCGCGCATACGCTGGATCGTTTCCGCGAGGGCCGCATGCTCGACGAGCGGGGCAACGGCCCCTTCTTCTGGGCCCAGTAGCATGCTCATGATCCCATGCCCGCATTGCGGCGCGCGCGACGAGGTCGAGTTCACCTATCGCGGCGACGCGACCGTGGTGCGGCCGGCAGCCGACGCCGGCATCGAGGCGTTCCACGACTACCTGTATCTGCGGCGCAATCCGCGCGGCTGGCAGGTCGAGTGGTGGCAGCACAATGGCGGCTGCCGCGCCTTCCTCAAGGTGCTGCGCCACACCGTGACGCATGAGGTGCGCGGCGTGGTCACGGCGACCGAGGCGCTGGAGGTCCCGCCGGCATGACGCAGCGCCATCGCCTCGCGACCGGTGGGCATGTTGACCGCGCGCAGCGTCTCGGCTTCAGCTTCGACGGGCGCCGCCATGAAGGGCATGCGGGCGATACGCTCGCCTCCGCGCTGCTGGCGAACGGCGTACGGCTGGTGGGGCGATCATTCAAATACCATCGGCCCCGCGGCATTTTTTCGGCGGGCGTCGAGGAGCCCAATGCGCTCGTCGAACTGCGCAGCGGCGCGCGGCGCGAACCCAATACGCGCGCGACGGTCGCCGAGCTCTTCGAGGGCCTGGCCGCCACCAGCCAGAACCGCCGCGGGTCGCTGGCCTTCGACTGGATGGCGGTGAACGGGCTGCTCGCGCCGTGGCTCGGCGCGGGCTTCTACTACAAGACCTTCATGTGGCCTGCCTCCTTCTGGGAACGGGTCTATGAGCCGGCGGTCCGCAAGGCTGCCGGGCTTGGCCGCGCATCGGGCCTGCCCGATCCCGACCACTACGAGGCCGCGCACGCGCATTGCGACGTGCTGGTGGTCGGCGCCGGCGTGGCGGGGCTGGCGGCGGCTTTGGCGGCAGGGTCGGCAGGTGCGCGGGTGATGCTGCTGGAGCAGGACTTCCTGCTGGGCGGCGACCTGCTGAACGACCCCGCGCAGGAAGCCTGGCGGAGCACGACCATCGCCGCGCTCGCGGCCATGCCCGGCGTCACGATCATGCCGCGCACGATGGCCTTCGGCTTCTATGACGGCAGGGTGATCGGCGCCGTCGAGCAGGTGGCCGACCACCTGCCCGAGCCGCCACCGCATGCGCCGCGCCAGCGATACTGGACAATCCGCGCGCAGGAGGTCGTGCTCGCCACCGGGGCGCATGAACGGCTGATCGCCTTTCCGGGCAATGACCGGCCAGGCGTCATGTTGGCGGGCGCGGCGCGGACCTACGCCCGGCGCTATGCGGTGCGGGCCGGCGAGACCGCGGTGCTGTTTGCCACCCACGATGCCGCCTACGACGCGGCGCTTGCGCTGGCCGAGGCCGGCACGCGCATCGCCGCCATCATCGACCCGCGATCCGACAGCGCGGCGATGCAGCGCGCGCGGGAGGCCGGCTTCACGGTGCGCGCCGGCAGCGTGGTCACCGGCACCGTCGGTGGCACGGTGCTGCGCGGGGTGGAGATCGGCGCGCTCGGCAGCGGGTCGCGCGGGGATGCGCTGCCGGCCGACCTGCTGATGATCTCGGGCGGCTGGAATCCGGCGGTGCACCTCGCGAGCATGGCCGGCACGCCGTTGCGCTGGGACGACGCGCTGCGGGCCTTCCTGCCGGGCGACAGCGCCTGGCAGCGCAGCGCCGGCGCCTGCCGCGGCGTGCATGGCATCGGCGCGGCGGCGCAGGATGGGGCCGCCGAAGGGCGCGCCGCGGCACGCGCCGCCGGGTTCGCCGCCGCCGCCGCCGCGGTGCCGCTGCCCGAGGGGCCGGCCGCCGACCACCGCCCGTTCGAACTCTGGGAGGTGCAGGCGCGCGGCAAGGCCTTCGTGGACCTCCAGGACGACGTCACCGCGGACGACATCCGCCTCGCGCATCGCGAGGGCTTCATCCATATCGAGCACGCCAAGCGCTACACCACCCACGCCATGGGCACCGACCAGGGCAAGGTCGGCGGGCTGGTCGGCGCCGCGGTGCTGGCGGCGGCGCGGGGCGAACCCGTCGCGACGGTCGGCATGCCGCGCTACCGGCCCTATGCCGCGCCGGTCGCCTGGGGCGCGATGGCGGGCGGGGAGGTCGGCAAGCACTTCCAGCCGGTGCGCCGCACGTCGCTGCATGGCGAACATGATCGGCTCGGCGCGGTCTGGATGGATGCGGGGCTGTGGAAGCGCCCCGCCTATTATCCGAAAGCCACCGACGCCGATGCCTGGGCCAGCGTGAAGCGCGAGGCGCACGCGGTGCGCGAACGCGTCGGCGTCTGCGACGTCTCCACCCTCGGCAAGATCGCGGTGGAAGGGCCGGATGCGGCGACCTTCCTCGATCGCGTCTATGCCAATACCTTCTCGACGCTGGCGATCGGTCGCGCGCGCTACGGGCTGATGCTGCGCGAGGACGGCATCGTCTTCGACGACGGCACCACCACGCGGCTCGGGCCGGATCGCTTCTTCGTCACCACCACGACGGCGCAGGCCGGGCCGGTGATGCAGCATCTGGAATTCCACCTGGCCAGCGCCTGGCCCCACCTCGATGTCAGCTTGGCGAGCGTGACCGACCACTGGGCGGCGATGTCGATCGCCGGGCCCAAGGCGCGCGACGTGGTGGCCGCGGTGGTGCAGGGCATCGATGTCGCGAACGAGGCGTTTCCCTTCATGGCGGTGGCGGATTGCACCGCCGCGGGCGTGCCTGCGCGGCTGTTCCGCATCTCCTTCTCCGGTGAGCTCGCCTACGAGATCGCCATGCCGGCGGGCTACGCCACGCATGTCTGGCAGGCCGTGCTGGCGGCCGGCGCGCCGCATGGCATCGAGCCCTATGGCGTCGAGGCGCTCGGCCTGCTGCGGATCGAGAAGGGCCATGTCGCGGGCGCCGAGCTCAATGGGCAGACCACGGCCCATGACCTCGGGCTGGGGCGGATGCTGAAGAAGAAGGGCGACTTCATCGGGCGCGTGCTGGCGCAGCGCCCGGGGCTGACGGATCCGTCGCGGCCGCACCTGGTCGGCCTGCGCAGCGTCGATCCCAACCGCCAGATCCGCGCCGGCAGCCACCTTCTGGTGGACGGGCAGGACCAGGGCTGGATCAGCAGCGCCACGCAGTCGGTCGTTGATCCCGGCTGGATCGGGCTGGGCATGTTGCGCGACGGCGCGGCGCGCATCGGCCGCGAGATCGTCGCCGCCAATCCGCTGATGGGCGAGGAGGTGCCGGTGAAGGTCGTCACGCCGCACGGCTATGACGCGGAGAACCTCCGTGTCCGCGCCTGAACCGACGCATCCCCTGGCGGCCGCGGCGCGCGGCCATCACGGGGCGACCGGCGGCGCCGCGCTGCACGTGACCTTCCCGGCGCGCGAGATCGTCCAGGTCATGCTGCGGCGCGGCCAGGACAACGCGCTGGCCGCCGCGATGCGCGCCGCCTTCGGGATCGACCCGCCAGGACCGGGCGCGACGGCGACGGGCAGCGGCGTCACCGCCATCTGGGTGCAGCCCGGCCAGTGGCTGCTGACGGCACCGCGCAGCAGCGAAGGCGCGCTGGCGACGCAGGCGGCGCGCGCCTTCGTCGGGCTTGCCGCCGTGGCGGACCAGAGCCATGGGCGCACCACCATCGCCCTGTCCGGTGCGGCGGCGCGCGAGGTGCTGTCGCGCGGATGCCGGCTCGATCTTCACCAGGCCGCCTTCGGTCCCGGCCGTGCCGCCAACACCCCGATCGCGCAGATCGGCTGCCTGGTCCACCAGACCGACGCCACGCCATGCTTCGAGCTCACCGTCTTCTCGACGCTGGCAGACCCTTTCCTGCACTGGCTGATCGAGGCCGCGGCGCCCCTTGGGGTGGACATCGCGTGAGCGCGGCGGCGAGCGTTCCGGACGACGCCGGCACGAGCGCCCCGCTCCTCAGCGTCCGCGACCTCGCGCTGCATATCCCGGTGCCGCCGCATGTGCTGCGCGCGGTGGACGGGGTCTCCTTCGACCTGCGGCGCGGCGAGACGCTCGGCCTGGTCGGCGAGAGCGGCAGCGGCAAGACGCTGACCGCGCTGATGCTGATGCGCCTGCTGGAACCGCCGCTCGATTCGCTGCCGCAGGGCCAGGTGATGCTGGACGGCATCGACCTGATGACGTTGAGCGAGGCGCGCATGTCCGCGCTGCGCGGGCGCACCGTGTCGATGGTGTTCCAGGAACCGATGACGTCGCTGAACCCGGTGATGACGGTGGGGCGGCAGATCGCGGAACCGCTGATGCGGCATCTGGGCCTGTCGGCACGCGAGGCGGCTGCGCGCGCCGAGGAGATGCTGCGCCTGGTGCATATTCCCGATCCAAGGCGCGTGGCGGGCGCCTATCCGCACCTGCTCTCCGGCGGGATGCGGCAGCGCGCGATGATCGCCATCGCGCTGGCCTGCCGGCCGGCGGTGCTGGTGGCTGACGAGCCGACCACCGCGCTCGACGTCACGGTGCAGGCGCAGATCCTCGAACTGCTCGGCGAATTGCAGCGCGAGATGGGCAGCGCCATCCTGCTCATCACCCACGACCTCGCGGTGATCGCCGAGACGGCGCACCGCGTCGCCGTCATGTATGCCGGGCGTATCGTCGAGGAAGCACCCGTCGCGCTGCTCTTTGCCGCGCCGCGCCATCCCTACACGCGCGGGCTCCTGGCCTCGATTCCGCGGATCGAGCGCGTGCCGGCGGCGACCCTGCCCGAGATCCCGGGCATGGTGCCGGGACCGGCGGATCGGCCGGCCGGCTGCGCTTTCACGCCCCGTTGCGCGCGCGCCTTGCCACGCTGCGCCGACGCGGCGCCGCCGCTGGCCGACCTTGCCAGCGGCCATCGCGTCGCCTGCTGGAATCCCGCCGATGGCTGAGCCGCTGCTCAAGGTCTCGGGGCTCGAGGTCCATTTCCCGATCCGCTCGCCCTTCCTGCAGCGACGCATCGGCACGGTGCGCGCGGTGGATGGCATCGATCTCGACGTGGCGCGCGGCGAGACGCTGGCCATCGTGGGCGAAAGCGGTTGCGGCAAGACCACCACGGGCAAGGCGATCCTGCGGCTGATCGATTCCACCGCCGGGTCGATCCACTTCGGCGGCGAGGACATCGCGCGGCATGGCGCCGCCGCGCTGGCGCCGTTCCGTCGACGCATGCAGATCGTGTTCCAGGATCCTTATGCCAGCCTCAATCCGCGCATGACCGTGGGCGGCATCCTGGCGGCGCCGTTCGACATCCATCGCATCGGCGTGGCGCAGGACCGCGCCGAGCGTGTCGCTGCCCTGCTGCGCACCGTCGGCCTGCCGCCCGAGGCCGCGCGGCGCTACCCGCATGAATTCAGCGGCGGGCAGCGGCAGCGCATCGGCATCGCAAGGGCCCTCGCGCTCGAGCCGGAGCTGATCATCGGGGACGAGCCGGTCAGCGCGCTCGACGTGTCGATCCAGGCGCAGATCATCAACCTGATGAAGCGGCTGCAGGCCGACCGTGGCCTCGCCTACATCATGATCTCGCACAACCTCGCGGTGGTCAGCCATGTCGCGGACCGGGTGGCGGTGATGTATCTCGGCCGGGTGGTGGAGACGGCACCGCGCGAGGAGCTGTTCTTCCGCGCACAGCATCCCTACACCCAGGCGCTGCTCTCCGCCGTGCCGGGGCGCGGCCGCAGCCGCCAGGTGCTGCAGGGCGATGTCCCGAGCCCGGCCAGGCCGCCCACGGGCTGCCATTTCCACCCGCGCTGCCCAATCGCCCAGACGCGGTGTGCCGAGGAAGCGCCGGCCTCGCGAATCCTCGCGCCCGGCCATGCGGTGGCGTGCCACATGGTGTCGCCATGATCGGCTTCATCGCCTGGCGGCTGCTGCAGGCCATCCCGCTGCTGATCGGCGTGTCGCTGATCGGCTTCGGCCTGATGCACCTGGCCCCGGGTGGGCCGCTGGCGGTCTACACCCTGAACCCGACCATCCAGGCGCAGGATATCGAGCGCATCAAGATCATCTTCGGCCTCGATCAGCCGATCCACGTGCAGTACGTCAAATGGGCCAGCGGCCTGGCCTCCGGCCATTGGGGCTACACCTTCTTCGGCGGCCGGCCGGTGCTCGACGTGATCCTGGAGCGCCTGCCGGCGACGCTGCTGCTGATGGGGTCCGCCCTGTCGGTGGCGATCGTGCTCGGCCTGTCGATCGGCGTGCTGGGCGCGGTGCGGCGATATTCGGTCTTCGACGTGCTGGCGACCACCGGCGCGCTGTTCGCGCTGTCCTTCCCGACCTTCTGGTTCGGCCTGATGGCGATCTTTGTCTTCGCCATCGAACTGCGCTGGCTGCCCTCCGGCGGCATGTGGGAGCTAGGGGAGGAAGGCAACATCCTGTCGCTGCTGCGGCACCTGGTGCTGCCCACCATGGTGCTGGCCCTGGTCATCACGGCGACCTGGAGCCGCTATTCGCGCTCGGCCTTCCTGGAAGTGATGCAGCAGGACTTCATGCGCACCGCGCGCGCGAAGGGGGAGCCGCCGGCGGCCAGGCTGATGCGCCACGCACTGCCGAACGCCGCCAAGCCGCTGATCGCGCTGCTCGGCGTCGAGCTGCCCTTCCTGTTCTCCGGCGCGCTGGTGACCGAGACGATCTTCGGCTGGCCGGGCATGGGCCGCCTGTTCGTCGATGCGCTGAACATGAAGGAATATCCGGTGCTGATGGGCCTGATGATGTTCACGGCGGTCTTCGTCGTGATCGGCAACCTGCTCGCCGACATCGCGATCGCCGCCATCGATCCGCGGGTGCGCCTGCGATGAGCGCCGCCGCGGCCCCGCCGGAAGGCCAGGTCGGGCGCATCTGGGCGCGCTTCCGGCGCCACCGCCTGGCGTTGGCCGGCGGCATCGTGGTGGCGCTGCTGCTGGCCTCGGCGCTGTTCGCGCCGGTCTTCGCGCCGCAGGATCCGACGCTGCTCGATACCGCCCTGCGGTTCCGCACGCCCTTCGCCGACTGGGCGCATCCGCTCGGCACGGATGAACTCGGGCGCGATACCTTGTCGCGGCTGCTGCATGGTGGTCGGGTCTCGTTGACGGTCGGGCTGGTGGCGATGATCACGACGGTCGCGACCGGCGCCTTCATTGGCATCACCGCGGGGTTCCTCGGCGGCTGGGTCGACACGCTGCTGATGCGCTTCGTCGATACCATGCTGTGCTTCCCGCAGGTCTTCCTGCTGCTGGTGGTCGCGGCCTTCGTGCCGCCGACGCTGCTGTCGATTTCCCTGGTGATCGGCCTGACCTCCTGGATGGAGGTGAGCCGCATCGTCCGCGCCGAGATCCTGCACCTGAAGGAACAGGATTTCGTCGCGGCCGCACGGGCGCTGGGCGCTTCCCGCGCACGCATCATGTTCCGCGAATTGCTGCCCAACGCCGCCGCGCCGATCCTGGTGGCGGCGACGCTGAAGGTCGCCTCGGCCGTGCTGATGGAGAGCTACATCTCCTACCTTGGCTATGGCGTGCAGCCGCCGCTGGCGTCGTGGGGCAACATGCTGACCAATGCGCAGGGGTATTTCGATACGGTACCCTGGCTCGCCATCCTGCCCGGGGCGGCGATCACGCTGACGGTGATGGGCTTCAACTTCCTGGGCGACGGGCTGCGCGACGCGCTCGACCCCCGCCTGCGCATGGATCCGTGAACCACAAGAACCAAGGAGGCTTGCGACATGACCATCCGGATTTCGCGCCGCGGCATTCTCGCCGGATCCGCGACGCTGCTGGCCGCGCCCACGGTCTGGGGGCAGTCGATCAACCGGGATCGCATCATCCTGGCGATGACGCAGGAACCGGTGCAGTTCAATCCGCTGCTCTATGTCAATGCCGGCACCGAGAACGTGCCCGAGGCCTGCCTGTTCGACGCGCTGTGGGACGTGAACGACAAGGGCGACTTCATCCCCAACCTCGCGGTCGAGGTGCCGTCGCGCCAGAATGGCGGCATCTCTGCCGATGGCCTGACCTGGACGGTGAAACTGAAGCCCGGCGTGAAGTGGTCCGACGGTCAGCCTTTCACCGCGAAGGATGTCGAGTTCACCTACCAGACCATCATGAGCCCGGCCGTCGCCGTGCGCAGCCGGTCGGGCTTCGACCTGATCAGGGCCTTCCGCGTGAAGGACGACCTGACGGTCGAGATGGCGCTGTCGCGTCCCTTCCTGCCGTTCCTGTGGGCCTGGCAGAACATGCACATCGTCCCGCAGCACATCCTGTCGCGGGAAGCGAACATCCAGACCTCGGGCTTCAACAGCCAGCCGATCGGCACCGGTGCGTTCATCCTGCGCAGCCGCACCGCGGGCAGCCACATGATCTATGAGCGCAACCCGAATTATCACCGTGGCCCGGCCAAGGTGCGCCAGTTCATCCACAAGTTCGTGCCCGACCAGATGGCCGCCTATGGCCAGGCGCGGACCGGCGAGGTGGATTACTTCGCGCTCGGCGGCGTTCCGCCGGACCGCTTCCGGGAGGCGCGCGGCTTCGCCGATCGCGACTTCCTGCTGAACCCGACGCCCAACGTGCAGTTCATCTACTACAATTGCGGCAAGCCCCAGTTCAGCGACCCGCGCGTGCGTCGTGCGCTGACCATGGCGACGCAGATGCAGAAGTCGATCGACGACATCTATTTCGGCACCTGGCCGCGCACCCTGTCCTACCTGCAGCCGACGCACTGGGCCTACAACAACGACCTTCGCGACTACACCAACGACGCCGCCGGCGCGGAACGCCTGCTGGACGAGGCCGGCTGGCGCAAGGGGCCGGACGGCATCCGCGCGAAGGACGGCGTGCAGCTGAAGTTCACCATGTCCACCACCGCGGGCAATGTCGCGCGGCAGGGCTGCCAGGCGCTGTTCCAGCAGAACTGGAAGGCGATCGGCGTGGAGATGGAAATCCGCAACATGCCGGCCTCGGTGGTGTGGGGCGAGTTCACCACGCAGTCGCGCTTCGACACGCTGCTGGTGGCCTGGGATCCGACGGTGGGCCTCGACCCCGACTACACGGCGCGCTGCCATTCCAGGATGATCCCGGTGAAGCACCGCCAGGGGTCGAACTACGTGCAGTACGAGAATGCCGAGGTGGATCGGCTGCTCGAACTGGGCGTGACGCAGACCGAGCAGGCTGACCGCGTCAGGACTTATCGGCAGATACAGGCCATCCTGCACGAGGAAGTGCCCTTCGCCGCGCAGGGCGGGTCGGTGCAGGGGCACCTGAAGCGCAAGCAGCTCCAGGGGCCGACGCCGAACCAGTACGTCACGGACATCACCTGGAACGTCTACGACTGGGCCTGGGCATAGCGACGCATCGCGTACGGCGTGCCGATCATCGGCACGCCGAGCGCCCGAACGGGAGTCGCGCGAAGCCAAGCGGCCGGCGGCCGCGCCCGGTGTCTGAGGGCGCAAAAACCTACGCCGGCAGGGCATCCCAACCCTGCCGGCTGCGCCAATCCAGCGGCAGGTTGCCGAAGCGCGACAGCTTCAGCTGCGACAGGTCCGCGAAGTCGCAGGCGCCCTGCGTGACGAGCTGCGCCAGCGCCCGGCCCGTCGCCGGCGACAGGCCGAAGCCGACGGACGACATGCTCGCGACCACCACATTGCCCGGGTCCTCCAGGCGGTCGAGGATCGGCCGGCCATCCGGCGTGTTCTCGACGATGCCGCCCCAGGACCGGATGACTCGCACATGGCCCAGGCGCGGGAACATCTCGTGCAGCCGGCGTGCGAGGCCGCCGATGACGGGCGAGTTCACCGGCCGCGGCGTGGCTTCGCCGTCGATGTCGATCCATTCATGCGGCCCGCCGCCATAGGCCAGGTTCCCGCGCAAGGTCTGCCGACCGTACAGCCCGTTGCCATCCACGCCGCCATGGGCGATCGGCGGGAGCGGTTCGGTCACGATCATCTCGACGCGTGCGGGCGCCATCGGCACGCGATGGCCGAGCGGTTCCGCCAGCGCCGCGGTGTGCGGCCCGGCGGCGATCACCACGGCATCGCAGCCGATCTCGCCGGCGCTCGTCTCCACCGCCACAGCGCGGCCGGCGCGCGTGCGGATGCCGCGCACGGCGGTGTGCTGCAGGATGCGCCCGCCATGGCGCTCCACTGCCCAGGCATAGGCCTGGCTGGTGCGCTGCGGATTGGCGTGGCCGCCATACTGCCAGTGGATCCCGCCGATCGCGTTGTCGCCGACCCAGGGCACCAGCGCGCGCAGTTCCGCGCGATCGAGCGGCGCCGCCGCGAAGCCCTGGTCCGTCGCGAGCTTCGTCGACTTCCACATGCGGTCGAGCTGGCCTTCATCCAACGCGACCTTCAGCCGGTGGCCCCGCCATTCGGTCGGATGGCCGAGCAGCTCGTCCATCATCGGCCACAAGCGCTGCTCCTCCTGGAACAGCGGCGAATAGGGGTGGGTGCAGCCGCCGCCGTTGCGCCCGCTGGCCTCCCAGCCGACGATCCCCTTCTCGACCACCGTGACCGGATGGCCTGCCCGCGCCAGCCAGAAGGCCGTGGACAGGCCGGTGACGCCGCCGCCGACGATGACGATCACTTCACCACATCCCCGCCGCTGAGGCGCCCGCCGATGAATTCGGGATTCTCCGGCACCGGATCCCAATGCGGCAGCCATTGCGCGGCGATGCCGAACCAGCCGGTCCAATTGGCGCGCAGCGCCGGGTCCTCCTCCAGCGCCGCAAGCACCGCGAGCGGCAGCGGCCGCAGCGGCGCGCGGTAGGATGCCGGCGGCGCCGGGCGGTCGCGCGACAGCAGAGCATGCACGCTCTCGCGGCAGCGGCGCCCCTGGCACGGGCCCATGCCGGCGCGGGTCAGGCGCTTCACCTGGTCCTGGTTCGGCGGACCGAGCGCGGCCAGGCCCGCCGCCGGCCCCGCGGCATCGAGGTAGCGCGGCGGGCGCAGCGCCCGCAGGTCGCCGGCCGTGACATCCTCGCAGGCACAGACGACCGCGTGATCCTCCGCCATGGCCAGGTCGAGCCAGGCGCCACGCTGCGCCGGCGCGGTGCCCGCCGCATCGCCCACCACGACCACCGGCGCGCGGCCGGCCGCGACGAAGCCGCCGCGCGCCGCATCCCAGGTGATCGGGCAGCCAAGCAGGTCCGCCAGGTCGACCATCGGGACCGTGTCGACCGCCATGACCACCGTGTCGCAGGCGACCTCCTGCCAGGTCGTGTCGTCGCGCCAGCTGACGCCGGAGACGGCGTCGCGCCCCTCGATGCGCACGCTGGTCGGTGTCGCGATGTGGCCCGCGATGGCGAGGCCGGCCGCGCGCGCGGCGGCCAGCGCGTCATCGGCCATGGCGCCGCCGCCGATCACCACGACGCGCCGGCCGGAGAAGGCGCCATAGAGCCGTAGCAGCGCATCGAATCCCTGCGCGCCCATGACGCCAGGCAGGGCCCAGCCCGCGAAGGGCAGGACCACGTCGCGCGCACCGAGCGCGAGGGTGATGCGGTCGCAGCTGACCAGCGAGGCCGCTTCGCGATCCGCCAGCCCGACGACCGGCTTCGGGAAGACGCGGCTGGCCGGCCCCTTCGCGAAGCCGCCCCAGGCGGCTGTCCCGAGCCGCACCTCGACGCCTTCCTCCATGGCATCGAGCAGCCCCGGCCGCGCGGCGACGATGCGTTCCTCCATGCGGGCGGCCGTGCCGATGCCCGCATCGAAGCGCGCGCCGAACAGATACGGGATGTCGAGGCCGAACAGCCCGGGATCGAGCGGATGTTCGTCCACCAGCAAGGTCTTCGCGCCAGATGCCGCGGCCGCGCGCGCCGCGGCGATGCCGGCCGCGCCGGCGCCGACGACCAGGTGGTCGAAGTGCCCCTGCAGCGGAAACGCCTTGCCGGCGATGGAGGTCGGGTCTGCGCTCGCCATGCCGGAAGGTTAGGCGGAAATCCGCGGCGGGTCATGGCGTGAATTCAGGCGAGCGCACTGGCCTGCGCGTCGCGCGGGCACTGTCGCAGCGGTATGCCGAAGAATTGGATGGATCGCGTCCGCGCCTGGAATTCGCGCGCCACGCACGCCCTGGACAGGTGCGTCGCCCTTGCCGCACATGATGGCGCTCGATAGCCTCGCGGCGAGGTGAACAGATGGAACGGGCCACGGTGACCAGTCCTTCCCCGCGCTACCGCCTGGGTTTCGATATCGGCGGCACCTTCACCGACTTCGTGCTGCTCGATGCCGCGACGGGCGGCATCACGCTGCACAAGTGCCTGACCACGCCGGCCGACCCGGCGGAGGGCGCGCTGGCGGGCATTCGCGCCATCACGGCGCATGCCGGCATCGCGGTGTCGGCGCTGTCTGAGGTGCTGCACGGCACCACGCTGGTGACCAATGCGCTGATCGAGCGTCGTGGCGCGACCACCGGCCTGCTGACCACGCGCGGCTTTCGCGACGTGCTCGAACTGGGGATCGAGCAGCGCTACGACATCTACGACCTGTTCCTGAAGTTCCCCGACCCGATCGTGCCGCGACGGCGCCGGATCGAGATCACCGAGCGCGTGACGCATGACGGGCAGACCGTCGCGCCGCTCGATGCGGCGGAGGTCCGCGCCGCGGGGGCGCAGCTGGTGGCCGAAGGCTGCACGGCGATCGCGATCTGCTTCCTGCACGCCTACGCCAATCCGGCGCATGAACAGGCTGCCGCGGCGGTTCTGCGCGCCGCCTTCCCCAATGTCTCGATCAGCCTGTCGAGCGAGGTCGCGCCCGAGATCCGCGAATACGAACGCAGCGTGACCACCTGCGCCAATGCCTTCGTGCAGCCGCTGATGGACCGCTACCTCGGCCGCCTGATCCACGAGATGGAGGCGCTGGGCTTCGCCGGAACGCTGCGGCTGATGCAGTCCGATGGCGGGCTCTGCGCGCCGGAGGTGGCGCGCGCCCTGCCGATCCGGCTGCTCGAATCCGGGCCGGCGGGCGGTGCTCTCGCGACCGTGCTGTTCGCGCGCGCGGCGGGGTTGCCCGATGCGCTGGCCTTCGACATGGGCGGCACCACCGCCAAGGCATGCCTGATCGAGAACGGTCGCGCCGAGGTAGCGCCGATGATGGAAGCCGCGCGCGTCCATCGCTTCAAGCGGGGTTCCGGGCTGCCGATCCGCGCCCCCGTGGTGGACATGATCGAGATCGGCGCCGGCGGCGGCTCCATCGCCGGCGTGGATGAGACCGGGCTCATCAAGGTCGGGCCGCATTCCGCGGGCGCCGACCCGGGGCCCGCCTGCTACGGGCGAGGCGGGCAACAGGCCACCGTGACCGACGCCAACCTGCTGCTGGGTTACTACGATCCCGGCTTCTTCCTGGGCGGGGCCATGGCGCTCGATCGCGCAGCGGCGGAAGCGGCGCTCGCGAGGCTCGGTGCCACGCTCGGCCTGCCAGCGATCGAGGCCGCCTGGGGCGTGCATGCCGTGGTGTGCGAAGCGATGGCCGGCGCGGCGCGCGTGCATCTGGTGGAGAAGGGGCGCGATCCGCGTCGCTACGCGATGGTCGCCTTCGGTGGCGCGGGGCCGGCGCATGCGGCGCGCGTCGCGCGCATCCTCGGCATCACGGAAGTGCTGGTGCCGCCGGCCTCGGGGGCGGCCTCGGCGCTCGGCTTCCTCGCCGCCCCGCTGGCCTTCGAGACGTCGCGCAGCCTGATCGCGCCTCTCGGCGCCGGGGCGGATTTCGCGGCGATCGCGACGGCCCTCGCGACGCTGGAGAGCGATGCCCGCGCGCGCCTGCGCAGCGCCGGCATCGACGACGGCGCGATGCGCGTGGAGCGCACGGCGGAGATGCGGATGGCTGGCCAGCTGCACCAGATCATGGTGCCGCTGCCGCAGGGCGCGATCGATGCCGGCAGCCTGCCCGCGATCCGCGCCCATTTCGTCGAGACCTACCAGCGGCTCTATACCCGCGTGGTCGAGGATGCCGAGATCGAGTTGCTGTCGCTGCGCGTGCGCGTCGTCTCACCCGAGCCCCCGATCGCCGTGTCCGGCGCGGTCGGCGCCGCGGCAGGCGAGGGCGCGGCCCTGAAAGGAAGCCGCCCGGCCTGGTTCGACGGCCGCTTCCACGACACGCCGGTCTATGACCGCTATCGGCTGACGCCGGGAACGCGCGTGCCGGGTCCCGCCATCATCGAGGAGCGCGAGGCAACCACCATCATCGCGCCCGGCGACACGCTCAGCATCGATGCCGTGCTGAACCTGCGGATCACGGTCGGGTCGGCCGCGAAGGCGGAGGCGCTGGTGACGCCCGGCATGGCGATCGAGCAGGCCGTGGCGCGCATCGAGGCCGACCCGATCGGCCTCGAGATCATGTGGTCGCGCCTGATCTCCATCGTGGAGGAGATGTGGCAGACGGTCTGCCGCACCGCGTATTCGCTGATCATCGCCGAGGCGCAGGACTTCGCGAACGAGATCCTGGACGCGCAGGGCAACCCGCTGGCGCATTCGCCACGCGCCATGCCGCTCTTCAACCTGACGCTGACCCGTTGCGTGAAGGCGCTGCTGGAGCACTTCCCGGCGGAGACACTGAAGCCCGGCGACGTCCTGGTGACCAACGATCCGTGGCTGTGCGCGGGGCACCTGTTCGACATCGCGCTGGTCACGCCGGTCTTCCACCATGGCCGCGTCGTCGCGCTGATGGGCACGGTCGGCCATGTCAGCGATATCGGCGGCGTGAAGGATCCGCTGGCGGCGCGCGAGATCTATGACGAAGGCTTCCAGATTCCGCCGATGAAGCTCTATGCGGCGGGCATGCCGGACCGGTCGCTGCTGCGCCTGATGGCGCAGAACATCCGCAACAGCGACCAGGTGCTGGGCGATGTCGAATCCATGGTGACCGCGAATGCGCTGGGCGCGCAGCGGCTGGTCGCCTTCATGGAGGAATACGGTCTGCAGGACCTGGCCGCGCTGGCCGCCGTCGTGCAGGGGCGCAGCGAGGCCGCGACGCGCGCCGCCATCCGCGCCGTGCCGGACGGCGTGTACGAAAGCGAGATCGAGAATCGTCCGCTCGGCGAGCCGCTGCGCTACCGCGTGCGCGTCCACAAGGCCGGCGACACCGTGCATGTCGAGCATGTCGAGGCGCCGCCGACGCTGCCGCGCGGCGGGCTGAACTGCACGATGAACGTGACGGCGGCGCATTCCTCCTATCCGCTGAAATGCATGCTGACACCTGGCGTGCGCGGCAATGCGGGCTGCTACGCGCCGATCAGCGTCGTGGCGCCGGAGGGTTCCGCGCTGAACTGCAAGCCGCCGGCGGCGGTCGCGTATCGCACGCGCCTGTCCTGGTTCATCGGGCCCAACCTGTATCGCGCCCTGGCCCCCGCGATCCCGGACAGGGTGCAGGCCTTCACAGGGTTACCGAAATCATTCGGCTTCTACGGGCGCAACAAGCAGGGGCGCATCGCGTCCGACCACTTCTTCATGGGGGGCGGGCAGGGAGCGTCGTCGAAGGCAGACGGCAAGTCGGGGCTGCTGTTCCCGACCTCCGCGGCGAATACGCCGGTCGAACTGCTGGAATCGCGCATGCCCGTGCTGGTGCTCGAGAAAGGGCTGGTCGCCGATACCGGCGGTGCCGGGCGGCAGCGCGGCGGGCTGGGCCAGCGCATGCGCGCGCGGCGGCTGCTCGATGGTCCCGAGCCGATCATGGTCGGGCTGTATCCCGAGGGCGTTGGGCTGAAGCCCGAAGGGCTGTTCGGCGGGCGGCCGGGCGCGCCGGGTCGCGGCGCGGTGAAGGCGTCCGGCGACGCCGATGCGCGCGACGTCGGCGCCGGCGAGATGGTGGCGCTGCATGACCCGGCCACTGAGATCGAGGGACGGATCGCCGGCGGCTCCGGCTTTGGCGAACCGCGCGACCGCCCGATCGAAGCCGTACAGGCCGACCTGGACGACGGCTACGTCACGGCCGAAGGTGCCGAGCGCGATTATGGTGTCGTGCTCGGACCGGATGGCCGCATCGACCCGGTCGCCACGGCGCGGCGACGGGCGCAACCGGACGCCGGCGCGGACCGGGCCATGGCAGCAACGACCGGGGGTTCAGCATGAACGATCATCCTTCCCGCCGCGGATTCCTCGCGGCTGCCGCAACACTCGGCGTGACCGCACCGGGCATCTCCTGGGCCTTCGAGCGCGACGGCAACCGCAAGGTGCTGGTCTTCTCCGGCAACCAGCAGGTGCCGGTGCTCGACCCGCATGTGCGCTACGACTGGTCGACGCGCATGATCCAGCAGTCGGTCTACGACGCACTGCTGAAGTACGAGGGCGACCCACCGCGCATCGTGCCCTGGCTCGCGGAACGGCACGAGGTCTCGGCCGATGGCCTGACCTATACCTTCCACCTGGTCGGCAACGCGAAGTTCCACAATGGCGATGCGGTGGACGCCGAGGCCGTCCGCTTCTCCTTCGAGCGCGGCTTGCGGCTGAACGCCGGCATCGCCTGGATGCTGAAGGACTTCCTCAAGCCGGAGAACATCGCGGCGGTCGATGCGCGCACCGTGCGCTTCACGCTGGACCGGCCTTTCGCGCCGTTCCTGTCCTATGTGCCGTGGTGGTACATCGTGAATCCGCGCCAGGTGATGGCGAACCAGGACGGCACGGATCTCGGCCGCAAATGGCTGACCGAGAACGCCGCCGGCTCCGGCCCGTTCCGCCTGCGCCGCTTCGATGCCAATACGCTGATCCACCTCGATGCCGTGCCGGCCTATTGGAAGGGCTGGCCGATGGCGGAGAGTGACCGGCTGTCCGGCATCATCTACCGCATCATCCGCGAGGCGGCGCCGCGCCGCGCCGCGCTGCAGCGGCGCGAGGCGGACATCATCACCAACCTCACGCCCGACGACATCGACCAGCTCGCGCGCCTGCCTGGCGTCGCGGTGGAGAACCACAAGGGCTCCACCACCTTCGGCATCAAGTTCAATTGCCAGCAGGGTCCGACCGCGGACATCAACCTGCGCAAGGCGATCGCTCATGCCTTCGACTATGATTCGCTGCTGGCCATCCACAATGGTGCGGCGACGCTGATGACCAGCCCGTTCCCCGCATCGATGGCCGGGCACATCGACGTGCCGGGAATCCCGCGCCGCGACCTCGACAAGGCGCGCGACTTCCTGCGCCGCAGCGGCACGCCCAATGGCGGGATCGAGCTGGAATACGTGCATGTGCAGGGGCTGGAGGATGCGCGGCGCATCGGCCTGGCGCTGCTCGACAGCCTGCGCGCCCTCGACATCCGCGTGAACATCGTGGGCCAGCCCTGGCCGACCATGACCAGCCGCGGGTCGAAGCCCGATACATCGCCGGCCATGATGTCGATCTATGTCACGCCCGTGGGCACCGACCCGGACACGGTCGCCTACCAGTACCACCGTTCCTCCTGGGGCCTGTACTACGGTACCGCGCATTACGAGAATGCCGAGGTGTCGCGCATGATCGACGAAGCGCGGGCCGAGACCGACCACGCCAAGCGCATGGCGCTGTATGCACGCATCCAGACGCAGATCGTCGCCGACCAGCCGGAGATCTTCGGCATGGTGGCGAACCGCATCTGGGCACGGCGCGACTATGTGCGCGGCTTCGCCTTCAGCCCGGTGCGCTTCACCGGGGAGATCGATCTCTACCCGCTCTGGGCCGTCGGTTGATCGGCTACGTCCTTCGTCGCATCGGCCTTGCGGGGCTGATGCTGTTCGGGCTGGTCTGCCTCACCTTCGTCATCGCCAATGTCGCGCCGTCCGACCCGGCGGCGTTGGCGGCGGGGCCCGATGCGGGGCGGTCGCAGATCGAACGGGTGCGCCGCGACTACGGGCTGGATCGGCCGCTGCCCGAGCAGTTCCTGCGCTACCTTTCAGACTTGGCGCGGGGCGATTTCGGCCGCTCCATCACGACCGGGCGATCGGTCGGGACGGATCTCTCGCGGTACTTCCCCGCGACGCTGGAACTCGTGATCCTGGCGATGCTGCTGGGTGTGCTGTTCGGCGTGCCGCTCGGCGTTCTATCCGCGTTGCGCAAGGACGGACCGGCGGATCAGGTGACGCGCATCTTTGCCGTCTCGGGCATCGCTCTGCCGCCCTTCTGGTTCGGGCTGCTGCTGCAATTGGCCTTCGCCACCTGGCTTGGCCTGCTGCCGACCAGCGGACGCATCTCGGTGTTCACGGAACCCCCGCCAGCCATCACCGGCCTGCTGCTGGTCGACAGCCTGCTGCGCGGCAACTGGGCGCTGTTCCACGAGGCGCTGTCGCACATCATCCTGCCGGCGATCGTGCTGTCGCTGCCCTGCATGGCCTCCATCCTGCGGGTGAACCGCAGCGAGATGGTGGAGGCGCTGCGCACCGACTACGTCACGGCGGCGCGCGCGCATGGCGTGACACCCTGGCGCATCGTCATGGTGCACGCGCTGAAGAACGCGATGCTGCCCACGCTCGCCATCATCGGCCTGCGCTGGGGCTGGATGATGAGCAGCACGGTGCTGGTGGAGACCGTGTTCGACTGGCCGGGCATCGGCCTCTACGCCGTCTCCTCCGCCATTGCCGGCGACTTCAAGCCGGTGATGGGCGTGACCTTGATCGTCGGGCTGAACTTCATGGTCGCGAACCTGATCGTGGACCTGCTCTATGGCGTGCTCGACCCGCGCCTGCGACGGGCCTGATGTCCGCCGCCGCCGAGGAGACCGTCGCCGCCCCGCCACGCCGCCGGTTGCGCCTGGCTCTATGGCTGCTCACGCGCTCCTTTTCCTCGATGCTTGGGCTGTTCCTGGTCACCGGGATCGTCGTGCTGGCGCTGATCGGGCCGTGGATCGTGCCGTACCCGGACGACGTGGCGGGTGGCGTGAACCTGGCGAACAAGCTGCAGCCGCCATCGCGCGCGCATTGGTTCGGCACGGACGAGGTCGGCAACGACATCCTGACGCGGGTGATCGTGGGCGCGCGGGTGTCGCTGCTGGTCGGTATCGGCATCACCTTCGCGGCGGCGGCGATCGGCGTGCCGCTCGGCATCCTGGCCGGGCTGGCGGGCGGCCGCCTGCGCGAAGCCATCATGCGCTTCACCGACCTGTTCCTGTCGGTGCCCGGCCTGGTGCTGGCCATCGCGCTGGTCGCCGCACTCGGCCCCGGCATCGGCAACGCGATGGTGGCGCTGATCCTGGTGTGGTGGCCGGGCTATGTGCGGCTTGCGGAATCCAAGGCGCTGTCGATCCGCGAGGAACCCTTCATCGAGGCCGCGCGCGTCGCCGGCGCCTCGCGCGCGCGGATCCTGCGCCGACATGTCCTGCCCAACAGCATCTCCCCGCTGATCGTGAAGATGAGCATGGATATCGGCCAGGCGATCCTTGCCGTCGCCTCGCTCGGCTTCATCGGGCTCGGCGCCAAGCCGCCGACGCCGGAATGGGGCGCGATGATCTCGATCGCGCGCGGCTACCTGCCGGAATGGTGGTGGTATGCGATGGCGCCGGGGGTGTTCATCTACCTGGCCGTGCTCGGCTTCAACCTGCTCGGCGACGGGCTGCGCGACATCCTCGACCCACGGAGCAACCGCGGATGACCGCGCTGGTCGAGATCCGCGACTTTCGCCTGTCCTTCGACACCTTCGACGGCACGGCGCAGGTGCTGGACGGCATCAACCTGACGCTGAATGCCGGCGACACGCTCGGCATCGTGGGGGAGACGGGCTGCGGCAAGTCGGTGCTGGCGCGCAGCCTGCTCGCGCTCAATCCGTCGCCGCCGGCGCGCATCGTCTCCGGCGAGATCCGCTTCCGCGGCGACGACATCCTGCGCCTGCCCGAACGCGGCATGCGGAAGCTGCGCGGCCGCGCCATCTCGATGGTGTTTCAGGACCCGGCCTCCTACCTCAACCCGCTGCTGTCGGTCGGCACGCAGATGGAGGACGCAATCCGCGGCCAGGATGCCGCCGCCGGTGCGCGCGCGCGGCCGCGCCACGCGGCGCGGGCGCTGGCGGCGGTACTGCTGGCCGCGGTCGGCTTGCCCGAACCTGCGCGGCTGCTGGACAGCCATCCGCACCAGCTCTCCGGCGGCATGCGCCAGCGCGTGCTGATCGCGATGGCGCTGGCGGGCGAACCTGCGCTGCTGGTGGCGGACGAACCGACCACGGCTCTCGACGTCACGGTGCAGGCGCAGGTGCTGGCGCTGATCGCGCGGCTGGTGGCGGATCGCGGATTGGCGCTGATGCTGATCAGCCACGACCTTGGCGTGGTCGCGGCAAGCTGCGCGCGCGTCGCGGTGATGTATGCCGGCACCGTGGTGGAGGAGGCGCCGACCACCGAATTGCTGGCGCGGCCGCTGCACCCCTATGCGCGTGGCCTGATCGCGGCGGTGCCGGATCTCGACAGGCCGGATCATCGCCCGCAAGGCATCCCCGGCAGCATCCCGGGCCTCATCGCGCCGCCCACGGGCTGCCGCTTCCATCCGCGCTGCCCCGCCGCGACCCACCGCTGCCGCACCGAGAAGCCCCTGCCGCGCGCCCTGCTGCCAGGCCGCGCCGTCGCCTGCCACCACGCCGTGCCATGACGGATGCGCTGCTGCACGCGCAGGGGCTCGCAAAGACCTTCGAAGGCAGGCGCGGCCTGTTCCAGCCTGCGTCGCGCATCCAGGCGGTGGCGGATGTGGACATCGTGCTGGCACGCGGCGCGGCGCTCGGCATCGTCGGCGAGAGCGGCTGCGGCAAGTCGACGCTCGCGCGGCTGCTGCTGCGGCTGATCCCGCCCAGCGCCGGGACCATCCGCTTCGACGGGCAGGACATCACGGCGCTGGAGGAACACGCCATGCGCCCACTGCGGCGGCGCATGCAGCTGATCCACCAGAACCCTTCGGCGGCGCTCGATCCGCGCCTGTCGGCCGAGGATGCCGTGGCCGAGCCGCTGCGGATCCACGGCGTCGCATCGGGGCGTGCGCTGCGCGATCGCGTCGCGGCGCTGCTGGCCGAGGTCGGCCTGCCCTCCGCCTTCCTGCACCGCTTTCCGCACGAACTCTCCGGCGGGCAGAAGCAGCGCGTGTGCATCGCGCGGGCGCTGGCGCTGCAGCCCGAGTTGCTGGTGCTGGACGAGCCGACCTCGGCGCTCGATGTCTCAGTGCAGGCGCAGATCCTCGATGTGCTTGAGGAACTGCGCGCGCGGCGCGGCCTCGCCTATCTGTTCATCAGCCACAACCTGGCTGTGGTGCGCCAGGTCTGCGAGCGCGTGGCGGTGATGTATCTTGGCCGCGTGGTCGAGGAAGGGACGGCGGCGGCGGTCCTGGGCGCGCCGCGGCATCCCTACACGCGCGCGCTGCTTGGGTCCGTGCCGCGGCTGGGCGCGCGCGGGATGGCACCGGCGGCCGCGGGCGAACCACCGAACCCGGCCGCACCGCCGCAGGGCTGCGCCTTCCACCCGCGCTGCGCGATCGCGGTCGATGCGTGCAGGTCCTCCATCCCCCCGCTGCTGGCGGTCGGGGACGGGCACCATGTGCGCTGCCCGCTCAGTCTCTGAGCCGCCGCGCAAGGACCGCATCGGGTCGCATGATCCGCGCGGCGCGATGCGCAGGGAGATCGCCGTCGCGTCTTGATCGACAGCGTGGCGCGCCTGCACACTCACCATCGACAACCACAAGGACCATGCGGGAATGCCCCCATCGGCGATCGTGCTTGGCGCGGGAATGGTCGGTGTTTCGGTGGCGCTGCACCTGCGCCGGCGCGGCTACGATGTGGTGCTGGCGGACCGCCAGGCCCCGGGGCTCGGCGCGTCCTTCGGCAATGGCGGGCTGATCCAGCGCGAAGCCGTCTATCCGCACCCCTTTCCGCGCGCCATGGCGGAGATCCTGCGCATCGCGAAGAACCAGTCGATCGACGCCGTGTACCACCCGCTGGCGCTGCCGGGCTTCGTGTCGCCGCTGCTGCGCTACTGGTGGCATTCCGAACCGGCGCGCTACCTCGATGCGGTGCAGGCTTACTCGCGGCTGATCGTCACCAGCCTCGACGAACACCTGGCCTGCGCGCGCGGCACGGAGGCGATGCCGTTGCTGCGGCCGATCGGCTGGATGCGGCTGTTCGGCGACCAGCGGCGGCTGGATGCCGCCGTGGCGCAGGCCGAGGTCGCGCGGCGCGACTACGACGTCAACTTCGCGGTCCTGGACGGCCGCGCCCTGGCCGCGGCCGAGCCGCATCTGCTGGCCGAGCGCGTCGGGGCGATCCACTGGACCGATCCTGTCTCGGTCAGCGACCCGCATGCGCTGACCCTCGCCTATGCCGGGCAATTCGCCGCGGCAGGCGGCAGCATCGTGCTTGGTGACGCCGCCACACTGCAGCGGACCGGGTCTGGCTGGCGTGTGCAGGGCGCCGATGGGCCGATCGACGCCGCGGAAGTCGTCATCGCGCTCGGCGTCGCGGCGGGCGAGGTGACGCAGCGCTTCGGGTATGCACCGCCGCTGTTCGGCAAGCGCGGCTACCACATGCATTATGGGTTGCGGGGGAATGCGGTGCTGAACCGCCCGATCCTCGACACCGACAGCGGGTTCCTCCTGGCCCCGATGCGCGCGGGCATCCGGCTGACCACCGGCGCCGAGTTCGCCCGTGTCGACGCAGCGCCGACGCCGGTACAGCTGGACCGCGCCGAACCGGTCGCCCGCGGGTTGCTGCCGCTGGCGGAGCGCGTGGACGATGCGCCATGGATGGGCATCCGCCCCTGCACGCCCGACATGCTGCCCATCATCGGTCCGCTGCCCGGGCAGCCGGGCGCCTGGTGCGCTTTTGGCCACGCCCACCAAGGCTTCACGCTGGGGCCGACGACGGGACGTTTGCTGGCGGAGATGATGACCGGCGATCAACCCTTCACCGATCCCAGGCCGTATCGCGCCGAACGCTTCTAGGCTCCAAACCCAGTCAGTTCTGGGAGCGGCGCGGCGGTTTGCGATTCAAGCTTCGGGGCTTTGGAGCGTGGATCATGGCGGGAGAGTTCTGGCTGTCGGACCGGCAGTGGGCGGTGATCTCGCCACTGCTGCCGACGAACCAGCCTGGCGCGCGGCGAGTGGACGACCGGCGCGTCATCAGCGGCATCGTGCACATGCTCAGGAACGGCGGGCGATGGCAGGGCTGCCCAGCCTGCTACGGCCCCTCGACCACCATATATAACCGCTACCACCGCTGGTCGGGGCGCGGCATCTGGGCCGGCATGCTTGCCGCGCTCGTCGAGGCCACACCAGGCGGGCGGCAGTTGATCGACAGCACGACAGCCAAGGCACACCGTTCGGCAGCAGGCGGAAAAGGGGGGCCGACTTCCAGGCCATAGGCCGCTCGCGCGGCGGGCGCGGCACCAAGATCCACCTGGTCGTGGACGGCGCAGGCCGCGTCCTCGCCTTCGCCGTCACGCCAGGTCAGATGGGCGATCTACGGCCTGCTGGCCGGCCTGCCGGTGCCCGACCAGGTGTTCGCCGATACCGCCTACGACAGCAACGGCATGCGACACTTCCTGATCGGGCGCGGCACCACGCCCGTCATCCCGAACAACCCATCCCGCAAGAAGCCGCAGCCGTTCGACGCGCGCGCCTCCACGGCGCGCAACATCATCGAACGCACCATCGGGCGGCTGAAGGACGGGCGCCGCATCCACACACGCTACGACAAGCACGCCGCCAACTTCGCCGCGGCCATCACCATCGCCGCCATGCTCATTCAGTTGGACGTGAATGAGTCTGGAGCCTAGAGCGGATCGCGTTCAGAACGCGTGAAGCTGCTCTGAAAACAACAGGCTGGAGCCTGCGACGTGAGCGCGAGCGAACGCAGCCAGCTCTGACCGCGGCCGCTATCGCCTGGCGGCCACCGCGTAGCCCGCCGCGCCGACCAGCCCCACCGCCACCAGCAGCCAGGGCACCAGGCCGTAGCCGCCCAGCCCCTCCCACAGCAGCGCCAGCAGCAGCGGCGCCCCGGTGCGCGGCGGCATCGAGATCACCGCGAGCGCGCCGGTCACCGTGCCGTAGCCCTCGCGCCCCAGGATCTCGGCGGTGCCGGCGGCGCGGATGATGGTCATCAGCCCGTCGGCGATCGCCCAGGCCAGCAGGAACACGATGGTCAGCGCCAGGCTGGCGGGCCCGGCCGCCAGCGCCAGCATCCCGACCGGCACCAGGCCGGCCGCCCAAAGCCCCACCCGGCGCAGGCTGGCGCGCCGGCCCGCCGCGAACAGCACGGCGCGCGCGACCACCTGGGCCGGCCCATGGGCGGCGGCGATCAGCAGCACCGTCGCCTCGGGCCAGCCGCGTTCGCGCAGCAACGGGATCAGGTGCGCGCCGAGCCCGGTGGCGATGAAGGCATGCGCCGCGAAGCACACCGCCAGGCCGAGGAAGGCGCGCTGCCGCAGCCGGGCCAGCAGCGGCACGCGCGGCGCCGGCGGGGCGGCGCCGGGCGTCGGGCGCCGTTCGTGGCGCAGCATCAGCACCGTGATCAGCACCGAGCCGAGTTGCAGCACCGCCAGCGCCTGCAAGGCGCCGCGCCAGCCCAGGGCGCCGATCAGCGCATCGGTCAGCGGCAGGAACACCGTGCCGGTGAAGCCGGTGACCAGGCTGATGATGGTGATGCTGCGCGTGGCGTCGCGCGCCTGTTCCACCACCACCGCCATGGCGATGCCCCACAGGCCGATCGCCTGCGCGATGCCGATGCCGATCCAGATCGCGAAGAAGGCGATGGGGTGGCCGACCAGGCTCCAGGCGACCAGCAGCACGGCGCCCAGGGCGGTGCCCAGGCCCATCATGCCGCGCGCCCCATGCCGGTCGAACCAGCGCCCGGCCGGCACCGCCGCCAGCCCCGCCGCCAGCAGGCCGGTGGTATAGGCGGCGTTGAGCTGCACGCGCGACCAGCCGAGCTCCGCCTCCATCGGCGCGACCATCAGCGGAAACGGGGTGAACAGCGTGCCCCAGCCGACCAGCTGGGTCACCGCCATGCCCCAGATCAGCGCGCGGTCGGACAGGCCGCCCCCGCTCACACCGTGAACTGCTCCGCGATGATGCGTTCGGACAGCCCGTGGTCGGGGTCGAACAGCAGGGTCAGCGAGACGTCGCGCGCCTCGCGCACCTCGACGCGGGCGACGTCGCGCACCTCGGTGTAGTCGGCCACGGCGGCGACCGGGCGCTTGTCGCGTTCCAGGATTTCGAACACCACCTCGACATCCGCGGGCAGCAGCGCGCCGCGCCAGCGCCGCGGGCGGAAGGCCGAAATGGGCGTCAGCGGCAGCAGGTTCGCCCCCAGCGGCACGATCGGCCCATGCGCCGACAGGTTGTAGGCGGTGCTGCCGGCCGGCGTGCTCACCAGGATGCCGTCGCAGATCAGTTCCTCGAGCCGCTGCTTGCCATCCACCAGGATTCGCACCTTGGCGGCCTGGCGGCTTTCGCGCAGCAGCGAGACCTCGTTGATGGCCAGCGCCTCGACCGGCGCGGTGCCGTTGCAGAAGGCGCGCATCCGCAGCGGGTGCAGGGTCGAGGCCTGCGCGGCGGCGATGCGTTCGGGCAGGTCGTCCTCGCGCCAGTCATTCATCAGGAAGCCGACGGAGCCGCGGTTCATGCCATAGACCGGCATGCCGCGGTTCATGAAGCGGTGCAGCGTCTCGAGCATGAAGCCGTCGCCGCCGAGCGCCACGATCACGTCGGCACTGTCGGGTTCCGCCGCGCCGTAGCGCGCCGCCAGGGCTTCCTGCGCCGCCCGCGCCGCCTCGTTCTGCGCGGCGAGGATGGCGAGGCGCGTCACGTCGCCGCCCGGGCCCGTGCGGCGTCGCGATGTTCCAGCAACGGCATGCCGGCGCGCACGCGCTCGGTCACCGCGCGGTCGATTCGCGCGGTCGCCCAGCCGACGCCGTCGCTGCATTTCGCGACCACATGCCCCCAGGGGTCGGCCACCAGGGAATGGCCATAGACGCTGCGCGCGGCCCCGCGTTCCTCGTAGGTGCCGTAGGATGCCGCGGCGATGATCCAGCATTGCGTGTCGATGGCACGCGCGCGCAGCAGCGCCTCCCAATGGTCCTTGCCGGTCTGCAGCGTGAAGTTGGAGGGCACCAGGATGGCCTCGGCGCCGCGCCGGCGCAGTTCCACGTACAGTTCCGGGAAGCGCATGTCGTAGCAAATGGTGCAGCCGAAGCGGACCCCGCCCGCCTCGAACAGCGCGAGCTCCGTGCCGCCGCCATACAGCGCGCTTTCGCGATAGCCGGTGCCGTCGGGGGCGGTGATGTCGAACAGGTGGATCTTGCGGTAGCGGGCGATCTCGGCGCCGTCGGGGCCGAAGACCAGCGTCGTGTTGAACAGCTTCTCGCCGCCATCCTCGATGATGGAGCCGCCATGCACGGTGATGCCGTGGCGGCGCGCCAGGCCGCGCAGCATCTCGTACGCGGCACCGCCTTCGCCGCCGGGTTCGGGCAGCAGTTCGGCCGCGGCGCGGCGGCTGTCGCGCCCGCCGCCGAGGTTGGTCCAGGTCTCGGGCAGCGACACCAGGGCGGGGCGGTCGGCGGCGATGGCGGCCTCGATCAGCCGCGTCGCCTCGGCAAGGTTCGCCGCCTTGTCGGAGCCCTGGTTCAACTGGATGATCGAGATTTTCATGGGGCCCTCAGGCGGCGGGCGCCGGCCATCCGGCCGGCTTGCCTGCGCGCCACGCACTGGCGCGCCGGGCGCGGTTGATGGTCTGTGCGCTCCCGGATCGTGCAGCCGCACGATCCGAGTCGTTGGTCGTCCGTCATGGCGCCACGGCGCCGCTCACGCGCCGCGATCCGCCTTGGGTCGGTCGAAGCGCGGTTCGTTGCGACCGCGCAGGGGGCGCGCCGCCAGCGGGGGCACGGGCGGCGCCAGGCTCGGCTCCGGGGCGACGATGCGTGGTTCGGCGCGGCGCGGCGGCGCCACGTAGTCTTCCTCGACCGGCGCGCGCGCACTGGCACCCGGCTGGCGGACCAGCGCGCGGATCTCGGCGCGCAGGTCGGCCAGCTCGGCCTCGATCGCCTCAAGCCGCGACTTCACGCCGAACACCGAATAGGGCATCGCCAGGAAGGCCAGGACCGAGATGCCGATCGCCAGCAGGATGACCAGTCCCACCCAGGATGGCAGGCCCGGGATCGCCAGGCGGTCGATCAGCCCGTGCAGGGTGTCAGCCACCGGTCATGCTCATGTGCCGCGCCACGGCGGGCGCCTTCCGGCGGCGGTCGATCACGAAGTCATGCCCCTTGGGCTTGCGCGCGATGGCGTCGCGGATGGCCTGCGCCAGCGCCGCATCATCCACCGACGGGTCGCGCAGCAGGTCGCGGAATTCCGCCGCATCGTCCTGGCCCAGGCACATGAACAGCGTGCCCGTGCAGGTCAGGCGCACGCGATTGCAGGATTCACAGAAATTATGGGTCATCGGCGTGATGAAGCCGATGCGCCGGCCGGTCTCCTGCACCGTCACGTAGCGGGCGGGTCCGCCGGTCGCGTAGTCGGTATCCGTGAGCGTCCAGGCCTGCCGCAGGCGGGAGCGCACCAGCGACAGCGGCAGGTACTGGTCGGTGCGGTCCTGGCTGATCTCGCCCATCGGCATGGTCTCGATCAGGCACAGGTCGAAGCCGTGCTCGCCGCACCAGGCGACCAGGCGGTCGAACTCGTCCTCGTTCACGCCCTTCATGGCCACGGCGTTGATCTTGATGGCCAGGCCCGCGGCCTTGGCGGCGAAGATGCCATCCAGCGTCTGCTCGATCCTGCCCCAGCGGGTCAGCGCGGCGAAGGCGGCGGGGTCGAGCGTATCCAGCGAGACATTGATGCGCCGCACCCCCGCGGCGAACAGGTCGTCGGCCATCTTGGCCAGCTGCGTGCCGTTGGTGGTGATGGTCAGTTCGCGCAAGCCCCCGGCGCCGATCCGCGCGCCCAGCGATCGCACCAGCGTCATCACCCCCTTGCGGACCAGGGGTTCGCCGCCGGTCAGGCGGATCTTGTCGGTGCCCAGCGCGATGAAGGCGCCGCACAGCCGGTCGATTTCCTCGAGCGACAGGATCTCCCGCTTGGGCAGGAAGGTCATGTCCTCGGCCATGCAATAGACGCAGCGGAGGTCGCAGCGGTCGGTGACCGACACGCGCAGATAGGTCACGCCGCGCCCGAAGGGGTCGGTCAGGGTGGCCGGCGAGGGAGCAGCGTCCAGCATGACCAGGATTTGGGGCCGGAGGGCCGGGCGCCGCAAGCCCCTTTCCCGGCCCGCATGGCAGGCGTGCCGTCGGGGCCGGGCCATCGCCGGCGCCGCCGGCCCGCCCGGCGCGACGGCCGGCGCCGCTAGCCGAACAGCGCGAGCCCGCCCGCCACCAGCAGCACGGCCATGGCAAAGGGGCGGTAGAGCCGGTCCGGCACCACCCGGAACAGCCGCGCGCCGATCGGCACCGACAGCGCCATCACCGGCAGCAGCACCGCCAGGCGCACCAGCACCGGCAGGTCGATCAGCCCGCCGAACAGCGGCGGGAACACCGAGATGACGGCGATGGTGGCGAAGAACAGGATCAGGTTGGCGCGGTGGCGCTTCGCTTCCTCCAGCCCGGCCAGCAGGTACAGGATCACCGGCGGGCCGCTCATGCCCGTGGCGCCCTTCAGCAGCCCCGCCGCGGTGCCCACCGCCAGGTTCAGCGGCAGCGGCCGCGAGCCGTGGTAGCGCCAGCCCGACATCAGCAGCAGCCCGAATACCAGCACGAAGCCGCCGATGAAGCGGCGCAGCGACTCGCCATCGGCGCTGAGCAGGATCCAGGCGCCGAGCGGCGTCGCCACCGCCGCCGCGCCGCCCAGCGGCAGCACCACCCGCCGGTCGGCATCCTTGATCGCGCCGGGCAGCAGTTGCACCGACACCACCAGTTCCATCAGCAGCATGACCGGGATGCCGGCGCGCGGCCCCCACAGCAGGGAATAGACCGGGGCGAGGATCACCGCCGTGCCGAAGCCCGAATAGCCGCGCATGATGCCGGCGATCGCGGTGGCCAGGACCGCCCCCGCCAGCCGCCAGTCCAGCAGCAGCGGGGTGGCAGCGTCGATCCAGGCAGTCACCGCCGGTCATCCCCCACGACATCCAGCACAACCACCGCGGCGTTGATCAAGACCTTCCCGGCGTGCTCGAAATTGACGGTGATGCGATCGCCTGTCACCGACTGTACCTGCCCGACCCCCCAGTCGGGTTGGCCGGGGAGGCGGACGCGCATGCCTGGCTCGATGATGGATGTCACTGGAACGATGGCGTCACGTTTCGGGCGCTAACATGGCGGAAGCACCGCAGAGGATACTGTCTCAGCCCATGACGCAAGGGATGTCCCGGGCCATGCCCTCCGTACCGCCGCTGTCCGATCTGCGCCTGGCGCGGTTGGTTGGTCTTCGCCTGTGCCACGACATCAGCGGGGTGGCGGGCACCGTGGGCAATGCCCTCGAATTGCTGGACGGCGCGGGCGGGGAGGCGGCCGAGCTGGCGGTCGATGCCGCCGCGGTGCTGCGCCGGCGCCTGCTGCTGTGGCGCGCCCTGCTGGGCGGGCAGGGGGAATCGGCGCTTGGCACGGTGCTCGGCCTGGCCGCCGGGGAGATCGCCGGTGGCCGCGCCAGCGCCGATGCCGCCGCGCTCGATGCCGGCATCATGGTGGCCGAGGAGGTCGTGCCTGTGCTGCTGACCGCCATGCTGCTGGGCGGCGAGGCGCTGCCGCGCGGCGGCGTGGTGCGCCTGGTGGGCGACCCGCATCGCGAAATGGCGGTGCTGCCCGAGGGCCAGCGCGCCGCCTGGCCGCCGGCGTTGCTGCGCGCGGTGGCCGGCGCGCCCCTGGCGGGCGAGCCCACCGGGCGGGAGGTGCTCTCGCTGTGGCTGGCCGCCACCGCCGCGGCGGGCAGCGTGCGGCTGAGCCTGGCGATGGCGCCCGGCGAGGGCTGCGCGCCGCTGCTGCTGAGCATCGGCGAATAAGCCGCCCCGCGGTGGCTGCGGCCACCGCGGGCTTTACCGATTATTCGGCGCCGCCAGCGCATCCTGCCCGGGCAAGCACCCCCGGGGATGGCGATGGACGATCTTCTGGCCGACTTCCTGACCGAAACGCATGAAGGGCTGACGGCGCTCGATTCCGCGCTGCTGCGGCTGGAGCGGACTCCCGACGACCAGCCGACGCTGTCGGAGGTCTTCCGCCTGGTGCACACCATCAAGGGCACCTGCGGCTTCCTTGGCCTGTCGCGGCTCGAAGCCGTGGCGCATGCCGCGGAGAACGTGCTCGGGCGCTACCGCGACGGGTCGCTGCCGGTGACGCCGGCGGGGATCAGCCTGATCCTTTCCTCGCTCGACTGCATCAAGGCGATCGTCGCCGGGCTGGAGACGACGGGCTCCGAGCCGGCGGGCGACGATGCCCCGCTGATCGCCGCGCTGAACGAGGCCGCGGAGGGGCGGATCGCCGCCGCCGCCGCCGCCATGCCCGCGCCGCCGCCATCCGCCGCCGAGGTCGCGCCGGTTGTCCAGGCCGCCGAGGCCGCGCCGCCC